>DATFAB010000085.1:0-72810 GCA_035255025.1 Geomonas sp.
GCTTCCAGTTCCTTGGCGCTGCCAGCAGGGGTCTCGCCCCCCGCACCGAAGATAGCCCAATGGACCTCCCCTTCCCTCAACTCCAGCGATGCGCAGAGTGCACCCTCTGCCTGCTCTACCGGCAACGAGCTCCAGAAAACATATTCCGTGTCACCCTGCCAGAAGGTCAGGCCTCCAGCCTCGGCTCTTTCTGTCTTAGCCATGGACTGGAAGTTGGGGCGGGGCTGAAACTGGCAGGAGATCGCCACCCGGCCGGACAGACACCTCACCCTGCGCAGGATGCAGCGTCCGCTCTCTTCATGCTGGCGCAGGTCGTCCGGCCAGGGCATGGCGTCGCACAGTTCCAGCTTGCCAGTCGAAAGATCCCACTCGGTCACCAGGACGGCTGTCTTTTCCAGGTAGCGCTGCCTGCCGAACACCGGCTCGCGTGGGCCGATCCGCCAGAATCCCCCCAGCTCGACGTCCAAAACACTACCGAAGATGGCGTCGCCGTCGTAGTCGGGGAGGCAGAGCCAGTCCACCGTTCCGTCGGCAGCTACCAGGGCGGCGGTTCGCCGGTCGCCTATCACACCGTGCCGTTCGATAGGGGGATATGCTACCAGACGTTGACCTTTTTGCTCTTTGACCATGTCAGTCCTCGTGCAGTGAGAGAGCGTCGAGACACAGGTTTGACAGCAGGGATAAAGTTCGATAGCTTAACTGACATTAATTTTAGTTTATTCTTGCCAGCGGTCCTGTTTCCCACTGCTGATCCAGCTACTGCGCGGTCCTTTGACAGTGTAGAACAGTTTACAGGAGTTAAAAGGATGGATATGGACCTGAAAACAGTGGGCGACTGGTTTCTCAATCCACTGGTGGCAAGAATCCTGATAGTCCTGGCGGGGCTTGTTGTCCTGCGCATGGTTTTGAAGTTCATGCACCGCAAACTGGAGGGCCCTTCCCGTCCGCCGGAACTGCGCTACCGGCTCCACAGGCTGATCAAGGCGAGCGGCTACCTTGCCGCCGCGGCCCTGCTGATCGGAGTATTCAGCAAGTACCTGGAACACTGGACGGTAGCGCTCGGGGTAGTCGGCGCCGGAGTGGCGGTAGCGCTGCAGGAGGTTATCACCAGCATCGCGGGATGGGTGGCCATCTCCTTCGGCGGGTTCTTCACGCTGGGGGACAGGGTGCAGTTGGGGGGAATCACAGGCGACGTGATCGATATCGGCATCCTGCGGACGACGGTGATGGAGCTAGGTCAGTGGGTAAAAGGGGATCAGTACAACGGCAGAATCGTCAGGATCGCCAACAGTTTCATCTTCAAGGAGCCCGTCTACAACTACAGCGGAGACTTTCCCTTCGTCTGGGATGAGGTGATGGTCCCCATCCACTACGGAAACGACGCCGAGCTGGCGCGGGAAATCATGCTGCGGGTGGCCGATGAAGTGGTGGGCGAATATGTCCCGCTGGCGGAGCAGCGCTGGCAGGCGATGACCAGGAAGTTCATGATCGACAACGCCATGGTCAAACCGATGGTCCTGATGGCGGTGACGGACAACTACATGGAGTTCACCCTGCGTTACGTGGTGGAGTACAAGATACGCCGGTTGGTGAAGAGCAAGGTCACCAGCAGGCTCCTGGAAGAGATCGACAAGACGGCGGGCAAGGTGACCATCTCCTCCTCCACCAGCGAGGTCACCGTGATCCAGCAACAACAGCCGCCGCAGCCGTAGTGCTCCCGGCGGGGATCAGATCTTCAGCCCGATCAGGGGCCAGACGAACAGCACCGACCCCATGAAAAGCAGCCAGGAGATGGCCATCACGATAACACCGGAGACGATGATGTCGCGGCTGTTCAGGTAGCCGGAGGCATAAGCGATAGCGGTGGCGGGAGTACCCATGGGGAGGCAGTAGGCAAGGCCCGCCGGCAGCGCGATGGCCAGCGTCATCACCTTCGGGTCCATGCCGGTGCTCTTGCAAAGCCCCATGCCGACCGGCATCAGGATGGCGACCACCGCGGCGTGGCTGATGCACTCGGTAAGCACCATGGCCACCAGGGAAATGACGGCAATGATGGCAAGCGGCGAAGTGGCGAGCCCTCCCATCCCCTTCTGCACGATCCAGGCGGCGGCCCCGGTTTTCTCCAGCGCAGAGGCGAGCGCGATGGTCCCCCCGTACATCAGGATGATTCCCCAGTTGACGTACTCCTCGATCTTCTGCCAGGAAACCACCTTGAAGGTGAAAAGAGCGGCGGCTCCCAGGATGGCAATGGCGGCCAGCCCGGTTTTCTCGCCCAGGGTCAGCCAGCAGGCGACGGTGGCGACCATCACCAGCGCGGTGAGCATCTCGTCGTAGCCGATCTTGCCGGTCTCCAGCCGCTTCTGGTTGAGGAACTTGCGGCCGCTCTCCACGCTTTCAATGTCGGCGGGGAAGAACCGGGAAAGGAGCAAAAACGCGATGATCAGCAGCGGAAGCACGATCATGCAGGCGGCCGTGGTCCATTCCAGGAAGGTGAAATGAAGCCCGGTCGCTTCCTTCAAGAGGCCGGCGGCCAGCGGAGCCCGGGCCCCGCCCAGGAAAGTGGCGATACCGCCGATGATGCATCCCCAGGCCATGGACATGAAGAGAAGCCGCCCATAGTTGCTCTTCTCTTTGGGAAGCCCCAGCGCCGTGGCCAGTTCGCCGACCACCGGAAACAGCATGGCCGCCACGGCATGTTCGCTCATGATGAAGGAAAGAAAGGCCGACAGCAGAAAGACGGTGATGGCCAGGCGTAACGGCGTCCTGCCGAACTTGGCCAGCATGGCGCGGGCAAGCCGGGTGGAAATGCCGGTGCTGTTCATGGCGGCGGCCAGGATGAAAGCCCCCAGGATGAAAAAGACCGCCTCGTTGCCGAACATCGAGTAGGTCTTCTTGGCGTCCATGATCCCCAGCAAGGGGAGCATCACCATGGAGAGCAGTGCGGTGACCGCTATGGGGAGCAGCCCGGAAATCCAGAAGAAGACGGTAGCGCCAAACAGCACCAGCGAGCGGTAGCCGTCGGCGGAGAGGCCGGCTGGGGGCGCCAGCCGGATCAGGAAAGCGACCGCCAGCGCGACGGCGGCCATCACCTGGTAGCGGGCCGTGCGGTCCAGGAGGATGAGCCACATCGGGCGGTTGTCGATTTTCAGCGGTTTGTCGAAAAGCTGGTCGTTGTTCATGTGGTCACTAGAGTGCTGCCGATTCGAAGGACTGTTCGACTTCCTTCACGCGCAGAATGCGCCGCAGGTCGGAGGCCGCCAGCTGCCGGCGGTCGTCGATCAGGTCGATCAGGCCGCGCACCACGCCGCGCGAGGCTGCCGGAACCAGCGGGGTGAACAGGTTGATCAGCGGCAAAAGCGGCTTGGTGGCGGCCTTGCTGGCACGCCAGCCGGCATGGAGATGGGTGTAGATCTTGCTGACCTCGTGTTGAGGCAGCTGGCGTGCCTGCTCGGACAGGGTCACCAGCGGCACCACTTCGGCCGACAACAGGGCATCGATGCCGGCAACTGTGGAAGCGGCCGGCTCCAAGCCCGCAACGAGAGTGGAAACCACCGACCAGCGGGGAAAGACGTAACGGGCGCACTCGATGGTACGGAGCCTCTTCTCGAAGCATGCTTCACCGCCTGCCGAGCGGGAAGCGTCAAAAACGGTCAGCGGGACATCGAGGATGTCCACGCCGGCGGCGTAGGCGCGCTCGATGAGGCTGGCTGGCGCAGGGAAATCGAGCCTGGCGACCAGCCGGGTGTTGAAGTTCTTCTTGATCATGTGGGCGAGCGTCTCGGCGTTGGCAAAGGAGTCGGGATCGCCGAAGGTGAGATGGAAAAGGGCTGCGTGGCTCTGGTAATGGCTGTCGTACAGGGTTTCCAGCGTTGGCCGTTCCGGGAGGTTGCCGCCGACGAAGAAGATATCATCCACCCGCCGGAGTTCTTCCGGAGACGGGATGGAAAGATCCCGGGCAAGGAGCTGCCGGAATTTTTTCTCGTCGATCTTCATGCTGGTCCCCCTCTTCCTGCTGCGCCAACCGGTGCAATCTATGCGTCAATAGCGACTGCGCTTCGCCAATACCCAACCCAGATGGTTGGTGTTTCACACCTTATGGCAACAAACCATTTTAGTCAAGAAAAAAGGATACTCTCTCTATCTCTCTAGTAGAGTTTATCGATGCCTGCGAAGGCGCCTTCAACTATGGGGCTCAGGTGGCCATAACCTGGGCACTTGAGCCCCAAGGCGGCAGTGGTGGAACCGTACGACTGGGCCATCCTTTCGGAAAGGAAGTACCCAGACTGATCGACAACGGCGACCACGCTGCGCTGGTGAATTACGAGAACCGGGACCCGGGACGCCATGCCGGCCGCCACGTCCCCGCCCCCTTACCTGCCGTTACTGAATGTGTTGGGATTGGGAGGGAAAAACGAGAGGGAAAGCTGCCCTGTGGAAGGAGAGGACGGCGGCCCGGTATCGGTGCTCGCCGTCCCTTTTGGTTAATCTTCCAGCTGTTCCACCAGCAACTCGACCGAGTGCCGCACTTCGACAGGGGCCCCGTCCTGGTCCATGCCGCCGCGGATCTGCATGACGCAGCCGGGGCAGTCCATGGCCACCACCGGAGCCCCGGTCTCCTTGATATTTTTCAGCTTGTTCTTCAGGATGGGGGCCGAGATCTCGGGAAGTTTCATGGAGTAGGATCCTCCCATGCCGCAGCACATGTCGCACTCGAACATCTCGGCGACCCGGTAGCCTGCCTTCTGCAGCAGTTCCCTCGGCTGTTCGGAGACCCTCAGCGTGCGCTTCAGGTGGCAGGAGTCGTGGTAGGTGACGCTCCCCAGTTGCGCCCCTTCCTTGAAGGAGAGCCGCCCTTCGTCCACCAGCCGCTTGACCAGGGTCGAGAAGTCCACGGTCTTTTCGGCAAGCTTCCGGGCCTTTTCCAGCCACTCGTCTTTGCCGGCCGTCTCCAGCGTCTTGGTGAAGTCGTGGGCCAGTGCCACGGTGCAGGTCGGGCAGGCGGAGACCACGAGGTCCACCTCTTCATCCAGCAGGGCCAGGATATTCTGCACGGCGTTTTCGGCTGCCACCTCGTAGGCGCCGCTGTAAAGGGCGGGAGCGCCGCAGCAGGTCTGCTCGTCGGGGAAGACGATCTCGATACCTGCCTTGTTCAGGACCTTCACCAGCGCCTCACCCATTTCAGGGTAGGCGAAGTCTATCAGGCAGCCGGCATAGAAAGCGATCTTCTCCTTCCCCTTGGGCTGCCCGATCTCCTTGAACAGATCGCGGAAAGGTTTGGCTGCGATAGCGGGGAGACTGCGCCCCTCGGTGAGATCGGAGAGGAAGAACGGCAGGTGCCGGATGAACTTGCCGGAGGCGAACGCCTTCCCCGCGATGGAGGCCGCGCGCAGCATGCCGTGGAACAGCCTGCGGTTGTTCACCACCGAGAAGATCGCCTTCTGGGCGAGCGGCTGCCCTTTCTCCGCCACCAGGCGCCGGCGGATCTCCATGATCATCTCGGGTATGTCCAGCTTGCCGGGGCAGACCTCCTTGCAGTTGCCGCACTGGATGCAGAGCCCCTGGATCTCCTCGGATTTCTTCAGCTCGTCGAACCAGGCGGTCAAGATGGTGCCGATGCCGCCGGTATAGACGGCGCCGAAGACATGCCCGCCCACCAGCCGGAAGATCGGGCAGACGTTCAGGCAGGAACCGCAGCGAATGCACTGCAGCGCCTGCTTGAACTTGGCGTCGCGCGCCATCTCGGTCCGCTGGTTGTCCATCAGGATGATGTGCAGCTCCTTTTGGGAGCCGTCATCGTTTTGGGTGGGGCCGGATATGATGGAGACGTAGCTGGTCAAAAGCTGGGCGGTGGCGCTTCGGGGAAGGGCCTCCAGGATGGTGGGCACGCTGGCGAACTCCTTCACCAGTTTCTCGACCCCAACCACGGCCACATGGATGCGCGGCAGGGTGGAGACCAAACGGGCGTTTCCCTCGTTGGTAACCAGCACGATGCTGCCGGTCTCGGCCACCGCGATGTTGGCGCCGGTGATCCCCATATCGGCGGCCAGGAACTTGGGGCGCAGCTCGTTACGGGCCACCTTGACCAGCCTCGGTATGTCGGAGGAGAGCCGCTCGTCGACCTCCTTGCTGAACAGTTCGGCCACCTCTTCCTTGGTCATGTGAATGGCCGGCATCACCATGTGCGAGGGAGTCTGGCCGGCCAGCTGGATGATCCACTCGCCAAGGTCGGTCTCGGCAACCGAGATGCCGTTTTCCAGCAGATGGGCGTTCAGGTGGATCTCCTCGGTGGCCATCGACTTCGATTTCACCACGGTCCTGACCCCGTTCTCCTGGGCCAGCTTGAGGATGTACTCTTTCACTTCCTGGGGGTCTCGGCTGCGAAAGACCTTCGCCCCCAGCGACTCGGCCTTCTTCTGGAAGGCGCGCGCCACCCCGTCCAGATCGCAGGCTGCAGAGGATTTGATCTCGGCGATGCGGCTTCTGAGCTCTTCGAAATCGATTCCCTCGTAGGCCTTGGTCCGGTTGACCTTGTAGGCCTCGGAGAACTTCCCCAGCGCGCCGGTGAGGTTGGCGTCATTCACAGCGCGGTCGATGGATGCCTTGAATTCCTTCCTCATCTAATTCCCCCCTTCCAGCTCATCCACGAAAACGATGATCAGACGCTGCGGGCCATGCACCCCGATGGTCAGCACGCGCTCGATATCGGCGGTGCGGCTTGGCCCGGTGATGAAGGCGATATAGCGGCTGGTGGAGGGATTGATCTTCCGGAACAGTTCCACCTTGTTGGCGACGATGTTGGAGGTGGGAACCACAGCTAGGTGGATGTCGGGAAGCGAGGAAGCAAGCCGCTGCTCGGGTGCGCTTTGGTCCTGGACCAGCGATCCGGTATCGGCCACCGCCCACTCCATCCTGCTGATGCCGAAGCGCGACCTGGCTGCCAGCGCCCGGTTCACCTGGAAACTGATACCGTCAACAGTGCGAAGCTGCAGCTGTTCGGCCTTGTCCAGCAGGCTTTGATCCGCCCACACAGCGTAGCTGCCGGGCAGGTCGGTAAGCCCCTCCTTCTCCAGCAGCGTCACAATGAATTCAACTGCATCCCGCCTGCTAGCGAAACGGTGCACCTCGGCACCGACCGCAACCGCCCTGGTTTTGAACTGTTCGTACATGCCCCCTCCATCCTTCCGTCCGCGTTGGAAAGCCGTTCTAGGATAACCGGAACCGGCCATCCTCAGGCGGCTGGGTGACCGCACCGCCGCGTTCCGCCGAGCTTTTGGTCATTTTTTATTACCAATTTCGAGCATATATAGTAGCGGAGAAAGCGCGCCATGTAAAGCATCTTGATGGGTGTCTGGAAATTTTCTTGACACTGTTTTAAAAAACGGATAATTGGTCTTACCACTACTGTCAAGTGCGAGGAGGAGATCATGCCGGCCAAAAAAGACAACGCACGTCACTATGTAATTTCTTTGAGGGTTAACGACGAGGAAAAGGTCATTCTGGATGAGCTGACCCGGCGCAGCCGGCAGAGCATTTCCAGCCTGATGAGGGAGGCCATGCAGCACTACGCCCCTGCCCTGCAACAGGCGGCATCCAACAGCCGGTAATTGCAGAATCCCGGTTGCACCCAACCCGCGTTCCACCTCCGCGCACCTGGCCTCTCCCGCGCACCTGGCCTCTCCCGCGCACCTGGCCTCTCCCGCCGCCCGGCCTCTTCCGCCACCCGGCCTCTCCCGCCGCCCGGCCTCTTAGTCGCTACTTTCCCTCATAATCCAAGCTCCCCATCCCCCACCGGGGGAGGGTCGGGGTGAGGGAAGCCCCGCATCTGCGAAAATCCCCCCATAGTTTCGCACCACCTGTCCCCCTCATAGCAGCCGGGCCTCTCGTTGAAGAGGCGCGCAACCGTTCCTGCGGATTCCAGCCCTAAGGGCAACCGCCACCGTGTACCGGCGCTGCAGCCTGCGCCGGGCCGCACTTCACGCCATCGCCGGACGGCCGGAAACGGAACGACCCGCACGGCTCCGTCATCAGTTATCAGCATGGGAACAAAAGGGATGGATCTATGAGGTGAACCAGGAAAAGTTGCGCGGGACGGGATTGCCAAATGGGCTAGCCAGGCGGGTCTGCGGCGGGAAGTTCAGGCCTTTCCCGCCCGGTCGAAAAACGCAGCTAGTTCACCTTGACACGGTACTGGATGGTGAACGACTCACCGGCGCCGATGCTGTTGACCATCGGGATCCGCCAGTTGGTGATCGTGCCATCGTAGCCGGTGAAGGTGTCGCCAGCAGGTCGCTGGTACCAGGAGACCTTCTTGTTGTTTGAGTACGAAGGAGTCCCCATGGCAAGCGTGGACGGATTTCCCTGCGCATCCCTCCAGGTGTCGTTGAAGGTGAACGGGGAGCCGTTGTTGAAATACAGGGAACTGTAGGGGCTGAGATCGTCGGTCAGCAAGGTGCTGGTGCCCGGACCATCCCCGGTGTTGGTGACCAGGATGGTGTAGGTCACCACCTGCCCGGGGACCACACTGCTCGCGCTGGCGGTCTTCGATACCGTGATGACCGGAACTCCGTAGAAGGTGATGGGAGCGCTGGCGCTGTACCCGGTCAGGGTGGTGGGACCGGAAGCGACCGGTGCGTTGGTGGTATTGGTGATGTTGCCGGGGACGGAACTGGTGACCGAGGCGACCACCTGGCAGCTGGCGCCGGGAGCCAGGGTGGGCACCGACAGCCGCAGGTTGCCATCTCCGACCGACGAGGTCGCTCCCGAGGTGTTGGTGACACTGCCGCATCCCGACGGGGTAAAAGCAAAAGAGGTGGACTGCAGGCTCATCCCCGAGGGGAAGGTGTCGTCCAGCTTGAGCCCTGTGAGGGCGGCAGGGTTGGCCGAAGGGTTGGTCAGGGTCAAGGTCAGTGTGGTCGGGTACCCCTTCACCTTGCTGCTGTCGCCAAACACCTTCATGACCGTGGGGGGCTGCAGGGCGGTGGCCGAGGCCGAAGCCGCAGCTGTCGGCGCGGCGGCATTGTTGGAGAGCACGGTTCCGGCGGCCAGCGTGTTGGTGTAGCTGCTGGGGACCGTACTGGTCACGTCCACCGAGAAGGTGCAGGAGGTATTGTTGCCGGGAATGTTCCCCTGGGTGACGCTCAACTGGTTGTTGTTGGCTCCTCCGGCAACGATCTGTCCGGAACAGCCGCTGGCAGCCGGACCGATGGCCACGTTGGGGACCGGGGCATTCACCATGTTGAAGGGATAGGTATCGACGAAGTTAAGGCCGGCGATGGCCGTGGTGTTGGGGTTGGTGACCGTTATGGTGAGACGGTCGGTGCCGCCGGTCTGGAAATTGGCGCTGGCAAAGCTTTTCACCACGGTGGGGGCCGCCAGGATCGCCTGCAGGTTCGCCGAACCGGTCGGACCGGGCGAAGGGTTGAGGCTGGAGGTGGCGCCGGAAGTCGTATTGGTGTAGGCCCCGGTCGCCGAGACGGAAACTTTCTGGACGATGGTGCAACTCGGGTTGGGATTGCTGGCGGTGGGAGCCGGGATGCTGCCGTTGACAAGTTTCAGCCCGGTGGAAAGGCCGGACACCAGGGATGCCCCGGAAGCATCGGTCAGGGTGCCGCCGCAGGTGTTGCTGTTGCCTGCATCCTGAACCCAGCGCATCTGCGAGGGGGTGGCCGGGAAGTTGTCGGTAAGCGACAGGCTGCTTACCGCGTTGGTGGAGTTGTTGTCGATCCTGATGGTCAGGAAGCTGGTGGCGGTGGCTCCCGAGAAGGTGGCGGTCGCGGGAGAAAAAGACTTGCTGACGGTCGGCTTGGACACGATCTGCAGGAAGTCGGACGAAGTGCCCCCCACACCCTGGTTCGAGCTGACCCTTCCAGTCGTGTTGTAGTAGCTGGCAGGCGTGGTGTTGGTCGCCTGGACGGTCGTGGAGAAGGTGCAGGTGGCGCCGGGCGCCACGGTCCCGTTGGTGAGCGCCACCCCTTGGGCGCCACCGCTGGTGAAGGTCTGTATGCTGGCCCCCGCCCCGCAGTTGCTGGAGTTGACAGTCGAGGACACATTGGTCATCGCCGCGGTCAGCGTGGAACCGTCGGGCTTGGTGGCCGTGGTGGGATAGGTGTCGGTAACGGCCACCCCGGTCAGCGTGGTGGCCTGGCTGGGGTTGTTGATGGAGATGGTCAGGGTGGAGGAATCGCCCGGCCCGCCGATCTCGGGGTTGATGGTTTTGCCGATCAGCGGCGCGATCCAGGTCGCCGTGCCGCTCGGGCTACCCGTGCCGGCAAAGGGGGCGGTCAGCGAGACGCCGGAGGTCTGGTTGGTGTAGATCCCCACCGAGTTCACCGTCAGGTTGATCCTGATGGTGCAGCTGCCGCCCGCAGCGGAAATGCTCCCCCCGCTCAGCGTGATCCCAGCGTCCCCTCCGCTTGCCGAGAGGGTTCCGGAACCGCTACCGTTCCAGGCAGAGACGGTCCCGCCGCAGCTGTTGGACAGGACGGGGGGATTGGCGGTGACCATGCCGGACGGGAAGAGGTCCGTGAAGGAAAGGCCGCTGATGCCGGTGGTGTGGTTGTTGGTGATGGTCAGCACCATGGTGCCGGTACCCGGGCTGCTGGTGAAGTCAAAACTCTTGGCGATGGACGGGGTGCCATTCACCACCAGGTTGGCCGAGGCTGCGGCTGTGTTGCTGCCGGCGTTGCCGCTGGAGACGGAGCCGGCAGCCAGGGTGTTCTGATAGCCGGGTGCGGGGTTCACCGTGTTGGAGGTCACCTTGAGGGAGACGGTGCAGATCCCCGGGTTGCCCAAGGCGTCCCTCGCGGGGATGGTGCCGCCGGTGAAACCGATGCCGACATCCCCGCCGGTAGCGCTGAGGGGAGCTGTCGTGGTGCCGTTCCAGGAGCTGACCGTCCCTCCGCAGGGGGAACTAGGGGAGAGGCTGGGCGGATTGGCGGTCACCACTCCGGATGGAAAGAGGTCGTTGAAGGAGGCGCCGGTGACCGGGACGGCGTTGCTGTTGGTAAGGGTGATGGTGAGCGTGGAGAGCCCCGACTTGTCGATGGTGCCCGGGGAGAAGCTCTTGGTCACACCCGGGGGCGTCAGCACCATCAGTTCCGCGGTGTTGCTGGCCGGGCCGGCGGCACCGGTCTCTGTCGACGAGACGCCGCCGGCGGTGTTGTCGTACGGGCCGGGGGGTGCGGCGGTGACGTTGACGGTGAAACTGCAGCTCCCCCCGGCCGAGGGGATGCTGCCGCCGGTCAGCCGGATGCCGGCGTCGCCGCCTGTTGCGCTGAGGGCACCTGCCGTGCTGCCGTTCCACGAGCTCAGGTTGCCTCCGCAGGGCGCAGCCGGGGTAACGGCAAGGGGACTCGCGGTGACCATACCCGGCGGGAAGAGGTCGTCAAAGGCCACTGAGGTGACGGGGACCGGGCTGGAGACGGTGAAGTTCAGCGCGGTGGTGCCGTTCCTGGCGATGGTCGGGGCAGCGAAGGACTTGGTGACGGTCGGCTTGGCGGTGAAGGTGACCGAAGCGGTGGCGGTTCCGCCGGTACCGCAATTGGTGGAGGAAACCGTACCGGTGGTGTTGGTGTAGCTGGTATTGATGCCGGCCGAGGTGACGTAGGCGGTGACCGTGCAGCTCCCCCCGGCGGCCAGGGTGGCATTGGAACCAAGCGGGATGCCGAAGGTATTGCCGGCCACCGAGAGCGGCACCGTCCCCCCCGAGGAGTCCTTGCAGGTCGTTTCCACCGTGGACCCGCGGGGGCCGGCGGTCAGGCCGAGCCCGGACGGCGAGCTGGGAAGGGTGTCGGAGAACGAGATGCCGTTCATGGCATAGCCGCTGTTGGGGTTGGCGATGGTCAGGGTGATGGCAGCCACACCGTTGACCCCCAGGGCGGAAGGGGAAATGCTCTGGGAGATGGTCGGCGCCATCAGCACGGCGGTGCTGGCGGTGGCCGGCACGTTGTCGCCAAGCTGGACGGTGGAGTCGATCACGGTCGACCCGATGCGGGCGGTGACGGCGTCGGTGTAGCTTCCCGGTGTGGCCGGCAGGTCGGCCTGGAACACCAGCTTCCCGGTGCCGTTTCCGCCAGCGATGCTGAAGATGGACGACCAGGTCAGGGTGCTGCCGGAAATGGAGGGGTCGGGAAGCGAGGTGCCGTTGAAGGAAGAGGAGCCGGCAACGTAGCTGGCCCCGGCCGGCAGCACGTCGATGAAGGTGTCGAGGGAAACCGCATTCTGGCCGGAGTTGGTGGCGGTCACGCTGTAGGTCGCCCTTCCCCCCTGGGCCGGCAGGGTGGCGGTACCGCTCTTGGTCAGGTAGACGGAAGCCTGCGGCGAGTCGACCGGCTGAAGCCCTCCCTGGATGGTGTAGGCACCGCTGGAGAGGGTGGTGTGCTTCATCTGGGTGCCGCTGGCGATATAGGATACCGGCGAGAGGGTCGTGGTGGTACCGGTAGGGGCCATGGCCCGGAAGTAGAAGGTCGCCAGGTAGTGGCTGGTGGCCGAGGCGGGGACGGAATCGAGGTACAGGACGTTGTCCCAGGAACCGGAGCTGCCGCCGGAAAGGGTTATGTTGCTGCCGATCATCTGGAAGGAGTCTGCCCGCCAGCCGGAGAAGGTTGCCGGGGAGAATTCCAGGGGACCGCCGGCGGAGCCGCTGCAGGCAGAGGGGGGATTGACGCAGCCGACGGTGCCGGTATCCCCGTCCACCGTCATGGTGACCAGCCCCCCCACCTGGGCCGGGTTGGGCCCGGAGATGATCACGTTGACCTGGTTGGGGTTGGCCTGGATGACGTTGTTGTTGATGACCGTGGAAATGGTGCTGGAACCGGCCGGCGTCCCCCCGGCGGAGGGGTTCCCGCTGTAGACCGTGATGTCGAGCCCTTGGGGCGGGGATATGTTAAGTGTGCTGTAGGAAGAGCAGAGGAAGAAGAAAACCGGCTTGGTCTGGCCGGCGGACATCGGGCCGAGGTGGGACACGCCGCTTTCTCCACCGCCTGGGGCAAGGTAGCCGCCGGTGAAGGAGCCGATGGTGGCCCAGGCGTCGGCAATTGCCGAGGAAGCGGTGACGTTGAAAGAGACGTAGCCACAGCTCGGCATGCCGGGGCTGGAGATGCTGGTATCGGTGTAGAACTGGGGACCCGAAGTCCGGGTGATGGAAATGGCGGCCTGCGCGGCGGCAGGCAAAAAGGAAAACAGGACGAAAAACAGCAGGGCGAAAAGCCGTCTCTTCCGGCCTTTCTCCCCACAGGCACAACCTGCAATCAATCTGGCGACCATTGCGCTTCCGGAAAGGTTCATAGCATCTGTTTATGGATGGGATTTAAAGAGGCAACAATATACACAAAGAGTGGAATTCGGAAAAGGTAAATCTGCAGTTGGGCGCGCCACTGCGTGACAATGAGGCCGCGGCCCGGCATAAGCCCTGGGGCCCAAAGGTTGCAGCGGTGTTACCACTTGGTCGATCTTGGCCGAATCTGAAGTATTTGTGCCCGGTTCCTTGCAAAAATGCAGAGGCGGCTATAATTGGAAAGGTCTTGGCGGGTCTATCATGAGCCGCCCCTCCTCCGCGGAGGCAATCCTAAGCCAGGAGCCATTCCATGCCCTCATCTACCGCTGCCAGCGCGTCTTCGGCGCCCGACTTCCGCTGCCGAACCGCCAGTTTCACCACCGACTTCTCCAACTGCCTGACAGAGGACGGCAAATGCCGCTGCAACTTCGCCATTCTCTTTGTCGACGGGTACCTCTGCACCCATCCCAACCACCGCGATTTCAGCTGAGCCGACCTCCGCAGACCAAGCCGCACCCCTCAGGGCAAAACCCCTTCCCCTTGAGCTCTTCCTGGCTGGCAATCCTGCGCTGCATCCCCACCATTGGGCATCCCCCGGCAAGATAGCGGCAAGTACCCCGGTGGCCGTTGAAATATACACAAATTCAAAACACCATTTTAATTATGAGATTAATTTTAGTTGACCAAAACCGTCCTAATTACTAGTATTAAACTGCTCTCCCTGGTTCACCAAATAGTGCTTGACCTTCAAAGAAGTATTTGAGTTTCACCCGTTGAGCACTCGATGGCCGAGATTTTATAACTCCGTACCGGAGCAGTCCTCGGACCACGGTCAGCCGGCAAAGGAATTGCCCTTGGCATTGAAGATCCTCCTTATCACCGACACCTCCTCCCGCGCCGATCAACTGCGTCAACTCCTGTCCAGCGCGGGACATCTCCCCTGCTGCCTGCCGGAGGGAAGCGACCCCTTCCGCGCCATCCGCCACGAAAAACCCGACCTGGTCGTGGTCTGCGTGCAGCCGGAACAGGCTGCACCGCTTGCCGTCGAGCACCGCGTGCACTCCCTGGAGGGGACCCGGACCATCCCCGCCATCCTGATTTCCGAGCGTCTCAAGCTGGAAACGGAACTCCTGCACATCTTCGATTTCATCCCTTGGCCCTTGGACGTTGCCCGCCTGCTGGAGGCGGTCGCTGCAGTCGCCCAGCGCGGCAGCCGGCCTGTGCAGCGTGTCACCCTGGGCGATGCCGAGTACCAGCTTTTCTCCAGCCACATCGCGGCCGCCACCGGCCTTCAATTCGAAACCAGAAACCGCAGCGCCCTCGAGCGCGGCCTCAACAAGCGGATGGCAGTCCTGCACCTGGACGACTGCGGCGAATACCTCGACTACTTGCGGCGCTACGGCGAGAGCCGTCACGAGTTGCAGAAGCTGCTGCAGTACCTGACCGTGGGGGAAACCTATTTCTTCCGCTATCCGGCCCACTTCCAGGCCTTGAAAGAGCGGCTGGCCTCGGTCGCCCGCTCCGGCCAGCCGATCAGGATCTGGTCCGCCGGCTGCTCCACCGGCGAGGAGCCCTATTCCATCGCCATCAGCATCGTGGAGGCCTTTCCCGACTGGCGCGAGCGTGACATCCAGATCATCGCCACCGACATCAACCACCAGTCCCTTTCCAGGGCCCGCAAGGGGGTCTACACCCAGTGGTCGTTGAGGACCACCCCGCCCGACTACCAGCAGCGCTACTTCCGGCGTGCCGGTGAAGGATTCGCCATCCGGGAGGAGATCAAGAGCCTGGTCAGCTTTCACCACCTGAACCTTTCAGCTTCCTGCCAGGGCGAATTTTGCCAGGAGTTGCACGACCTGGACGCCATATTCTGCCGGAACGTGCTCATCTACTTCTCGCCGGAAGCCGCCCAAGAGATGGTTAACGCCTTTGCCGAGCGGCTCTCTGCCGGTGGACAGCTGTTCTTGGGCCATGCCGAGTCCCTCTTCCAGCGTGGACCGCTGCTGGAACTGGAACGGCACCGTGACAGCTTCTTCTACGTCCGCAGGGAGGCTGCCACCGCCGAGGCCGCTCACGTCACACTACACCCCCAGGTAAGGCCGGAAACGCTCCGGCAGGCCGAGCCCGCCCTAGACTCTGCGACGCCGCTTCCGTTCGCGCAGCCTGCAGCCACTGCAGTTTTTGCGCAGCCTGCCGCCCCGAAAGCTTCTGCGGAGCCCCCTGTCACACCTGCCGAGCTCCAAGCCGTCCAGGGCCAGCCGGCCAGCGTCTCCTCGCTGGACAACCTGGAGACCGCACGCAGGCTTTTCGACGCCGAGCGTCTGGACGAGGCTTTCGATCTCCTGCAGACCGTGCTCGCCGAGTTCCCCACCGAGACCGGGGCGCTGATCCTGAAGGGCTTCATCCTGCAGGCCAAGGGGCGCTTCGAAGAGGCGCTGGACACCTGCTGCAAGGTGATCGGCATCAACGATCTGCTCCCGGACGCCTACTTCCTGAAGGGGGTGGTGCTGGATGCCTGCGGGAGGCTGGCCGAGGCCGCGGACGAGTACCGCAAGGCGCTGCTGCTCGACCACGACTTCGTGATGCCGCGCTACCACATGGGCCGCCTGCACCTAAAGCTCGGCCGGGTGCAGGAAGCCGCCCGGGAGATCAGAAACAGCATCAGGATCCTGGCCCGTCAGGCTGAGGACGCCCTCATCCCCTACTCCGGCGGGCTTTCCACCACCGGGTGCCTGGAGCACCTCCAGCAGGCGCTCGCCCACGACGGGATCACCGGCATCAACAGCATCGGGCTGAAGACCTGAACAAGGAGCATGCATGACCACTGAAAACGATGCCTCCTACGACATCCGCACCGTCCTTTCCAAGATGCGTGACGAGTACTGGCAGGGGCTGGCCGACGAGGAATCGGTCACCGAGGAGCTCCTTGAGTGCCTGGTGTTCGGCCTGGGGGGAGAACGCTATGCCTTCGAGACCCAGTACGCCTGCGAGGTGATCCGGGTCCCGAGGCTGGTGAGGGTGCCCGCCGTCCAGGAGATGATCGCCGGCATCTTCAACCTGCGCGGAGAGATCACCGCCGCCGTCGACGTGCGGCCCATGCTGGGGCTCAAACAGCCCGAGCTGGGGGCCACGGCGAGAGTGATCGTGGTCCGCTCCGACAGCTTCGCCACCGGCATCCTGGCGGAATCGGCGCTGGGTGTGCAGGGGCTTTCCTTCGAGAGGTTCGAGCCGGTCCTGCACGGCGGCACCGGCGGAGGGCAGCAGTACGTGCGGGGGCACTTCAACGACGAAGACGGGGCCATCGTCCTTTTGGACCTGCAGGCCCTGCTCAGTTCGCCTGAGCTGGTGGTAGGCGAGGCCTGAGCAGCACCTGAAGACCATAGATAATTCATCAAACGCCAGTCAGGGGTATTCATGTCCAACAAACTTTCCGTAAAGATCGTCAGCGTGCTCATCATGGTCCTGGTGGTCATCATGACCGCCTTCTCCATCTACTTCGTCCGCTCCCGCCGGGCCGCCATGGAGGAGGAGCTGCTCGCCAAAGGTAAGATCCTGGCCCAGACCGGGGCCCGCACCATGGAGCGCGTGCTGGGCGAGGCGGTCACCAGCGGCAAGCTCACCACGGACCAGCTCTTCGACGAGCAGTACCAGCCGATCCCCGGCACCGATCCGGTCAAGTACCACACCAAGTTCGACAGCTTCACCGACGGGGCCATCCAGAATATCGAGGACGAGTTCCTGAAGGACGACCAGGTGGTGTTCGCCGTGCTGGTGGACCGAAACGGCTACATCCCTACCCACAACACCAAATATTCCGCGGCCGTTACCGGCGACCACGAAAGGGACCGCAAGAACAGCCGCTCCAAGCAGATCTTCAAGGATGAGACCGGTGTGACCGCCGCCCACAACCTGCAGCCGTTCCTGCAGCAGGTCTACCAGCGCGATACCGGCGAGAAGATGTGGGACCTCTCGGTGCCGGTCATGGTGAACGGCAAGCACTGGGGAGCCTTCCGAATCGGCTTCTCCATGATCAAGATCGACGAGAAGGCGGCCATGCTGAGAAACCAGATCGTGGGAAGCATGGCGCTAATGCTGATCGTCTCCAGCGCCACCATCCTGTTCGTGGTGGGCCGGGCCGTGCGCCCCCTGCACAACCTGACCGCCGCCGCCCACCGGATCTCGGCCGGCAACCTCGAGGAGACGGTGCCGGTGGAAAGTAACGACGAGATCGGGGAGCTGGCGGAGGCCTTCAACGTGATGACCAACGTCATCGTGCGCGACCTCAAGGAGGAGATCGCCAAAAGCGGCCGGCTGATCGCCTCGGTCAAGGAGGCGGTGGTCCAGCTCTCCAGCGCCTCCAACGAGATGATGGCCATCAGCGCCCAGCAGGCCTCGGGCGCCACCCAGCAGGCGAGCGCGGTCCAGGAGGTGACCACCACCTCCGAGGAGATCGCCATCACCGCCAAGATGATCACCTCCAACGCCAAGTCGGTGGAGACGGTGGCCGACGACACCGCCAAGAACTGCAACGCCGGGCGCGACGACGTGGCCAACGCCATCGAGGGGATGGGCAAGGTCAGGAACCAGGTGCAGAGCATCGCCCGGGCCATGCTGGAACTGGGGGATAACAGCCAGAAGATCGGCGGCATCATCGAGATCATCGACGAGATCAGCGACCAGACCAACCTGCTGGCGCTGAACGCCGCCATCGAGGCAGCCGGCGCCGGCGAGGCCGGCAAGCGCTTCGCCATCGTGGCCCAGGAGGTGAAAAGGCTCGCCGACCGCACGGTGGAGGCGACCCGCCAGATCAACGGGCTGATCGGCGAGATCCAGCGGGCCACCAACAACACCATCATGGTCACTGAGGAGGGGACCAAGGCGGTGGATGCGGCCAGCAGCCTGGTGGACAAGGTCCAGCTCTCCTTCGCCTCCATCGTGGGGACCGCCCACGAGACCTCGCGGACCGCCAAGGAGATCAGCCTCTCCACCCAGCAGCAGACCTCGGCCTGCGAGCAGATGGCGGAGACCATGTCGGAGGTGCGCGACGTGGCACAGCAGGTGGCGATGAGCGCCAACGAGACCGAGAGGGCCATCGCCGAGATCCTGGAACTGGCCGCGAGACTCAGGGACATCACCGAGAAAGAGGCCTAAATGTCCAAGCGCTACGTCGAGATCTTCTGCCGGGAGGCGGAGGACCATCTGGCCTCGCTGCAAAGCGGACTGCTGGTGCTGGAGAAGAACCCCACCCGCATGAGCCTTTTGCACGAGCTTTTGCGAAACGCCCACACCCTGAAGGGATCGGCCCGCATGGTGGGGCTCTCCGACATCAGCGCCATCACCCATACCATGGAGGAGCAGCTGAAGGGGATGGAGCAGGGGGTGCGGGAGGTGGATGCCGCCGCCATCGACCAGCTCCTGAAGGGGACCGACGCGGTCGCCCTGATCACTGCTGCCCTGGTCAAAGGTGAGCCGCCCCCCCTGGACGTGGAGAGCTTCGTGGCGGCCTACGAGCGGGGCGAGGCCGGCCAGCAGCCAGTGGCCGCCGAAGCCAAGGAGAGCGCCGCCGACCAGTCAACCGGCACGGTGCGCGCCAACGTGAAGACCCTGGACGCCCTGGTCAACCTGATCGGGGAGATGATCATCAACAAGAAGCGCCTGGAGACACGGCTGTCGGGGCTGAAAGAGATCGCAGCCACCGCGGAGGCTGCCACCGCCGCCATCCTCTCCTCTTTCCGCAGGGACCTCGAGGAGGACATCCTCTACCTGGACTACCTCATCCAGGAGCTGCACGGCAAGGCGATGGGGCTCAGGATGCTCCCGCTTAGGACCATCGGCGACGGTTTCGAGAGGATGGTGCGCGACCTCTCCCAGCAACTGGGCAAGGAAGTCAGGCTGGAGACGGTGGGCAGCGCCATCGAGATGGACCGCGTGCTGCTGGAAGCGCTCAAACCGATGCTGATCCACCTGCTCACCAACGCGGTCTGTCATGGCATCGAGCTTCCCGAGGAGCGCGAGTCCCGCGGCAAGCCCCGCCAGGGAACGGTCCGCCTGACGGCACGCCACGAAGGGAGCTCGGTGGTCATCGAAGTGCGCGACGACGGCCGCGGCATGGACCCCTCCCGCATCAAGGCGGCAGCCCTCGCCCGCGGAGTCATCGACCAGCGCGACGCAGAGCTTTTGCGCGACGAGGAGGCGCTCTACCTGACGCTCAGGCCGGGGTTCTCCACCGCCGAGACGGTAACCGACGTCGCCGGCCGCGGGGTCGGCATGGACGTAGTGAAGAAGAACGTGGAGCGGGTGAAGGGAAACCTGACCCTCTCCAGCGAGCTGGGGAGTTACACCGAGATCGCCCTGCAACTGCCGCTGTCGCTCTCCGTTTTGGAGGCGCTCCTGGTGGAATGCGGCGGGGAAACCTTCGCCATTCCCATCAACTACGTGCAGGAACTATTGAAGGTGCGCGAACACGACATCATGACGGTGGGGGGGCGCGAGGTCATCAAGGTGCGCGGCGTCACCACCCCGCTCTACAGCCTCTCCCAGATGCTGGGGCTGCCGCAGCCTCAAGCAAGCGGGGAAAGGCTGACCGCCCTGGTCCTCAAGCTGTGCGACCAGCGGATGGCCTGCACGGTGGATCTCCACCTGGGGAACTCGGAGGTGGTGGTCAAGGGGCTGGGCAACCAGTTCCGGAACGTGCAGTTCGTGTTCGGGGCCACCATCATGGGGGACGGCGACCCCGCCCTGATCCTGAACGTTCCCGACCTCTTCTCAGCGGCGGACACCCGCAGCCAGCCGGGGATGCGCCGGGCCGAGAGCGAGCGGGAGCGCCCCCAGGTCCGGGTGCTGGTGGTGGACGATTCCATCACCACCCGGACCATGGAACAGAGCATCCTGGTGGCCCACGGCTACCGGGTGGAGACCGCGGTCTCCGGCGAAGACGCCCTGGAAAAGGCGGGACGCGACCATTTCGACCTGATCATCTCGGACGTCGAGATGCCCGGCATCAACGGTTTCCAGCTGACCCGCCAGTTGCGGGCGAGCGAACAGTACCGGGAGACTCCGGTCATCATTGTCTCCTCCCTCTCCCGGGACGAGGACAAGCGCCAGGCGCTGGAGGCAGGCGCCCAGGCTTACGTGGTGAAGGGATCTTTCGACCAGGGGATGCTGCTGGAAACGGTGCAGATGCTGGTAGGAAACGAGTAGCACCGGCCCCGCTGTTCTGGTGGGGGCCACTTCGAGGTTCGGGTCTGCCCCCAGCCGGGCTTCTGAGCAGATGAACGAACGGAAAAAGGATGGACCGCTGCTGAGGAAGCCGGCTGGTCAAGAGGACGACTGGTATGTGCATACGAATACTGATCGCTGACGATTCCCTGCTGGTGCGGGAGGTACTCTCCGAGATCTTCGAGAACTGTCCGGACACCACCGTGGTTGGCCGGGCCTGCAATGGACAGGAAGCGGTGGAACTGACCCTCGCCCTGAAACCTGACCTGATCATCCTGGACCTGATCATGCCGGTCCTGGACGGGCTGCAGGCCATCGAGGAGATCATGGCCATCGCGCCAACCCCGGTGCTGGTATTATCGGCCGCCGTCGATGAACGCGAGGTCGACCGCGCCTTCGCGGCCATCAAGCGGGGTGCGCTGGACGTGATGGAGAAGCCGGAACTCAACGATGCCGGCTCCCTGCAGGAATTCGCCCTCACGCTTCTGGAGAAGGCGAAACTCCTTTCCGGTATCAGGGTGATCAGGCACCCCCGCCGAAAAACCAAGCCGCTCTTCGAGGAGAGGGTGGAGACCTCCGGCTCCACCCCCAACATCCTCGCCATCGGAGCCTCCACCGGTGGCCCGAAGGCGGTGATGAGCGTGCTAAGAAGCCTGCCGCCCAATTTTCCCGCCGCGGTCTTCGTGGTGCAGCACATCGCCCACGGATTCGCCGCCGGCTTCGCCTCCTGGCTGGACAGGGAATGCTCCATCAAGGTCAGGCTGGGGGTGGACGGGGCACGCTACCTGCCGGGCGAGGCGGTGGTGGCGCCGGACGGCTGCCACATGACGATCTGCGACGGCAGAATCCGGCTGACCGACCAGGCGCCCGTCAACTGTTGCCGCCCCTCCATCGACGTCTTCTTCAGCTCGCTCGCCCAGCACCCCTGCGAGCAGGTGGTGAGCCTCTTGCTGAGCGGCATGGGGAAGGACGGGGCGCAGGGGCTCTTGCAGATCAAGGAGCGGGGCGGCACCACCCTGGTCCAGGACGAGGGTAGCTGCGCGGTATTCGGCATGCCCAAGGCCGCCATCAACCTCTGCGCTGTGGACCAGGTGCTGCCGCTGGAACGGATGCCGGACACCATTTCACAACTGTTTCCCATCCCCTGACGCCCCCGCACACAACCAAGGGGAGCCGCCGCGGTCCTATTGCGGGACAGGGCCGCCAACCATAGATTGAAGGAGGAAAAGTGGACAAGAATATCCTGATCATAGACGACAGCGACCTGGTACTGGCCATGGCCAAGGACGCCCTGGAGGATGCCGGCTACCAAGTCTCCACCGCCACCAACGGCATCGAGGCCAACCGGTACATCTTCTCCAGGAACAAACCGGACCTGATCATAATGGATATCATGATGCCGATGCTGGACGGCAACAAGAAGGCCAAGATCCTGAAGGAAAACGAAATGAGCAAGGATATACCGATCCTGCTCCTCTCCTCCAAGACCGACCAGGAGATGCGCACCCTGGCCGAGGAAGCCGGTGCCGACGGCTATATCCTGAAGCCGTTCACGGCCGTCGAAATCACCAGCAAGGTGAAAAAGTGCCTGTCGGGCGGCAAATAGAAAGGTAGGCGGCGGAAGGCAGGTGCTGGAGGCGCCGCGGCTTCATGGCGTCCGGTGCCAGGCCTGCAGGGGTCAGCTACGCGCACCCAGGGTACGGTAGGGACTTCGGGGCCGGGGCCTCGCCAAGTTATCGCTCCCCCTGCCCGCCTATTCCCCTACTCCCCTACTCCCCTACTCCCCTACTCCCCTACTCCCCTACTCTCTCTCCTACTCTCCTGCCCGCTAACGCCCCTGCCGCTGACGCCCCTGCTTCACGCTGCCGAAGCCAGTCCCGCCAAAGCTGGCTCTTGCTCGCCACCTGGCTGCCGCGCAACCTTGTCACCGCAACCAGCCCATAGTTTCTCCCTCGCCCCCCGCACAGCCCGCCTAGCGCCACGACCTACCTTGTACACCCCGTGTTTAGCAATTCCCTCGCTTGTAAAAAAATGAACTGTGAATTTTTTTACACCCACGACAAACCGCCGAAATGCCGCCGTTTTTGTTCACAAACGCAGACCGGACTGTAAAAAAATTCACACCATGCCGAAAGGGTCGTTAATTACGTGACGGGTAAAGTGGTAAAAGTGCGCACCTTTCAATTGGCGCCAAAACGGTCCAAGTTGGCACGATTGTTGATAAAAGGATGCAGTTGTTATAATTCCACACATGAGGGGCCCCACATGGACTACCAGTACAGCATCATCAACCAGTGCCTGCAGCTTCTGAAGCAAAGCGATATGCCGACCATCAAGAAACTGCGGGTGGAGATACAGCTAATCCAGATGAAGAGGCTGCTGCTGAACGAGACCATAACAAAGGATATGGATGGAGCGCTGTGTGGCGAGGATCAGTTCGAGGGGCTTCTTTCCCAGATGCGCAGGATCTGCGGAGGAAATTGTGAGGGTGAGGCGTTAGCCAGCCTGATGGACCGTATCGGCGGCATGCTGCTTGTTCTCGGCGGTGACCAGCTCACCCAGTAAGGCGGCACCCCGTTTGACGGGAATGATCACCCGGGCAAGAGTCCCATTGCCCGGTTCGGAAGAGAGGAGCAGGCGCCCGCCGTGCTCCGCCACGATGAATTGAGAGATGTACAATCCCAGCCCGCTGCCGCCCCGATCAAGTTTGGTGGAGAAAAAGGGCTCGAAAAGCCGCTCCATGATCTCGGCGCTGATACCGGCACCGGTGTCCTGAACTTCCACTACGACTTCATCGCTTTCCCTCTCATAACGGGTGGTCACATCCACCTCGCCGCAGGCGTTGGGAAGTGCCTGCATGGCGTTCATGATGAGGTTGATCAGCACCTGCTCTATCTGCTGCTGGCTGCCGGCAATGGCTGGCACATCGCTGCCGAGCGCTGTCCGCAGCTGCACGTTCTGCTTCATCTGACAGGCCAGCACCGAAAGCGCGGCGGAGACCGCGTCGTTCAGGTTGAAATCCGGCCGGCCCTTCGTCGCATCCCCAATCCCGTACTCCCTCAAGCCCTGCACCACCCGGGCGATCCGCTCCGAGTTCTCCACGATCTTGACGGCATTGTCCGAAAGAGCGGTACGCGCGGTCTGGAAGGGAACCCCCCCAAGATAGAAGTCACCCTCTTCTTCGCGGATGCGGTCCAGGACAGGCACCACGTCTGCCCAGATCTTGGAGATCATGTGGCCGGAGAAGCGGATCGAGGCGTTGGGGTTGTTGATCTCGTGCGCCATGCTGGAGAGCAGCAGCCCCAGCGAGGTCATCTTGTTGGTCTGGATGAGCCGCGCCATTACCCGCTTCTTCTCCTCCTGGACCTCGAGCTTCATCGCCTTCAGCAGCTCTTCCTGCAGCGAAAGGTTCTCCAGTTCACGCAGTTCCAGGGAGGCTGCCATGGCGTTGATGGCGTTGGCAGCCCTCGCCAGCTCGTCGTCGCCTTCCAGGTCGACCCGGGTGGAGAGGTGGCCCGAACCGATCTCCTCGATGCCGCGCAGGAGCATCTTGAAGGAGTAGGTGACCCGCTTCAGGATCTGGTAGCAAAGAAGCGAGACGTTGATCCAGAACAGGGTGCCGATGGCCAGGGAGGCCACCAGCAGCTCTTTCAGCTGCTCCCGCACGCCCGAGGTATCCAGGCGCAGATGGACATGGCCGATCACCCGCTTGTTGTCGACCGTCGCGCGTCCAAGCAGCACCGCATCGGGGGACAGCACCGTGCCGGGGGAGGTGATCGGCACGTCCATGTCGATGGCATCGCCGACGTCGTCCTTGCGGTTCCTGACCTCGGTGAGCAGCTGCCCTTCGGCGTTGCTGATGGAGACGAACAGGATGGAGGGGTGCCGTGCGCTGGCGCTGGCCAGCAGGGAAAGCGCTTCCCTGTTTTCGGCAAAGAGAGGCAGCCGCGCGTTCTGGGCGAGAATGGTGGCCAGCAGTTTACCCTCGCGCTCGAGGGTGCTGCGGTAGCCGTTCATTTCGGTGATCACGTAAACAGAGGCAAAGGCGGCGGTCAGCAGGGCGATGGTGGCGGTGGAGATAAGGTACAGCCTGAACCGGAACCCCTTCATGTAAGAGGAGAGGGAAGAGTGTTTTCTCAATATCCCCCCAGTCCGCTGTTCATCTTGAGCCGGCGCAACACCCCGTCGTTGGTTTTGGGCAGCACACGGCGCGGGGTCTGCGGGGGAATGTCATCGACGGGTGTGCCAGCCAGCACACTCTCCGCCATCGCCCCAAGCTGCTTGCCGATGTCGAAGCGGTCGATACCGAGGGCGACCGCTCCTCCCATGGAGAGATAGACGTCAGAGAAGGTGACGACCGGCACGCTCTGAGCCTGTGAAAACAGGAAATAAGCCTCGGTGGAGGCTGGCGAGACCGCGGTTACATCCGGTATCATCCAGAGGGCATCAACCTTGCCACGCAGAGAGTCCAGCATGGCAGGGGTCTCCTTGGGCGAATGTACCTCCCTCAACACGAGATCGATGCCGCTTCGGCGGGCGGCGGTCTGGGCACGCCTCACGTAACTGCCGCTTCGAGCGGGGTCGTAGACCACCCCTACCCTCTTGGCGCCGATATCGTCAAAAACGGAAAGGTAGCGGGAGGGGTCGAGCAGCATCCCGACCCCGGTCGCCTTCTGCCTGGGCTTGGGGTTGAGTGCCATCATGTACAGCACCGGGATGCCCCGTACCCTCTCGGCAACGGCCAGAGCACGATCCCCGACGGCTACGATGACGCGCGGATGCTCCTCCCTGATGATCCTGGTGACGTCGGTCTCGGCATAGTCGGAGAGCACGATGGTCCTGGTGCTGGCCTGGCACTCACGCCGGACCCCCCTGACCGCCTCCTCGTACCCCTTTTCGTGCAGGGACTGCAGGACCAGGATGTCGTATGCCATGGCGGGGAGCGGAACGACAAGCAGGATGGCTGCGAGCAGGGACCTTAGAATGCGCATCGGATCCCACCTTCAGCCCAGCGTGACGGATTCTTGTAGAACCCGGAATCGTACTGTTGCCCGTTGAAAATGTTACGGATGGAGCCGAACAGCTCAACCGAGAAGGTATCGGAAAGCTCGAACCTCTTGGCGAGGTGCAGGTCCCAGATTATGTCATGGTAGCTGGCGTCGCTGTCGCCCGGGAGATTCCAGTCCAGGTAGTGTCCGGTCAACTGGAGGCGCAGGTGGTGATTATCCTCGTACTTCACCCCGAGGTTGAGGGTATGCTTGGCGAAACCGGGCAGTATCTGGTCGGCGTCGCGATCCCGCGCGTCCAGGTAGGTGTAGCTCAAGGAAAGTGAGGTGTACAGGATGGGGACCGTGCGCGCCTCGAACTCGCCCCCCTGCTTCAGCTGCCTCTGCTTCGACTTGATACCGTCCGAGGTGTAAAAGGTGATATCCCCGGTCTCGTTCCTAAAGAGCGTCCCCTTCAGCCAGAGATAGGGGACGTCCGCTGATTCGAAGCCCACCTGGGAGGTCCAGACGTGTTCCAGCGAATCGGTGAGGGTCAGGGAGGTTATGCTGTACCCTTTGGCGGTGTAGGCACGAAGGACGCTGTTGTCGGTAAGGGCGTAGGTGATGCCGAAGCTTGGGCTGAACTGGTTCCCGCTGATGTCGGAGTGGTCGTAGCGCACACTAGGGGTGACTGCGAAGCGCCCGAGGGTAAAGGTGTCGTTAAGGTAGATGCCGACCCGGTCGTCGCTGCGTTTCAGCACGTCGGCATGTTTCTGCGGCTGGCTCAGGTGCACCGACATGTGGTCGTAATCGATTCCCGCCACCACCCGCTGCAGGTCATCTAGGTAGGAGACCTTTAGTACACCGCCGTTGCTTTCCTCCACGTCCTTGACATCCTTGAGCACTGTGCCGTCGCTGATAGCGGTGTAAAGGACGTCGGACTCCATATGCCTGGTTCTGAACATGCCATCAAGGGTGAAGTGATCGGAGAGGGGGTACTGGGCGGAAAGGGTGGCGATCAACTGGCTGACGTCCGAGCCGACGTTGATGCCGAGGGAGGGAGCCTGAGACTGCCCCTGAGTGTTGTCGGTGAAGAAGGTAGTGGCAACGAGCGAGCCCTGGTGCGGAAGCTCGTAGTGCAGCTTGCTGTAGAAATGGTTGAGGTCAACCATGTTGTTGGGAAGCAAGCCGTCCGAGCGGAGCTTGCCGCCGGTCAGGTAGTAGCCGAAGTCCGAGGCGCCGCCAGTTACCTCACCTCGTCCGTCGATGGTGGCGGCCTTGCCGCCGGAGACCGAGGCGGTCCCGCCGACCGGCCGGTCCATCTGCGGAGTCTTGGTGATGACGTTGATGACGCCACCGAGCGCATTTCCCCAGGACGAGGAGGCAGCCCCCTTGACGATTTCAATCCGTTCGATCATCTGCACGGGGACCGAACCGATGTCGGGGAAATTGTCGGCTAAATTGTTGATGGGGACGTTGTCGATCAGGACAAGAATGTGGTTGTAATTTGATCCTTCTATGTATATGTTAGTGCCCGTGCCGGGGGTCCGGACGAACTCCAGCTGAATGCCGGAAACCAGGTTGAGAACTTCAGGGAGGGTGTGAGCGTTAAGTGCTTCGATATCCTTCGCAGTGACCACCGTGATGTTCTCAGCGGTCTGCGACGCGGGACGCGGAGAGCGCCCCACGGAAACAGTTTCTACTTGGGAGCCGGAATACAATTCCAAGGAGCGTACGTCGTCTTCCTCGCCCCGGGCAGAAGAAACGAAGACCAGCACGCTCAAAAGGGCCACAACCAAGCCCCTCTCAAGCGACAAGCACGCCAGCGCTGATCTCCCTCCCCATTCCCTCAAGCCGTCACTCCCATGAAAAAAAATTCATTCAGATGTAAATTTAATTTGCAAAACTCATAAGCGGGTGCTAATCTAGCACACGTTGCACGGCAAGTCCAGCAAAGAATTTCGAAACCTAAGGAGGTGATACCAATGGCTGAATTCGACAAAGTAGTGGTGATCGACGCCGGGAACGACCCGGAAGTCGCACAGGTTTCCTGCTGCACCTGCTCTTTCATGGCTTTTCTGTAGGCATCGCCCTGTTTGGGATGCCCCGGCTTCGGCCGGAGCATCCCAAATTGTTTTTTGCCCCGGATTCACCCGTATCGACCGCTACCCCACTGGTTACTAAGGCTTCCCACATGAACCTGTCACGTTACCTGAAGATCTACCCCTCACCCGACAAACCTGGTTATTTCCTCCTCTACTCCACCCTGCGTTCCTCCACGGCACTGGTCTCAGGCACCACCCTCAGTTCGGTATTGAGCGGTTCCAGTTTAGGGCCGGAAGGAGAGACCCTTCAGCAACTGGGCATGCTGGTGGATCATCCCAGCGTCGAAAGGGAGCGGGTGCGCACGCTGCTGGACCGGGCCAACGCCAGAAAAGACAAGTACCGGGCGGTCGCAGTGCTGAACCTGGACTGCAACCTCGCCTGTGACTACTGTTACGAGGGGGGATTCCGGGGAGACCAGTACATGTCGCAGGCTACCGCCTCGCTGCTGGTCGACCGGATGCTGAGGGATCACATCTCCCAGGGCACGGAGGTCAATATTACCTTCTACGGGGGGGAACCGCTCCTCTCGGAGGATCTGATCCGGTTCATCTCCGAGCCGCTTTTGGAGGCGGCAAAGGCGCATGGGGTAAGCTACAGCTTCGACATGGTCACCAACGGGACACTCTTGAACCGGGAAACCGCCCTCCGGCTGATCCCGCTGGGATTCAGGGGCGCCAAGTTCACCCTGGACGGACCGCGCGAGATCCACAACCGCCAGCGCCCCTTCGCCTCAGGGTCGGGGAGCTACGACAGCATCGTCGATAACCTGGTGGCCATCCACGACATCGTCCCCATCTTCCTGGGCGGTAACTGCCGGGAGGACAACTACCGCGAGTTCCCGCGGCTGCTGGACGATCTGCTGCAGGCAGGCATAGTCGCGCAGAAGCTGGCGGGAGTCTTTTTCACCCCCATCACCCCTAAGGCGGGCTGCGCGGAACACGGCTCGGAGTGCGCGTCCGCCAGCGAACCGTGGCTGGTCGAGGCTGTTCCTTACTTGCGGCAGGAGATAATGGCGCGCGGCTTCCGTCCTCAGAAGATGAGGGCGTCGGCCTGCATGGTGGAACTCGACGACAACATCGTGGTCAATTACGACGGCACACTCTACAAGTGTCCCGCGTTCATGGGGTATGACGGCCTGAGTATCGGCACCCTGGCAGACGGCATCACCGACTACCGGGAATCTCACTCCATCGGCAACTGGAAGACCGACGAGTGCCTGGACTGCCCCTACCTTCCCATCTGCTTTGGCGGCTGCCGCTTTTTGAACCTGCTGAACGACCGGCCGATGTCCACTCTGGATTGCCGCCGGGAATTCTACGATGCAGCCCTGGAGCGCCTGGTTCTCAGCAACATCCCCCGCCCCGCCCGCACAGAAACTCCCGCCGCCCAACCCGTCGCCTGCGACTACGCCATCTAGCGTCCCCTCCTACTGCCGTTCCTGCCTCAACCGCTTGTTAAGGGTGGGGCGGGCCAAGCCCAGAAGTTCTGCGGCGGCGGTCTGGTTGCCGCTGGTGAGCTTCATGGCCTCGGCGATCAGGTACTCCTCGGCCTGCAGTACGGTTGGGAACTTGCCGAACACCGCCAGGAAAGGATTGTCCGCCTCCAGGGCCGCCTGCACGCTGGGGCTCTTGGGAAGCGAGTTTTTCAGGCCGAAATCGGCATTGGTCAAGATGCCGGTTTCGTTGCAGGTCACCGCGTGGTGCACCATGTTGTACAGTTCGCGGACGTTGCCCGGGTAGGAGCATTGCTGAAGGGAGGCGATCACCCCCGGCCCCAGTGCCGGCACCGGTTTCCCAAGCTCTTCGGCAGCCAGGTGCGAGAAATAGCCGACCAGCGGGCCGATATCCTCGAGCCTTTCCTTTAGCGGCGGGACATGGAACTCGTGAGCGCAGAGCCGGAAGTAGAGATCGTTTCGGAACTTCCCCTCCCCCCTCAGGGCGGTGAAGTCCACATTGGAGGCGGCGATGATCCGGGCGTCGCTTTTTAAGAGCAGGTCGGAACCGATCCGGTAGTACTCCTTTTCCTGCAGAAGGCGCAGTAGCTTGACCTGGGAGGCCATGTTCAGGTCACCGATCTCGTCGAGAAAAAGGGTTCCCCCGGCAGCGGTCGCGATCAGGCCGTCGCGGGCGGTCTCCGCACCGGTGAAGGCCCCCTTCTTGTGCCCGAACAGGGTGTCGGAAAACATCATGTCGTCGAGGCCGGCTGCGTTGAGGCAAACGAAGGGACCTTTCACCCCCGACACGTTGTGCACGGCGCGCGCCAGCAGTTCCTTGCCTACCCCGGTCTCTCCGGTAATGAGAACGGGAAGCCTCGAGGAGGCGATCGCCTCGATGTACTGGAAAATCCCGCGCATCTTCTTGGAATTGGTGACGATCCCTTCAAAGGCCTCCGGATTGCGCAGCTTGTCGGCAAGCAGGTAGTCCTTGAGGATCCGGTTCTGGTTGCCCAGGTCGCTCACCTGCAGCGCCTTCCTGACACTGGCGACCAGCCGGTTGGGGTCCACCGGCTTGGCCAGGAAATCGAAGGCCCCCTGCTTCATGCAGGCCACTGCGGTCTCCACATCCCCCATGGCGGTCATCACGATAACCGGGATCTCCGGGTAGTCCGCGGTGATCGACTGCAGCACCTCGGCTCCGCTCATCTTGGGCATCATCCAGTCCAGCATCACTGCACTGACCTGATGCTGCCTTATGAAATCCATCACCTTCGTGCTATCGGAGAGGGTGGTTACGTTCTGAATGTCGCTTGAGGCAAGCAGCAGCGAGACCTCGGTGAGGATACTCGGCTCATCGTCCACCACAAGCATCTGTTTTTCGTTGACCGATTGCACTATCATCTGGGGCACCCCGAAAGTACGGATAAAGAAATTCCAACAATATATACGAGCCGATGATATATTCAACCTTTTTTAACGATAATGGGACATTTTCCAGGGGAAACAGCCTCCCCTAAGGAAAGATCGCGGGCTGGATGGCAGGACGGCAACGAAGATCCTTGCAAGAAAACTCGAATCCGCATAAGCTGTCCCAAGCACCACCAGACAGGAGAGTGACTTGACCGCACGAGCCCTTCTCAAGAAATACTTTTCGGAAAACGACGCTGCCTTCGAAATCGTCTACCAGCACAGCCGCAAGGTTGCCGACAAGGCCCTTGCCATCGCCCGCACGGCCGGCCTGGAAAAGGATCTCGTTTTCATCGAGGAGGCCGCCCTCCTGCATGACATCGGGGTCTGCCGGGTCCACGCACCCAAGCTCAACTGCTTCGGCTCCTCCCCCTACATCTGCCACGGCATCATCGGCCGGGAAATCCTCGAACGAGAGGGACTCCCGGAGCATGCGCTGGTATGCGAGAGGCACATAGGGGTCGGGCTGACCGCTGCGGATGTTACCGGCCAGAAGCTCCCGCTGCCGGCCAGGGAGATGTCCCCCGCCACCGTCAGCGAAAGGATCATCGCCATGGCGGACCTTTTCTTTTCCAAGAAGCACGGGGAACTGGACCGCGAAAAGAGCGTCGACCAGGTCAGGGGAGAGCTCCTTAAATTCGGCCCCCATAAGGTAGCCATCTTCGACAGCTGGTTGAACGACTTCGCCTGCTAAGCCCCCCCCCCGCTGTTCGCCCCTTCCCTACGCCCCGGCAGGTTGCCGCCGGAATCTATGTTATACTAGCTGACGTTTTGGCGGGTGGGCGGTAACCTCCACCTGCCTCAAGCAACCCACCTCGTCCAAGGCAACCCGCAGTTCTCCCTTTCAATAGATGGTGGCCTGATGGGAAAGCCGCTTCGCGTACTGATCGTAGAGGACTCGGAGGACGACGCGCTGCTGCTCGTCTTTGAACTGCGCCGTGGCAACTACTCCCCTGTTTTCCAAAGAGTGGAGTCTTTCGAGGCCATGAAATCCGCCTTGGGCAGACAGAACTGGGACCTGGTGATCTCCGACTACGTGCTGCCCGATTTTGGAGGCCTGGAGGCGCTGAGACTGGTTCGGCAAAGCGGGCTTGACCTTCCCTTCATTGTGGTTTCAGGCAAGATAGCCGAGGACACGGCAGTGAGCGCCATGAAGGAGGGAGCCTGCGACTACCTGATCAAGGGGAATATCTCACGACTGCTGCCTGCTATCGAACGGGAGATGCAGGAGGCGGAGGTTCGCCGCAGGCGGCGTGAGGCGGAAGCCGCTTTGGCGCGCAGCGAACGGCGCTACAAGAGGCTGGTCTCCGCCGTCACCGACTACATCTACACCGTCACCATCAAGGCAGGCGCAGTGGTCAAGACCTCCCACGGCCCGGGCTGCCTGCCGGTAACCGGCTACAGTTCCGAGGATTACCAGCAAAACCCCTTCCTCTGGTACCAGATGATCTACGAAGAGGACCGCGCGGCGGTCACCAGCCTCACCAACGATATCTGCGCCGGCAAGGACATCCCATCCCTGGAGCACAGGATCCGGCACAAGGACGGCTCCCTCAGCTGGGTCAGCAACACCATCGTTCCCCGCTACAACGATCAGGGCAAGCTTACCGCCTACGACGGCCTTATCACCGACATCACCCAGAGGAAACGGGCCGAGGAGTCACTCCGGCTGCAAAGTGCCGCACTGCAGGCCGCCGCCAACGCCATCGTCATCACCGACCGTGAAGGGAAGGTGATCTGGGTGAACCAGGCCTTCACCAGGATGACGGGTTACCGCGAAGAGGAGACCCTGCAGCGGGACCTGGATTTCCTGAGGTCGGAGGTCCACCCGGCCGGGTTTCATCATGAGATAAAAAAAACGGTGGAAGCGGGCGAAGTTTGGCAGGGTGAGCTCATCAACCGTCGCAAGGACGGCACCTTGTATCCGGAGGAACAGACCATCACCCCCGTCACCGACGATGGCGGGGCCATCAAGTATTTCATCTGCATCAAACAGGATATCACCGACCGGAAGGCGGCAGAACGTGCCATGCTGGAACACACCAGCATGCTGAAGGAGATGGAGATCGCCAAGCAGATCCAGCTCTCCCTGCTCCCCCCCTCCCCTCCCAAGCTCCCCGGCATCGACTGTGCGGGCCGGTGCGTACCCGCCACCCACGTCGGCGGCGACTATTACGATTTTTTCCTGCACGGCGACCGCCTGGACATGGTGATTGCGGACGTCTCCGGGCATAGCGTGGGAGCCGCCCTCATCATGGTGGAAACCCGCAGCGTTTTGCGCGCCCACCTCCAGTCACTGCACACCCCGGGCAAGGTGGTGACAGCCCTCAACGACCTTCTGTACAAGGACCTGACGCGTGCCGAGCTCTTCGTTACCATGACCTACCTGAGCCTGGACCAAACAAGCGGCAGGGTGCGCTATGCGAACGCAGGCCACCCCCCTTCCCTGCTGTACCGGCCTTCCAGCGGAACCTTTGCGGAGTTGGACGCCGACGGACTCATCCTCGGGGTACGGAAGGGTGTCCGCTTCGACGAGCCTACCGTGCAGATGGAGCGGGGGGACCTCCTGCTCCTCTATACCGACGGTCTGCTGGAGGCGGAAGATGAAAACGGGGAGCAGTTCGGAATCGGACGGCTGCGGCAGGTAGTGGCGCTCCAGCATGCAAATCCTGCCGCCGAAATCATCGCCGCAGTACTGGAAGAGGTGAACAGCTTCAGCGCAACAGAGACCTGCAAGGACGACAGGTCGCTCTTTCTTGTGAAGTTCATGTGACTTTACTTGACCAAACCCGCCCCGATGTGTAAACATTACGCCATTCCAGCGAGGTGAATCACCAATGGCGAAAAAGATCTTTGTGGCGGCCACCGGGCAAAACTGCGGCAAGACAACCATCAGCATCTCCCTGATGCACCAGGCGAGAAAAAAGTACAAAAGAGTAGGCTTCGTGAAGCCGTTCGGCCCCAAGGTCCTGCTCTACGACGACCTGATGGTGGACATGGATGCCCTGCTGATGGCGCGTGCCTTCGGACTGGAAAAGGACATCGCCCTGATGTCGCCGGTTGCGCTGCACAAGGATTTCACCAAGGACTACCTGGCGGGAAAGCTGGACGACCTCTCTTTAAGCGACTGCATCGTACAGGCCGTGCGGGAACTGGAAGAGAAGTACGACTTTTTGATCATCGAAGGTGCCGGCCACGGTGGAGTCGGCGCGGTGGTCGGCCTCAACAACGCCAAGGTGGCCAAACTGATTGATGCGCCGGTCATGATCGTGACCGAAAGCGGCATCGGCAAGGTCATCGACGCCGTTCACCTGAATCTGGCGCTGTACCAGCGGGAGGGAGCGGACGTCAGGGGTATCATCGTCAACAAGTTGATCCCCAGCAAAAGGGACGTGACCCGCAAGTACCTGAAACAGGCCTTCCATCCCTCCAACATCGAAGTGATCGACGGTTTCAACTATTCCCCCATCCTCGCCAACCCGACCCTTGGTCACATATCGAAGCTCTTCGACCTGCCGCTGCAGGGGGATCTCAACGAGAAGAGCCGCATCATTCACAACATCCAGCTGGGAGCCGCCTCCTCACAGCGCGTCATCGACGGCCTTGAGGACTCCACCCTGATGATCGTAACGAGCTCCCGTGACGAGCTGATCGTCACCCTGTCCTCCCTGTACCACATCCCCGCCTACAAGGAAAAGATCGCCGGACTGGTGATCGCGGGCCACGGTCCGGTCTCCAAGATCAGCCAGCAGATCGTCCACGACAGCAACATACCTCACATCCGCGTGGAAGAGAGCACGGCGGAGGTTTTTACTGCTCTCTCCGATGATGTTGCCAAGATCACCTTCGAGGATCAGGAGAAGCTGGAGTGGATCATGGCCAACGCGGAGCAGCACCTGGATTTCCAGGCCGTCGACGCCCTTCTCTAAGCCGGGCTCGACAGCCTCTGCCTACCTGAAGGGAGATAGCTACAGGGTTGTGCCCGGCCCCTTGGCGGGACCTTCCTGTTGTCTCTGGCACTCCACGCAGTACGCCGTGAAGGGAACCAGCCTCAACCGCTCTATGCCGATCAGCTCACCGCACGACTCACACCTGCCATAGGTCCCCATTTCCAGCCGCCTTTGCGCCTCTTCCAACTGGGTCAGCTGGATACGGCGGATATCGGCTACCGCGAGCCCCTCATCCGCCAGCACATCGAGGATACTCTGCTCACCGATATCCTGCGGGATGTCGTACTGAGTGTGCAGTTCTTCGCCGGCCTGCTCGAAGATCTCCTCCCTCAACTCCGTCCACAGTCTCCGCTTCTGTTCGACCAGCAGATTTCTCAACTCCAGTTCGTCACCCTCCAACTTAGGCGTCATACCGGACCTCCTTCGGCCACCCAAGGCCAACCGTCCAGCGCTATCGCCGTCGGTCACCTGGCAACTGGTTAGCAGTTAACTACGCTCATCGGATTCGTCAGCATCACAGGTGGGACACAGGTACTGGCCGCTCTCCTTGTCCAGTTCCAGATCGGCCCCGCATACGGCACAGACTGGAGGTTGGACACTGTTAATGACAGGCCGGTCTTTCCTGATCTGCTCTTCTATGGAAAGTCTTCTCATCTTGCCTCCTTCACTACCGGGGGTCTGGACAGCCACTAGTATATCGTACTTTTACTTTGCATAGTCTCCCGCCGTGAAAAAGCCAGACCTCTCTAGCAGCAGGGAGCTCTGTGCCAGTCGGACATGAGATATACCAAACAAAACTCCAGTTACGGGTTCCTTTTGTCAGTAGCCCCACCCATTCTACCACCAGTCAAAGGGCCTCATCCTTAAATTACCTTCAGGGAACTTTCCTCGTGCTTGGGCAGAACAGGTGAGTGGATGTCTCGCTACAAAAAAGCCTTTGCTGATTCAGAAAAAAACTGCATAGAGGGGACGTGACAAAAACAGGGGAGCAATTATCAGGGAAGATCCTGATACGCGATGGTCTCGCCAAGGTAGTTTTCTACCAGAAGGGTGGATCCGTCGCGGGCCAGGCGGCCGGAGGGGACTTCGACTTTTCCCTTGCCGCCCGGGAGGTCGATGACGTAATGGGGGACGGCCAAACCGGAGGTGTGGCCGCGCAGGGCTTCCAGAATGGCGACGCCCTGGGTAGTGGGGGTTCTGAAGTGGGCGGTGCCCTTCACCAGGTCCATCTGGTGGATGTAGTAAGGACGCACGCGGATGGCGAGCAGCCGCTGCATCAGGGTGCGCATCACGACGGGGTCATCATTCACCCCCTTGAGCAACACGGTCTGGTTGCCCAGTTGAATCCCGGCGTCAGCCAGCATGGCACAGGCCTTGGCGGCTTCAGGGGTGATCTCGCGGGGATGGTTGAAGTGCGTGTTCAGGTAGAGGGGATGGTACCGCTTCAGCATGCGCACCAGTTTCCCGGTGATCCGCTCGGGAAGCGTGGCCGGCGTGCGGGTCCCTATCCTGATGATCTCGACATGGGGGATGTTGCGCAGCCTGACCAGGATACTCTCGAGCTGCTCGTCATGCAGGAGCAGAGGATCTCCGCCGGACAGGATCACGTCCCTGATCTGGGGATGCGAGGCGATGTAATGGATGGCGTCATCCCGACGGGCGGGAGCCATGCTGGCGCAGCCTACCCCGCGCTTGCGCATGCAGAAGCGGCAGTAAACGGCGCAGGCGGAGGAGGCTATCCACACCACACGGTCGGGGTAACGGTGAATCAGCCCGGGTACCGGAGAGAGCCGCTCCTCGTCGAGGGGGTCAGGTGACTGGCAGTGATCGGCGAGCTCGGCTGGATCCGGCACGCACTGCCGCCAGATGGCATCGCCAGCTTCCCCGATCAGGCCAAGGTAATAAGGCGTGATCCGCATGGGATAGCGCCCGACGACCTCGGTGAGCGGGCTGCTGTCGAGACGAAAAAGCCCGGAAAGCTCCTCCGGGCTGGTAATGCATCTCGCGAGATTTCTCTCCCACTTTTCCATCAGGCCTCGAGCGCCCCGATCAGTGAGGCGATTGACGGGATCTGTTTCTCTGCCAGGTAGGCTTCCATCTCGGCCGCGATCCTCTGTGCCGCGGAGGGATCCAGGAAGCTTGCCGTGCCGACCTGGATGGCGGTGGCGCCGGCCAGGATGAATTCCAGGGCATCGCGACCGTTCATGATACCGCCGATGCCGATGATCGGCAACTTGACGTTCTTGGCGACCTGCCAGACCATCCGCAGCGCCACCGGCTTGATGGCCGGGCCGGACAGGCCCCCGGTGATGTTGGCCAGCACCGGACGGCGTCGGTCCAGGTCGATCGCAATGCCGGTCAGGGTGTTGATCAGGGAGAGCGCATCGGCACCGGCGTCGGCGCAGGCTTTCGCCATCAGCACCACGTCGGTCACGTTGGGGGAGAGCTTGACGATGACGGGCTTCGAGGTGTTCTTCCTCACCAGCCTTACCACTTCCTGGGCCGCCTGCGGGTCGGTTCCGAAGACGATGCCACCCTGCTTGACGTTGGGGCAGGAGATGTTCACCTCGAGGCCGGCCACGCCTTGCTGGCCGTCCAGCCGGCTGGCTACCTCGCCGTACTCTTCCAGGGTGTTGCCGTACAGGTTCACGATGACCGGCGTGTCGACATTCTGCAGGTAGGGAAGCTTCTTTGAGATGAAGGCGTCGATCCCCACATTCTGCAGGCCGATGGCGTTCAGCATCCCCCCCGGTGTCTCGACGATGCGGGGGGTGGGATTGCCGGCCTTGGGCTTTAAAGAGAGCCCCTTGGTGATCATGGCGCCGATGCTCTCAAGGTTCATGTAGTCGGCGAATTCCGAGCCGTAACCAAAGGTACCGGACGCGGTCATGACGGGGTTGCGCATCTTGATCCCGGCGATTTCCACGGACATGTCGGGTTTTTGCATCACTAACTCCATTGCAGTTCGAAGCTGTCGAAGACCGGGCCGTCTTTGCAGACACAGCGGTAGTCGGGGTTTTCGTCGGTGTGGTTGGCCCCTTTCATGACACAGCCCAGGCAGGCGCCCACGCCGCAGGCCATGTAGGCTTCCATGGATACCTGGCACGGCACGCCGTGCTTCTGGGCCAGGAGGGCGACCGCTTTCAGCATCGGGGTCGGCCCGCAGGAGAAGATGCGCATACCGGAGCCAAGATGGCGCTCCAGCACCTCGGTCACCAACCCCTGGTCGCCGAGGGTGCCGTCATCGGTGGAGACGTAGGTTTCGACACCAAGACGCTCGAATTCAGTGATGCAGAGGATGTCGTCACGGTTCCTGCCGCCGGCGAACAGGCGCACCTTCTCGCCTTTTTTCACCAGCTCCTTGGCCAGGTAATAGAGAGGGGCGAGACCGATGCCGCCGCCCACCAGGATTTTCTCTTCTCCACTGGGGCCGATCTCGAAACCTCTCCCCAGCGGCGAAAGGAGGTCGACCAGGTCGCCGTGGTGCAGCGAGGAGAGCAGCTTGGTCCCCTTGCCGACCACTTTGTAGAGGATCTCTGCGTAACACTGCGCGCCGCAACCGGCGTATTCGGGAGTGAACAGGCCGACGTCGAACAGGCCGAAGGGACGGCGAAGCAGGGGATCGATGGCATCGACCACCCTGAGCATCAGAAATTGCCCAGGCGACGACGCCAGCAACTCCTGGGGCGCCGTCATCCTCATCCTGAAATAGCCAGGAGAGAGTTCCACGTTGGAGAGAACCATCGATTTAAACTGCATCTTGCTCCTCTAGAATTCAGTAAAGGTGTATTCCATCAGGATGGCATCTTCGCCATTATCGTAATACCGCTTGCGGCGTCCGATTTCACGGAAGCCGACCCTTTGGTAGAGGGCGATGGCATCCAGGTTGCCGACCCGGACTTCCAGGGAGATGATCTCGGCCCCCCTTTCCCGGCTCGAGGCAAGCGCACTCTCCACCAGGAGCCTGCCGATGCCGCGCCCCCGAAGGGAAGGATCGACCGCAACATCCAAAATCTCGGCCTCATCCAGCACCTGCTTGAGGCAAAGATAACCAGCCAGTACTCCGTCCGGCAAAACGGCCACCGACGGGTACCCGCAGGCCGATTTCATCTCGTCAAAAAAATGCTGCCGGGTCCAGGGTCGCGAAAAGGAAACGGCCTCGATTCCCAGTACCTTATCGAGATCTTCCTGACGCATCGGACGAAGCGCTATTTTCTCATGAAAGCCGGACACAACCGGGCATGATAAGCAAACCCAGAGGTTAAGTAAACATTTTTTTCACTTTGACTTTTGGAAGGAGATGCGCTAGATTTCCCCTTTAATTCGACGGAGGTCTACCCGTGGGAAAGACGAAAATTACTTATAAAGACGCGGGTGTCGACATCGATGCCGGCAACACTTTCGTGCAGATGATCAAGCCGCTGGTCAAGGCGACTTCGCGCCCGGAGGTGCTGGCTGACATTGGCGGTTTTGGCGGACTGTTCTCATTGAACACCGGTAAGTATAAGCACCCGGTACTGGTCTCCGGCACCGACGGTGTGGGCACCAAGCTCAAGCTTGCCTTCCTGGCCGACAAGCATGACACCATCGGCATCGACCTGGTGGCGATGTGCGTCAACGACATCATCGTGCAGGGCGCCGAGCCCCTGTTCTTCCTCGACTACCTGGCCACCGCCAAGCTCGACCCGGCCAAAGGCGCCAGCATCATCAAGGGTGTCTCCGAGGGTTGCGTCCAGGCAGGTTGCGCGCTGATCGGCGGTGAGACCGCCGAGATGCCCGGTTTCTACAGCGGTGACGAGTACGACATGGCCGGCTTTGCGGTCGGCGTGGTGGAACGCGAGAAGATCCTGGACGGTTCTTCGGTAACCGTCGGCAACCACCTGATCGGCCTCAGCTCCAGCGGCCTGCACAGCAACGGCTACTCCCTCGCCCGCAAGGTCATCCTCGAGCACATGGGCCTCGGCATCCACGACGAGGTCCCGGGCATGGGCAAGAGCGTCGCCGATGTACTGCTCACCCCCACCAGGATCTACGTCCGTTCGATAATGAACCTGCTTAGGGACTTCAACATCAGCGGCCTGGCGCACATTACCGGCGGCGGCCTGCTGGAAAACGTACCCAGGGTGCTCCCGCACGGCTGCAAGGCTGTGATCAGGAAGGACAGCTGGCAGGTTCCCGAGATCTTCCGCCTGATCCAAAAAGGCGGCAACATCGACGAAACCGAGATGTTCAGGACTTTCAACTGCGGCATCGGCATGGTAGTCATCGTGCCGGAGCGCGAGGTCGATGACGTGATGATCAGACTTTCCGGGCTTAACGAGACCGCTTACCACATCGGTGAAGTCGCCAAGTGTGAACCGGGCAAGGAGTGTGTGGAGCTCGTCTAGGGCTCCGCAGTCGTCACCATGGGAAAGACGCTCAACATAGGGGTCCTGGTTTCCGGAAGCGGCAGCAACCTGCAGGCGATCATGGACGCTTGCGCGAACAACCAGCTGAACGGCCGCGTCGTCTGCGTGATCAGCAACGTCGCCGATGCCTACGGGCTGGAGCGTGCCAGGAAAGCAGGGATCACCGCCCTGCACCTTGACCACCGCGCCTATTCAGGCAGGGAAGCGTACGACGAGGCCGTCGTCGCCACCCTGCGCGAGTTCGGGGTCGAGCTGGTGGTGCTGGCCGGCTTCATGCGGATCATCACCTGCGTGCTTTTGGACGCCTTCCCCATGGCGGTGATGAACATCCACCCAGCCCTGCTCCCCGCTTTCCCCGGTCTGCATGCCGCACGCCAGGCGCTGGAATACGGCACCAAGGTGGCAGGGTGCACGGTTCATTTCGTCGACTGCGGCACCGACACCGGTCCGATCATCATGCAGGCCGCGGTCCCGGTGCTGGAAGGCGACAGCGAAGCAACCCTTTCCGCCCGCATCCAGAAGGAAGAGCACCGCATCTACCCCGAGGCCATCAAACTGTTCGCTGAGGGCAGGCTGAAGGTTGAAGGTAGACGCGTCGCTATCAGCGGCTGACGCACCGGCTGGCCGGCTCTCGCCCCCCCGTTACAGTCCCTATTCCCGCTCAAAATAATCTTAGATGCCGACTTCCCTCACCCCTGCCCCTCTCCCGGGGGGCGAGGGGTAGCTCGTTCGTGCTTCCCCTCTGGCTGTAATTCTGCTATAACCCCTCCATGCTAAGCCACCAACCAATCAGGTTTTTTTGCCTCGCAATGGTCGTCTCCATGCTGACCGGCTGTTCCATCTCGAAGGTGATGCGCGTCGAAGACCGGCAGGTTATTCCGGTTGAGACCATGCTGAGCGAGTTGCACGGCTCGCCGCTTCTTTTCATCGGGGAGCGCCACGACACTCCCTCCCACCACGAGGTCCAGCTCAAGGTAATCGAGTCCCTCAAGGGCGAGGGTCAGCCGGTCGCCATCGGCATGGAGATGTTCGAAACCTCAAGCCAAGGTGAACTCGATCAATGGAGTGCCGGCCGGCTGCCGGAATTGGATTTCAGAGGCGTCTTCGAAAGGAACTGGCGCAACATCGGCTATCCGCTTTATCGCGATATCCTGGTGTACGCCCGGGACAAGCGCCTGCCGGTCCTGGCCCTCAACCCGCCCCGAGAGATCGTTCAGAAAGTGGCCAGATCGGGCTTCGCCTCCCTCACCGAAGCTGAACTGGGTCTGCTCCCCAAAGGGATCGACGCCACGGTCGACGATGCCTACCTCCAATTCATCAGTTCCGCCTACGCCTTTCACGGCAGAAACGGCGATTCCTTCCGCTACCTCTGCGAAGCCCAGATGCTGAGGAACCGGGTGATGGCTCGCCGCCTCACCGACTACCTGGCGCTGCATCCCGGCACGGTAATGGTGGTGCTGGTGGGTGGTGGTCACGCCCGGCGACAAGGGGGGATACCCGCTGAGATTGAAAAGGTGGGATACAAGATCGTGCTTCCTACCATCCCGGCACTGACTTCGAAGACGGTAACCAGGACGGATGGGGATTACCTGATGGAAGAGCCTTTTTCCTGGCTGGACATCATCTTCTGATCCATGGCGTACAGCCAGGCGAGGATCTCGGCCACCGCGCGATACAGTTCCGGAGAAATCTCGCTGTCCAGGTCGACCTGCATCAAAAGCCTGACCAGCTCGGGTGAGTTGTGTACGTACACGCCGCTTTCATGTGCCAGCGAGATGATGGCCTCGGCGCTTCCGCCTGCCCCCTTGGCAATCACCCGTGGAGTGCCATCCTCGGCACCGTAAGCCATGGCAACCGCCTTCTTCATGTCAGTCATCTTCTTCGCCATCTTTGGCCGCCAGTCGTGTCAGGTTGATTCCTGCGGATGCCAGAGCCATCCTGAGTCCGGCACCTCCCTCTTTCAAATAGCCCGACGAGCCGGGCCTGTCGCAGACCAGTTGGAGGGAAAGCCCTTCCCTGCCGATGCTGAGCTTTGCCTCCACGCCGCCCAGGTTTGAGAACTGAAGAGAGAGGGACGCCTCCATCCCGGCCTCTTCATCCTCGCCGCCGCTGATCGAGATTTCCATCCCCTGCCCTGGCCAGGCTTCGCCTTTCCAGGAAAGGACCCGCGTGCTGACGAGCAATAGCTGCTCCTTGATGAAGGGAAGCGTCCGGCTGTCGGCAAAACCTGCATCCAGACGCTCTTCAGCCCCGGCAGATCCCCTTTTTCCGGCCACCAGCCGGGACAGTTTACCCTGAGGCTCCTGGAGAAGCTCTTCCAGGTGCACATTCCCCGCAGCCCATTGAGCGAGGTGCGATTCATAGAACAGCCCGCTACGAACCAGCGACTCCTTGAGCCGATTCGCCGAGAGCAACGGCTCCCGGATCGGGCTATCCAGAAGGGGCTCCAGATGGGCAGGGAGGGCGATGCCATCGCTGGTCACCGTCGCCAGCCATTTCCCGATGCTGCTCAACCGCACCGATGCCCCACCCTGGGCCTGGGGCATCAGCTGGAATGTGATTCTCGGTTCAGCGGTCAGAAAGGTCATATCCATGGTTTCGCCCGGCTGCACATTGAGCGGAATCTCCAGCCGGTACATCTGGCCAGCCACCCGGGCGAGGTACAGGTTATTGGGGAGTCTGGCGATGATCTCAGCCTTTACCTGCTGGCCGGCATTCAGCTGCAGGAGAGCTCCGGCCCGCTGCTGGGTATCCGATGAGGCGGGGTTGGTCGTGGTCCGCACGATGATGGGCAGAACCTGCCTTTGTGCTTCGTCATTAATGAACATCTCGCCCCCTGTGAGTACTTCTGCTACGGTTGACACCTGTCCCCTTCCCGTTATCGGCACATTTGCCGGACGGCTTAGGATGCACGCGAAGAGCCGGCACTGCCAAAGGAGTCTGCCGGAATACTCCCTGCCGTAACTCCGAAAAAGCGACCCATGAAGGCCGTCGACACCGCACCTGCACTGCAGTTTTCAGGCGGATTGCTGCTGTTATTTTCTTCCAATTTGACCGGATTTCAGCTAAACATATCAACGGTGTCGCCGATAAGACATCAATGAAATCGCCCCCCTCCCCGGGCGCTGATTCCAGTCTGGTAGCGGCAGGACAGCCCGCTGGACGCATGACGGCTTGGTGAATAGTACTCAGGAGGTAGCAATTGAAAGGGAACATCCTTATTGCAGATGACGAGGAGATGATTCGCGATCTCATCAACATCACCCTCAGCAAGGAAGGTTTCACCTGTCACCAAGCGGCCAGCGCCGACGAAGGGCTGGAAATCCTGAACCGTCAACCGGTCGACATGGCATTGCTGGACATCATGATGCCAGGCCGCTCCGGAATCGACCTCCTGAAGGACATCAAGAAGCTCACCCCCGATACCCCGGTGCTCATGATCACCGCCATGAACGACATGGACACCGCCCTTTCCTGCATCCACTCCGGAGCTGACGACTACATAACCAAGCCCTTCAACCTGGAGCGGGTACTTCTTACCGTCAAGAACACCATGGAAAAGCGCCGGCTGATCAGGGAGAACCGGGAATACCAGGCCAACCTCGAGCAGAAGGTCCGCGAGCAGACGGAAGTCATCCGTGCGGTGATGGGTGAGATCAACCAGGCCTACGAGCACACACTGGCCGCTTTGATCAGGGCACTCGACGCCAGGGAGAAGGAGACCGGATGCCACTCGGAACGGGTGATGAATTACGCCCTTCTGCTGGCACAGGCGGCTGGTATCGATGAACAAGGAATGAATACCCTGGCGAAGGGTGCGCTGCTCCACGATATCGGCAAGATCGGCGTTTCGGACAACATACTCCTGAAGCCGGCAAAGCTGGACGGACCCGAGTGGGAGGTCATGAGGCAGCATCCTGCCGTGGGGTACGAGATTCTTTCCGGGATACGGTATTTCGAAGAAGCCGCACAACTGGTGCTTTCCCACCATGAGTGCTTCGACGGCACCGGCTACCCCCACGGCTTAAGCGGCACGAATATACCCATCAGCGCCCGGATCTTCGCCCTCGCCGACACCCTGGACGCCATGACCTCGGACCGCCCCTACCGAAAAGCGCTCAGCTACGATGAGGTCCGCGAGGAAGTCATCCGGTGCAGCGGCCGCCAGTTCGACCCGTCGCTGGTCGAGGTTTTCCTCACCATCCCCAAACAGTCATGGGAAGCCGCAGCAGGCAAGCAGCTGCGCTAACCTTTCCCGCCTTCACTCCCCGCTCCAACGCCCAGATAAAAATCCTGCCGGCAACAGCCCTCCCCTTGGCAGATCCAAAGCGTTCTTCCTGACCTGCCGCTATTTACCAAGCCAATTTATTGTTATTTCGCGACGACGTGGTAGTTTTGGCTGGTAGCTAAACGCCCAGGAGGGAAATATGAGAAAGCTCTTTCCGCTGTTGATCGTGATCTGCCTTTTCACAGCCGGCTGCCCCGCCATCCCGTCCCTGTTCTCACCATCAGCATCGGGGAGCCAGCAGGCTCAGCAACTGCAGACAACCACCACAGTGCACCTGTACGGTGAGAACTACCGGGTCATCAAGACCAATATCACCGGCACCAGTTGGGGATTCAGCCTGCTCGGCTTCGTCACGCTCAAATCACCCAACTACATCAAGGCGGTGGAGCAGATGTACAAGGAAGCTGGCATAGACAAGGAAAAGTCCCAGGCTATTGTAAATGTGGCCCAGCAGGACACTGCCCCTTACTTCATTCTGTTCTCCCTACCAAGAATTACCCTGAGGGCGGACCTCATCGAATTCACTGGCGGGCTCCCGGCAACTTCTCCGGTACCGACGCCCCCTACCGCCCCCCTTTCACCCCACCCAACTGCGCCGACAGGAACGGTTCCGCCACCTCCGGCAGGTAAACCATCACGCTGACCAGACGGACCGGCTACCAGGCCGGTCCTTTTTTTGCCAAATGTCCCGTCCAGCTCCCGGAGCTACCAGACAAAACCTGCAACGCCCCCTTCTCTGCCTCTTCAAACGGTCAAGACGTGCACCAGTCCCAGTCAGAACACCAATGATCGTGCCACCAGCACAACCCCCGGCTCCCTTCCTGGATTCAATTCACCTTGTCGACCCGGACCGCCATGTAGTATAAAAAGGCGCTCACCTGGACGCACCGGGCGGAAGGCGGTGGCAGGAACATTTTTTCACGCCTCTACCGAACCGCAGGGATACCCCACAAGATAAAACCGCTCCTGGCGCGGGAAAGAGGGAACTCCATGAAAGCTGCAATCGTTTCTTTGATCCTGCTGTTCATTTTTGTCTCCACCTCCTTTGCTGCGACCCACGACACCGCTTTCACCTTTTCAAGCATCGAGACCCCTCACTTCTCCATCCATTTTCACCAGGGACTGGACGAAATCGCCCGGAAAACTGCGGTGATGACAGAAGATGTGCACGCCCGCATGGTTGAGGAGTTTCTCTGGCAGCCTGCCGAGAAAACGCAGGTCGTGCTGATCGACGACACCGACTTCAACAACGGGCTCGCCGTCACCATTCCCTACAACACGATCTATCTGCAGGTGGCGCCCCCCTCGCTCGCCTCCACGTTGGGGGAATACGACGACTGGCTGAAGACCCTGATCACCCACGAATACGCCCATATCCTCACCTCGGATCCGGCCCGGGGCTACTGGAAGTGGACCCGCAGGATTTTCGGCAAGCCGCTTCCCTGGCTGGGGGACCCGTTCACCGAGTTGATGTTCCTGGTTACCGCTCCCGCCAACACCTTCATGCCGCGCTGGTGGCACGAGGGCATGGCAACCTGGTCGGAGACCAACTTCACCGGAGAGGGACGCGGCAAAGGAAGCTACTTCGAGATGGTGTTCCGGACTGCTGTAGCAGAAAACCACCTGCCCAGGGTGGATGAGATCAACGGCGATGTGCCCTACTGGCCGGACGGGGACCTGCCCTACCTGTTCGGTTACCGGCTGCAGCGGTACATCGCTGACACCTATGGCAAGGAGACGCTCGGCAAGCTGAGCATCGCCCACTCGGGGCGCTTTCCTTATTCCATCAACACCCCTCCCCAGGAACTTACCGGCAGAAGTTACCGTGAGTTGTACGCAGACATGCTCTACGCCCTGAAGCGCGAACAGTCCGCCAAAATAGCGGTACTCTCCAGGGCCCCCTTCACTCAACTGACTCCGATTTCCAGCCAGGGGGAGAACCTTACCCATCCCCGCTTTTCGCCGGACGGCACCCGCATAGCCTTCACCAGAGAGGATCCCAACGATCACACCACGGTATTCATCACCGACCGTACCGGCAAGAAGCCGGTAGCCCAGTTCCGCCGCCGCTACTCGGATGGCAGTATCGCCTGGTCCCCTGATGGCAGCCGGCTGTTCTTTACCCAGGCCGAGATCAACCGCGGCTACGATACCTACCAGGACCTCTACGTCTACCGGCTCTCTGACGATTCGGTAACCAGGCTCACCTATCAACAACGGATAAGCGACGTCGACCTGTCACCCGACGGCAAGTTATTCGCAGCCATCGTCACCTCGCGGGGGAGCCAGCAACTGGCCCTTCTGGATGCGAGCCAGCAGGGTAAGTCGGCCCATCCCCGGCTACTCACCGATTACCGACTCCAGCGGGTCTCCTCGCCGCACTGGTCGCCGGATGGCAAGAGCGTCTGTTACGCGGTCCGTGACAATGCCGGACAGAGCACCATCCGGGTCCATGACGCGGGGACGGGCGAGGACCGGGCGCTTTTCAGCGCCTCCAACACGCTGGAATACCCGGTCTGGTCGCGGGACGGTTCCTCTATCTACTACATCTCGGACGAAACCGGCGTTTTCAACCTTTTCGCCTACGACCTGAGGGAGGCAAAAAGCTACCAGGTGACCCATCTGCTGACCGGCGCCTGGCAACCGGATCCGTCGCCGGACGGCAGCACCATCGCCCTCGCCACCTACACCTCCCAAGGATTCCATATCGCCGAGGTGAAGCTCGACAGGTCTATGTGGTCCGCAACCCGCGGCCCATCCCTGCCACTTCTTCGTGACCTGCCAGCGCAAAAGCAGGCGCAAGATGGCACGCCTGTCCCCGGCACAACAGGAGCGGATGGGGCCAGGATATCCAGCGCGGGGAACGGGCAAGCAGCGCCCCCGGCTTCGGCAGCGAGCGCGACCCCGGCCGGCACGGCTCCCAAGGTGACCTCCTACAGCGCCCTGCATACCCTCTACCCCCACTTCTGGCTGCCGCGCCTTTCCGACGACGGCTCCAACAAGACAGTGGTTGGGGCTTTCACGGCCGGCACGGACGTCCTTTCCTACCACACCTACACCTTGGCGGCCGACTACAGTTCCGGCAGGAAAAGAGGTTATTTCGACCTCGTCTACGACAACGATTATTTCTATCCCACGCTGTCACTGCTCGCCCACATCCAGCCGTTTCTGTATTCGAACCTGGAGGACAGGGGCGACTACTGGGAATTGAACCAGGGGGTTACCCTGCAGGCCTCGGTCCCCGTCAACTTCCTGGAACGGCGCTTCAAGTTCAAGGCGGGCTACCAGTTCCTCGATCAAAAGGCCTTGAGCGAGCTGGGAGCTGCCTCCACCTTCAACGGGGTCCCCGTTTTCGAAGGCAGGCGTGATAACGTCTTTGCCGGCTTTACCTTCGATGACCTCCTTAAGTACCCGTACTCGATCAGCCCTGAGGAAGGGCGCGACATTACCCTGACCTACCGCCGGTTCGCCCGCGTTCTGGGCAGCGACCAGGACCTCACCGAGTACAGCGCCGACTACCACGAGTACCTGCGGCTGCCTGGCGAGGCATTGAAACACCACGTGCTTTACCTCCGGCTGTCAGGAGCCCTGGCCTACGGTGACCTCCAGTACGGCCAGCAGCCCTTCCAGATTGGAGGGACACCTTCAGACCTCAATCCCTACTCGCTGCGCGGCTATCCCGATCGATTCAGTACCGGCAAGTATGTGGCAACCGGGACGCTGGAGTACCGCGCGCCCTTCTTCGATCCGATGCGCGGCCCCGGTACCCTGCCGCTGTTCCTGGAAAAGGTGCATGGTGCCTTCTTCGTCGACGGAGGCCAGGTCTGGAGCGACCGGTTCAGCGGGGATACCAACGGCTTCAAGGTCGGCGCAGGCTTCGAGGCAAGAGCCGACATCACCCTCGGCTACTGGGCCAAGATCACCCCCGCACTCGGATTCGCCCATGGCTTCAATCGCGGTGGCGAGAATCAGATCTACTTCACCGTGTACTCAAACCTGTAATCGGGAGTAACCTGAAGGCAGGAGTGGTCTGCAGAAGCAATATGCAGACAAAGGAGGAAGCTGTATGCGAATCATCGTGGTGGGAGCAACCGGCACCATAGGCAAGGCCGTCGTCAAATCACTCGCATCGGAGTATGAGGTAGTCAGAGTCGCCTCCAAATCCGGCGATTTCAGGGTCGATATGACACGTAAGGACTCCATCGACAAGCTGTTCAAGGAGGTCGGCTCGTTCGACGCTCTGGTCTGCGCCGCCGGGGTGGCCCGGTTCGGCGCCCTGTCGGAGTTGAGCGACGAAGATTTCCAGCTGGGCCTGAATGGCAAATTGATGGGGCAGGTAAACCTGGTCAGGGTAGGCGTCGAATACATCAACGACAACGGCTCGTTCACCCTTACCAGCGGTATCCTCAGCCACCAGCCGATGGCGGGCAGCGCGTCGATCAGCATGGTCAACGCAGGAATCGAGGGGTTTGTACGGGCGGCCGCCCTTGAGCTGCCGAGGGGGATCAGGATCAACGTGGTGAGCCCACCCTGGGTCAAGGAAACCCTGGTGGCGCTTGGCATGGACAGCTCGAACGGCATGCCGGCAGAGCGGGTCGCCCAGGCCTATCGGGCGAGCCTGGCCGGGACCAGGAGCGGCACGGTCATAAACGCGCGGGATTTCGCCTGATCCCCAGCATTTGGCCGTCTGAAAAAAAAGACTCGGCAGGATCGCTCTTGCCGAGTCTTTTTTCTAGTTGATGGGGGAAGACCGCGAAGGAGTGTTCCTCAGCTGCAATTTCGACACACCAAGCGCCCCCCTCCCGTTCGTCCTGAGCCTGTCGAAGGACTGCTTGCGAGCGTCGGGGAGGGGTACTTCGACAAGCTCAGCACGAACCGCTACCGACTAACATGCTCGCCAACATCCCCAGAATTCCCGGGTGAACCTTTTTCTACACCACGCGGATGATGAACTCGGGACAGGCTGCGCCGCAGTAGCCGCACAGGATGCAGGTTTCTTCGTCAACCTTTGCCTTGCCCTCGACCACATTGAGCGCGTTGTTGGTGCAAGCCGGAACACAGGCGCCACACCCTTTGCAGAATGCCTGCATGATCCGCAGTTTCCGCCTCTTTCCCTCCAGCTTTTCCCAAAGGACCGGTTCAGCTTTTCCATTGTCGAAAAGGTCGATATTGCCCTCGATCTCACTTTCCGAAAGCATGCCGATGGCTATGCCGTGGACGCCGGCCAGGGCACGCACGTAGCGGATACTCTCCCGGGCAGTGGAGATGAGGTTGCCGCCGGCCAGGGCCTTCATGGCATAGACCCCCTTCCCTGCCGCGGCACAGTCGGCAATGGCGGCCGCCATCTCCTCCGGGGAGCCGTCGATGATCCCCATGCCGGTCTTGTTGATGAGGGGGTGGATCACCTCGATCTCGGGATGAGCGGCAGCCTTCCGGATGGCGCTCACGTAGTGGGAGGAAAGTCCCACGTGCCGAATCTTCCCCTCCTCCTTCATCCGCACCAGTTCCGCCACGACCTCGGCCCGATCGGTGAAGGGATCGGCAACCCGGGCACCATGAAGATGCACGATATCGAGGCATTCCCTGTTCAGTTCAGAAAGGGCGCGCTCCACATGGGCACGGGCGACCTCGCCGGTATTTGCGTGAGTCTTGGTGGCAATCAGCACCTCGCCGGTAAAGCCGTCCAGCGCAGCCCTGATGTGGGGATAGGTCTGGTACATCTCGGCAGTGTCGAGCAGGTTTACCCCGCGTTCGAGCGCATGCCGGATCAGCCGGCCGCCATCATCGGGGCTTACCGCCGCCTGCAGGGGGCCAAGGGGAAGCGTACCGTAGACAAGTGGATGGATTCGTAACCCGGTAGCTCCGAGCACAACAGTGTTCATAACATCTCCTTACCTTTTAATCTGGGGGATCAGCGGGAATCTATGGTGTCGCAAACCGTGGCTAGCTGGAAAATTCGGTGGCGTACCAGGCCGTCCGTGCTGAACCAGGCCTTCATGGGCTCTTAGAGCATGCCTCCCTCCGACAGGCTCAGAACGAACGGTCTCATAAACTTGCAGCGCTTTACAACGCGTGCGTCACATCGATCCTTATTACCAGCAGGTTACCTTGCTATCTGTCAGTAGTGAGGCGGCGGTTCTTCCTCAGAGGGGAGCTTGTTCTGGGAAGAAAGCATCCCCTTCAGATGGTCCTTGATGAGTTTCAGCTCCATCGTCAGCCGGTCAATGCTGGCCTGATGCAAGGTGACCACATCGTTCAACTGATCTATGACATGCCCCTGGTGCATGATGAGCATCTCCATATCTGTCAGACGCTGCTCCATGGCGTTTTTCTCCTCTTTAGTTGTTATGTGCATTGGAAGTCAGTATAACAAAAGGGCTAAAATAAAGCCCGCTATCCTTCTCGACACTGGATGTGACTGCGCAGGACACAGCGCGATGGCGGATTTTAACTCCAATCCCAGTTACAGCCAAGATAAAAAACTTCAAAAATTGTGCGGTTTCTGCTACTTTTCATTGCTTCCGGCTGCAACAGGCCCGGTTGATATGGAGGTGAAGGATGACGGATACTCCCAAATCCAGCAGCGAGCGGCATATAGACAACATCATGAAGCACGTGGAGCCGGGCTCGGACCGCTACGAGGTGCTCGACAAGGCGAAGCGGTTCAAATCGTCCTGGGTCGAACTCGGCGAGAAACTGCTGGACGTCAGCAAGAGAGGGCGCTTCCGTGACTGGGGCTACCAGAGCTTCGAGGAGTACTGCGTCCAGGAGATCAGGATCAAGCGCGGGACCGCGGAGAAGCTGACCATGGCCTACCGGTTCATGGAGAAAGAGGAGCCCCAGTTGCTGACCGCGCGTGAGGAGTTGAAACCGCTGCCGGATTTCCGCTCCATCGACCTGCTGCGAAAAGCCAAGGAAGAGAAGGGATTCTCGGAGGAAGAGTACGACGACCTCAGAAAGAGCGTGGTCGAAGAGGAGCGGAGCCATCCCACGGTATTAAAGAAGTACAAGGAGGTGGCAGCCCTCAGGGAAGAGGTGAACCCGCTGGCACCCTTGAAGGCGACCATTTCTGCAGCCAGGCGCCTGGAATCGACCCTGCGCAGCCTGCCGGATGTACCTGAACTGTACGTGGAGCAGGTGGCTGAGATGATCGCCCACCTGGAGAACGAACTTGATGCCATCGCCACCCTGTCCAGCGGCGGCGAGGCCGGAACCATCAGGGAAATATGAACAACGGGGGCTAGCGAATAGCCCCTCCCCTTACCTTGCGTAGTTGTCGTAGAACAGCTTCGCGGTCACCGCCAGCACCGAGCAGATAAAGACGGGGCGCACGAACCTGGTCCCCTTGTGAATCACCAGTTTCGCCCCTACCCTCGCCCCGCACGCCTGGCCTGCCCCCATCAGCAATCCCGCCAGCAGCACGACATGCCCCCCCGCCACGAACACCACCAAGGAGACGATATTGCTCACGAAGTTGAAGAGCTTGGTGTAGCCGGTCCCCTTGCGCATGTCGAATCCCAAGCCGAGCATGATGGCGATCACCCAGAAGGAACCGGTGCCGGGACCGAGAAAGCCGTCGTAGAAGCCGATCAGCAGGCCGAAAATCGCATAGAACACGCTTCTGCGCATCCTTGGATGAACTTCTTCCGCCCCGAGCCTGGGGGTGAAAATGGTGTAGGCCAGGATGGCCAGCAGCAGATATGGTATGAAGCGCTTCAGGAAGCCCGGGTCGATCTGCTGGACCGTGTAAGCGCCGGCAGCGGCTCCCACAGCAGTCCAGACGATGCCGGCCCGCGCCTCACGCAGATTGACGGTCCCTGCCTTGACGAAATGGAACATGGCAGAGGCGGAGCCGAAGGTGGACTGCAGCTTGTTGGTGCCGAGTGCAACCTGGGGCGGCAGACCAATTCCCAGCAGCACGGGGACAGTGATCAGGCCCCCCCCGCCGGCGATGGCATCGATACAACCGGCCACCAACCCGGTAGCAAAGAGCAGGGGCAGGAAAAGCGGCGAAAGCGAATTCATCGTTTCCCTCCGCGCTTCGACGCTCCCCGATGCTTGCTGGCGAGGTAGCTGCGCAAACTGGTTTCGGCAATGGACTTCATCAGGGGAATCTCCTTCAGTGGAATCGTTTCATCTGCTACGGCTTGTGCCACATGGTAGAGCTTGTGCCAGGGAAGCGGCGGCTTGCGGGCAGATTTTAGCCACAAAGCGGCAACCACCAGCCGTTCCAGCCAGAGGGGGCGATGCTCCTCCATGACCGTGTCGAGAATCCGCACCATGGTTGAATCTGCGTCCTCCCTGTTTTTCCTGGCATCCTCGGTCTCGCGCTCGATCTCTTCACCGTCCTCGTACCAGGAAGAGAGAAAAGGGGCATCGGCGACCAGACCTGCCGAAAAATCCAGGGCGTTCTGATATTCCCGGTCGGCTAACAGCTGCGGGCTATCGCTGGCCAGTTCCTCCTGCAGCTGCAACAGTTCCCTCGCTGCATCAAAAGCAATCGGACGCCAGCGGTCGCGCCCGAGCAATTCCGCGGCCAGCACCAGCCACGCGTCGGGAACCACTCCGGTACGGGCCCCCTCGGCTAAAGCGTTGCATACCCGAAGATCGAGATGCTCAGCGGTCGACTCGATAAAACGGGGATCCTTGCTGACAGCCTGCAGAAGATCGTCCTGCTGGCGCCTGGTTATCTGGGAAGCGACACTGGAGTTGACGATACCTGCACCCTGCCTGATGGTTATCGAACAGCGCGCAAAACCCTCTCCTTCCGCGACCGTGACGACGAAAGACTGTTCCCCGGTACCGTCAAGCGCAGAAGCGAAAACCTTAGTTGCCGGAAGCTTGGGAAGCGCTGCACATTCCACCCGAGCTTTGCGGGCATTGGTGATGGCCTGGTCGACGTTTTTCCGCACCTCTGCCGGAAACCAGTTGCGTGACACGATCAGACGGCGCAACCCTACAGGCGTGAGGAGACTCCCCTCCGAACCTGCCAGGATCTGGGATACGCCCTGGCGAACTTCCGGGTCCTGATGGAAAAGCGTCAGCACAGCAATCTCCCTCAAAAGAGGGTCCTCCGCCTCCAGCATCTCCCCGACCAGTGCGGTCTGCATCTGCGCATCGTCCACCATCAAGAGCTGCATCAGCTCCTGGACCCCCTCGAAGGGCGAGGTGACGCCCAGGGAATGAAAGCTCCTGGCGATTCCGGCCAAGGCCTCCTCGGCATGGCCTTCGGTTAAGTCCGTGCGCGTAGCGTAACCGGTCAGCAGATGCGAGGTCCCACCTTGAAGGACCGGAAGGATATCAACCTTGCTCTGGACCAGGATATTGAGAACCGCCGCCCGCAGATCCGGATCCTCGTTCTCCACGAAGACGTGGCGGCCCAGCCCCTTTTGCAGTTCCTCCATCCGGCTTTTGGCCTGGGAGTTCCCCACTTCCAGCTCTTCATCAAGAAGGTCGAGTGCATCGAACAGTAAATGCAAGGCGGCCTGGATCTGCTCGTCTGGCTGCGGTGACTGCTGATAGAGCCTGGGGAGAAGCTCGGAAAGTTCCTCCGGGCTACCCTGACTTTTGAGCAGATACCTGCGCAGGTCATCGCGAAGCTTCACCGGGTCGGCAGCTGGATCCTGATTGCCGGCAACGACGTACCCTTTGATCAAAGAAGCAAGACCAGTCTCCCCGCCGGCAGCTTCTTTTCTTTTCCGCGCAGCTTCCGTTTCCGCAGTTGCGCCAATCTCGATACCCTTCTGAGTGGCAGGACCACCCCACCCTCCGGAGTTCAGGTTTCTCAGCGACTGTTCGATCTCCGATGCCAGGTCGGGCGGCTCAGTCGCGCGATAGACGAGCTTTCCCGGTTCGGGAAACGGCAGCCCGCCGTACGGTTTTCCTTCGACCTTCTCCCTGACCGCCCTGTAATGCCGGTACAACCGCTCGAGCCAGCCGGAATCGGAATTGAGACCATCCACGAACAGCTTGAGCAGATCCTCAGCGTAGGGTCCCTGCCGGTTGGAGGTGTCGAGGTAAGGTCCGGCAAAGGGCCCCTGCTGGTCGAAGCCGAAGCTGATGGCCGCCTTCTGCTTCATCTTCTGGTTGAACACCAGCAAGGTGACTCGCCGGCAGTCACAACCTGGCTCGGTGCAGTAATACTCGAGAAAAGGGTAACTCCCCTTGGGAATCCGCCCGGTTTTCTGCCTGAGCACCAGGGTGATCACCGCCTCAGCGTCAGAGATTATGTCAGCGTAGGATCTGGACATACCTTTCACCTGTAAGTGGCAAGCTGGTTGACTGCAAAAGAAAAAAGCCCTGCGCTAGCTGACACAGGGCGATTCCGGGTATGGCTTGCTGCTAGATGAAACGGTCAATCTGCATCGGGTGCTTCAGCGGCATCCAGGGCCAGGATGGCGTCCACGGCTGCCGGCAGGTCGCGGTAAGCCTTTATCCCTTCTGGCAGGCGGGAAACGTGGGAAGTGCCGTAGCCGGTGAGAACCATGAGCGAGGTGCAGCCAGCGTTGATACCAGCCTCGACATCGGCCAGCTTGTCACCGACCATGAACGAGGAGCCAAGATCGATATCGAGATCGCGGGCGGCCTGCTGCAGCATGCCGGGCAACGGTTTCCGGCAGGCGCACTCCTTAAGGTAATCACCCTTGGCGTGCTCGGGGTGATGCGGGCAGAAGTAGCAGGCGTCGATGCTGACCCCGACCCGGGCCAGCTCTTCGTGCATATGACTATGGATGGCGTCCAGGGCGTCCTCGTCGTAGTGGCCGCGCCCGATGCCGGACTGGTTGGTCACCACCACCAGGAGAAATCCGGCCTCCTGCAACTTCTTCAGCGCAGCGGGCACTCCGGCGATGAACTCGAACTCCTCGACCTTGTGCAGGTATTGCACCTCCACGTTGATGGTGCCGTCCCTGTCCAGAAAAACCGCCCGTCTCTTGCTCATGCCTACTTACGCTCCTAGCAGCCCGTGGTAAAGAGGGCTCTTTCCACGAGGTCGCAGACGATATGGATGATGGTGATGTGCCCTTCCTGGATGCGGGGGGTGTCGTTGCTGGGCACGATGAGCGGGAGTTCGGCAAGCTTGCCAATGGAGCCGCCGTCCTTGCCGAGCAGCGCCATGGTGCGGCACCCTTTCTCGGCGGCAGCTGCCAGGGCCAGCTGAACGTTGGGAGAATTACCGCTGGTGGAGATACCGATCACCACGTCACCCGGCAGCGCCAGCGCCTCGACCTGGCGGGAAAAGACCCGGTCGAAACCGTAATCGTTCCCCACGGCAGTGAGGATGGAGCTGTCGGTGGTGAGGGCGATGGCCGGCAGGGCGCGACGCTCTAGCTTGAAACGGCCGACGATCTCGGCGGCGAGATGCTGGGCATCGGCTGCGGAGCCGCCGTTCCCCATCACCAGCACCTTATTGCCGGCCTTCAGGGCGTCGACCAAAACAGAAACGGCGCTCTCTATGGCGGGAGCAAGCTTGGTTTCCAGCGCCGTCATTACTTCACAGTGGCTCTTAAGCTGCGACCTGATCTCTGCTAACATCATCCCTCCTGCTGCGACATATCCTGCCTGAAAATTAACGGCCCCGGTAAAGCCCACCTCGAAGGAGAGTCGGTGAGCAGGGGGCCAATGGTCAATCGACCTGCGATGGGGCCTGGGTCAGCCGCTCGATTCTTTCGGCCAGTTCGGAAAAGGAAAGGTACTTCTGGCTCCAGGGAAAGGCGATGCCATCCACTGCGGTGACCGGTACGTTACCGGGATGCTCGGCCACCATCCGCTCGAAAAGGTGCCTCCTGGTCGAGGCCAGCGCAAAACGCGGCAGCGGCACCAGTTGGATGTTCTCGTGCAGAATGCCGATTTTCGCGTGCTCGGCGGCTTTGCAGAGCAGCGCGGGAACCAGGACCTGGTAGTGATCGCCGTAGCGCGCCCCCTTCACAAGCCAGGCGAGCTTCTCGTGCAGGTGCTCCAGGGTGACTCCCTTGGGAACGTGGACCAGGTAGTTCATCCCCTGCCCCCAGCGCTCCGTGAAAAGGGCCCGGCTCCGCTCGATGGTCTCCTTGCGGCGACGGATGGAGCCCATCGGTTTCTCCTCCTGGCAGCCGACCACCGGACCGGGGACGCGATAGGTGAGAAAACCCTTGGCACAGGCGCGACGGGTATAGTCCCTGAGGCACCAGTCGGCACCGTCCAACCCCTCGTCGAAGCCGCCCAAGGCCTCGAAAGCCTTCCTGGTGATGACCAGGGCGGAAAAGGAGGCTGCGGCCACCTCGCTGGGAGAGTGGCAGACCGCCTCGCCGGAGCCCTCACTGAGACAGGGGCAGAGTATCCCCGCCTCCGGGTGTGTTCGGGCGAATTCCAGCAGCGGTTTGAGCCACCCCTCGGGCACCTCGGTGGTGTTGCGCACCAGGGCCATGAAAGGGGCTTCGCAGCGCTGCAGGCCCCGGTTGGCGGCCTTTATGAAACCTATGTTGCTGTCGTCCCTCATCAAGAGCGCCCGCTCTTCGAGGCCGTCCGCAAATTCCTGCAACATCTTTTCGGTCTCCCGATCGCTGCCGATATCGAGCATGATGAGGCGCGATTGCGGCGTGTTGTTGATCAGGTTGACCAGGCAGTTGCGGGTTTCTTTCGGCCTGTTCCAGACGGGAATGACGACGTCTATATCGATAGCATCTGTCATGACGATCCCTACGGCCGTTTAGGTTATTTCGGGGGGAAACTAGGAGCTGACCGCGACGTTGCGAAGCAGGGTCAACTCGTCCAGCACCTTGCCGGAGCCGAGCACGACGCAGGAAAGCGGATCCTCGGCGGTAACCACCGGAAGCCCGGTCTCCTCGCGCAGCAGCACGTCCAGGTGGCGAAGCAGCGCTCCGCCCCCCGCCAGCACGATCCCCTTGTCTACCAGGTCCGCCGCCAGTTCGGGAGGTGTGCGCTCCAGGCAGTTGCGGACGGCGTCCACGATGGCGGTTACCGGTTCGGAGAGCGCTTCGCGGATTTCGTTGGAGTCGATCTCGGTGGTCTTGGGGATGCCGGAGACGAGGTCGCGCCCTTTGACTTCCATGTGCACCACCTCGTTGCCGGGATAGGCCTCGCCGATTTCGATCTTGATGAGTTCGGCCATGCGGTCGCCGATCAGGAGGTTGTACTTGCGCTTGATGTACTGGACGATGGCCTCGTCCATCTTGTCGCCGCCTACCCGGACACTCTTGGTGTAGACGATGCCGGCCAGGGAGATCACCGCAACCTCGGTGGTGCCGCCGCCGATATCGACGATCATGTTGCCGGAGGCCTCGGTGATGGGGAGCCCGGCCCCGATGGCGGCCGCCATCGGCTCCTCGATCAGGTAGACCTCGCGGGCACCTGCCGACTCGGCCGACTCCTTGACCGCACGCTTCTCGACCTGGGTGATCCCGGAGGGGACGCAGATGACGATGCGGGGACGCACCAGGGTCTTGCGGTTATGGACCTTGTGGATGAAGTAGCGAAGCATCTCCTCGGTGATGTCGAAGTCGGCAATGACGCCGTCCTTCATGGGGCGGATGGCGGTAATGGAGCCAGGGGTACGCCCCAGCATCTTCTTCGCCTCCATGCCGACCGCCAGCACCTTCTGCTGGCCGGTGGTCTGTAGCTGCTGCACCGCCACCACGGACGGCTCGCGCACCACAATCCCCTTGCCCTTGAGGTACACCAGGGTATTGGCGGTACCCAGGTCTATTGCGAGGTCATTAGAGAACATGCCGAACAGGGCATCGAAAATCTTCAGCATCGTAAGACTCCTTTAATTGTCACTCCCGGGCAGTTGACCCGGCAAAGGTGGAAATATAGCAGAAACTCCGCACCCTTTCAACAAAGAAAACCCTCCAGTCAATGCACGCGCCGTACAGCAAGCTATTTCGCCTCTCAATCTCCTGTTGCTTTTGCTATTAGATTATATTATTATTCGCAACTCGTGTCTTAATCCCGGTTACACACTAACATGTGCAAAGGAGTTGAACTGCAATGCTTGGCATAATGAGGAAATACAAAGAGTCTCCGGTCATTAAGATAGTCTTTATAGTAATTGTGCTCTCTTTCATCGGCACCATATTCCTGGTTTGGGGCAGAGGCGGCGAGCACGGACGCTCCGAGCAGAGCTTCGCTGCCAAGGTGGACGGCACCAAGATCCCCTTCAGCGAGTTCGAGCAGGCCTACAATCGCGCCCGCGGCATCTACGAGCAGGTCTACGGCCGTTCCATGACCCCGGAAATGGAAAAGGCCATGGGGCTCAAGAAGATCACCCTGGACAACCTGATCGACAACGTGCTGATCCTCAAGGAAGCCAAGCGGATGGGCATCAGCGTCGGCAAGGACGAGGTTGCCGCCGAAATCGCCAAGGTTCCCGCCTTCCAGAAGGACGGCGTGTTCAACTTCGACCAGTACCAGATGGTCCTCAAGTCCAACCGGATGACTCCCTCCGCCTTCGAAGACGCCGAGCAGGACGATCTCACCATCCAGAAGGCGCGCAACAAGGTCAAGGATGGGGCCAAGGTCACCGACCAGGAGATCCTGGAAGCTTTCAAGAAGCAAAACGACAAGGTCGACCTGCAGTTCGTCTCCTACTCCCCGGCCGACGTCAAGGGTGGCATCAAGCTGACCGACGCCGAACTGAACAGCTACCTCCAGGACCACCAGGCCGAGTTCAAGACCCCCGAGCAGGTCTCCGTCGCTTACGCAGTGGTCACCCCGTCCGAGCTTGCCGGCAAGCTCAGCGTGACACCGGAGGAGGCGCAGTCCTACTATCAGAAGAACATCGACCGCTACCAGGACAAAGGTGGTATACTCCCGTTCGACAAAGTGAAGGAGCAGGCAACGGCTGACGCCCTCAAGCAGAAGGCGGCCAAAGCTGCCTACGAGAAGGCGGCCGATACCGTCAACAAGTTCCGCACCCAGGGCGACATCAACGCCGCGGCTGCTGCCTTGGGCGCCAAGGTCGAAAAAACCGGTCTCTTCACCGCACAAAACCCCGCCCCTGCCCTCGCCGGCCAGGCGGAAGTCGTTTCGCGCGCCTTCGCCCTCAAGCCGGGCGAACTGGGCGGACCGGTGGAAACCGCCAAGGGGATCTACATCCTGAAGGTGGCAGACAAGAAACCGGCAGCGGTGCCGCCGCTCACCGAGATCAGGGCCAAGGTCGAGCAGAAGGCGCTGGAGGCCAAGGCGGCCGAGGTAGCCAAGAAGAAGGCCGAGGAGTCGCTGGCACAACTGGCCAAAGGTGGCGTGGCGACCAAGGACACCGGAGCTTTCGGTTACTCCGCCCAGGGGACCATCCCCAGCATCGGCGCCTCCCCCGAGCTGATGGAGCAGGCATTCGCCCTGACCGCAGCCGCACCGGTGGCCAAGAAGGCGGTCAAGGTGGGCGATCGCTGGTACGCGGTGAAGCTCAAGAACAGGATCGAGGCTCCCACCACTGACCTCGCCAAGAACAAGGAGACCATCAAGCAGGCACTGCTTCCCAAGAAGCAGCAGGATGCCATGGCCGCCTGGGTGAAGGATCTCCGGGCCAAGGCCAAAATCGAGATCAACCCGATGGCGCTGGGCGAGTAGCATCCTTCGCCAAGCTCACTGAAAACCTTCAGCCTGTTAAACGTTCCCATCAGCCCCCCCTTCTCCCCGCCCGGGGAGAAGTTCCGGGACAGCGGTCTCTATCAAATACAGTAATCCGATGTGAGGTGAAGGGTGCCGGAAAGGCCTCTTCACCTTTCACTTTTCACGTCAACTGATTCAACGATTAACAAAGGAGAAAAGCTATGACGAAACCGGTGCTTACCACGGAGTTCCCCGGACTGAAGCTCGCCGCCCGCGGCAAAGTGCGCGACATCTACGACCTCGGCGAGACGCTTCTCATCGTCACCACTGACAGGATTTCCGCCTTCGATGTCATCATGAACGAAGGGATACCCAACAAGGGGTACGTACTGACCCAGATCTCCGCCTACTGGTTCCGCCAGATGGAAGGGATCATCAAGAACCACATCATCTCCACCGACGTTGCCGACTTCCCAAAGGAGTGCCAGCCTTACGCCGAAATCCTGGAGGGCCGTTCCATGCTGGTCAAGAAAGCAGCCCCGCTGGCAGCCGAGTGCATCGTGCGCGGCTACATCTCCGGCAGCGGCTGGAAGGATTACCAGCAGACCGGCAAGATCTGCGGCATCGAGCTCCCGAAAGGCCTCAAGGAATCCGACCGTCTCCCGCAGCCGATCTTCACCCCCTCCACCAAGGCCGAGCTCGGCACCCACGACGAGAACATCTCCTTCGAGACCATGGCCAAACTGTGCGGCCAGGAGTTAAGCGAGAAGGTGCGCGACGTCACCCTCGCCATCTACGAGAAGGCCCGCGACATCGCCGACCAGAAAGGGATCATCATCGCCGACACCAAGTTCGAGTACGGCATCTACGAGGGCGAACTGATCATCATCGACGAATGCATGACCCCGGACTCCAGCCGCTTCTGGCCCAAGGACAGCTACAAGCCGGGCGGACCGCAGCCCTCCTTCGACAAGCAGTTCCTGCGCGACTACCTGGAGACCCTGGACTGGAACAAGACCGCGCCGGCACCGCCTCTGCCGGATGAGATCGTGCAGAAGACCGCCGAGAAATACATGGAAGCGCTGGTGAAGCTGACCGGCAAGGGGATCTAACCCAGCCATGCTCACTCAAATCCTGGCAGCTGCCGCCATCCTCGCCACCACCGCCGGTTCGCCGCAGGATATTCAAGTCGGCCGTTTCAGCGCCTCGGACCTCTCAGGTTGGACAGACCAGGCCCACAAGGGAAAGGTCAGCTACACCCTTGAGGACGGGGCGCTGAAGGCGCACAGCGTCAAGGCCGCCTCCGGAAAGATCAAGAAGCTCTCCGTCGACGTCCACAAGTACCCGGTCATCACCTGGAACTGGAAGGTCGACCACACCCTGAAGGGGGAGGACATCAAGAAAAAGAGCGGCGACGACTTCGCCGCCCGGGTCTACGTGATCTTCCCCCGCACCTTCTTCTGGAGGATGCGGGCCATCAACTACGTCTGGGCCGCCAAGATGCCCAAGGGGAGCGAGGCGCCCAGCCCCTACACCAAGAACGTGGTCATCGTGGCCGTAGAGAGCGGGGACGAAAAAGTGGGCAAGTGGGTGAGCGAAGAGCGGAACATCTACGAGGATTACAAGAGGATTTTTGGAGAAGAGCCCCCCCTCATGGGGGGGGTTGCCATCATGACCGATACCGACGACACCAAGGATGAAGCCACCGCCTGGTACGGTGACATCACCCTGCATGCCCCGCAGGCTCCCTAGCCAATCATCTTCATGAGCCGGTTGCGCTGCTTCTCCAGCCGGCTTTCACCTTCCTCGATCGCCTTCAGGAGACCTTTCTTGGCGCCGTAGGCCATATCCTTGCCCCTCTCGAGGATGTCCGCCGCCCGCTCGCCGACCGACTCGGCCATGTCGGTTACGTGCTCGGAGAATTCCTCTACGGCCTCGACGGCGTCGCGTCCCTTGCGGCGGAGTTTCTTGCCGTAGCGGGTCAGATCCCTGCGGGTCTTCTCCCCGCTCTGGGGTGCGTACAGGAGTGCCACCCCGGCGCCGATGAGCCCCCCCACCACAAGCATCATCGCTCCAACCATTGCGCGGTTGCTTTCTCTTTCTGCCATAACACGTCCTCCTTTTACGGTCAGCTGGATTTCGACTGCCTAAATAGTACCCTAAGAGCACCATTTGCCAAGACAAGGCCGGACTGTCAAAAAATCAGTCAGAATACTCTTTGCAGCACGCCGGGATCGCCACCTGCAGTCAGCATCGAGATCAAGTGGTCTCACATCCTCGTCCCCATCTCCCTTTGTCTTGGATTAGCAGTGCGATCAGTGTATAGTGGGGGCACCCAATCAGGCGTTCGGCAAGCCAGCAGCAATGTCTTCAGAACCAGGAGAAACTGAAAATGGATCAGATTTATGATGTGATAATTGTAGGAGGTGGCCCTGGCGGAGTAGCGGCCGCATACCTCTGTCACAAGCAGGGGCTATCCCACCTGCTGATAGAGTCCGGCAAAGCGGTCTTCCACGGCATATCCACAACCTATCCGGAGGGAAAGAACGTCTATCCTTCCAAACCCAAGGATGACCCTGAACCTTTCATGGTGGAGGAACTGCGTCCGCCTGACAAACCTGTCACCGTGGAGAAATACATCCAGTACGTCCAGCACTTCGTCCAGCACGAGGGTCTCAACGTCCTAACCGAGACCCAGTTCGAGAACATCGAAAACGGACGCGACCACCTCAAGGTGGTGACCAGCAAGGGGACCCACCTGGCGCGCAAGGTCCTGCTCGCCTTCGGCAGTTCCATACCGAAGGAACTCTCGGTGTACGGCGACGCGAAGATGGTGGCGAAGTCGCTCGACGATCCGAAGAAGTATGTCGGGCTGCGCACCCTGGTGATCGGCGGCGGCAACAGCGCGGCCGACGTGATCATCTCCATCCTGAAGGCCAAGCGGAGCGCCAACGACAAGGAGCCGGTCTATTGGGCGCACGTGGCGGAGACTTTCGACGTCAACAAGGAGACCGCACAGCGTCTGGGAGAGGAAATCCTGCTGGGGGGAAACATCAGGCTGCTGCCCGGGGCCACTCCCAGGATCGGCGAGGTCGACGAAGAGGGTGTGGACCGGCTGGTGATCCGGGTGGGGATCGAGGAACTGCCGGGTGGAATTGAGCGCTACAACGCCATGAGCTTCCCGATGAAGAACGTGATCGCCTGCATCGGCAGCCAGGGACCGACCTCAACCTTCGACAAGATCGGCGTGCAGACTATCGCCTGCGCCGAGGGGGTCTGCCAGGTGGCCAAGGAGGGGGATCGCCTGCTGCTGCTCACTGGCGATTTCGAATCTACCAGGAAAGGCGTCTACGTGATCGGCGGCGCCATCTCGCCTGCCTACATGAGGATCACCAAGGGAGCCATCCAGGAAGAGCGGCATCCCAACCTGATTCACACCGCCATCAACGATGCCTATCATGTCATCCAGTCGGTCATGATGAAGCTGAAGAAATGAGAAGCCGGCTCCGCTGCAGGGCCGCATCCGGCCTCGCCAGCGGAAAGCAACGCAGGAGGCTCCCTCACCGGGGAGCCCCTTCCGGCGCCCTGAGCAGAAAAAAGGCGGCATCCCGGTAAGAGAAAAGGGGGCCCGGCCAACCGCCGGAGCCCCCTTTTTTTTGCTGGTGCGGGAAAGGTGCTAGCCGCGCATCTCTTCCTTGAGCCCTTCGACCACCGCCTTGACCTCGGCCACCATCTCGCGCGCCTGGGGCGAATGCTCCTTTTTCAGATAGGTCTCGAAGTAGCGGACGGCATCAGCCGTGCGGTCCTGGTCGATGCAGATGTTGCCAAGCGTCAGGTAGCTCATGGTGAAATCGGGATCGAGCCGCACCGCCTCCAGGGTCTCCCGCTCGGCGGCCTCCAGATCCTCCATGTCGTAGTAAAGCTCACCCAGGTTGAAGCGGGCAGTGGCGTCGTTGGGATCTATGTCGATCCCTTTCTGGTAGCTGGCGATCGCCTTCTCGTTGTCACCCAGCCCGTAGTACAGATCCCCCATGGCGTTCAAGGCGAAGACGTTGCCGGGGTCCAGTTCCAGCGCCTTCTCGAACGACTTCAGGGCATCGTCGGCACGCTCCAGGGCGTTGTAGACCAGGCCCATGCTGACGTAGCCGTCGCATTCCCGGGGCTGCAGCTCGGTCACCTTGCGGTAGCAGGCAAGGGCGTCCTTATGCTGCCCGGCCTCAAAATAGACGTCGCCCAGGGCAGTCAAGCCGTCCAGGTCGCTGGGAGCCAGCTCCAGCCCCTTCTTCAGCGCCGCGATGGCCTGCTCGTTCTGACCCGACTCGGAGAGCGCCTCCCCCAGGTAGAAATACCCTTCGGGGTTACCGTGGTCCTGGTCCACGCACTTCTTGAAGGCGTCGACAGCCTGGGCATAGTCTCCCGACTCCATCAGGGCTATGCCGTTCGCCAGCGTTTCTTCAAAAGTTGTTGCCATTGCCACCTCCGCGCTTTTGCTGATTATCATTGGCGCTCACTATAGCAGAGAGCCTGACGTTTGCCAACAGCTGAGCATCAATTAAGCATTAAAACCCTTCACATTTTCCTTTTCATATATATACTAGGGCGGTATTGCAAAAACCAACAGTCGCCATCGGCGGCTGTGACAGTATACGCCTGTTGTTGCCATAACAGACGGCAACCAATGACAGAAGAGAGGAAGCATGCCGGAGGAGAGCGGGGAGCGATTGGGGCTCAGGACGCTGGAAGATATCAGCGCACTGATCCTCCAATCCCATGACCTGCAGGAAACACTGGACAACATCGTCAACCTGGTCGCCAAACGGCTGGACTCTGACGTCTGCTCGATCTACCTTCTGGAGGAGGACGGCGAAACGCTCCGGCTGCATGCCACCCGCGGTCTGTCCAGGCTTTCGGTCGGCATCACCATGAAGATCTCCGAGGGGCTCACCGGTCTCGCCGTGGAACAGCGCGGCGTGGTCGCCACCGACAACGCCCCTCTGCACCCGCGCTACAAATATTTCCGCCAGACCAAGGAGGAGAAAGTCCTCTCCTTCCTGGGGGTTCCCTTCTTCGAAAGAAACAATCCCATCGGCGTCATCGTCATCCAGAACCGGGAGGCCCGCACCTTCACCCCCTACGAGATCAGTGCGGTCTCCACCATCGCCTGGCAGATATCCTCCATCGTCTCCAACGCCAAACTGCTCGACTCCATCAGGAAAAAGGAGGAGGAGCGCGACTTCTACCAGGCCGAGGTCGAGCGTCTCAAGAGCAAGGAGCCGGTAAAAGAACACCAGCGCAAGCGGCCAAGCGAACTGCGCAGCGCGCTCTTTGGCATCGCCATCGCTCCCGGTTTCGCTGCCGGCAAGGTCTCAGTCCTCCACCAGGGGCCGCTCGAGCAGCCGGTGATCGAGCGTGTCAGGCCGAAGGCCGAGGAGCTGCAGTGTTTCCTGCAGGCCCTCGAGAAGGCCCGCATCCAGACCATCTACCTGGAAAAACGGATGGGAGAGATCCTCTCCGAGGCGGACGCCGCCATCTTCCACAGCCACCTGATGATCCTGGAGGACAGGGGCTTCATCGGCAAGATCTCCGCCCTCATCGATGGGGGCCTCGGTGCGGCCAGGGCGGTGGGCGAGGTGGTCAGCGACTACGTGGCGGCCTTCGCCAGGATGGAGGACCCTTACCTGCGCGAGCGCTCCGCCGACATGGAAGATATCGGCCGCAGGATCTGCGACGCCCTGAACGGCAACCACCGGAACAGGGGGAAGCTCAAGGACAACCGGGTCATCATCGCCCGGGAATTGCTCCCCTCCGACCTCGCCTTCATGGACCACAGCAAGGTGATCGGCATCGCCACCGAAAGGGGCAACCTCAACGCGCATGCGGCCATCATGGCTCGCGCCCTGGGGATTCCGGCGGTCTTCGGCGTGGAGGGGCTCCTGAAGCAGGTTGGAGCCCGCAACGAGGTCATCGTCGACGGCACTTCCGGCTGCGTCTACATCAACCCCGACACCGCCGTGAAGCAGGAGTACCAGCGGCTGCAAGACGAGTTCGATCTCAGGCAGCGCGCGCTGGAGGGGATCCGCGACCTGCCGGCCCAGACCACCGACGGCTGCCGGATACGGCTGCTCGCCAACATCGGGCTGATCAGCGACCTGCGGGTGGCGCAGCTAAACGGTGCCGAGGGTGTCGGCCTGTACCGGACCGAATTCCCCTTCATGACCCGCAGCACTTTTCCGGGCCGGGTCGAACAGGCTGCCATTTACCGGAGGGTGCTGGAAGGGTTCCAGGGGCTGCCGGTCACCATCAGGACTCTGGACATCGGCGGCGACAAGGCCCTCTCCTACTTCCCCCACCCCAAGGAGGACAACCCCTTTCTCGGCTGGCGCTCGATCAGGATTTCCCTCGAGCGGGAGGATATTTTCCGGGAACAGTTGGCAGGCGTGCTGCTGGCCTCTCCCTACGGCACGTGCAACCTGATGTTCCCGCTGGTTTCCGGGGTGGACGAGGTGCGCTGGATCAGGAGGATCCTGGAGGAGGTCAAGGCGGAGTTGTCAGGCGAGGGAATTCCTTTCGATGCCAAGATCGGCATCGGCGTGATGGTGGAGCTTCCTGCGGCGGTGCTGATGGCGGAGGTGCTGGCTAGGGAGGTCGATTACCTGAGCATCGGCACCAACGACCTGATCCAGTACACACTGGCATGCGACCGCAACAACCAGCTGGTCAAGAAATGGTACGATCAGTACCACCCGGCGGTCCTTATCTCGATCAAGAAGGTGGCAGATGCGGCAGCCGGCGCGGGGATACCCGCCACGGTATGCGGCGAGATGGCTGGGGATCCGGTCAACGCGATCCTGTTGACGGGGCTTGGGGTGCGTAACTTCAGCCTGTCGGCGCCCAACATCCCCATTGTGAAAGAGGCGATCCGCCGGATTTCCCTGGAGGAGGCGCGGCGGATCGCAAACAGGGTGCTGGGCATGGAGAGTTCGCAGCAGATCAGGGAGTACCTGGAAAGGGTCGACCGCGAGCTGGGACTGTCAAGCCAGGGGCTTGGCTTGGAGGCCACCCGGTGAAGAGGAACTGGAGAGTGGGGGCCAGGGTTGAGCAGGAGAAACAAGTTCGTCCGGTGCTACCCCCTGGCCCTGCCTTTCCCTATATCCAGCAGTCGCCGCCGTCGTAGTTGAGCTGGTCCCCTTTGGCGCCCTTGCTCCCCTTGATGCGCTGTTTGATCTTATCGAGCGCCTCATCCCGGGCCTCACCCAGCTTCTCACGTACCTCACGGCCGGTCCTGGGGGTGAAAAGAAGTGCTGCACCAGCTGCTACCGCGGCTCCCGCCAGGAATGCAAGGAGTGCTTGTTCGGATTTCTTCGACATGTACACGCTCCGTGATAATTAGAATAACTTTCTGTTTTCAAACTAGCCATATTCTTACCATAATCCGCGCCCTAATAAAACCCCCAAAGGTGAAAATTAGTTACCAGCCGACCAGGGACTCTTTTTTGAGGTTTCAAAAGAGTCCTTTCAATGCTAGTATCTGGCAAAATTTATCTCAAAGGAGTTTGGCATGCTCTGTTTCAGAAAACTCGCCTCCCCTACCCTGGCCGCTTTACTGTTGGTAAGCCTCCCCGCCCTCCCCGTCCTGGCAGAAACCGCTGTCCAGCCCGCCGCCAAAGAGCAGGCCAAGGAGCAGCCGAAGGGCTCTGCCAATGACGTGGTGGAGCGCGTCAACGGAACCCCCATACTCAAGAAAGACCTGGACCGTGCCGTCAAGATCCTGCTCGAGCAAAACCACGTCCCGCAGCCCGCCCAGCCGGAAATCCTCAAGCAGGCCCAGGAGGCGGCCCTCGACCAGTTGACCTCGATGGAGCTCCTCTACCAGCAGGCAGCCAAGGTTGAGGTAAAGGACCTCGACAAGCAGGTGGCGGACAAGGTCGCCAAGAGCAAGGCCAAGGTCGGCTCCGACGAAGAGTTCGAAAAAGCCCTGAAAGCCGCCGACATGACCGTTAAGGATCTGCAGGATTTCACCCGCAAGGACATCCTGATCGGCAACTTCATCGAGACCCGCTTCGCCGAGCAGGGGAAAGTCACCGAGGCAGAAGCCAAGAAATTTTACGACGACAACCTCGACAAGTACTTCAAGAAGCCGGAGAGTGTCAGGGCCAGCCACATCCTGATCGGCGTCGACCAGAAGGCCTCCGCTGAAGACAAGAAAAAGGCCAAAGAGAAGGCCGAAGCGATCCTGAAGCGCGTCAAGGCTGGCGAAGATTTCGCAGCCATCGCCAAGTCCGACTCCACCTGCCCCTCGCGCGCCCAGGGCGGCGATCTCGGCAACTTCAACCGCGGCCAGATGGTTCCCCCCTTCGAAAACGCCGCCTTCGCCCTGAAGCCGGGGCAGATCAGCGACGTGGTGGAGACCCAGTTCGGCTACCACATCATCAAGGTGACCGAGAAGCACGAGGCCACCACCGAGAAGTTCGATGACATGAAGCCGAAGATCACCGAGTACCTGAAGAAGCAGAAGGCCCAGAAGGCCCTCAATGACTACGTCGACGATCTGAGAAAGAACGCCAAGATCGAAAAGCTGTAGGAAGTAAGACTCAGCAAAAAGGGCCCGCACATGCGGGCCCTTTTTTTATGCCGCAACCGTTGTCAACTCCTGGCTGCCGGTGAACCGCCGGGAGTTTCCATCCTTACCCAAGCCCCTTCCCAGTACCTGTACCGGCCGTCTTTCTCAGGCTGCAGTCGCTGCCGGCGGCACGAACACCCGGGTGGCCAGTTCGTTGTCCAGCAGCAAAAGCCCCTGGCCGTTGTCACCAATCAGCTTGAGCTTGCCGATCAGGTCCCGGTCGTTCTCTTCCTCCTCGATCTGCTCGGTCACGAACCACTGCAGGAAGATGTGGGTTGCGTAGTCCTTCTCCGCCAGGGCCAGGTCGGTCAACTCGTAGATGGAGGAGGTGATGAACAGCTCGTGGTCGAGTGTTTGCTGGAACATATCGAGCAAGCTGGCAAACTCGGTGGGCGGCGCGGCAATGGCGGCCAACTCGGTGTGCTCGCCTCGGCTGTTGATGAAGGAAAAGAACTTCATGGCGTGCACCATCTCCTCCTGGTACTGCACCATGAACCAGTTGGCGGCCCCCTTGAGCCCGATGGATCCTGCATAAGATGACATGGAGAGGTAAAGATAGGCAGAGTAGAGTTCGTTATTGAGCTGCTTGTTCATGGCGCTTCTTAGTTTTTCGGTAAACATCAGGTTCTCCTTTTTGAATTTTTAACACTCTCGAACTGTCCCATCTCCCGGGGGAGATGCGGTACAGAGAGAGCACACAGTGCAGGTCCAGCCACATCAGGGGATTATCTTTTCTTTTTTCTCTTCTCTTTGTGTGAGACCACCTTTTTCCAGGAAAACCTTCAGCATGTCAATAGGAACGGGGAAGATGGTAGTGGAATTCTTCTCCGCAGCGATCTCGGTCAGCGTCTGCAGGTAGCGAAGCTGCAGCGACATCGGTTCGGCTGCCATCACCGTGGCGGCCTGCGCGAGTTTTTGTGATGCCTGCAGTTCCCCTTCCGCATGGATAACCTTGGCGCGCCGCTCGCGCTCCGCCTCAGCCTGCCGGGCAATGGCACGCTGCATCTCCTGGGGCAGGTCTATGTTCTTCACCTCCACGATGGAGACCTTCACCCCCCACGGCTCAGTCTGCCGGTCGAGGATCTCCTGAAGTTCCCGGTTGATCTTTTCACGGTTGGCAAGAAGCTCGTCCAGGTCAACCTGGCCAAGCACGCTGCGCAGGGTGGTCTGCGAGAGCTGGCTCGTCGCGTACAGGTAATTCTCCACCTCGACCACAGCCCTGACCGCATCCACCACCCGGAAGTAAATTACCGCCGAGACCTTCACGGTGACGTTGTCGTGGGTGATTACGTCCTGGGACGGCACATCCATCGCCACAATGCGCAGGGAAACCCTGAGCAGCCTGTCGATGCCCGGAATGATGAGAACGAGGCCCGGTCCCCGCACCTTCTTGACGCGACCAAGCCGAAACAGCACCCCCCTCTCGTACTCAGGCAGGATACGGATAGCGTTGGCGGCTATGGCCACCAGGAAAACCACAATCAAGAGAGCAGGAAGCAAAGCAAAGGTGTCCATAGTCCTCCTCCTATTCCAGCGTTTTTCACCCTCCTAAAGGTTATCAGAAAACGCGAAAAAGCCAATGATTGCCGCAATTTCTCGTACTGGGTAAACTTCAGATCACCCCTTACCGGCAACCTCGCCGTTTGCCCTTGCCAAATTTCACCATCCGTGTTATCAAAGAAACTTCAAATGGGGTTTTTTTAATATGAAATCTGTCACGAGGATTTTGATAATAGAAGACGACCGAGGGAGCCGGGAGGCGCTGCTCGTTCTGTTACAGGGCAATGGCCTCTCGGTCACCGGCTGCTCCAGGGGCGACGAGGGACTCGAACTGTTAAGCCGGGACCCGTACGACATCGTCATCAGCGACCTGCTGCTTCCGGACATGAGCGGACTGGACATTCTGAGCAGGATCAAAGAAAACTCTCCCCGCACAGAGGTCATACTGGTGACCGGGAACGCCTCCGCCGAAACCGCCGTCCAGGCCATGAAAAATGGCGCCTTCGACTACATCACCAAACCCCTCAACCTCGACCAACTGCGGATCGTCCTTGAAAAGGCATTGGAAAAGAAACGCCTTCTAAAGGAGAATGTCTATCTACGAAAGCAGTTGCGGGAGAAATACGAATTTTCCAACATCATCGGCAATTCGCAGGCCATGCAGCTTCTTTTTTCGCGGATGAAGCGAATCATCCAGACCGATTCGACCGTCCTTATCCTCGGCGAATCGGGAACGGGAAAAGAACTGGTGGCTAAAGCGATCCACTACAACGGACGTCGCAAGGAAAAGCCGTTCGTAGCCGTCAACTGTTCGGCGATTCCGGAAAACCTCCTTGAAAGCGAACTGTTCGGCCATGTCAAAGGGGCTTTCACCGGAGCGCTCAAGGAGAAAGTGGGAAAATTCGAGGCAGCCAACCAGGGGACCATCCTGCTCGACGAAATCGGCACCCTGCCGATGCACCTGCAGACCAAACTTCTGCGGGTGCTCCAGGAGCAGGAACTGGAGCGGGTAGGTTCCAACAAGCAGATCAAGCTGGACGTCCGGGTCATCTCGGCCACCAACGTAAACCTCGAGGAAGAGGTTCGCCGGGGCAACTTCAGGGAGGACCTCTTTTACCGGCTGAACGTGATACCGCTGCAGATCCCGCCTCTCAGGGAGCGGACCGAGGACATACTCCCCCTCGCCAGCCACTTTCTGGAAAAAAACTGCAAGGCGATGGGACGCACGATCAGGCACATCGACAAGGAGGCCCTGGAAGCTCTGGAGGCCTACCCGTGGCACGGTAACGTACGGGAACTGGAAAACATCATCGAGCGGATAGTTGCACTGACGGAAGGAGACATCATCACGCTGCGAGACCTGCCGGCCAACGTGACCAGGCATTTTCTGGAAGGTTCTTCAACTGCGGTTACACCAGCCGGCATCGACATGGTGCAGACCATCAGCGAAATCGAAAAGAGGATGATCGCCGAGGCGCTCCAACTTACTGGCGGTGTCAAGGCCCGGGCGGCCGTCATGTTGAATATAAACCGGACCACCCTGGTGGAGAAGATGCGCAGGCTCGGCATGCCGCTGTAAAAAAGTATCACATCAATCAATCACCCACCCACCGCAACAACATCCTATCGGAAAATGACCCCACCTCATCCCATTAAATACGGTCCCGCGAATTTTTACTTCGGCACACGCTCAAGAAACTCCAACATCGCCTTTAGCACCTGGGCCTGCCCCCCTTCCTGCATATGGAGAAGATGACCTACACCCGTAATGTGGGTGTAGCTTACCTTGCTGAAATTCCTTTTAAGCCAGGAAACTTCCTCATCGGTCATCACCGCGCCAAGCTCTGTCTCTCCTCGAATGAACAGCACAGGACACCTGATCCTTGCCAGCAGCTGATTGTCATAACCTTTGATAAATGAGTCGAAATCGTTTCTCAAGGCATCAAAATAGGTGGGGTCCAGTTGCCACAGGCATCTGGCAAAAAACATAAACCACTGGCTGGTAACACCCGGATAATCCTTGTAGGTGTCTGCCAATGCCAAAGATAATTCCTGTTCCGACTGAACTGATCCCTTCAGCTTCAGCCATGTGCCGTACATCTCCCGGCCTGAAGCGACGACCCGCCGGTAGTTCTCTATGGTTGGCGGTGTGTCCTCTATGACGAGGGCCTTCACCTTGTCAGGGCAACGGGCTGCCACCATAAGGGCGACCGCGCCACCAAGAGAGTGCCCGACCAGTACCACCGTTGTCTTAAATTGCCGGACAAAGGCCACGGTGTCTTCGGTAAAATCCTCCAACCGGTACTGTCCGGGTACCCAACCCGATCTCCCGTTTCCCCGAGAATCAAGTGCGTAGGGATGCCACCTCTGTGCCAGGAAGGGAATGAGCGATAAATATTCCTCCCAGCACCAGGCGCCTCCGTGCAGCATGACCAAAGGTTCGCTGGAGGCATTGCCATAATCGAGATAATTGATTTTGACCTTGCCGGTGTCTAAGAACTTTTCGCGTGGCAGGTTCACCTCTGCTTTCTTACTCACGTGCCGGGGAGGTGGTTGTGTCAGAGAACCCGGAACGTCATCTGCACGCTGCATCATCAAGGTATAGTTCTCTCCTGCAGCTGGCGGTAGGAAGGGCCTGACCACCAGCTCTCCCCTTCCTGCAATGCCTATTGCATGTGCGTCTCCCTGGGGGATGGCCACTATTTGAGTCACGCACCACACCAAGGCGGCCATCCCGCCGATCACAGTCTTTTTGCTGAGATTGATGAGCTTGGTCTCTACTACAGGGAGGGGCTTTTCCCCTTCTGAGGACGGAAGGAGATCCAATGTTTTCATAACGGCTCCCTTTTTGGGAAAATCTCCTGCAAGGGGCTGGCGCCAAACATATTGGGGAGGGAGAAACGCTGTAAAACAAAGGTAAAGTTTAGCAGGCGTATTTCTTAAAAAGGGGGGTAGGCAGTTAGCTCCTCCTCCCGTGATTTTTCCAATCATAACCGAAAGTTACGTCCTCA
>DATFAB010000086.1:0-21471 GCA_035255025.1 Geomonas sp.
CAGTTCCTTGCCGGTCCCCGACTCCCCGGTGATCATAACCGAGGTGTCGCGCACCGCGAGCTTCTCTACCCGCTCCAGCACCTCCTTCAGGGACGAGGAAGCGCCGATGATGTTGTCGAACTGGAACCTGCCGACCAGTTCCTCCCTAAGTTCCCGGTTCTCCTCGATCAGCTTGGTGTGCTGCAGGGCGTTTTTAACCCGGTAGAGGAGCTCCTCGGGCTCGAACGGCTTGGTCAGCATGTCGTAGGCCCCTTTTCTGAGGGCCTGGATGGACATCTCCACCGTGGCGTAGGCGGTCACCATGATGACCGGGATGCCGGGATCCTTCTGCTTGACCTTCTGCAGAAGCTCCAGGCCATCCATCCCCGGCATCTTGATGTCGGTCACCAGGAGGTCGTACTGGCCGGCCTGGAACGCCTCGGCGGCCTCGAAGGACCTGATGTAGGCGGTAACCGCATAGCCGTTGTCGGAGAGCACCGCCTCCATCATCCGGCAAAGCCCCTCCTCGTTATCGACCAGCATGATCCTTTTCTTGGCTGTCACCTTTGCGTCACCTCACAGCGGCCGGCGGCCGGCCGGTAATCTACATGTACTGGTCGCGGTTCACCGGCAGCCTTACTTCGACCGTGGTCCCCACCCCCATCTGGCTCTCGATGGAGATTTTGCCGTGGTGCTGCTCCACGATCTGCCTGGTGATCGCCAGCCCCAGCCCGGTTCCCTTCACCTTGGTGGTGAAGAACGGCTCAAAGATCTTCTCCAGGTGCTCGTCCGGGATGCCGGCGCCGTTGTCGCAGAACTTCAGGCTCACGTTGCCGTTGCCGTCGGAGCCGGTAGAGACCAGGAGCCTCCCCCCTTTCTGCATGGCGGCGCCCGCGTTCAGGATCAGGTTGATGGCAACCTGCCTGAGCTGGTCGCCGTCCACCATGATCTCCGGGAGCGAGAGGTCGAACTCTTTTTGCACCGTGACGTGGTGCATGTCGGTGTGGTTGGCGGCGAAGTCGACGATCTGGCCGAGGAGCTCGTTGATATTGGTCTGCTCCAGGACCGGCTGCGGCGTCCTGGCGTAGGAGAGGAGGTCCTGGACGATCTTCTTGCAGCGCTTGCTCTCCCGCTTGATCTCGTGGATGAACTTGTAGTTGGGGTCCTCGGGGGTGAGTTTTCCCTCCATGTAGGCGGCGTAGCCGAGGATGACCCCCAGGGGGTTGTTGATCTCGTGGGCAACGCCGGAGGAGAGTACCCCCAGCGACGCCATTTTTCCCTGCTGGGCCAGGTTCGCCTCCAGCTCCTTGTTATGCTTGATGATCTGGGTCATCCGGTTGAAGGCGATGGCCAACTCGCCCAGTTCGTCGTTGCTTTCCACGGCGATCCGCTCGTCCAGGCGCCCCTGCTTGACCTTCCTGATCACCCGCATCATCCGGTCGATGGGATCGGTCATCACCCGGGAGGCCACGAAAACCAGCAGCACCGCTCCCACCGAAACCAGGATGGTGAGCACCACCATGCTCTCCATGATGCGCCCCTTGATGGCGTTCGCCTCCTGGTAGAACTCGTCCTCGTAGGAGCCCGCCGCCACGATCCAGTTCCAGGGCTTGAAGTACTCGTAGCGGACGATCTTCATGCGCGGGGTCTTCTCGCCGGCGTTCATCCAGGGGTAGCGGATCCAGCCGCTCTTTTGCTCGCACATCTGCTTGATGAACTGCTGCCCGCTGGAGTCGGTGGCGTTGAAGAAGTTCTTCCCCTCGCCGGTGGGGTGGATCATGAAGTTGCCGGTGTCGTCCAGGCAGAAGACGTAGCCGGTCTTGCCTACCTTTTTGCTCTTGATCTTCTCCTTGAGGGCTGCGAAGGAGCGCCGCTCGAACTCGACATCGTCGTAGGTCTCCTCCAGATAGCCGCCGGCCGCGATGATCCAGTCCCACTCCTTGAAGTAGCGGTAGGCCACCACCTTCTTGCGGAGCTTCTTGTCCCCCAGGGCCGCGTTCTTCCAGGGATAGACGATGTAGAGCACCTCGCCAGGCTTGGAGCGGACCGCCTTTTCGCACATCTCGCGGATGAAGTAGCGCCCGGTCTCGTCCTTGGAGTTGAAGACGTTGGCCCCCTCCTGGGCGATGTGGACCTTCAGCTCACCTTTGCTGGTCATGGCGTAGATGTAGCCGCTCTTGCCGACGTTCACCCGCGCCAGCGCGTTATGCGCCTCCCTCTGGGCGGAGGCCAGGTCGATGCGCCCTTTGGCGACCTGCCGCTGCTGGGTCTTCACCACGTTGTAGGCAAGCTCGGTGAGGGTGGCCAGGTCGTTGTCGAAGCTCTTCTCCTTGTCCGCCTTGTAGACCTGGAACTGCTGGTAGTGGGAGTTCAGGAGGTCGACCGTGTAGGAGGCCACGTGCTCCAGGTCGTCCTTGGAGGTCTGGGTGATGCCAAGGTAGGCCTGCTTGGTGGAGATGTAGCCGATCACGCCCCCCACGATGAAAATGGGGATGATGACCAGAGGCAGCACCATGACCACCATCTTCCAGCGCAGCTTCAGGTTGTTGATGAACGTGAGCATATAGAATGGGTTTCTCTGTGATACGGTGAGGAAGACCGTGTGGGACACCCCGGCACGGGTCGCCAGATCGTGGGGCCCGATGGTACTCCTGGAGCGCACAGCGATTTTGGTGACGGTGTTTTGCGAGATATTAACGTATACGCTAAGATAAGGGTAGACTTTTTTGCATTTATGCGAAAAATTGGAAGGCGCGCGGCGACCCCGGCGCCCTTTCCCGGTGGCCCATGGTCGCTTGTCCTACCCAGCCTGTTTTGCATTGGAGCCGATCATGGATATCCCGCACTACCCGCAGTCGAGGCCGATCCAGCTGGACGACAAGCCGCTTCTCGACGCCTTCTTCGAACAGATCCAGCCGCGGATCTCCGAACTTACCTTTGCAAACCTCTACCTTTTCCGCAAGGTTCACGACTATCGCCTGACCATGGTGGGAGACGCAGTGGTGGCTCTGGCCAAAGGCTATGACGGCTCCGCCTATTTTCTTCCACCCCTGAGCGGTGACCGGCCCGGCGTAGCCCGGCAGCTGATCGGCCAGGGGCTCACCCTGTACGCCGACGACCTTTTTCTGCAAAGCCTGCCGGGGAGCGAAGGCCTGGAGGCGGTGGCCGACCGCGACAATTTCGACTATCTCCACCTCAAGGAGGAAATGGCAACCCTGAGCGGGCGGGACTATCACCGCAAGAAGAACCGGGTGAACTATTTCACCGTTCGGCATCGCTACGAGGTGGAGGTATTCGAGCCCAGACACCTGGAGGGGGCGCTGGCGCTCTTGGAAGAGTGGCGCCGGGTAAAGATGGCGATGGGGCCGAAATCGGTGGAGGGGGAGGTGGCAGGGGCCTCGGAGGCGCTCAGGCTGCACAGGGAGCTGGGGCTTTCCGGGGTGGTGGTGCTGGTGGAGGGGGTGGTGAAAGGGTTCGCGCTGGGAGAATGCCTGAACCGGGAGACCGCGGTCTGCCATTTTGAAAAAGGGGATATCTTCCTGGAGGGGCTCTACCAGTTGCTGGATCGCGAGTTCAGCCGGCTGCTTTTCACCGGCTGCCGCTACCTGAACCGTGAGCAGGACCTGGGGGTGGATTCGCTTAGGCAGGCGAAGCTCTCCTACCGGCCGGTCGAGCTGATAAAGAAATACAGGGTGCGGCGGGCATCAGCTTAAAGCCCCGCCTCCATTGACATCCCCACCCCCGGACGGGGGGAGGGCTAGGGAGGGGAACGCAGGTTCCCATGGGTGCAGCCTGGCGATGCGGGGCAGTGCTCCCCCCACCCAGCCTCCCCCCGTTCGGGGGGAGGGGCCTGGACAGACCGGGGGGTTAGGGCCGTGCCTGCACCCGCTCGATCAGCTGGTCCGCTGCGGCATCGAAATCCTCCAGGCAGAGTTCGAAATCACCCTCCCAGTCGCGGTTCTTGTAGTAGACCTTGTCGTAGTAGTCGCAGATCAGCCCGGTCATGAATGGCTCCATTTCCCAGCGCTCCAGATGTCCCGCGAGTTCTTCGCACTTCTTCCCGCCCAGCTTCTTTCTGATTCGTTGCAGGGCTGCGGCCATCTCCTCCTTGTACTCGGCTCGGCCATACTCCTCGATCAGCCTCTGTACGCGGGTCTCGATGGAGGCGGAGCACCAGACCCTGATCCCTGCCGCCATCTTCTGGTAGAAATCTCCCGGCAGCATGACCCGGCCGATCCGCTCGCTCTCTCCCTCCAGGATGAGCGGCATCCCTGCCGGCGCCTTCCTGATCTCGTCCCACAAAAGGGTCTCGAAACGCTTCTGGGTGAGGGTCTGCTGGAGTCCCAGCTGCCCGAAAGCGGAGCCGCGGTGACAGGCAAGTCCTTCCAGGTCGAGCACCGAGCATCCCTTCTCCTTGAGACGGGTGAGCAGCGTGGTCTTGCCGATACCGGTCATGCCGTGCAAAACGACCAGCGGCACCTGGGGCTGAAAAGGGGTGAAGTAATCGGAAACCACGCCGCGGAACGCCTTGTAGCCCCCCACCAGCTGCACTGCGGGGTGGCCGGTCAGCTCCAGGATGGAGGTGACCGTCTTGCTGCGCAGCCCGCCCCGCCAGCAGTAAACCAGCAGCGGCCTTCCTTTCGCCTGGTCCGCGATGGTGGCGACCATCTCAGGGAAGCGGTGCGCGGTCAGCTGCAGGCCGCGCTGCCTGGCAAGGTGGGGGCCCTGCTGTTTATAGAGGGTGCCGATCTCCACCCGCTCCTCGTTATCGAGCAGCGGCACGTTGATGGCGCCGGGGAGGTGGTCCTCTTCGAACTCGAGGGGGGTGCGCACATCCACCGGCAGGTGGCTGTCGAGAAAGGATGGATCAAAATTGGTGGTTGCTGGCAAGGTTGCTCCGTTTCTATCTCCGTCCCTCTGGGCGTCGTTCGCTGCCAGCTTTGACAGCCAGTCATGAACTTCCCCCCTTGGACAAGGGGGGGAGGGGGGATTTGCCTTATGTTGTCGTGTGACGCCTCCCGGGCGGAGGCGGCCTTCTCTATCTGCCGGGACGGCCGATTTCCGGGAAACCGCTGCATTATATATGACGGCACGTCCCGATTGCAAGGACGCTTCCCCTGCGATGCCGTAATTGCGTGTTGCCCCGCGCCCATTAAGCGCCTTTTCTGTTGAGCCATTTTTGCTTATATGGTACCTTAACCTGTTTTTACATCCCCTTTATGCAGATGCAAGGAGAATCGAAGAGCATGTTCGACGTTATTATAAAGAAGTTCATCGGGAGTAAGAACGAGCGGGAGCTCAAGCGACTTTGGCCCGTCGTCGAGCGGATAAATCGGCTGGAAAGCGAGATGGTGAAACTCTCCGACGATGCCCTCCGGGGAAAAACCTTCGAATTCAAGGAGCGTTACGGCCGGGGCGAGAGCCTCGACTCCCTGCTGCCGGAAGCCTTTGCCGTCTGCCGCGAGGCGGGCAAGCGCGTGCTCGGCATGCGTCACTTCGACGTACAGTTGATCGGCGGCATGGTGCTGCATTCCGGCAAGATCGCCGAGATGAAGACAGGCGAAGGCAAGACCCTGGTCGCCACCCTGCCGTCCTACCTGAACGGCATCAGCGGCAAGGGGGTCCACGTGGTCACCGTCAACGACTACCTGGCCAAGCGTGATGCCGAGTGGATGGGGCGCATCCACAAGTTCCTGGGGCTGTCCGTCGGCATCATCGTGCACGGGCTGGATGACGACGAGCGCCGCGAAGCCTACGCCGCCGACATCACCTACGGCACCAACAACGAATTCGGCTTCGACTACCTGCGCGATAACATGAAGTTCGACCTGGCCGAGTACGTGCAGCGTCCCTTCAACTTCGCGGTGGTCGACGAGGTCGACTCCATCCTGATCGACGAGGCGAGAACCCCGCTCATCATCTCGGGCCCCACCGAGGACTCCACCGACAAGTACTACATCATCGACCGCATCATCCCCATGCTCAAGAAGGGGGAGGTGGTCGAGGTAGAGGCCAATACCCTCTCCGGCAAGCGCAAGACCTACACCGGCGACTACACGGTGGACGAGAAGTCCAAGCAGGCCACCCTCACCGAGGAAGGGGTCCTGAAGGTCGAGAAGCTCCTCAAGGTCGAGAACCTCTACGACCCGCGCAACATGGAGATCCTGCACCACACCCAGCAGGCCCTGCGCGCCCATGCGCTGTTCAAGCGCGACGTTGACTACGTGGTCAAGGACGGCGAGGTCTGCATCGTCGACGAGTTCACCGGCCGCCTGATGCCGGGTCGCCGCTGGTCCGACGGTCTGCACCAGGCCATCGAAGCCAAGGAAGGGGTGAAGATCGAGAACGAAAATCAGACCCTTGCCACCATCACCTTCCAGAACTACTTCAGGATGTATGCGACGCTCTCCGGCATGACCGGTACCGCCGACACCGAAGCCGAGGAGTTCCACAAGATCTACAAGCTGGACGTGGTGGTCATCCCGACCAACCGCCCGCTCTTGCGCCCGGACTTCCCGGACGTCATCTACAAGACCGAGCGAGAGAAGTTCAACGCCGTGATCGCGGAGATCAAGGAGCTGCACGAGAAGGGACAGCCGGTGCTGGTCGGTACCATCTCCATCGAGAAATCCGAGCAGCTCTCCGAGCTCCTGAAAAAGCAGGCCATCCCGCACTTCGTCCTGAACGCCAAGCAGCACGACAAGGAGGCGGAGATCGTCGCCCAGGCAGGCCGCAAGGGGATGGTCACCATCGCCACCAACATGGCCGGCCGCGGTACCGACATCCTGTTGGGGGGCAACCCCGACGGCCTGGCCCGCCAGGAGTTCGGCGGCACCCCGGAATCCAAGACCGAGGCGTTCATGGACGCTTTCGAGCAGGCCGTTGCCAAGGAGATGTCCGAGCAGGAGCTGCTCAGGATGGTCGAGCAGTTCCGCGAGGTGAGCAGGATCGCCGGCGACTACATCAAGGAGCACGACGAGTTCATCTTCGACGACCTGCGGGAGCTGGTGCTGGCCGAAAACCAGAAGCAGTTCGACGAGCTGGTCGCCAAGCACAAGCCGGTCTGCCAGGTGGAGCACGACGAGGTGGTCAATCTGGGGGGCCTGCACATCCTGGGCACCGAGCGCCACGAGTCGCGCCGCATCGACAACCAGCTGCGCGGTCGTTCCGGCCGTCAGGGCGACCCCGGTTCTTCCCGTTTCTACCTCTCGCTGCAGGATGACCTGTTGCGTATCTTCGGCTCCGAGCGCGTCTCCATGATCATGGACAAGCTGGGGATCGAGGAAGGAGAGGCCATCACCCACGGCCTGATCACCAAGGCCATCGAGAATGCCCAGAAGAAGGTCGAGGCGCACAACTTCGAGATCCGCAAGCACCTGATCGAGTACGACGACGTCATGAACAAGCAGCGCGAGGTGATCTACACCCAGCGCAAGGAGATCCTGGCCGGCAACGAGATCAGGGAGAGCTTCATGGGCATGGTCGACGAGGCCGCGGCCGACGTCATCGCCGCCCACGCCATCGAGAAGGTCCACGCCCGCGAGTGGGACTGGCAGTCGATCACCGACACGGTCTTCAAGGTGTTCGGTTACCAGCTGGACATGCCGGCCGAGACCATCGAGCGGCTGACCGTGGTCAACTTCGGCGACTTCCTGCGTGACGAGGCGCACCGCCTGTTCTCCCTCAAGGCAGCCGAGTTCGGCGACGAGCTGATGGACCACCTGATCAAGGTCATCATGCTGCAGGTCATCGACGCCCAGTGGAAGGACCACCTCCTTTCCATCGACCACCTGAAGGAAGGTATCGGCCTGCGCGGCTACGGCCAGAAGGACCCCAAGCAGGAGTACAAGCGGGAAGCCTACCAGCTGTTCATGGACATGATGGCCCGCATCCGGGAAGAGGTCGTGGAGAAGATCTTCTGGGTGCAGGTGGCGCGCCAGGAAGACATGCAGTACATCGAGGAGCTGGACGAGGAAGGGCAGCCGGTGATGGCTCCGCGCATGACCTTCAACCTGGGCGACGAGCCCCCCGTTCTGGAAGGCCTCGCCAAAGGCGGCAGGAACGTGGGGAGAAACGATCCCTGCCCCTGCGGCAGCGGCAAGAAGTACAAGAAGTGCTGCGGCAAGTAGGAGAGGCTGAAAGGCGAGATCAAGATTAAGATTAAGATTGAGATAGGGCCAAAAGCGAGATCAAGGTCCAGATTAAGATTAGGATTGAGAAAAGGCCAGAAGCAAGACTAAGATTAAGGCTGCAGGTTTCCTTAATGTTAAACTCAATCTTAATCTCGGTTCAACGAGGTTTCCTATGACACTGAAAGGTTTTCAATTCTCCGCCGTGGAGGCGGCCATCAAGAAGCCGGGGCGTCTCGACCTGGCGCTGATCTTTTCGCAGGACCCGGCCCTGGTGGCTGCGGTCTTCACAACCAACAAGGTGCAGGCCGCACCGGTGGTCATCTCCCGCCAGCGCGCCGCCAAGGGACGCTGCCGGGCGCTCATCGTCAACAGCGGCAACGCCAACGCCTGCACCGGCGAGCAGGGAATGGCTGACGCGCTGGAGTATGGTCGCCGGGTTGCCGAACTGCTGGGCCTTCCCGACGAGGACCTGCTGATCGCCTCCACCGGCGTCATCGGCCAGGCCCTCCCCATGGACCGCTTCCGCAAGGGAATCCAGCCGCTGGTGGACGGGGTGGCGGTCGGCACCCTGGAAGACGTGGCCGACGCCATCATGACCACCGACACCTTCGCCAAGCTGGAACGCCGTCGCGGCGAGGCCGGGGGGGTAGGCTACTGCATCGAGGGGGTCGCCAAGGGTGCCGGCATGATCCAGCCCAACATGGCGACCATGCTCTCCTTCCTGGTCACCGACGCAGCCGTCGACCCCGGGTTCCTGAAAAGCGCCTTCGCCGAGGCGGTGGACGGCTCCTTCAATGCCATCACCGTGGATGGCGACACCTCCACCAACGACACCGCGCTGGTCATGGCCAACGGTGCCGCCGGCAACCCGGTGATCAAGGCAGGCACCCCCGATGGCGCCGCTTTCCTGGCCCTTTTGCACGACGTCCTTTTGTCGCTCGCCAAGAAGATCGTTCAGGACGGCGAGGGGGCCACCAAATTCGTGGAGATCAGGGTGAAAGGGGCGGAAAGCCGCGCCGATGCCAAGAAGGCGGCCCTGTCTGTGGCCAACTCCCTGCTGGTGAAGACCGCCTTCTTTGGCCAGGACGCCAACTGGGGGAGGATCATCGCGGCCGTCGGTTATGCCGGCATTCCCGTCAATCCCGACCGCGTCGAGATCCGCTTCGACGACGTCGTCATGGCTCGTAACGGCATCTTTGCCGGCGGCGACGCCGAGGCGGCCGGCACCGAGGTGTTGAAGCAGAAGGAATTCAAGGTCACCATCGATCTGCATATCGGCTCAGGCGAGGCCGCCGTCTACACCAGCGACCTTTCCTACGACTACGTGCGGATCAACGCCGACTACCGGACCTAGTTTTGCGTTCCCCCAGCTCTGCAGGCCAGAGTGGTTGGCGCTGAACCGATGGTCTCCTCATCCAATCCGTCCCTTCCCCGTCAAGGGGAGGGACGGGGAGAGGGTGGGGTTCCCCGCTGAGCGAGCGATTGTTTACACTGAAGGTTGACTTATCTGCTGGAGGCATAATGACTTTTACCAGGCTCCTAACTTCGGCACTTGCAGCAACTCTCTTCTGCCTGACCGCCTTCTCTCCGGCGCAGGCCAGCGACTTGAAGATCACCGAGATGGCGGTGACCACCAAGATCGTCAAAGGTAATCCGATCGATTCCGTCTGGCGCATCTCATCCTCCTCCGTCAAGGCGCTCTACTGCTTCACCCGCATCAGCGCGCCCAAGGGGAGCGACACCACCATCAAGCACGTCTGGTACCTGGACGGGAAGGTGGTGCATGAAGACGAGATGCCGGTCAAGGGCTCCCACTGGCGAACCTACAGCAGAAAGGCAGTCGAGAAGGGGATGTCGGGCGAGTGGCGCTGCGAGGCGCAGGATGAAGACGGCAACGTACTGAAATCCGTCAGCTTCAAGATGAACGGAAAATAGCGGGCTCAAGGCTGGCGGGGCAGGGGCAGAAAACGCCGCCCCGAGCTGTCAGCCCGGCCGAGTGAAGAATGGCTGAAGCAGAGAGGAAAGCAAGAAGGCATATCCACGTCGCCTGCGCCATCATCGAGCGGGACGGACTGGTGCTCTCCGCGCTGAGAAGCGCGTCCATGAACCTGCCGCTGAAGTGGGAGTTTCCGGGGGGGAAGATCGAGCCCGGTGAAGGGCGCGAGGAGTGTCTGAAGCGCGAACTGGTCGAAGAGATGGGGGTGCAGATTTCGGTACAGCGCCCGCTTACCCCGGCCACCCACCATTACCCGACCTTTACCGTCACCTTGTATCCCTACGTTTGCAGCATCCTGTCCGGCGAGATCGTACTGCACGAGCATTCCGAGATCAGATGGCTACCCGCCGAGCAGATGCACGAGCTCGAGTGGGCTGACGCCGACCTCCCCATTATAGCCGAATACCAGCGCCTGGCCGTTCCAGCCTAGCTCCACTCCCAGCCCTGCCCTGGTGTCCACACAGTCCAACCTCTCCAGACTTTTCACCTCGTTCCACCGCAAGCGCAGTCCCTCCCCACTCACATTTCAAACTCCTGCGAATCCACGATCAGGTCGTAAAGCTCGTCCAGCTCATCCTGTCGAAGCTGCACAAGAGAGCTTTCCGGCAAGGACATCATGTCGATGGAGTCGTCGCGGACCAGACCGATCCCCTTGACCTTGCAGGCGGCGTTCAAGAAGCGAACCGTGGCCATCACCGCATCCGAGGCGTCGGGGCTCACATTATGGTGGTTGGCGACCACGTTGCAGTAGATTTTCGGCATGTTCCAGTGCTGCATGAGCCGGCACCCCTGCTCGACATGCAGCTCTGCGAAGATCTCCAGCAGCAGTTCCTCTTCCAGGGCCGCATGCGCCACCCCGGCCCTGTTCAGGCGCTCCAGCGCCTTAAGGAGGTACAGCTTGCCGACGTCGTGCAGCAGCCCCGCCATGTAGGCCTGTTCCCCGTACTGAGGATAGCCCGCCTTGCACGCCACCCAGCGGCTGCCGATTGCGCAGGCATGGCTGTGCAGCCAAAGCGACTGCATGAAGCCATTGATGACACGGTTCTCCGAGACGTGCAGGCTCGCCTGCGAAGCGGCCATGGCGAGATTGGCGACCTGCTGCGCTCCCAGGCGGATCACGGCGTCCTTGATGGTTTCCGTACGGACCCGGCCGATGTAGATGGTGGAATTGGCCATTTTCAGGATCTGGCCGGCCAGCGACTGATCCTCATTGGCGAGGTCGGTGATCTCATCCATCTTGAAGTTGGGAGTTTCCAGCAGATGCTGAAGCTTGATGGCGATCGGGTGAAAGACGGGAAGTTCGATGGGTTGGATGGTAAGCAGACGCCGGATCGTGAGCGAGAGGGCCATGCAAGTCTCCTAGGGAAAAATATCAATCCTTATCGGCCGGAGTCTGCCGTTCTTTAATGTAAAACCCGCCCGGCGCAAGCAGGCAAAATTCCGGGATCGAGAGTTGCGTGAAGAATTTCCGGAGCAGGCCGACAGTTTCCGTCCGTCCTTCGACAGTCCCCTCCAGCAGTCCGACCGTCCCGCCAGCCGTCCGACTGTCCCCTCCCGACGTCGGGAGGGGGAACCCAGCTGGCGCAATGGTTGAAGCCCCGTGTTTCGGGCAGCGTTCCCCCCTCCCAGCCCCCCCCCCCGTCCGGGGGGAGGAGCGAAAAAAAGGGGACTGGCTCCGAAAGGTACCAGTCCCCCATACTCCTGACAAAACTACTTGCTACCTAACTACAGCGCGCCGCCGCAGTAGCTGCAGACGTTCAGCCAGCGCTGGATCTGGGCCTCCTGCTCCGGCCATTCGTTGCCGAGCCTGAGCTTCAGGAAGGTGGCGAACAGCGAATCGAACAACTGGCTTCCTTTCTCGAGGAGCACCATCCGCTCAAAGAAGACCGCTTCCCGCTCCATCGCCTCGTCGGTGGTATTGTCCTTCTCGATCTTCACCGACGGGGACTTGAAAGAGGCGAAGTGGAACAGTTCGCCCTTCAGGGTCATCTTCCAGTGCTCGTCTTCGCTGGTCTCCAGGTGCAGGGTGGCTTCGGTGATCTGCTTCCTGTTCAACAGCGCGCTCCTCACCTCGTTGAAGTGGTCCTGAGGACCTGCCACCGTGATCTTCTGGGCGCCGTTTTCCCCGGAGCCGAGCAGTACGACCCGGTCGTCGAGGTAGGCCACGAAGCGCTCGTTATCAAGCAGGATGCCGGGCTGGTTGATGGCGTACTCCGACGCCTCGTTCATGGTCTGGTGCATGAGCCAGAGCATGAAGTCCGCCCCCAGCCACTGGTTCTCCTTGATCAGGTCGAGGTAGTTTTCGCTGGTTGCCTTATTGGCCTGCTGCAGGAGAACCTTGTTGCCTTCGTCCAGCACGTTCTCCGCGCGGGCGAAGGGGTGGAAAGCGGAAACCCTGAGCCCTTCGAAGGTCTTCTTGAACTGCTCCTCGAAGAGTTCAATGACCTTGGGCGAAAGAGAGCTGAAGGTCAAAAGGCCGCTGTTGGTATCCCAGACCGCGTCGTAGGTGGCGGGGGTCGGCAGGGTCTGGGAGAGGAGCATGGCACGCACCGCTTCCTTGAGGTCCTCCTTTTTGTCCTTGGGCACCTTGTTGTAGCCTGGGTTTTCCGCCAGCCACTTGTCATACTCCCTCTCCAGGGCGGCCTTCAGGATGGCCGAGGGGACGGAACGCTTGTCGCGACGCAGGGTGAACATGAGATAGTGATCGCGCCAGCAGGCGACGGGGGCGTCGAAATCGGAAACTTTGGGGTCGTCGAGATGCACCCAGCCGACCGACAATTCCTCGTTACCCTGGTCGATCGGGTTGAACCTGTTTGCTGCGAGCTGCTTCAGCGTCCAGTCGTAGAGGTCCTCCTTGGGAAGTTCTCCCTGGACCTTGAAATGGCAGACGCTGACTGTGTTGGCAAGGATGCCCATCTGTAAATCTCCTTCAGTTGTACTTGGTACCGATGTCTTGGCGGGACAGCATGGATACACCTTTTGCTTGCCTTGGGCAAGTTAAAACTAGCTTAAACTCTCCCTCTCCCCACGGGAGAGGGCCGGGGTGAGGGAAGCCGGCCCGGCGAGGATAGTGAGCTTTACCTGGATGAGCAAGGACCAGCAATCCCCCCTGTCCCCCCTTTATCAAGGGGGGGACCTTCACCCCTTCCTTTCAAGAGATACACGTCCCCTCTTTCATGAAGAGACTGACGTCTCCTCCCCTTGAAGCGATTGACATCCCCTCCCCTTGAAGCGACATCCCCTCCCCTTCAAGGGGAGGGTCAGGGTGAGGATGGGTCCTTAACCTTAAATCTCAATCTTAATCTCGAAGTTAAATATGCGTTAATCCCGTCTCTCCAGCACCTTCGCCTTCTCCTTGCCGTACTCCTCCTGCGAGATGGCCCCGCGCTCGAACTTGTTCTTGAGCGCCTTCAACTCCTCCTCGCGGCTCACCCGGGCAGGCGCCCCCTTCCTGCGCTCCTGGAGCCGGTTCGCCTCGCTCCTGATGTCGACCAGGTCCATCTTCAGTTCCGCGTTGCCGTACCAGTGCGCATAGGCGGGATTCTGGTGGTAGGCACCCTTCACGGTGCGGGCGTAGTCGTACTTTTTCATCTTGAAGAAGAGCCGCTCGATGTGCGAGGTGTCTTCATAGAGCATCTGGCTGTCGGTGACCAGCTTGGAGCCGCTCAGGGGGTGAGGAGGGCGGTCGTCCGGCATCGGGTCGAGCAGCCCGCGGTCGTTGAGGTCCCAGATGATCTGCTCCGACTCCTTCAGGATGGCGAGGCTTTGGCCGCGCACGGCGTCGTCACGTTCCAGTTCGCGCTTGGCAAAGTTAGGGGCATGGCAGCTGCTGCAGACCTGCACCATCTCCCTGCGCGCACTTTCCGCCTGTTTGGCGGGGTAGGGGACGCCCCCGGAGTTCATGGTGATCCCCCTGGAGACGTCGTGGGAGCCCTTGGTCATGTGGCAGGTGAGGCAGTCTGGTCCCGTGGCCTTGCCGGCACTTTGGTTAAGGGTTCCGTGCAAGGAAGTCTGCCACATCTCCCACTGCGGATGGTCCGGGCCCATGTGGCATTTTGCGCAGGAGTTCGGGTTGCGCACGATCTTCAAGTCGGTGGAGTGCTTGGAATGGCAGGCATCGCAGGCGGTCTCGATGCTGTGGCAGGAGTTGCAGCCGATCTCCGCCATTTCCGGCGACTGCTTCAGGAACCGGGCACACTGCACCTCCGAACGGGGCGCCTCGTTTCCTTCGTTGTGGCAGAAGCGGCATTCGCCGGGCTTGCGGTTGGGAAGGTTCCTGGTGCAGCCCCAGCCGGAGTGAAGCCCCATGCCGTGGCGGCTCGCGGTATGTTCCCGCAGCGCCTTGTCGTGGCAGGCGCCGCACACCTTCAGGTCTACCTTGGCTTCACCCTTCACGATCTTGTCATGGTCGGAGCCGTGGCATTTCTCACAGCCGATTCCCGCCCGGGCGTGCGCGCTTTCCCGCCACTGGGCCACGGCAGCCGGGGTCTTCTCCTGGTGGCAGCCGACGCATGAACCTGCGGCCAAGGCCGCTACCGGAGCGAACGCCGCCAGCACGACAGCGGCCAAAAACACCCTGCCGATCATTTAGGCTGGTCCTTCCGTTGGCCCTTCGTCTGTCCCTTCGGCTGTTCCTTCAGCCTCTCTCGCTGGGCACGATACTCCTTCTCCGTGATCAGCCCCTCGCTTCTCAGCTTGCGCAGCTCCAGGAGGCGGGGGAGGTTGGCCGGCTTTTTCGGCCCTTCCTGGTCGTTGAGCCCCGACACCAGGTAGAGCCGTTTCTCGTAGGCGATCACCAGCCCTGAGCCGTCCGGCAGGAACTCCGCCCTGCTCTGCCTTGGAAAGGTAGCGAAAGTCTGGCCGTCACGGTAGAGGTGGCCGTCCAGGAACAGGTAATGGCCGGAACGGGAGATGGCGGGATAGCTCCCCTGTGCGGGCCAGCCGTTCAGTTCCCGGCCGTCGGGAATGGTGACCAGTCGGGTGACCGACTGGGAATCGCCCACCACCAGGCTGTCTCCGTCCGATGCGTACACGGGGCCGCCCGAACCGATCGAGGTCCTGGTGACCTCCTGTTCGGCGCCGCTGCCGATGTGGCGGGTGATGATGGCCTGGTAGGGGGGGAAGAGCGGCGGGTCTTTCAGTACCGAGTAGGCGATTTCATCGTTGTACGGAGAAACGGCCAGGTTGAGCGTGTTAAGCAGCAGCGCATCCGGCAGCTTCGCCAGCTGGGGACGGATGGTGACCGAGTTGAGGGTGGTGGCGACCGGCGAGCCGGAGTTATCCCAGTCGTAGAAGGTCGAGGTGAGCAGGGTCCCGAAGCTGAACCGTTTGATGTTGAGGGCCGCAGCCGCCACGTGGGTGTTATCGCGCCAGGCTACCGCGGTCACCCTTTCCGGCACCGTTGCTTCCGCCATCACCTTGCCGTTCAGGTCGAAGATCCGCAAAGTGGTGCCTGCCGCGGCCGGCAGCGCCGCCACCAGCATGTTGCCGTTGGGGGAGAAGGAGAGCATGGTCGGGGTTGCCGCCGCGATCCTGGCGACCTGCCCCTGCGGCGAGATCACCTCGATCCCCTCCTCGTGGACGGCGGCTATCCTGCCGGCCCGGCTGACCGTGAAAGGGGAGGCGGCATCGGTTCTGGCGACCTCCTTCATCTGCAGCTCCGGCGGGAGCTGGGAAAGCTTGCCAAGGCCGACACAGCCGGAAAGGGAGAAGAGCAGCAAAGAGAGCAGAAGAACAGTCAGACGATTCATGAAGGGGCCTCCTTTGGCGAAGGCGCCAGTCTACCTGATTCGCGGCGGCAAAACAACCAGAAGACCTCTCCAGCTCCCCCGGTTCGATACAAGTTGGCCGGGGGGGCTGCGATCCTGGCTTTAACTCTCTCGAATCATTATCGTTTTGGAAGCCTCTGTGCTACAATGCGAGGGTCTCGGTCATACGCCCTCTGATCGATAAGGGAGGAACACGTGTTCGTCGTACTCATGCAAATCCGTCTCCGCCTGCTGAGCAGAACGCTCAAGGAGAAGCGGGGCATCGTCAAGAGCATCCTCGGGCGGGCGCGCAACCGGTTCAACGTCGCCTGCCGGGAATCCGGCCTGCACGACCAGCCCGGCGATGCCGAGCTTGCCTTCGTGACAGTAGCCGACAGCAACACCCGCGGCAGGGCTCTCATGCAGGAGCTCGAACTGTGGCTGGTGGAGGAAAGGCCGGACGTGGAAGTGACCGACCTGCAGGTGGAGGAGCTTTGAGGCCGGGATATGAGGGAAGGAGCTTCCCACGCCCGCCGAAATGTGATAGTTTCCGCAGATTGCGAATCTGCTCAGATGGAGTGATGAATGGCTGAAGAGGACCTGCACAAACTGTCGATCAACAAGGAACGCTTCTCCGGGCCCAAAGGCGGGAAGAAAGGCCGCCTCTGGGTATGGGTTGCCATCGTCATTTTACTGGTGGCCGGATCTGCCTGGCGCTTGATCGTGAACCGGAGCGTCGAGGTGGAAGTCGCCACCGTCTCCATGGTCTATCCATCCCAGGCGCTCTCCCTGCTGAACGCCAGCGGGTACGTGGTCGCCCAGAGGAAAGCCGCCGTCTCGTCCAAGGCGACCGGGACCCTGGTCTGGCTGGGGGTGGAGGAGGGGAGCGTCGTCAAGCAGGGACAGCTGCTGGCCCGCCTGGAAAATAACGACGTAAAGGCCACCCGCGACCAGGTTGAGGCCAATCTGAAGGCCGCCCGGGACACCCTGCTGCAGGCCCAGGTCGAGGAGAAGGACGCCGCCCGCAATCTGCGCCGCAACAAGGAACTCATCGGCCAGGGGATCATCTCCCAGAGCGACTACGATAGCGCCGAGGCGCGCTACAACAAGGATGTGGCGGCCACCGCCGGGGCCAAGGCCTCAATAAAGGCTGCCGAGTCCGCCGTGAAGGGCGCCGAGGCCAACATTGGCTATACCCTGATCAGGGCGCCTTTCGACGCGGTGGTGCTGACCAAGAATGCCGATGTGGGTAACGTCATCTCCCCGGTTGCGGCCCAGGCTGACGCCAAGGCGGCGGTGGTCACCCTGGCAGATATGGGTTCCCTCGAGGTGGAAGCCGACGTTTCGGAATCGAACATCGGCAAGGTGCGGGTCGGCCAGCCCTGCGAGATCCTGCTGGACGCCCTGCCGGACACCCGTTTCCGCGGGGAGGTGCACACCATCGTCCCCACCGCCGACCGCAGCAAGGGGAGCGTGATGGTCAAGGTCCGTTTCGTGGACCGTGACAAGCGGATCCTGCCTGAAATGAGCGCCAAGGTCGCCTTCCTCGAACAGCCGGTGCAGCCCGGCGGCGGCACGCCGCGCGTGGCGCTGCCCCCGTCCTCGGTGGCAACCCGCAACGGCAAGAGCGTCGTTTTCGTAATAGCCGGCGACAAGGTGGTAGAGCGTCAGGTCACCCTGGGCGCAAAACTGGGAGACATGGTGGAAGTCACCTCCGGCGTCAAAGCCGGCGAGCGCATCGCCGTGAAGCCCCTCGACAAGCTGCATGACCAGTCCCGGGTCAGCGTGCCGGAAAAGTAACCAAGCGCTACGAGCAAACTAACCATGGCATATGAAACACCCATCGTCCAGATCCGCGACCTCTCCAAGAGCTACCGCCGGGGAAGCCAGGTCATCCCGGTGCTCACCGGGATCAACTTCGACATCGCCCAGGGCGAGTTCGTTGCACTGATGGGGCCGTCCGGCTCGGGGAAGAGCACGCTTTTGAACCTGATCGCCGGCATCGATTCAGCCGATGGCGGCTCCATCAGGGTCGGCGGGGTGGAGATCACATCGCTTACCGAAAGCGAGCTCGCCCACTGGCGGGCCGGCAACGTCGGCTTCATCTTCCAGTTCTACAACCTGATCCCGGTGCTCACCGCCTACGAGAACGTGGAACTGCCGCTGCTTTTGACCCCGCTGAAGAGGGACGAGCGACGCGAGCACGTGGAAGCAGCCCTCAACGTGGTTGGCCTTGCCGACCGGATGGACCATTATCCGTCGCAGCTTTCCGGCGGCCAGCAGCAGAGGGTTGCCATCGCCCGCGCCATCGTAACCGACCCCGAGATCCTGGTGGCCGACGAGCCGACCGGCGACCTCGACCGCAGCTCCGCCGAGGAAATTCTGCAACTCATGGACCGGCTGGTGCACACCTTCAAGAAGACCATCATCATGGTGACCCACGACCCGCGGGCAGCCGAGAAGGCCCACCTGATCCGGCACCTGGAAAAGGGCGAGCTGAGCACGAACTGACATGATCCCCTACTCCTACAGCTTCCGCAATCTCTGGACCCGGCGGATCACCACCCTGCTCACCGCCAGCGGGATGGGGCTGGTGGTGTTCGTGTTCGCCGCCACCTTGATGCTCGCCGAGGGGCTGGAGAAGACCCTGGTGCAGACCGGCTCCCCGGAGAACGTCATCGTGATCAGGAAGTCGGCCAATTCGGAGGTGCAAAGCGGGGTAGAGCGCAACCAGGCGTCGCTTTTATCCAGCCAGCCGGAGGTTGCCATCGGTCCGGACGGCAACCCGCTTTTCGCCAAGGAACTGGTGGTGCTGATCAACCTCAAGAAGCGCGGCTCCAACAAGCCCGCCAACGTGGTGATCAGGGGGATCGATGCCGCCTCGCTGCAGCTTCGTCCGGCGGTGCACTTGGCCGAGGGGCGCATGCCGCGGCCGGGCTCGGCGGAGGTCATTGCCGGCAAGAGCATCGCGCGCCGCTTCAACGGCTGCGGTCTCGGCGAGACGCTGCGCTTCGGCATGCGCGACTGGCGGGTGGTAGGGGTATTCGATGCCGGCGCCACCGGCTTCTCCTCGGAGATCTGGGGAGACGTTGACCAGATGATGCAGGCCTTCCGCCGCCAGGTTTACTCGTCGGTCACCTTCCGGCTGCGCGACGCCGGCGGCTTCGACGCCTATCGCGCGCGGGTTGAGAGCGATCCCCGGCTGACCGTGGAGGCCAAGCGGGAGAGCAAGTATTATGCGGACCAGTCCGAGTCGATGGCGAAGTTCCTGCGCATCCTGGGAATGGTTTTGACCGTGGTGTTCTCCATCGGTGCCGTGATCGGCGCGACCATCACCATGTACGCCGCCGTCGCCAACCGGGTCACCGAGATCGGAACCCTGCGCGCGCTCGGCTTTCAGCGTGGCAGCATCCTGGCTGCCTTCATCATGGAATCGCTCCTGCTGGGCCTTTGCGGGGGCGTGCTGGGCGTGGTGGCCGCTTCCTTCATGCAGCTGATCACCATCTCCACCATGAACTGGCAGTCCTTCGCGGAACTTGCCTTCTCCTTCACGCTGACCTTCCGAATCCTCTGGCAGTCGCTCCTTTTCTCCCTGGTGATGGGCTTCATCGGCGGCGTATTGCCAGCCTTCCGGGCTGCCAGGATGAACATCGTGGAGTCGCTCAGGGCGACCTGATCTCCGTGAAGCACCCCTCGCCCTTCGGGAGAGCGGCAGGGTGAGGGAGACCGACCTCGCCGACCTCGGTCATCGCGGGACAGGTATGCGACGCCGGGTTCCCTCGCCCGCCCTTCGGGCACCCTCTCCCAAAGGGCGAGGGATGCAGACGGAACTTTTTTCAATCGGAACCGTTTATGTTCATCCTCAAATACATAGTGCGCAACATGTTCCGGCACAAGCTCCGCTCCATCCTGACCGTGGTGGGGGTGGCGGTGGCGGTGTTGGCCTTTGGACTGCTGCGCACCTTGGTGGGGCTCTGGTACTCCGGAGCCGAGCATGCCTCGGCGACCAGGCTGGTAACGAGGAACTCGATCTCCCTGATTTTCCCGCTGCCGGTCTCCTACCTGGAGCGGATCCGCGCCGTGCCCGGTGTGAAAGAGGTCTCCTACGGCAACTGGTTCGGCGGCGTCTACAAGGACCCGAAGAACTTCTTCGCCAACTACGCGGTGGAGCCGAAGACCTACCTCGATCTCTACCCGGAGTTCGTCCTGTCGCCCAAGGAGAAAAACGATTTCCTGCTGGACCGGAAGGGGTGCATCGTCGGCAGGCGACTGGCCAGGACCTACGGCTGGAAGGTGGGGGACGAGATCACCCTGAAGGGGACCATCTTCCCGGGGCAATGGGAGTTCGTGGTGAGGGGGATCTTCCGTGGCGCCGAGAAGGCCACCGAGGAGCGGGTCCTTCTTTTCCACTGGGACTACCTGAACGAAGCCGTCAGGAAGACCACCCCCCGGCGCGCCGACCAGGCTGGCTTCTACATCATCGGTGTCGACAAGCCCGAGCAGGTCGCCCAGGTCTCGCTGGCCGTCGACGCGCTGTTCAAGAACTCGCTGGCCGAGACCCTTACCGAGACCGAGAAGGCCTTCCAGCTTGGCTTCGTCTCGATGACCGAGGCCATTATGATCGCCATCCAGGTCGTCTCCTACATGGTGATCGCCATCATCATGGTGGTGGCCGCCAACACCATGGCCATGACGGCGCGCGAGCGGATCGGCGAGTACGCGACCCTGAAGACGCTGGGATTCAAGGCGCAGCATCTGGCGGGGCTGATCTTCGGCGAATCAGTGGCCATCTCGCTCTTCGGTGGAGGGCTCGGGGTGCTGCTGACCTTTCCCGCCGCGCAGTGGATCGAGGTGCAGCTAACCCAGTACTTCCCGTACTTCAGCGTCTCCCGGGAGACCATAGCCCTGGAGATGCTCTGCGCCCTGATCGTCGGCGTCGTCTCCGGCATTTTCCCCACCTGGCGCGGTGCCACCATCCGCATCGCGGACGGGTTGAAAAGGATAGGGTAAGTCAAAAGCCGGCCACAGAGGGCACCGGGGCAGCACGGAGGACACGGAGGAAGCTCTAGGGGTAAATCCACCAAAACTATCGCTCCCCCAGCCCCAGTTTTTTCCTGCCAGCCGTTGACTTTTAGCTCAAGCCTTAGTACTGAAAAAGGTCCTTCCCCTGTGGCCTCCGTGGCACCTCCGTGTCCTCGGTGATCATGCTTTAGGCATTGTTTGAACTGGTATCTCTGCGCCTTCGCGTCTCCGCGGTTGGCCGTTTTTGGGAGGGTTTCTTTGAGATTCATGCGTTTTCCCACCGACAAGATCGTCTGGCTCTTGCTGTTCGTCTCCTTGATCCTGTACTTCATCGACTATTATTTCTTTGGCCGCCCCGGCGAGATCGGCTTCAGCTTCATGTCGAACGTCGCCTTCCTGCCTGTCTATGTCCTGTTCGTGACGCTGATGATAGAGCGCGTGCTCAAAGAGCGCGAGCGCGAAGCCATCATCAAGAAGCTCAACATGGTGATCGGCGTCTTCTTCTCGGAGATCGGCACCCAGCTCTTGCACCGCCTGCTCGAATTCCTGCCGGACGGGGTGGAACTTTCCAAACGGCTTCGCCCCACCGTGCAGT
>DATFAB010000087.1:0-27475 GCA_035255025.1 Geomonas sp.
CGCCATCTACACCACGCTGGAGAACAGGATGAAATGCGGGGTCGGCAAGTGCGGCCGCTGCAACGTCGGCAACGTGTATGTCTGCAAGGACGGGCCGGTCTTCACCGCCCGTGAAGTGAAGAGGATGTCGCAGGAGTTCTAGCTACGGCGAACCGGGGCAAGGGAGCCCTAAGAGAATGTCAGGAGGTGTGGTATGAGACGGGACGAGCACCGCGTGAAACGACATGTCATATCGATGAGGGTTAGCGCAGAGGAATTCGATTCCATGCACGAGACCATGAAAAGCCTGCACTACCGGCGGGTTTCCGATCTGATGAGGGATGCGTTCAAGCTGCTGATGGCACCGGCAGCACTGGAACCGGCTGTCGAGGGAGCAGAAGAGGCAGGTTAAGCATGAATGACGCGATACCCGGGGCGACAACGGGCGCTGCGCCTTCCGGTTCAGCCGCGCTCCTTGCACGTCCATCAAAACTGTTCGTGGAAACCACCACGCGCTGCAACCTCGGCTGTCTCATGTGCGTCAAGCAAAGCTGCGACCATGGCATAGCCGAAGGGGACATGTCCGCCGCCACTTTCGCCGCGCTGGAACCGGCCTTTCCCCAGCTGACCGCCCTGATCCTGAACGGCATCGGTGAGCCACTGATCAACCCTTTACTTGATGATTTCGTCAACAGGGCGCGCCGTCTCATGCCGGCTGATGGCTGGATAGGGTTCCAGTCAAACGGCCTACTGCTGACCGAACTCAGGGCCGTTTCCCTCCTTCATGCCGGCCTAGACCGGCTCTGCCTCTCCATCGACTCGATCTCCCCGGAGACCTTCCGCAAGCTCAGGGAGGGTGGCGAAGTGGAAGACGTGCACCATGCCTTCACCGCCCTTGCTTCCGCCAAGCGGGCGACCGGCAGGTCCGACTTCCGGATCGGGGTCGAATTCGTGGTGACGCGGGCCAACCTGAGGGAACTGCCGGATGCCCTTGCCTGGGCCGCTCGCAGGGGTGCCAGCTTCGCGCTGGTGACTCATGCCCTCCCCTACGACAGTCAGCACGGCTGCGAATCGCTCTACGGCGGCTGCAGCGATCAGGCCCTTCGACTGTTCGGCAAATGGAGGGCAGAAGCGGAGCGGGAAGGGATCGACATCTACCGCTACTTCAACGTCGTCATCAAATACACCAGGACACCCGAGGAACAGCGGATCTGCGGCTTGGTCGATGCCATGAAGGCGGAGGCTGAAGAAAAGGGGATTTTCCTGGACCTGAAAAAGCTCCTGCGTCTGGACTGGCGAGAGCATCAGGAGGTGCAGGAGGTTTTCGGGCGGGCCCGGGAAGTGGCGGACCGCTTGGGGCTGGAGCTGAATCTCCCGGCCGTGGTGCTGAACGAGGCGCGGCACTGCGAATTCGTGGAGGACGGAGGTGCTTTCGTGGCATGGAACGGAGCCGTCTCCCCCTGCTATTTCCTCTGGCACCGCTATACCTGCTTCGCCAGCGGCTGGTCACAGCCGGTGCAGCCCAAGGTATTTGGCAACGCCAACGAACGGAGCATCCTCGACATCTGGAATGACAAACCATTCCGCTCATTCAGGGAAGGAGTCATCGCCTACGATTATCCTCACTGCTCAAGCTGCAGCCTGGCCCCCTGTGACTATGTGCAGACAGAGATTTTCGAGCAGGACTGTCATATAAGGGAGGTGCCGTGTGGCGCTTGTCTGTGGTGCACCGGAATATTCCAGTGCATGAAATAGTGTAGACACAACATTGCCATTGAAAAATGTATTACAAATGGTGCACTATCGCCTCCGTGCTACACTTAACACTGGCATAGCGACCGCTGACAGTGTGATGGAACAGAATGTGTTTCTGACAATGCCTTGGAATAGTGAGGTGGCAGGAGGGTGTCATGCTTTTGGAACAGCTGATAGAAAAGGCCAAGCAAGAACCTGAGTACGACTGGGATTCCTATTACCGCTGGCAGTTCAGCGAACTGGCAGGACGTGAGGTCACCGGCAGCACCTTCTGGGTCTGCCAGAAATGTCTCACCGTCAACATCACCTTCCTCCCCGCGCGCTACGGCAAATGCCGCTGTTGCGACCTCATCCACCTTCCCAACGAAGCGAACGGATAGAAAGCATCCCCCTCCCACCTATACCCCTTGAATCAGTAATGGATGGCGGAAGACGGGGCGAGGCCCCGTCACCGCCTCAGCGTACTTTTCTCAATTCACTACCACCTCCGCGGCGACCGTCGGGTACTCCGACAGGTCTGATCTCCCCAGTCCGTCGACCGGCCGGTAGCTGGCAAAGGTGAGCAGCTCCCGGTTCAACGTCGTCCCGGCGGCGACCTCGCAGGTTACGGTAACGAATTCGCCGGCCGGGAAACTGGCCTAGCTGACGGGACGGCACTGAGGCCGAGGTCAAGGAGGATAAAAGCGAGACGGGCTACCGCCAGGTGCCACTGCATCTGGGGTAGCCCGTTTCAGGAGCGAATCAGAAAAAGGAGTATTGCCGGCTGCGCCTACGCCGGCTTTACCTTGGGGATGAAGATCTGCTCCGGGTCCAGCACGTTGTGGATCAGGTGGAGTTCCTCCCTGGTGGGTGGCAGCGTCTCGCCGGAGACCCGGCTGATGTCCAGGTCGAAGTGGCACATCTCCTTGATCTCTTCCGGCGTCTTGCCGGGATGGCAGGTGTCCAGGTAGATCCGGCCGGTCTCCTCGTCGAAGCGGAAGACCCCGGCGGTGCTGATGACGGCGGAGGGGCCGCCGCGGTAAGCGGAGCCGTACAGCTCCCGGCGGTGGACGAATTTCCCTTCCGGCCACTTCTTCACGCGCCAGCCCGGGCTGGTGATGTAGCTCACCCGTGGGGTGAAGCGCCTCTTCTCGTGCACCATGATGAAGACGGTCCTTTTGGCGAACGAGTTGATGTCGGGATTGCCGCCGCTGCCGGTCAGCCTCAGCTCGGGGCTCAGGTAGTCGCCGATGCAGGTGGTGTTGACGTTGCCGTACTCGTCGACTTCGGCCCCGCCCAGAAAGCCCAGGTCCACGTAGCCGCGCTGGGCGATGCTGAAGGCGTCGTGCAGGCCGGAGGCGCGCGAGGCTCCCATTTCGCAGCGGGCGTCGCCCACCGAGGTCGGAATCTGGGGCGGCCTGCCGTCCAGGGTTCCCGCCTCGAAGATCAGCTTCAGGTTGGGTGCATGGGTCTTCTGGGCCAGCATGATGGCCACCATGGGGAGCCCCGTGCCGGCAAACACGATCTCGTTGTCCTGCACTTCGCGGGCAGCGGCGCAGCAGAGAAGGTCAGCCAGCCCGAACTCTTCCGGATTCGCATATTCCCTGGTCATTTTATTGCCCCCTCTTTACGCTGGTGGAGTAATTGACGGCGGTGTTGGCCTTCAGGTTCAGCATCTTCGGCCAGCCGAGCTTCTCTAAATAGCTCATGTGGTCATGGCCGTGGATCCACTCCTTGGCGAAGGCATCGAATCCTTCCTGGGTGCGGGTCTTGCCGTAGAAATCCTTGAGGAAGCCGCCGTCCACGTCGTAGCGGCCGAACATCCCGGTGGGATGGGCGCCGAAGGGGCACTCGACGATGTAGTCCACCTCGAAGCTGGTGATGGTGTTCCGGTCGGCCTCGCGGCGCAGGTACTCCTCGGGGACGATCTCCTCGGCCATCACGATGGTGATATCGGCGGCCCGGCAGGCCTCCGGGTCGGAGTAGTACTGCCCGGCGACCCGCACGGTCCCCTCCTCCCCCACCTGCTGCACGCACATGACCGCCACGTCCACCTTGGCGGCCGGGACCAGCACCTGCGGGCCGGCGTCGAAGAAGGGGTCATGGCTGAAGACGTACTTCTGCTTGGGGAAGCGCTTGCCGTCCCTTAGTCCAGCCCTGCCCAGCGTGTCGTACTCGGGGTTGTGGATGTCGGTCCCGAGCGAGGTCTGGGTGACGGCGTAGGGGGCGCCGGAGGCGGCGGCGGAGAAGCGGAAGAGCATCTCGGCGTGGCTGTAGTCCTCCACCAGGATCTCCTTGTTGCCCACCTTCCGGGAGAGGTTCGCGCCGTACTTGCCGTACAGCTCGTGGCCCACCCAGCACGACTCCCAGATCTCCACGCAGCCGGCGCCGACCAGGAACTCGGTCTGGGGGCCGCCGTTCACCTCGATCAGGTGCAGCCCTTTGCGGTGCTGGCGGATCAGCTCGTAGATGATGGCGAAGGGGCGGCGCCAGATGGTGAACCCCGAGAAGGTGAGGCTCGAGCCGTCCTTGATGATCTCCGCCGCCTGTTGCAGTGTAATGCGCTTGCTGGTGCCCATCGATTCCCTCCTCTTTTAGAAATCGCGTAAATCAGTCAGTGACATGGCTGCATCCATGAGGACACCCGGGTTCCCCCTCCGACCTCCGACACCTCCTCCCCCTGAACGGGGGGAGGTTGGGAGGGGGGAGCGCTGTCCCGAAACGCGTGGCTGCATCCATGGGGACGCTGGGCTCCCCCTCCCTAACCCTCCCCCGTTCGGGGGAGGGGACTGTCCGACGATGGGGTCTGTCCGACGATGTGGACGGTCGGACGAGGGAAGCTGCACCTAGCGGCAGCCTTGCAGCTAGTTGAAATTCTTCAGAATCTCCCGCGAGATGATCACCCGCTGGATCTCGTTGGTCCCCTCGTAGATGGCGGTGATGCGGGCGTCGCGGGCGTAGCGCTCGACGGGGAAGTCGGCGGTGTAGCCGTAGCCTCCCAGCATCTGGAGCGCCTTGTAGCAGGCCTTGTTGGCCGCCTCGGTGGCGAACATCTTGGCCATGGAGGCCTCCTTGGCGAAGGACTTGCCGCTCTGCTTGCGGAAGGCCGCGTTCATCAGCAGGAGGCGGGCAGCCTCCAGTTCGGTGTAGCCGTCGGCGACCATCCACTGGATCGCCTGGAAGTTGCTGATCTTCTGCCCGAACTGGGCGCGCTCGGTGGAGTACTTGGTGGCGTAGTCCATGGCGGCCTGGCCTACGCCGAGGGCCAACGAGCCGATGCCGATGCGACCGCCGGCCAGTTCCGCCACCGCCGTGCGGAAGCCGTCGTTGGGTCTCCCCATCATGGCGCTCTTGGGGACCCGGCAGTCCTGGAAGATCACCTCGTTGGTGGCCGAGGCGTGCTGCCCCATCTTCCTCTCCTCCTTGCCGATCACCAGCCCCGGCGTTCCCGCCTCCACCAGGAAGCAGCTGATCCCCTTCCCTTTGGGCGCCTCGCGGTCGGTGACCGCCCAGACGATGAAGACCCCGGCATAGGGGGCGCTGGTGATGAAGATTTTGGAGCCGTTCAGGATGTAGGAGTCGCCGTCTTCCACCGCGGAGGTGCACATCCCGGCAGGATCCGAACCGGCGCAGTTCTCGGTGAGGGCGAAACTCGCGGCGGAGAACTCGCCGGAGCAGATCTTGGGGATGTAGGCCTTTCTCTGCTGTTCGGTCCCGATGGCCTGGATGACCTCTGCGGCCATGTTGTTCACCGAGACGGTAACCGCCGTGGAGGCGCAGGCGCGGGCGATCTCGGTCATGGCGACGCTGAAGGCCACGGTACCTGCCTGGGCTCCGCCGAACTCCTCCCGGACGTTCAACCCCATGAAACCGAGCTCGGCCAGCTTTTTCAGGTTGGCCAGCAGCAAGCCCCGGTCGCCACCCTCGTCCAGCTGTGCCGCGACCGGCTCGAGCTCCGCGCGGGCGAAGTCGCGGGCGGTGTCCTGGATCAGTTTCTGCTCTTCGTTGAGTTCAATATGCATCGTCGCCTCCTTGCTTTGCGAATCCAATAAAGCCCCATCCTCACCCCGCCCCTCCCTTGAAGGAGAGGGAGGAGCTTGAACATGCCGGGAAGGGTGAGCTAATGCCCCTTTCCGCGGCTAGCCGGCGGCCACCGCCACGATCGGGATGTCTCTCTCCTGGGCCCAGGCCTCCCACTCGCCGGAACTCTTTGCCAAAAACGCCTGCCGGTAGTCGGCGACGCCAGCCAGCGCGAGCTCGCCCTCCAGCCGCTTCTTGAAGTGCGGCTCCAGGGCGGCCACCGCCACCCATCCCTCCCGGGCCTGGTAGATGTTGTACTCGGGAATCCCGCCGCCAAGGAGCGCGCCGGTGGCGGTCGCCCCGTAACGAAGCGGCTCCGCCATGCGCGCCGCCGACTCCGAAAGCGCCACTTCCGCGTAACTCGCCCCCTGCCCGCGCTCCCGGGCCAACAGCAGCATTAAGGCGGAGGAGACGGTTTCCTCCGCCCCCGCCATGTCCGCCAAAAGGGTACGCGGCATCTGGGGCGGGGCCAGCAGGCCGAGGTTCGCCTGGTAGGTGAGGTCGTGCCCCGCCTCGTTCTCCCTGGGCGAGGGAAAGCCGACGATCGCCACCTGGCAGAGTCTCGGAAAGCGCCTGTGCAGGCCCGGCCAGTCGAGCGAGAGCCGCTCTAACGCCGCCGGCCGGCTGGCGGTGATGAGGAGATCGCATCCGGTTAGCAGCTCCTCCATCTCCCGGCGCCCCTGCTCGCTCTTCAGGTCGATGGTCACCAGGGTGTGCCCCTCTGCCATCTCCCGGTACCACTGCTCCTGGTAGATCTGCATCGGGTCGCCGGAGGGGGGCTCCACTTTCACCACCTCCGCTCCCAGTTCGTGGAGCCTGCGCGCGGCGGCCGGCCCGGGGAGGTTCAGGGCGAGGTTGAGGACCCGCACGCCGGAAAGCGGTTTCAGTACTGTTTCAGCCATGGCAACTCCTTTCCCGTCATATCTCGACGACGCCCCACTCCGCATTCCTGCGCAACCCACTCCACATCGCCTGGCCAACCGGCTCTACATCTCGATGCCGACCCGCGCCTGGACTCCCTTGGCGAAGTAGTGTTTCACCTCCCGCATCTCGGTCACCAGGTCGGCTGCGTCCATCACCCGCTGGTCGGCGCTGCGCCCGGTCAGGACCAGTTCCACCCCTTCCGGCTTCTCGGCAATGAGGGCGAGGATCTCGTCCACGGTCACCAGTTCGAACCAGGCGGCGCCGTTGATCTCGTCCAGGATCACCAGGTCGTACTTGCCGCAGGCGAGCGACTTGTGGGCGAGGTCCAGCGCCAACCGGGCCTGGGCGACGTCCTCAGGGTGCGGATCACCCTTCTTCACCCAGCCGTCGCGGCCGGTCCGGTGAATGGTGAGATTGGGGAAAAGCCGTTCGGCGGCCAGGTGCTCGCCGTAATCGCCGCCTCCCTTCATGAACTGGACGATGCAGACCTCCAGTTCCCGCCCCACCGCCCGGAAGGCGAGCCCGAGGGAAGCCGTGGTCTTCCCCTTGCCGTTGCCGGTATAAACCTGGACCAGACCGCGGGAGAGTTTCATTGCTGGACCCTCGCGGTGAAGGCAGGCACGAACTGCAGCACGTCCGCCACCACCAGCACGTCGGCGATCTCCCCGATGGGGGCGTCCTTGTCCTTGTTGATGGCCACGATGAAATCCGACTTCTTCATGCCGGCCAAGTGCTGGATGGCCCCGCTGATGCCGCAGGCGACGTAGACTTTGGGGTTGACCGTCTGGCCGGTGGTCCCAACCTGGTGGCTGTGGTCGACCCAGCCGGCATCGACTACCGGGCGGCTCGCGCCCAGTTCTCCGCCCAGCGCCTTGGCGAGCGCCGCGATCACCGGCACGTTCTCCTTCTTGCCGACGCCGCGCCCTGCGGAGACGATAATCTCAGCCCGGGTGAGATCCACCCCCTTGGCTTCAGCCGGCTGGTAGCCGACGAACTCGATGGTGGGCGCCGCTTCGGACGTGACCGGTTCCACCTGCGGCGTTCCGCCCTGGATGACCGGAAAGGCGCCGGCCTGGATGGTGAGGACGGCCTGGCTGGTGGCCGGCTTGACGGTTCGGCGCATCTTGGCGTTGCAGCAGCCGACCTCGAAGCCGCCCTCCCGTATCTCCACTATCTCGGAGACCTGCCCCACCTTGAGGGCCGCCGCCACGCGGGGGGCGAGATCCCACCCGTAGGAGGAATGGACGAAGACCACGTAGTCCGGATTTTCCCGCTCGACTACCTGCAGGACCAGCTGCTTGTGGAGGTCCGGGTTGTACTCGCCGCACGAAGCGGCGTCCGCGAGGTAGACGGTCCCGGGGAAGGCCGGGAGCTGGGTGGTGGAACCGACCAGCAGCATGACAGGGTCGGCCCCCAACTGGCTGGCAAAGCCATAAAGTTCGTAGGTGGTGTCGAGCAGTTTCCCTTCCCGGTATTCGCCAACGAGCAGTGTCTTCATAATGCCTCCTACCGCAACACCGCGGTTTTTTCTTTCATGATGCCGATTAGTTGGTCAACCAGCGCCGACATATCCCCTTCGAGGACCACGCCCCCACCCTTCTTGGCGGGAGGAAGGAAACTCGCGGTGGCTACCCTGGGCTGGGCGTTCAGAAGCTGCTCCGCGCTGAGCAGTTCGACCTCTTTCCGCTTGGCCTTCATGATGTTGGGAAGGGTCGGATAGCGCGGGACGTTCAGGCCAAGCTGGCAGGTAACCAGGGCCGGTGTCTTCATCTTGACTACACCTTTCAGGCCCCCCTCCAGTTCGCGGGTGGCGGTGACCACGCCGTTGTCGTAGGCGAAGCCGACCAGGGTGGTGACGCAGGGGATGTGCAGCTCCTCGGCGACCAGCACGCCGACCTGGGCCGAGCCGCGGTCCTGGGACTGCATGCCGGCGAACACCAGGTCGAATCCCTTGTCGCGGGCGTAGGCGGCGATGATGGAGGCGATCTGGGAAGGATCCTTCTGGGCGGAAGTCGGGTCCTGCACGTGCGCGCCGCGATCGCACCCCATGGCGAGCGCCTTCTTGATGGCCTCGACCACCCGGTCGGGACCGATGGAAAGGACCGTCACCTCCGGCTCGTCGCCCAGCTGCTCCTTGAGGCGCACCGCCTGTTCCACCGCATACTCGTCGTACTCGTTCATGCGGAAGGCGAGATCGGTCTCCTCGAACCAGGTGCCGCTGCCGTTGGGCTTGAACCGGGACTCCATGTCCGGGACCTGCTTGATGCAGACGAGAATTTTCATGACTACCTCCGTGTGTTGCTTTTGCGAACCAACCCCATCCTCACCCTGTCCCTCCCCTTGAAGGGGAGGGGACGTGATTGGAATGTCCTGGTCCCTCCCCTTCAAGGGAGGCGACGTGATTGGAATGTCCTGGCGCCTCCCCTTCAAGGGAGGCGACGTGATAGGAAAGTTATCCGACAATACTCTCTTTTCTGTTAGCCCCCGCGCTAGGTCCCCCCCCTTGATAAAGGGGGGACAGGGGGGATTGCTTCTGTTCCCCTCAACTACACCGCGACCCGCTCCGGACGCCCTTCCGGTTCCCCTTCGGCCGGCGGCTCTACCGGCCGCTGCGGGAGATGGATGACCGCGATCCTTTCCGCCACGATCTCCGCCAGGTCCCGTACCACGATGCCCCCCTCGAAGCCGCCGGTCTTGATGCCGTCCTCGAACATGGTGAGGCAGAACGGGCAGTTGGAAACCAGCGTCGGCGCCCCGGTGGCGGTGGCCATCTGCACCCTCTCCACGTTGATCCGCCGCCCCAGCTTTTCTTCGGCCAGGATCCTCCCGCCGCCTGCGCTGCAGCAGAAGCTGTCGTAGCCGGAGCGGGACATCTCCTCGATCCTTCCCCCTGCCGCCGCCAGCACCGCGCGCGGCTCGTTGATCACGTCCATGTACCTGCCGAGGTAGCAGGAGTCGTGGTAGGTGGCGACGAACGGCTCCGGGTTCAGGCGAAGGTCGCCCTTCTCCAGCAGCCGTTTGATGAAGGTCGTGTAGTGCTCGACCTCCACCTCCAGACCGAGGTCGCGGTAGTCGCGGGCCAGGGTGTTGAAGCAGTGCGGGCAGGTTGTGACGATCTTCTGCACGCCGTAAGCCTTGATGGTCTCGATGTTCTCGTTGGCGAGCATCTGGTAGAGGTACTCGTTGCCGAGCTTTCTGGCCGGCTCGCCGCAGCACTTCTCCTCCTTGCCGAGGATGCCGACCCTGACGCCGGCAGCGTTGCAGATCTTCAGGAATTTTTCAGCGATGGCGCGGTTTCTCTTGTCGAAGGAGGCGTAGCACCCCACGAAGTAGAGGACATCCACCTCGCCCCCCTCTTCCATGAGGGTCGCGCCGTGCCCGATGGCCCAGTCGCCGCGGCCCGCGTAGGCAAGGCCGAAGGGGTTGCCGTTCACCTCGAGGTTGCCCACGGCAGTCCGCACCTCGTCGCCGTGGAAGCTCCCCTCCATCAGGGTGAGATTCCTGCGCATCTCGATGATCTTGTTGACGTGTTCGTTGTTGGCCGGGCAGATGTCCTGGCAGGCACGGCAGGTAGTGCAGGACCAGACGGCGTCCTCGGCGATGGTCTCCGCGAGCACAGCCTCGGCACCCGTCTCGGCCGCTTCCCCGATCTGCTGGATCACCTTCATGGGCGAGAGCGGCTTTTCCGTGGCGTGGGCGGGGCAGACATCCTGGCAGCGACCGCAGCTCGTGCAGGCATCGGCGTCGAAGATGTCCTTCCAGGTGAGGTCGGCAACCTTGGCGGCGCCGAACTGCTGGATGCTTTCATCCTCCATGTTGATGGTTGCCAGCGTCCCCTTGGGTTCGAGCGGTGCGAAGAAGGCGTTGAGGCTGGTGGTGACGATGTGCTTCAGCCGGCTGTAGGGGAGCATGCAGATGAAGCCGGCCACGAGCCCCATGTGGATCCACCAGAGGACCTGGTGGGAAGTGCGGATGGACTCGTCGGTGAAGGGAAGAAAAAGATTGGCGGCAAGCAGGCCCACCGGTGAAAAGTGCGCCAATGCAGGGTTCTGCACCACCTCGGTGGCCGCCATCCGCGCCCCCTCCACCAGGAAACCGGTGGTGAGGATGGCAAAGAGCAGGAAGTGTACGCGGTAGTCGTCGTTCACGATCTCCAGCGAAGCTGGCTGCACCACGAAGCGGCGGACGAAAAGCCCGGCCAGCATAAGGATGGCGGTGAGGCCGGCCGCGTCCAGCACTGCCGAGAAGGCCTGGTAAAAATTCCCGGAAAGGAGGTTCACCTTGATGACCGGCGTGAGGTAATCCGCTTGCACCATGATGATGAGGGTGCCGACAAAGAGGGTCAGAAAGCCCCAGAAGAAGAGGTTATGGAAGACGCCGCCAGCCTTCACGCGGGCGACCTTTTCCTGGCCGAGGACCTCGGTTACCATGCGCTTGGCGCGCTCGGGGAAGTTGTCGAAGCGGTCGAGCGGTTTGCCCTGCCGATAGTGCGGCAGCCTCTTCAAGAAGCCCCAGGCGCAGACCGCGAAGGCGGCGAAGACCAGCAGGTACATCGGGACAACGACGCCGTGGCCCACGTTCCAATAGATTTCGCGTGTCATTTCCATGGTGAATTCCCCCTTCCGCGTTGGCCTGGCACCTGGCTCTTAGAACCCCATCCTCACCCTGCCCCTCCCCTCGAAGGGGAGGGAACGCTGGCGTTCTCAGGAGCAATGCGCTGACGTCTGTAATGACATCCCCCCCTTGAAGGAAGGCAGGCTACCTTCTAAAACTATTCCCCCTGCAGTGAAGTCCCTCTCCCCTTCAAGAGGAGGGTCGGGGGAAGGATGGGGTCGTCAACCCCAAGAAGCGACCCCATCCTCAACCTGACTCCCCCGTGAGGAGATGTGAACGCCGGGTAGCCCAGGGGGGACAGGCACCTGGCGGAGCCAGTCCCCTTATTCCCCTCGTTGCTAGCTCAGCAACATCTTCGAGATGACCACCCGCTGGACCTCGTTGGTACCCTCGTAAATCTCGGTGATCTTGGCGTCACGGTACATCCGCTCCACCTCGTAGTCGGCGATGTAGCCGTAGCCGCCGTGGATCTGCACGGCCTCCTTGGTCACATAGGTGGCGGCCTCGGATGCGCACATCTTGCACATGGCGCTCTCCATGGCGTAGTTCAGCTTGCTGTCCTTCATCCAGGCGGCCTTGTGGGTGATCAGCTTTGCCATCTCGATCCTGGAGTACATGTCGGCCAGCTTGAACTGGATGGCCTGCAGATCGCTGAGCGGGGCGCCGAACTGCTTGCGCTCCTTGGAGTAGGAAAGCGCGCGGTCGAAAGCGCCGCCGGCGATGCCCAATGCCTGCGAGGCGATGCCGATCCGGCCGCCGTTCAGGGTCTCCATGGCGATCTTGAACCCCTGCCCCTCTGTGCCGAGCAGGTTGGCAGCCGGGATGCGCAGGTCGTCGAAGGCGAAGGCGGTGGTGTAGCTGCCGCGGATACCCATCTTCACCTCGTTCTTGAGGATGCTAACCCCCGGGGAGGAGAGGTCCACGATGAACGCCGAGATCCCCTTGTGCTTGAGGCTCTTGTCGTGCGTTGCGAACAGCACGCCGGTACCCAGGAAGCCGCCGTTGGTGATGAAGGTCTTGCCGCCGTTGATGACGATGTCGTCCCCCTCGCGGCGGTAGGTGGTGGCCATGCCGGAGACGTCGCTCCCCACGTCCGGCTCGGTCAACAGGATGCAACCGATCTTGCGGCCGGTGGCGAGGTCGGGGAGATACTTTTTCTTCTGCTCGGGAGTCCCGAAGCGGTAGATGGGATCGCAGGCGAGCGAGGTGTGGGCGGAGATCAGCACCCCGCTGGAGGCGCAGGCCTTGGAGACCTCCTCGACCACGATGGAGTAGGAGAGCATGTCCAGCCCCGCCCCCTCGTACTCCTCCGGGATGTAGCTCCCCATGAGGCCCATCTCGCTCATCTTGGCAACCAGATCCTCGGGGATCCGGTGCTCTTCATCGATCTTGATGGCCAGCGGCTTGATCTCTTTCTCGACGAACTCCCGTACCGAGTCGCGCAAAACCTTGTGATCCTGGCTCAGTTCGAAATTCATGGTGTTTCCCCCTTTTGGATATGGTTGGCTCCCTCTCCTTTCGGGAGAGGGCCGGGGTGAGGGAACGTTCCACGAAGATGCGAGGCTTCCCACAACCCGCCCCCCCAGAGGGGGAAGGAGTGTTTGTATTGTGCGAAACAGTGGGTGCTGAAAGTGCCAAACCGGCAGCGCCTTTTTTGCTGCTAAAGGCAATCCCCCCTGTCCCCCTTTATCAAGGCCGCCCTCTATGAGAGGGGACAGGCACCGGCAGGACCAGTAGCACTGGGAGCCCGGGCCTACTTGCCCGTGAAGGCCGCCTTTCGTTTGTCGACGAAGGCGGACATCCCCTCTTTCTGGTCTTCGGTGGCGAAGAGGACGCCGAAGAGGGACGCCTCGTAGCGGAAACCGTCTTCTTTGGTCATGTTGAGACCGTTGGCGATGGCGTTCTTGGCAAAGGAGACGCCAAGGGTGCCGACTGCTGCAATGGCGGCTGCGGTGTCCCGGGCCTTGGTCATGAGCTCCTCGGGCGCCACCACTTCGTTGACGATCCCCCAGGCGCAGGCCTTCTCGGCATCGATCATCTTCCCGGTGAAAATCATCTCGTTGGCGCGGTTGGGACCGATGAGGCGGGCCAGGTTCTGGGTCCCGCCGAAACCGGGCATGATCCCCAACGTTACCTCGGGAAAGCCGAGCTTGGCCTTGCTGGAGGCGTAGATGAAATCGCAGGCCAAGGCCAGTTCCAGTCCGCCCCCCAGGGCGTAACCGTTGACGGCGGCGATCACCGGCTTGGTCATCTTCTCGATCAGCATCATCACCCGCTGCCCCTTGAGCCCGAACTGGTGCCCCTGGTAGGCGTTCATGGCAGCCATCTCCTTGATGTCGGCACCGGCCACAAAGGCCTTGTCGCCGGCACCGGTCACCACCACAGCCTTGACCGCGTTATCCAGGTTCAGTTCGTAGAAGGCGCATTCCAGTTCGCCCAGCACCTCGCTGTTCAAGGCGTTGAGGGTCTTCGGGCTGTTGACGGTGAGAACGGCCACGCCGTTGGCTGCTTCGATGATCAGATTCTTGAATTCCATGATGGTCTCCGATTTTCAGTAGGTGTAAAAACCGCGGCCGGACTTTCTGCCCAGGTAGCCGGCGTTCACCATCTTCACCAAGAGGGGACAGGGGCGGTATTTGGGATCCTTGAAGCCGTCGTAGAGGACATTGGCGATGGCGAGCACCGTGTCCAGCCCGATGAAGTCGGCCAGGGTCAGCGGCCCCATCGGCTGGTTGGTCCCAAGCTTCATCCCCTTGTCGATGTCCTCGGCCGATGCGATCCCCTCGTAGAGGGCGAACACTGCCTCGTTGATCATCGGGATCAGCACCCGGTTCACGATGAAGCCGGGGTAGTCCTGGGAGACCGCCATCTCCTTCTCCAGCTTTGCCACCAGGGTGGAGGTGGCCTGGAAGGTCTCTTCGCTGGTGGCGTGGCCGCGGATCACCTCGACCAGCTTCATGACCGGCACCGGGTTCATGAAGTGCATGCCGATCACCCGGTCGGCCCGCTTGGTCACCGAGGCGATCTTGGTGATCGGGATGGAAGAGGTGTTGGAGGCCAGGATGGCATCGCCCTGCACGGCCTCATCGAGCTTGCGGAAGATGTCCAGTTTGAGCGGCTCGTGCTCGGTGACCGCTTCCACGGCAAACTGGACGCCGGAGAGATCGGCCAGGTTCTGGGTGGTCCTGATCCGATTGACCGTCTCGCTCACCACCGATTCGGCAATGGCACCCTTCTTGGCCTGCCGCTCCAGGTTCTGGCGGATGGTGGCCACCGCCTTCTCCAACTGCGGGCCGGCGATATCGTAAAGGACCACGTCGTGCCCGTACTGCGCAAACACATGCGCAATGCCGTTGCCCATCTGACCTGCCCCGAGTACACCTACCGTCTTGATCATCTTCTCCTCCTGTAATTATTGAAGAGGCTTTTCGTCACCTTTTTACGATCATCTGCCACCCTCAGGTTCCCCCTTGATAAAGGGGGGACAGGGGGGATTACTTTCAGGTTCAAGAAGTTCCCCCTCTCCTTCAGGGAGAAGGGAGGGGTGAGGATGGGTTTGACACCCTCTAAATCCGCTCGAAAATCACCGCCACCGCCTCGCCGCCGCCGATGCAGAGGGTGGCGAGGCCGTAGCGGCCTTTGCGGCGGTGCAGCTCGTGGATGACGGTTGCGGCCAGCCGGGCGCCGGAGGCCCCGATCGGGTGGCCGATGGCGCAGGCGCCGCCGTTCACGTTGACCTTGTCCAGCGGGATGCCGAGGGTCTTCATGGCGATGAGCGGAACGGTGGAGAACGCCTCGTTGATCTCGAAGAGATCGATCTGGTCGATGGAGAGCCCGGCCCTGACACAGGCCCGCTCGATGGCACCTACCGGCGCCTCGGGGAACTGGTCGGGATGGAGACTGTTGGTGGCGGAGGCCACCAGCCTGGCCTTGGGGGCGAGTTTGTGTTTCTTGAGGCCGGAAGCGCTGGTGAGGAGGGCCACGGCGGCGCCGTCGTTGATGGTCGAGGCGTTACCCGCGGTGATGGTGCCGTCCTTGCGGAAGACCGCCCTTAGCTGGGTGATCTTCTCGAAGTCGACCTTGAACGGCTCTTCGTCGCGGCCGATCACCTGTTCCCCGCCCCTGCCCTTCTTCACCACCGGGACGATTTCGCCGGCAAAAAGACCGCCATTCACGGCAGCCTGGGCGAGGCGGTAGGAGCGGAGGGCGAATTGATCCTGCTCGGTGCGGCTGATGCTGTTTCGGGTTGCACTATCCTCCCCAATCTCACCCATGTGCCGGCCGGTGTAAGGATCCTGCAAACCGTCGTGAATCAGCAGGTCGAAGAGCTGGTCGTGCCCCATGCGGTAGCCCCCCCTCCCTTTTTTGAGGAAGTAGGGAGCCTGTGACATGTTTTCCATGCCCCCGGCCACGACGACCTCGGAGTTTCCCGCCCGGATGGAATCTGCACCGAGCATGATGGATTTGAGTCCGGAGCCGCAGACCTTGTTGATGGTAAGGGCGGGAACGGAATCCGGGATGCCTGCCCCGCGCATGGCCTGCCGCGCAGGGGCCTGGCCGCAGCCGCCGGAGAGAACCTGCCCCATCACCACCTCGTCGACCGCCGACGGATCGACAGCCGACCGCTCAAACAGTCCCTTTATGGCAGTGGCCCCCAGCAACGAGGCATCGACATCGGAAAGCACACCATTAAAAGAACCAAAAGGGGTTCTGACGCAGTCAACGACGAATATCTCTTCCATTTCCGCCCTCCTTTTGCTGTATGGATAGGTGGATTATATTTTCCGTTTACGTGCATGTCAACCATTTTTAGAACAGATTTCTATATAAGTTGAAAATTAACCTCTTATAGCATAACAAATCAGTAATTACAATATGTTATATTGATAAAGGAGTTATATATAGAAGTTAAGCGGGGAGGGAATCCCCTTACATCGCTGTCAGATTAGCAACTTAGGCAGGTTAGGATGGTTCAGCGGAACAGGTTGCGGCAGGGATGAGACCCGCTGTGTCCCCCTGGAAAGGGGACACAGCGCGAGGATGGGGCGTTACAGGTAAACGATGTGGTCGGGCAGGGTAGTCAACTTCTCTCCCCCGTTGGGACCTACCGCGAAAGTGTTTTCGATGCCGATTACGCCAAGGCCCGGGAAGACAAACTTGGGCTCGACGGCGATGGTCTGCCCCTCTGCCAGGGGCGCTTTGAATCCTTGGGCAAGTACCGGGACCTCATCCAGTTCCAGGCCGACGCCGTGGCCGACGAAACGGGCATTTTCACCGGGAGCCCCCATGAAGTACTTTTCCAGGCCAGCCTCCTCTGCCATGGAGGCAGCCTTCACGAAAAGATCCTCGCAGACGACGCCGGGCCTTAAGCCGGAGGCGATGCTGTTCTGGATCGCGACGGAGGTTGCGAAGGCCCGTTGCAGTTCCGGGGCCAGGGTGCCGACCACGAACATGCGCGTCATGTCCACGATGTAGCCGTCGAAGATCCCGGTGAAATCGACCAGCACCGGGGCGTCGGCACGGATCGGCTCCCGGGATGCGCCGTGCGGCGAGGCGGCGGAGAGCCCGCGTCCGGTGACGGCGCCGTCGAAGAAGCCTGGCTCCCCTGCGGTGGGCGAAACGGCCAGCCCCTGGAAGAGCTCCTGGTTGAAGGCGCGCATCCGGACATACCCTTCGCTCCCGGCCTTGCGCAGCCGGCACTCGAATTCCGCGGCCAGGTCGAGCTCGCGCATACCGGGACGGAGGAACTTCGGCACCTCCTCGAACACCGAGCAAAGCGCTGCCCCCGCCTTTCTCATCTTCTCCAGTTCCCAAGGTGACTTAACCGACCGGATATCGCGGTTGATGGTGGAAAGATCCAGGAACTCGCGCCCCGGGAGCAGCTTGGCGTAGTAGTTGTACTGCTGCACCGGCAAAACGTCGAAGGTGAGACCGATCCGCTTGATCTCCTGACCGAAGAGAGTGGGGAACTCCTTGCTGGAGGGAAACGGCCGGGTATCGCGGACCAGGCTCTCCTTGCTCGCGCGGGCAAAACTCTTGCGCACCAGGAGCATCGGCTCCCCCTGGGCCGGGACCCACAGCGTGGAGTTCTGCCGGGTACCGCTGTAGTAATAGATGTCGATGGGATAGACGATCAAGGCGCCGTCCATCTGCGAGGCCTGCAAAAGCCGCTGCAGGCGGGTGATTCTGTCCTCGGACTCGTTCCTGGTCAGCATGTCGCGTTCCCCCATTCGTTGATAAAGGCGATCTCGGAGAGTTCCTTGCGGGGACGCGGCTTGGGCTCCTGGTCCGGGTAGCCGAGCGGGGTGATGCCGATCACCCGCACCCCCTCGGGAATCCCCAGTCCCTCCCTGATCTGCGCCTCGTCATACCATCCCATCCAGCAACTCCCCAGCCCGAGGGCGTGGGCCGCCAGGCAGAGGTGCTCGAAGGCGATGGCGGTGTCGGCCACGTAGTACTCGATGCCGTTTTCCACCCCCGATTCCGACGGGTCGGCGCAGACCACGATCACCACCGGCGCCGAGGCGATTGCCTTCTTCCCCGGGTTCTCGTCCGGGAAGGCATTCAGCAGCGCCTGCCGTCCTTTGCCGCCGTTCAGCACCAGGAACCGCCAGCATTGCATGTTCTTCCAGGAAGGCGCGAGCCGCGCCGCATCGAGTATCTGTTCTATCTTGTCCCACTCGACCGGCCGTTCCTGGTATTTGCGGATACTCCGCCGGTCTCTTACTACCTGAAACAGGTCCATTTGTCCTCCATTCAATGTCCGGAAGTTACCGCTTCCTTCAGTTTTACAGAGAGCGCCCAAGCGTCACCTCCAAGGGGAAGCACAGGGTGGGGATGGGGCATACGCCAGGCGAAGAGCTGGAAGCAATCCCCCTGTCCCCCCTTTATCAAGGGGGGAACGTGTAGCAAAAGATGACTCGATTTCACAATCCGTCTTTTACGTCCCCTCCCCTTCAAGGGGAGGGTCAGGGTGAGGATGGGGTTCGCCTCCAGCCCCCCCTTTACATGTTCCGCCGGTACTTCCCACCCACCTCATAGAGCGCCCGGGTGATCTGGCCGAGCGAGGCAACCTTCACCGTCTCCATCAGTTCGGCGAAGATGTTGCCGCCGGAAACCGCCACCTCCTGCAGGCGTTTGAGCGCCACCGGTCCCGTCTCCCGGTTCCTCTCCTGGAACGCCTTGAGGTTGGCGATCTGCCGCTCCTTCTCCTCCTTGGTGGCGCGGGCCAGTTCGCCCGGCACCTGGTAGCCGTCTTCACCGGCTCTCGGGTTCAAGAAGCAGTTGACCCCGATGATGGGGAGTTCTCCGGAGTGTTTCTTGTGCTCGTAGAGCATCGACTCGTCCTGGATCTTGGAGCGCTGGTACTGGGTCTCCATCGCCCCCAGCACGCCGCCGCGCTGGTCGATCCGCTCGAACTCCGCCAGCACCGCCTCCTCGACCAGGTCGGTCAGCTCCTCGATGATGAAGGAGCCCTGGCTCGGGTTCTCGTTCCTGGCCAGGCCGAATTCCCGGCTGATGATCATCTGGATGGCCATGGCCCGCCGGACCGAGTCCTCGGTCGGGGTGGTGACCGCCTCGTCGTAGGCGTTGGTATGCAGCGAGTTGCAGTTGTCGTAGATGGCGGTCAGCGCCTGCAGCGTGGTGCGGATGTCATTGAAGTCCATCTCCTGGGCATGCAGCGAGCGACCGGAGGTCTGGATGTGGTACTTGAGCTTCTGGCTCCGCTCGTTGGCCCCGTACTTCTCCCGCATGACAACTGACCAGATGCGGCGGGCCACCCGGCCGATCACCGTGTACTCCGGATCGAGACCGTTGGAGAAGAAGTAGGAGAGGTTCGGGGCGAAGTCGTCGATGTGCATGCCGCGGGACAGGTAGTACTCGACGTAGGTGAAGCCGTTGGCCAGCGTAAAGGCGAGCTGCGAGATCGGATTGGCCCCCGCCTCGGCGATGTGGTAGCCGCTAATCGACACCGAGTAGTAGTTCTTCACCTTCTTCTCGATGAAGTACTGCTGGATGTCGCCCATCATCTTGAGGGCGAACTCCGTGGAGAAGATGCAGGTATTCTGCCCCTGGTCCTCCTTGAGGATATCGGCCTGCACGGTCCCCCGGACCGTCTGGATGGTGCAGTCGCGGATCTCTTCGTACTCGGCGGAAGTCGGCTCGCGCCCCTCGCGCTCTCTGAAGATTTCCACCTGCTGGTCGATCGCCGCATTGAAGAAGAAGGCGAGCATCATGGGGGCCGGGCCGTTGATGGTGATGGAGACGCTCGTGTTGGGGGCGCAGAGGTCGAAGCCGGCATAGAGCTTTTTCATATCCTCCACGGTGCAGATGGAGACGCCGCTCTCGCCGACCTTCCCGTAGATGTCGGGGGGATAGTCCGGGTCCTCGCCGTAGAGGGTGACGCTGTCGAAGGCGGTGGAGAGGCGCTTGGCGTCGTCGTCCTTGCAGAGGTAATGGAAGCGCCGGTTGGTGCGCTCCGGGGTGCCCTCTCCGGCGAACTGGCGCTTGGGGTCCTCATCGGCGCGCTTGAAGGGGAAGAGCCCGGCGGTGTACGGGAAGAAGCCGGGGGCGTTCTCCAGCATGCACCAGCGGACGATCTCACCCCAGTCGGCGAAGTCGGGGAGGCAGACCTTGGGGATGCGGGTCCCGGAAAGAGTGGTGGTGTAGAGGTCGCTCCTGATCTCCTTGTCCCGCACCTTGGTGACCAGCTGATCCTTGCGGTAGGTTTCCTTGAGGCAGGGCCAATCCTTGAGGATCTTGCGGGGCTCGTCGAGGAGCTTCTCCTGGTAGGTCGCGATGCAGCGGTCGAGGTCGGCAGCCACCGTCCCCACCACCTCCTTGGCCCCTTCCAGCTGGAAAAGGCGCCGGGCGACTTCCGACTGTTCCTTTACCCTCTTGCGGTAGCCGCGGGCGGCATGCACGATCTCGCCCAGGTAGTGGATGCGGTCCGGGGGGATGATGGAGGCGTTCTTGCTCCGGGCGTTACCGACCACCAGGGAAGAGGCCAGCTGCATCCCCTTCTTCTCGTTGATCTTGTCGAGAAGCGCCCGGTAGAGCACGTTGGTGCCGGGGTCGTTGAACTGGGCGGCGATGGTCCCGAACACAGGCAGATCCTCGTCCGGCAGGTCGAACAGGTTGCGGTTTCTCCTGTACTGCTTCCTGACATTTCTGAGGGCATCCTCGGCCCCCTTCCTTTCGAACTTGTTGAGGGCAACCAGGTCGGCGAAGTCGAGCATGTCGATCTTCTCGAGCTGGGTGGGCGCTCCGAATTCGCAGGTCATCACGTAGAGGGCGACGTCGGCTATTTCCACAATGCCCGCGTCCCCCTGCCCTATTCCGGAGGTTTCCACGATGGCCAGGTCGAAGCCGGCGGCGCGCACCACGTCGAGGGCATCGTGGATGGCCTCGGAGAGTTCCGAACGCGATTCACGGGTGGCGAGCGAGCGCATGTAGACCCGGCTGGTGTTGATGGCGTTCATCCGGATCCGGTCGCCCAGCAGAGCACCACCGGTCCTCTGCCGGGAGGGGTCGACCGCCAGGATGGCGACGCTCTGCCCGGGGAAGTCGCGCAGATAGCGGCGGACCAGTTCGTCGGTGAGCGAGCTTTTCCCGGCCCCGCCGGTTCCGGTGATCCCCACCACCGGGGCCACGCGCCCCAGAGAGCGGATCTGTTCCCGTACCGCGCTGTAGCCTTGCGACTGTTCGTGAACCGACTGCTCGGCCAGCGAGATCAGCGTGTTCACCGCCCGGATATCCTGGTCTTTGAGCTTGCCGATCTCCTCCTCGATCACCCGCTCCGGCGCAAAGTCGCACTGTTCCAGCATGTGGTTGACCATCCCCTGCAGCCCCATGCGGCGGCCGTCCTCGGGGGAGAAGATCTTGGAGACGCCGTATCCTTCGATCTCCTTGATCTCGTCAGGGATGATGACCCCTCCCCCGCCGCCGAAGACCCGGACATGCCCCGCCCCCCGCTCCACGAGCAGATCCCGTATGTAGCGGAAGAATTCGACATGGCCGCCCTGGTAGCAGCTGACGGCGATCCCCTGGGCGTCCTCCTGGATGGCAGCGGTGACGATCTCGTCGACCGAGCGGTTGTGTCCCAGGTGGATGACCTCTGCCCCCGAGGATTGCAGGATGCGGCGGATGATGTTGGTGGAGGCGTCGTGACCGTCGAACAGGCTGGTAGCGGTCACGAAGCGGATCTTGTGCTTGCTCAGGTAAGGTGTGGCAGCGGCTGTATGCATGACGGTCCTCCTTAAGGTGAAAAACGGTACCAGGTTCAAACTCTTTTCTTTCCGGCGGCTTAACTTGCACCGGCATGCCACAGGCAATCCCCCCTGTCCCCCCTTTGTCAAGGGGGGAACGTGGAGGATGTTCCGGCGGCACATCCTCGCAGCAGATGTGAGGGGGTGACCGGCTTTGTCCAGAAGCCGCGTTATCCCTCGCCATCCAGTCCCCCCCTTGATAAGGGGGGACAGGGGGATTGCCTTCGATTTTTACGCCCCCTCGACGACGAACTCCCACGCGCACCAGTAGGTCTCCGGGTGGGCGTCGGGAGGACAGGCGATGCAGTTCGTCTTGATGCGGGGATCAACGGCTTTGGCGAACTCGGCGTACTCGACCAAGCCCACGCTCTTGCAGGGAAAGTCGTCCAGCCCCTTCCGCTTGCGCGCCGATTGCACCCGGCAGTCCAGCATCCGGAATACCACCCGGTTCTCGGTCTGCTCGATGGCATCCTGCAGATTCAGGCGGGCGTAGAGGCGGTGCTTCAGGCACTCCACCAGGGCCGGGATGCCCCCACCCGGCTTCATCCCCAGCCGCTCCATGATCCGCTTGGCCTCGATTACCGTGAAGTGGCGCCACGCCTCGCGGTCGGCGTCCATGGCAACCTCCATGCCGTGTGTTTTCTCTATGGCCTGGAACCAGAGGCCGTCGTGGGCCAGCCAGTTTTTGGCGTCATCCACGATGATCCGGATCAACTCCTCCTTGCTCAGGCTGTCGAGAAGACGGAGCCCCTCGTCTCCGATCACTGCGTTTGTATCCATAAGTCAGCACCTCCCGTTGTATTTTTCAGTGCTTGTCTTTCCCCCCTTTAACAAAGGGGGGCAAGGGGGAATTTTGCGATGGCAGCCGGACCAAATCCCCTTCGATCCCCCTTCGCAAAAGGGGGAAGGTTAAACCATCTCCTTCCCAGCGGAAAGGGTGTCCAGCCCCGCGGCGTCCCGCAGGGGCTGAACAAGAGCAACATGCATGGCAGAATCGCAATGGAGGGCACCTCCCCCTCCCATCTAATCCGGAGGACATTCCAGCTTCTTCCAGCTTCTTCCAGCTTCTTCCGACAACCTCCCAACTCCCCCTCGCCCTCCGGGAGAGGGCCGGGGTGAGGGAAGTCACCACGAAGGGAGATCGCCGCAGCCAGTTGCCCCTGCAGCGGTGGGCACCGCCACCATCTCCGTGCTGGACGGTGCCCACCACACCTGTTAGGAAACTCCCGGCAAAGGTTTTAAGCGGTTAACTACAGTTGCGTGGCTCGGAGGTGCTTCCGGCTTCCCTCACCCCCGCCCCTCTCCCGAAGGGCGAGGGGTGAGCTGTCTGGAGTGAGAAAGCGTTTCAATGGTCCGAGGCGCCGGAGATGCCGAGCCCGGTGATCTGGCGCACCTCCACTTCGTCGAACATGTCTTCGGCGCGGCGGTTTCGGAAGGCCAGGGCGCCGAAGACGGCGGCGAAGAGTCCCAGCGGCAGCGAGACGATGGCCGGGTTCTTCAGCGGGAAGAGCGGTGCCTTCAGGCCCACCATGGAGGTGCCGCCCTCGTTTTTCTTGAAGTCGGCCCGGGCCTTGTCGAGGGCAGTGACATCCTTCTCGGTCAGCACGGCTCCCGTGGCCTGCTTCTTCTCCAGGGCGACGATCACCTTCTTTGCATCGTCGGCGATCTTCTGCGGGTAGGTCATGTTCGGGGAGACCAGCACCAGGCCAATGGCGCTCACGGTGCCGACCACGATGGCGCCCACGATGCCGGCGGTGTTGAAGCGTTTCCAGAACAGCGACAGCATGATGGCCGGGAAGTTGCCGGAGGCAGCCACCGCAAAGGCCAGCGCCACCAGGGCAACCACGTTCTCCTTCTCGGCGGCAAGCCCCAGGCAGATGGCGATGATGCCGACGCAGAGTGAGGTGATCTTGGCGGTGCGCACCTGGGTGTGCTGGTCGGCCTGGCCGTTCTTGATGATGTTCACGTAGACGTCGTGTGCGATGGCCGCGGAGGCTGCCAGCACCAGGCCCGAAACCACGGCGAGGATGGTGGCGAAGGCTACCGCGCAGATGAAGGCGAGGAAGAGGTCGCCGCCGATGGAGCCAGCCCCGCCGCCCATCTGCTGGGCCAGAAGCAGGGTCGCCATATTGCCCCCCTTGTCGACCGAGCTGATCAACTGCGGGGTGAGGTAGAGGGCGGCGCCGAAGCCGATCAGGTTGATCAGGAAGAAGAAGGTCGAGTTGATGAAGAGCGCGATGACGATGGACTTCCTGGCCTGCTGCGCGTTGGGCACCGTGAAAAAGCGCATCAGGATGTGCGGCAGCCCCGCGGCGCCCAGAGCCCAGGCGATGCCCAGCGAGATCTGGTCAAGCGGGTTCTTGAGGAAAAGCCCCGGCTCCATGAAGCGCTGCCCGTAGTGGAAGCCGGGCTTGGGTACCGCGTCTTTCAGGACGTTCATCCGCACGTGCTCCTGGATGAACTGGCTGTTCACCACGGCGTCGAAGAAGCGGAACGGATTCATGCCGGCCTTGGCCATCACCAGGATGGCGAGCAGGACGGTGCCGGACATGAGCAGGCCGGCCTTGATGATCTGCACCCAGGTGGTGGCCTTCATGCCGCCGAACACGACGTAGCCGACCATCAGCACGCCGACGCCGATCACGGAGACGCGGTAGGGGATGTCCAAAAGGACCTGCATGAGTTTACCCGCCCCCACCATCTGCGCGATCAGGTAGAAAAGGGAGACGGTGACCGTGGAGATGGCGGCCACGCCGCGCACGGTCCGGGGAGCGGCCCGGAAGGAGAGGATATCCCCCAAGGTGTAGCGGCCGGCGTTTCTGCACGGTTCCGCCACCACCAACAGGATGGCGATGAAGGAGAACATGGGCCCGACCGCGTACATGAAGCCGTCGATCCCGTACAGCGAGATGAGGCCGGACATGCCGAGGAAGGAGGCGGCCGACATGTAGTCGCCGGCGATGGCCCAGCCGTTCTGGAAGCCGGTTATGCCGCCGCCTGCGGCGTAGAAGTCGGCGGCCGAGGTGGTCCTTTTGGCCGCCCACACCACCACGCAGATGGTGACGCCGATGATGGCCAGGAACATGGTCATGGTGATGGCCCGGTTCGGCTTCACCTTGGCGGGAGCTGCAGCCTTGGCGGGAGCGACGGCTGCGCCGGGAACCAGGGCCTTGGCGGTAATGGCAGCGGCGGACGGCGTGGCAGCCTGGGCTGTCTGGGCGGGCGCCGCTGCCTGCGCCGCGGGTGTGCTCGCCGCGGGTGTTGCGGGTGCCTGCTTGGCCGGTTCGGCCGCGACGGTGGCCGTGGCCGCTGCCAGCATCAACGAGATCGCTACGAGAGTCCTTTTTACCATGATCCCCTCCTTACTGGACGGCCTTGACCAGTTCATTGGTCAGGCGGTCGAAGTCATTGGCAACGCGGGTGTAGTAGATCGCCACGAAGAAAGCCACCACGAACTGGGAGAGGATGAAGAGGTAGCCGAAGTTGATGACGCCCACGACCTTGACCTTGAAGAGATCGGGCGCGTAACCGGCCAGGATCGGCAGCATGAAGTAGTAGATGCTGGCCGCGATCCACCAGCCGAACAGGAAGTTCCTCTTCCTGTTCTTCAGTTCGATGTACTTGGGATGCTGCGCGACTTCGCTCCAATTGATCGTTGCACCAGCCATTGTGCGTTCCCTCCTTTTTAGTAGAGTCCCATTTTCCAGTCGGATCCGGATCAGTCCCAGTTCTTGATCTTCATGGTCCCTTGCTCAGCCAGGTGCTGCTGCATCTTGAAGACCTTGAAAAGCATGTGAGGTTCATGGCCGATGCTGCGTTCGCAGCATTCGCGGCGCGACCTCTCGAAGTACTCCTGCATGATGGGGCGGTAGTCGGGATGGACGCACTTGCTGATGATCTCCTTCGCCCGCTCGCGCGGGGAGAGGCCGCGCAGGTCGGCCAGCCCCTGCTCGGTGACCAGGATGTCGAGGTCGTGCTCGGTGTGGTCCACGTGGGTGGCGAAGGGGACGATGCAGGTGATCCCGGTCGGGTCGCTCTTGGACGGACGAGTGGACGGGCTGTGCATGATGGAGAGGTAGGAGTTGCGGAGGAAGTCGCCGGAGCCGCCGATGCCGTTGATCATCCGGCTGCCGTTCACCAAGGTGGAATTGGCGTGGCCGTAGATGTCGAATTCGGCCGGGGTATTCATGGCGATCACCCCCAGGCGGCGGACCGGTTCGGGATGGTTCGAGTACTGGATGGGGCGGAGCACCACCTTGCTGGTGTAACGTTCCCAGTCGGCGTAGAGGCGCTTGAATCCGGGTTCGGAGAGGGAAAGCGAGGTGGCGGAGGCGAAGTTCAGTTTGCCGGAATCGAAGAAATCGAGCATGGTGTCCTGCAGCACCTCGGTCCAGACGTTCACCCCGGAGAAGGGGCCGTTGGCGAGCCCGCCGACCACGGCGTTGGCGATGTTGCCGACGCCGGACTGCAGCGGGAGAAGGTTCTTGGGGAGCCGCCCGGCCTTCACCTCGGCCTGGAAGAAGTCCATGATGTGGGCCGCGATCCGCTCGGAAAGCTCGTCGGGGGGAGCCAGCGGGCGGCCGCGGTCGGGCATGCTGGATTCCACGATGGCCACGATCTTGTCGGGGTCGCAGGGGACGGTCAGCGAGCCTACCCGGTCGTCGACCCGGGTCACCAGGTACGGCTTCTTGAAGGGGGGGCGCTCGGTCATCACGATGTCGTGCAGCCCCTCGAAGGACGGGATGGCGGTGTTGATCTCGATGATCAGCTTGTCCGAGTTCTGGATCACCTCCGGCGCCACCCCCACCGAGCCGCACAGGATGATGGAGCCGTCCTCGGCGATGCCGGACGCCTCGATGAGGCCCAGGTCGAAGCCCCCTCCCCTCTCCTTGGTGTAGAAACCGTACACCAGGTCCTGGGCGTAGAGGGAGAGGTGCTTGTCACCCATCCGCACGGAACCGTCGTTGACCTTCTTCTGGACTACCTTGCCGGTCTGGTAGGGCCAGCGCTTGTCGGTCATCCCCAGTTCCGCCCAGCGGTCCTCGACCTCGGCGCCGATGGAGGCACCGATGAAGAGGTTGAAGCGCATCTTCCCCTGCAGGTTGTTCTGCTCCACGTAATCGGCCAAGGCAAGCGGTACCACCTTGGGATAGCCGACCGGCGTGAAGCCCGACCACCCGAGGTCCATGCCATCCCTGAAGAACTGCACGGTGTCTTCGGGCTTCATGATCCGGCCGTGGAGAGCCTTCCTTCTGATCCTCGATTGCAACTCTGACATATAAACCTCCGTTTTGTTATCCAGCTGGCACATTGAGATGACAGCCAAAGCCCCGCCGAAATCAAGGCAGAAACCCTAGAGATTATAAGAAGATTCCAGAGGACCAGATGCCGCCAGCGGCATCCCTGCAACGCCATCATGTTTTGCTAGATCGGTGTATTACAAGGCAAAAAACCGACAGATCATATTTAACACATGCTCACCATATCTCACGTTTACGTACATGTCAACGACAAATAGAACATATTTTTATCAACTTGAAACAAAAAATAACATCACCCCCGCTCATGCCTCTGGGAGGGAGCTTTGACCGGGGGGGCCGGCAGCTGGCCGGGTGGGAGCTTGCACGGGGTAGCAAATGAGAGGAGTTGCAAATGAGACGGTCTGAGCTATACCATTAATTTGAATTCGCCAATCCCAATCCTCACCGAAATCTTCCCTGCTGCTCCCCTTTCCAAAAAAAGCGAAGGACACCGACATGGACGTTTTACTGGTAGCCGGGGCAAGGCCCAACTTCATGAAGATCGCCGCCATTCACCGGGCCTCCACCTTGTGGAGCACGGTTCGCTGCAGCATCGTCCACACCGGACAGCACTAC
>DATFAB010000088.1:0-21637 GCA_035255025.1 Geomonas sp.
GCAGGTTCCGCAGCGGAATCGGCCTCAGCGTCCTCTACCATCAACGCCGATGTCATTACCGCCATGAAGGCTATTTTCCGCACCGGGACGCAGCAACGCCAAGAATGGGCGGCAATGCGCGGCTTCTCGGATTCAATGCCGGTAATGGGCGCGACCTCGACTGAAAATCAGCAGTTTACCTCGGCCAACACGGTAATGCAAAACGCCATGCTCCCCGCGCAGGAAAACTTCGAGCAAATGTTCGCGAGCCCGACTGTTTTCCCGAACGCTACCACGATTTCCACCAGCGAGAGTACCATGCTGACCGCCATGCAGACTGGCTTCAACACCTACCTCTCCAGCAACTCCTCGGGGACGGCAGCATCCAACTCCGATATCTCCACCATGCAAACTACCATGGCGTCAAGGATGAGCGGCATGGGAGGGATGATGGGCGGGATGACCGCGGGCACCCTGGCAGGCATGGGGGTCGGCATGATGGCCACCACGCCGGGGAGTACCAACACCCAGAACTGGTCGGTGATGATGGTGGCCACCAACAACTTCGTGGTGCCGACCCGCACCATGACCTACACTCCTATGACCACGACCTTGAGCACAGAATTGACCGGCATGGGGATCACGCCCCCCACTCCTCCCACCTTCAGCTCGTTTGCCGATCCCTACAAAGCGATGCTGGAACTCCAGTACGACCTGGTGCTGACAAAGCTGATCAATCTGCAGAAACTGGCCCAGATTGGGACCACGCCTACCCAGGCGCAGATGCTCAGCATCAAGGATGCCGACCTGGCAACCAAGAATACCATGAAGGGAAATATCACGGGCCTGACCAGTTCCCAGGCTAGCGCGCTGATGGTTTCCCTGGCGCAACCCGAGATGCTTTAGGCTCCTGCAGTAGTGGCAATGCGAACGGCTCCGATACGGGCCGTTCGCATTGCCATCCCTGACAATTGGCCGTTATCGGCCTCTTCGCTGTGACTGGGGCACGCGGGCCCGGATGGCAGGAGCATCGTCCAGAGCTGCAGATATGACGACCCTGTTCAGGGCGCCTTGGAGTGGCGGGCGGTGACCAGGCTCTTGGATGACAACACCCTATTCCGTGGAAATGTACGGCTCGGACAAAAGTGGGAAGAAAAGAAGATGATGGAGGGTACCTACACACGCAAACAGCGAAGTTGAAGCAGGTGCTTGCTGAAAAGCGATGGAGGGGCTGTCACTGTTTTCCGATCTTTATTGGTGACACCGTTCAAGGGGCAGAAGGGTCTGGTAGTTATGCCAGGCTTGACATGTAGCAGAAACAGGTTTTACTTAACACGTTTCGATAAAAGCCAAAACTTGGGCGACCAAGTGACGGAAAGCCTATAGGGTCTCACAGAGATTGCCGGGTTGCCGAACTATCAACGATATTTGGTGCCCGGCTTTTTTGTTGCCGAGGCCCGGCAAAGGTACCTTCGCCAGCAGATGGGCTCTCAGTTAAAAAGCACTCTTGAGATGTCCACCAGTGCCAAACGGCATTAAAATGAATCGAACGAAACGTTCAAACATGTCGAATTGGCTCCGATTTGCGGCGTCGTGCGCATTCCTTCTCTCTCTCAACGGATGCGCGGGTATCAATTGGGCTCCTGATAGGGCTCAGGAGAACCGTTGGTCTCTTGATAGCGCTCAGGAGAGCAGTTTGGCTACGGACAGGGCTCAGGAGAACCCATACCCGCATCAAATTCATGATGAAAAGTATATCGAGCGCAATGAGTTTGCCGTTGCCAGAGGAGATGACGTCGTTGGCAGGCTGGCAGTCGTCAGGCTCGAAAAGGGGGATACTCTTCCAGACGTTGCACGACACTTCGGCTTGGGGATAACTGCAATCGGCGCAGCTAACCCAGGGGTAGACTTATGGGCACCTGCAGCCGGAAAGCGCGTCATGCTGCCACTGAGTTTTATCCTGCCAGACACTCCCCGCAGAGGGATCGTGATCAACGTGGCTGCCATGAGGCTTTTTCGCTACAAGGGGGACAGCAACCGGCTGACGGTGTTGACCTTCCCTGTCGGTATCGGAAGCAAGGAATGGCCTACGCCCATGGGGAAAATGAGTGTCAAACGCAAGGAAATGCGCCCCACCTGGCATGTGCCTTCCTCAATCCTGAAGGCCCATCGGAAAAAAGGAGACCCCCTTCCTGCCATCGTCCCGCCGGGGCCTCAAAACCCTCTTGGGGAGATGGCACTCTATCTCAGCAAATCCGGTTATCTGATTCACGGGACCAACAAGCCGGCCAGCATCGGACTTAAGGCAACGCATGGCTGCATGCGGCTCTATCCGGAAGACATGAAGAGGCTTTACGACGACACTCCCTACCACACCCCGGTACTAATCGTGAACCAGCCGTTACTCATAGGCCAGCTGGATGGAGTGCTCTATTTGGAAGCCCATGCTCATAACCCTGTGGAACAAACGGACGACCGTGAGCGGAAAAGAGTATTCGCAAGACTGCAGTTGATAGAAAGGCAAACCGGGCGGCCTCTTGATTGGAAAAAAATAGAGAAGGTGTCGGCCGAGGCCCGCGGGATTCCGGTCCCCATAGCACGCCTTATGCTGGAGAGCAGGGACGAGGCCCCAACAACCGAAGTGAAGCATCCTGCTAAGCTGTATGGCAAACCCGAAATTCCAGAGCTCAAGCTGGACGCCTGGTATGTTTTGGCGGCCAATGTCGCCAACGAGACCGAAGCCCGCAGAATTGCCGCCATGATCAACCACCAGGGTCCGCCGATCCCGGCACGGGTCTTAATGGATGGTGATCGCTACCGTGTCATGGCAGGCCCCTTCAAAGATGTCGCAGAGGCTGACGATGCCATCAAGCGCTTGAAATTCGACCTGGAGTTGAGCGGTATTTTAGTGGAGCCAGTGAGCGAACTGGTACAGAAACTGGTACAGCAACCGCCACCGGGAGCATAGCCGGTCCCATCCCTTTCGGGATGGGTAAATCGTAACAAAACGGAGGTAAAAAGATGAAACGAGCCATTCTAGGAATCTTCGTCACGCTTGTCGCGGGTACGGTGATAGGATGTGCAACATCCGGTGACCTCGCGAAAGTGCAGCAGCAGCAAAATCAGACTGCCGCCAAGGCTGATCAGGCATTGCAGGAAGCGCAGTCTGCCAAGGCGACAGCCGAGGCGGCCAAGCGGCAGGCCGATGCAGCCAATGCAGCCGCAACGCGGGCCGAAACCACGGCAAATGCTGCCACCAATTCGGCTACAGGTCGGGCAGCAGGGGGACAAATCCAGGAGACCCCGGCCCAAAGCCCAGATGTGTTCCAGAAATCAATGGAGAAGTAAGTCATTTTCCTCGATACGCAGGTGTCGAAGGGAAGTAAAACGGTCAAGAGCTACGCATTTGAACCTACACTATCTTTTCTGTCAATTGCGTAGCTCTGCCCCTGAGTTTCACCCCTCGTTTCAGCCACTACTGTAGGTCGAGGCTTTTCCCCGTAACTGCCATTAAGGGTCCCCGGGAAACTCCAGAGGGGAGTTGGCAGGCAAACTAATGTCTATGACGCAGCCGCTGGCGGGACCTTCTCATTAGGGAGAAAAGTGCAAGGCCCAATAGTGACTGGCTTTTTTCGTTGACATTGTGCGCTATTGTTGATAAAGGGATCTTCACATTTCATAGCGATATACGAAAATACTAAACCTTCCGCGAGGACGGGACGGAAAGCCTAAAGGGTCTCCAGGAGACAGCCGGGTTGCCGAAATATCATACGATATTCTGGCCCCGGCTTTTTTTTATCGTGAATTGCGCCGCAAGGAGCAACTACCGAGCAGCTTAAGGTAACGGTGCAGCGCATTTTTCAGCGCCACGGCGGCGAGGAGGTGGTTGTGGAAAGGCAGCCATGCAAGGCATGCGTAGATCTGGATGGAAGAAGTTATGGAGAAGTCCCCCACACAGATCTGGCCCTCACCTCGAGAGATAGCTGGGTAAAGGGGGGCGGCAGCACCATAAATAACAACGGCGACGAACTCTACAAGTGTAGCCGGTGCGGTACGGTCCTCATCTGTTCCAACGACGGGATGACGACACGTACCTGGGAATTGTTTTGTGTCGGATGGTGATATCGATCTCGGCGTGTCCGTGCCGCACGCCGGTTGATGGAGATTCTGTAGAGGGTAACAGCCCAAGCGTTGGCTGGAGCAGAGAGGATAGCCACTGCCTGTTCGGGACAATCGGCCCCGGGAGACTCTGAATGACTGACCATAGCGCTGCAACTGTAACATCGCCACCTTCGCGCAAGCCACTTGGGCAGATATTTGCCGAGTTGGGGATTCTGACCGAACTCTCGACCCAGCGGCTGATCGAGCATGCCAGCAGGAAACATATGCGACTCGGCGAGTTGCTGGAGGAGATCGGCCTGGTCACCTCCGAGGAGTTAGCGGATGCTCTCGCGATCCAATACCGCTGCCGGAGGATCTCCGATTTCTCCAGGTATTCCTACTCGCCTGCGCTGCTGAAGGCCGTTCCCATGGAGGAGGCGGTCAAGAACACGATCTTCCCCCTGAAGATCGAAAACGGGAAAATCGCCCTGGCGGTTGCCGATCCCACCACCGAGGAGCTGTTCGAAGAGATCGCCTGCAAGCATAACCTCAAGCATGCCATTTACGTCGCTACACGGGCCGACATCAACCGGGCCATCGCCCGCCACTACCTCGGGCAGACCTCCTTTGGCCCAGGTAGCAGCACCATTTTGGTAGTGGAGGATGACCAACTGGTGAGGGAATCGCTCGCCAGGCTCCTGACCCGCAAGGGATACCGGGTGGAAACCGCCATCGACGGCATGGAGGCCTTTAGCAAGATCTTCACCCTGATGCCCAAGCTGGTGATCACCGACAAGGTCATGCCCAAACTGGGGGGCTACGAATTCCTGTACGCCATCCGCAACATCCCAGAATTCAGATACATGCCGGTTATTCTGATAACCGCGGCGGTCACTCCCGACGAGGAGAAGGAAGTGTTCCAGAAAGGCTTTTTCGATTTCGTCCTGAAACCGGTCAAGGAAATTCCCCTGCAGACCCGCGTCCAGCGTGCTTTCCAGAGCAGCGAGCGGATCTACGGCAAGCCCCACTGAGGTACCGGACGATTCCAGCTGCAGGTAGAGAATTAAAGCTCATTTTCGCTTATCGTGAGATTCGAGGTTTAAAATGACTACTATTCCAGAGCACAGGTATCTGTTTCAGCCGTCCACAGACGAACCTCAGAAGCCTCGGGCGCTTATCGTTGATGACACACATGCTGTGCGGACAAGATTTGCCCAAACATTGGAAAATGAGGGGATTGAGACAGCTACCGTAGCAAACGGTCTAGAGGCGCTGGACCAGTTCTCGACGTTTTTGCCTGACATCGTGCTGCTCGATTTGCTCATGCCGGGATTGGATGGCTTCGACGTCTGCAGGGAGATTCGTGCCCTCTCCCAAGGGAAGCACACCCCCGTCTTGATTATTACCGGTTCCGATAATATCGAATTCATCCATCGAGCCTTCGAGGCAGGAGCTACCGATTTTGCACCCAAGACCATCCCGCTGGAATTGCTTGTTTACAGGGTGCGCTGCCTTTTGCGCAACGCTCAACTGCTACACCGCCTCCAGTTAAGCGAGGAGCGACTGCTCCACGCCCAGCGTCTGGCGAGCCTGGGGCACTGGGAATGGTACCCGGGGACCGGGGCGTTCCACCACTCCTCGGAAGTGTCCCGAATTCTTGGCATGCCGGAGCACGCTTTTGCCTCCTTCGAGACCCTGTTGAACGCCATCTCCCCCGCCGACCGCGACATGGTGCGGGAAACTCTCACCTTCGCCCTGACCAGCGTATCCGGCACCGACTTCGAGTGCTGTATCGTGCGCCCCGATGGGAGCGAGTGCGTAGTCTGGATCTATGCCATGTCGCATCCGGCCGAGTTTGCCTGCCCCGCCTATTTGACCGGGATTTTGCAGGATGTCACCGAGAAGCGCCGTACTGAGGATCGCTGCCGGATGCTCAAGGAAGCCGTTGACAGCCTGCAGATCGGCATCACCTTCGCCAATCCAAGCGGGGAGATGATCTATGTTAACCCCGCCGCTGCGCACATGCATGGCTACCAGGTCGGTGACCTGCTGGGGCGCGAGGCGAAAGAGTTGGCGCCTTCCAGTTGGCAGATCCAGAGGCCCGCGACAGACCTGTCCCAGGCTAAACCGTGGCGCCGGGAAAGCGTCGATGTAAGGCGCAATGGCGACGAGTTTCCGGTACTGCTCACCTCCATTTCGGTACAGGACCGTGAGATGCGCTACCTCGGTGTGGTCACCACCTGCGAGGATATCTCGGAGCAGAAAAAAGTCTCTGCGAAGATCAACCAGCTGGCGTACTTTGACAACCTGACCGACCTTCCCAATCGTGTCACCTTCCTGGAAAGGCTGCAGCAGTCTCTGGCATTGGCATCTCTTAGCGGAGAGCAGGTCTGCCTCATATTTATAGACCTCGACAATTTCAAAGACGTGAATGACACCCTCGGACATGCGGAAGGTGACAAACTGCTGACCGAAGTCTCCCGGCGCCTGGAATCGTGCGTGCGGGAGTCGGACCTATTGGCTAGAATAGGAGGCGATGAGTTTGTAATACTGCTTTGTTCAGGGGTGACACAAGAAGGGAGCGTCGCGGTTGCCCAGAGGGTTCTGCACCAACTGACGGTCCCCTTCCACATCGATAAATGCACCGTCTATACGGGCGCAAGTATCGGCATTGCATTTTTCCCGGATGACAGCAGCGATGCTTCCAGCCTCTTCCGCTGCGCCGATACCGCCATGTATCATGCGAAGAACGAAGGGAAGTCCAGGTTCCGGCTCTACTCGACAGAGATGAACACCAAAATCAAGCGGCGGATTGCGGTGGAAAACAGCCTGAGGCGTGCCCTCGAGCGGGGTGAATTTCACCTCCACTACCAGCCGCAATGGGATCTGAAAAGTGAAAAGATGGTGGGGGCGGAGGTGCTGCTTCGCTGGAACAGTGCGGAATTGGGGTCCGTTTCCCCCTCGGAGTTCATCCCGGTCGTAGAGAACTCGGGACTCATCTTCAGTATCGGCGAATGGGTGTTGAAAAACGCTTGCCAGCAGGGACGGCGTTTGGTCGATGCAGGATTCGACGACTTCAGAATTGCCGTAAACATCTCAGGAAAGCAGCTAAAGCAGCCAGACTTCGTGCAGATGGTCATTAACATCCTTGACGATACGGGGATGCGGCCTGGCAACCTCGAGTTGGAATTCACCGAAAGCGTGATTATGGAGCCTGCCGGGAAATCCCAGGAAAAACTTTCCGCCCTCAAGGAAATAGGGGTGCAGACCAGTATTGACGATTTCGGCACCGGCTACTCTTCCCTTAATTATCTAAAGCACTTGCCGGTGGACCGTATCAAGATCGACCGCTCCTTCGTGGTGGACGTAAACTCGGGCGAGGGAGATGCTGCTATTGTCGAGGCGATCATCAGTATGGCAAAGAGCCTCAGGCTCAAAGTGCTGGCGGAAGGGGTGGAAAACAACGATCAGCTGAGGTTTCTCAGCGACCTTGGCTGCGATGAAGTCCAGGGGTTCTATTTTGCCGAACCGATGCCGCCCACGGATCTGACAGAAACCCTGCACCTTGAACGTCAACATGTGCTCAAACCCGTAGCGGCACTGTGAATGGGCTTGCACGTTGCCCCGGCATCGGCCTTCCAAAAACGAAAGGGATTCGGCAACCTGCCGAATCCCTTTTTTTATCCCGCTCCCGGCACACCTTCTCCTTGAACTCGGGAGGCCGCTACTGCGGGATGAAGGTGAGAATCCTCGGCGTCAGTAGTTTGGCGGGATCCGGTCCGTGTTCGGTACCAGTGGCGATGTAGTCACGCAGCGCGATTATGAATTGGCCACGCAGGGCCGGGTCTCCTAATGCCGGTACCACCCCGCTGGTTGTGCTGCAGCTGTCCGTGCCGCCGGGCACATCCTTGAGTGCGTCGCAATTTTCGGTGAAGTAGTGCACGAAGAACTTGCCGGAGTTGTTCACGGTCCCCGCAAAGATGTCTGCAGACCCTTTGAGACCCTTGATGAGGCCGTCGGGGCCATTGACGTCCGTATCCATGACGTTGGCGACCCCGGCCATCATCGAGGCGTCATTGGCTGACAGCCCAACATAGACCGAGTTCCCGGTTTCGGTGGCAAGCGTGCTGACCACCGCCAGGACCTGCCCGGAGTCGAGCGGGCGGGGCGACGAGAAGTAAAGGGCGGCCTCTTGCTGGTCGCCGTTGCAGTCCATGTCGACGCTCCGGCAATAGGGCCCTGTCCAGCCGAGGTCACGCACCAGTTCCGGTATGAACGAGGTCGCCGGCGGCGGCTGCGTACAATCCGTGCTCGTCAAGTTCGCCCGCCCCAGGCTGTCGCACACGGCAGCGACCAGTTTTTGGAGGTCCCCCTCCAGAGCTGCCTCGCTGTTCGCCGTGCGCGGTGCGAAGCTAAGCATCCCGTAGCGTTGCACTGGCCCCAGGGAGTCAGGGGCACGCAGACGCAAAACGGTGAGCGGCAGCGTGTCGCGCCAGTTTTGCCCGGCAGCTTGATCGTCGGGGGCGGCGTAGCGGAACGCGGTGAAGAAGTCGATGGCGTTCTTGCCCATACCGAGCGGCCCGATGGGGCCGAAAGTATCCTCGCGGGGGATCTGCTCGGTGAAGATGTGGCTGTCCGGAACACCCTGCGCCTGCAAAGCGAGACGGACCGCGTGGTCAGTCGCGGCGCTTGGGGTGATGATGAAGTAGCGGGTCTCACCGAAAGGGTAACCCGATTGCTTTTCCATGACCACGTTGTTGACGACATCGCCTAGCGCCGACAGGCTGAGGATCCGCTGGGACTTCGGGTCGTCAGCCGGGACGGTGTCGAACAGGAACTGCATGGGGAAAGGGATATCCGGCGTGTTCGCCCACTGGTTGTAGTCCTTGGGCTTCCAATTCCCGTGGCCGCTGAACTGCCAGGTCTGCAGTCCCATGTAGCGGCCGGGCGGCGGCATCCGGCCGTAAATCACCACAGCCTCCCGGGGATCGAGGCGGAAGGTGACACTGTAACCGGGGTCAGTGTCGACCACCGCATTTTCTGTATTCGGATCCACGTACTCGTCCGGCCACAACCTCAGGACCGGCACCACATACGGGGCTGCGGGGTTGGCGAGAGAGCAGTTCTTCAGCACCGGGTAGCTGTGGTCGATACAGTCCTGGAAGGTGTACAGTTTCGGGTAGCCCTGGCTGACCTGGAACCCCTTTGCCGTGAGGTCGCCGACCAGCGCCTCCGTAAAGGTATCTGCGGCAGGCCCTGCCGCCGCCTTTTTGTTATCGGCAGGCGGCCTAGCGGCGTCTGCCTGCGCCGGGTCGATCAGCTGTTGCCCGGCAGCGGCGAGCCACAGGCTTGTCAGGAGAACGACAGGCATTAAAAGTCGCGACAGCTTGCACGTGCGCACCATTGAGTGCCTCCTTGTTGTAGTTTTGAACTGCTCCGGTCTGCTATCGAACTGCCTGGCGTATCGAAACCAAGTCAGGCAGCTACTGGGCGAAGAGAATTGGGAAGTAACGGTGTCGACGGCACCATCGGCTGTAAATCTGAAGCAGGGGCACAACAAAAAAGGCCGAGCGTACCAAGGATTGATCCGTGGTAGCTCGGCCATCTTCGAAAACGGAAGACCCGCCGCTTTCCGTCCCCTTCTCGCGGAGGGTTTGGCTTTGTCACGCAGAAGTTTTTGCTGATTTATCCTGAAATCTTACAAAGCCGGATTCACATGTCAAGAAAGCGAGTCGGGTTTAGGGAAAGAAGCTGGAGACTCCAACGAAAACTGCCAAGAGGACCGGCATCTGCGGAGCCTGTCCCTTGAACATCAAGAAGGCACCTGGTCGAAACCGGGTGCCTTCTTGAGTTTTGGTTGCGGGGACACGATTTGAACCTTGACCTTCGGGAGAAATTGACGTCGCATCAGCCTGACCACTGGAATATCGGCTACGCTATAGATGTTATCCTCTGTATTCATGTCACGGGCACACATGGGCGACGCAGTTTTTCAAAGGGTGGCGGATGAAAATCCCCACTGGGAAAGGAGCCTGCATGAATTCTCCAACTGATCCTACCATCGATCGACGACCACATGGTCTATCCGGGCGCGGCAGCAATGACGGCGATATGCCGCTCACCTATGAGGCCACTATCGCTGATGCCCGCGCCGAAATCCTGAAGGAACTCGTCGAGGGCAAGACAAAGACATCCGCGATCACGGTCGCTCTGGCCGATGACCAGCGCATTCTTTGGGCGGAGGCCTTTGGCTCGATCGACCGGACCCGGGGCCTTGCACCCACCACGGCAACCCTCTTCTGCATCGCGTCCTGCAGCAAGGTTATCGCGACGGTGGCCGTGATGATCCTGGCCGATCGCGGTCTGATCGAACTCGATGCCCCCGTGGTGCGCTACATGCCCGACTTCCGCATGGCCGACGGCGAACCCTTTCGGGACATCACCGTGCGCATGCTGCTCAACCACTCCTCCGGCTTTCATGGCACCCATTTCCGCAATGTCTTGACCATTGTCCCGGTCTACGGCTACGCCGCCCAGGTCAGGGACGCGCTGGCCGCCGAACGCCTTAAGCACCCGCCTGGCGAGATGGCGGTGTACTGCAGCGACGGCTTCACCTTGGTCGAGTTGGTGGTCGCCGCGGTGACCGGCCAGCCCTACACGAAGTTCGTCGAGAAGGAAATCCTGGAGCCCCTGGGGATGAACCACAGCCGCTTCCCCCTGGAACCATTCGAATCCGGCAGCTTTGCCCCCGGGTTGGATGCCGGGGGCCGGCCCGAGCCGCAGGAATATGCCAACGTCTATTCCAGCGGCCTCTTTTCGACGCCGAGCGACATGGCACGGCTGGCAATGATGTTCCTCAACGGCGGCCGCCTGGGGGACCGGCGCATCATCTCCAGCGAGGCCATTGCCGAGATGGGTCGGGACCAGACGCTCAACCTGCCGTTCAACCCGTTCACTGACCACTATGTTCATTTCGGCCTTGGCTGGGACGGCGTCCGCCAGGGGGGGCTGGACGCGATGGGGGTGACCGCCTGGTACAAGGCGGGCGATGCCGATCATTATCACAGCTTCTTCATCATCGCCCCCGACGAGCGCCTTGCGGTTGCGGTCGTTCTCACAAATGGTGTGGGACTTGGCAGCGTTGCCGGAGTTCTGGCCGAGCGCATCCTGCTCAATGCCTTGGCCGAACGCGGGAGCATCGCCAGGGTTCCGTCGCCGAGGGAAGCCGTCGCACCGGCTGCCGTCCCGGGCACCGCAGAAGACCTGGCCGCCCTCGCCGGCATCTATGTCAGCAGCTACGGGCCGCGCCGGCTGGCCCCCCAGGCCGACGGTACCCTTACCCTTTCAAATTTTGTTGGCGGTCAATGGCACCCCTCAATCGAGGGGCTCAGACTGCGCCAGGATGGTCGCCTCGTGGCCGATCAGCATCCCGAAACGTCCTACCGCCTGGTTGTCGCGGCAGGCCGCCGTTACCTGGCCGCGCGCAGGCCCGGCGGGATCGGGCATTACGACATGGAACTTCCCGACAGCCACGATCTGCCCCCCCAGCACCTGTCTGCCAGATGGCAGGCGCGGGTCGGTCGACACTGGCTGATGGTCGACGACCCTTACTGCGTCTTCCTGGCACTAGGGCGCCAGTCGCCACTGTTCAGCCTGGTGCAGGTCGAGGGTTTGAATGGCTACGTAGCTGCATCGGTCAAAACAGCGGGGATCGAACTGGTGCAGGTCGTGGATCCGCGGGAGAGCGACGAACGCGCCCGCATGTGTCTCAAGATTCCCGTCGACAATGGCTGGGGCCTCAACGATCTGTTGATCGAGGTCCGGGACGACGAGGAATGGGTCAGATGGGGGAGTTTCCGGTACCGTCCGCTGACGAGCGTGCCTGCTCAGGCATGGGGCCGGGGCACGGTGACTGTTGGCCACGAGGGGCTGGGCGAGTGGCGACGGCTACCGGCGGCTTCAGCCATTACCTTTGACGGCACAACTGTCTGGTACCTTTATAATAAGGAATTCGCGCTCCTGGGCTGGGGGCTGGAGAAGGGAGCCATCGGTAAGGTCGACGCCGGCAGTTATCTGCTGCTCCATGGTGCACCGGACGCGACGATCACCTTGACGGTTTCGCCGTGACACAGTTTTGGTCACAGCACAAAAAAGGGGTTAGCCGAATGACGGCTAACCCCTTGAAAAGGTTTGGTTGCGGGGACAGGATTTGAACCTGTGACCTTCGGGTTATGAGCCCGACGAGCTACCAGACTGCTCCACCCCGCGATATGGAGTCACAACTTGTAACACAGGGGGACGGGTGAGTCAATCTTTAATTCGGGGATCTTGAAAAAATTGTGGTGGTTGGACTCCTACCCCATCCTCACCCTGTCCCTCCCCTTGAAGGGGAGGGGACGCGGTGCCGGGGAACGAAGGCAGGGCCGGGGGGGGGAAGGCAGGGCCGGGGGAGGAACTGGTGCCGGAGGGAGGTCGTCGCGGGCTGTGCCCGTGTTGTCAGGGATGTCGAGCTGTTTTGAGATAGGACGGCGAAGAGCCGCACTCCCTAGCGGAGTGCGGCTCTTCTTATTGGATGTCCCCCTGCCCTCTTTGGGCAGTGTCGTTGCTGCCGGCAGTGTTCCACCCTCCCGGCCTCCCCCGTTCGGGGGGAGGAGATCGGACGGGAAAGGGATCGGCTAGGGCCACCGATGGACAGGACGGGCGCTTGCGGCGCGGAGACCTGCTACGGGAAGTTGATGTCGAGCTGGGTGGTGAAGGTGTTCTGACCGGCCAGCTGCTTCTTGGTATAGATATCGTAGCCGAAGATCACGGAGACGTTCTTGGCGAAGTTGTAGGAGAAGCCGACGTTCAGTGCGCCATCTACGTTGTGCCCGCCCATGTAGTCAACGGCCATCCAGAGCTTGTCGGAGATCTCGCTCATGGTCCGGTCCCAGGAAAGGAGCACGCCTTCGTTGGAGGCCTTCACGAAGTAGGGGTTCGGGTTGCCGTCCGGAAGCGCCCTTTCGCTGCCGTGATACCAGCCGGCGGATACCCTGCCCAGGGAAGGAACTGCTCCGAAGGCCGGCAGGGTTTTGGCCACCAGACCGTACACGATGTTCTGCCCGGAGGTGACCAGCGGAGCGGTGGCTGCGTCCTGCACGGGTCCAAGGTTGTAACCACCGACTGCGATGGCCGGTGAGTATTTGAAGAGGGAGTCCTCGGGGGTCGCGATCTTGATGTTGCCGCTCCAGGGATGGCTGTCGTTGGGCTCGGTGGAGTTGCCGAGGAAGTCAAAGCCGACCTCGCCCTGCAGCTTGTCCCAGGGGAGGAAGCCGGCTTCCGGCCCGATATCGTAAACGTTGGTATCCCTCACCTGGCCGTTGGGGGTCGACCTGCGGTCGGCCCTGATGTAGTTGTCGATGCCGAGGTGGAAGGTACCGAACGCCTGGCAGTCGGTGGAGGGGATCCAGATCTGGGTGGAAGGGGTCGCCATTGCAGCGGAGGTTGCCCCGATCGTCAGCGCCATTGCCATGGTGAGAATCTTGGTCATTTTTTTCATTACTTACTCCTTTGTAATAGATTGAATTGAAACCGAACGCTGTCCCTGCTTTTCTCAGCCGTCTCTGGCTGAACGTACCCCCCTTTCACATCAATTGAATGTAAAAGGCGCCTCTCACCATCGGTTGAGAGGCGCCATTGCCTGTTCTCAAAGGTCCGGTGCACTGCGCTGTGCTTCGATACCGCTTGCCATATAGCAGGAGACATGCCAGATGGGTTCGGCAGACAAAACCTCGGACAAATAGCAACTTACGAAAAAGGGTCGGTATTTGATGGAATTCACGCACTTTCAAAAAAGAGGCACCACCGCCTATTCCTTAAGCAATTCCGGGCTTAACAGCTTAGGCATCCTCACGCACTATCCCGCGCCTCCGTTTAGACAAGGTGATCAGGCATTCGCCCCCGCCTTGGCAAGGGGGTGCTATGACCGGGCAGCTGTTTAGCTGGCCGCTTTTTTTAATTTGCAACGGGACATTGCACACGGTACATTACCTCCCCTGCAGGCTATCTCTCATTTCCTGACAGGCGGAAACCAAGGTGCTGGTGACTTTTTTAGAGATTTTCCTGATCGGTATCGGGGCGGGTGTGGTAGGCGCCATTCTCGGGCTGGGTGGCGGCATCATCATCGTTCCGGCACTGACGCTGGGCTTCGGCATGTCGATGCGAACGGCGGTGGCGGCTTCCACCGTATCGATCATCGCCACCTCGACGGGGGCTGCCGTCGCCTATCTCCGGGACCGGCTGACCAATACCCGGGTCGCCATCTGGCTGGAGATGGGAACGGCGACCGGCGCACTGTCGGGTGCACTGATCGCCGGGATCGTCAGCCAGCGGCTGCTGTTCATCCTGTTCGGGCTGCTCCTCTCCTATTCCGCCTACAACATGTTCAAGACCCGCAAGGCCGAACTTCATACGGGCGTGGTCCCCGACGCAGTTTCCAGGAAGCTCAACCTGGCCGGTTCCTACTACGACAAGGCGCTCTGCCACCGGGTGGAATACCAGGTGACCAGGACCATCCCCGGATTGATCATCATGTACTTTTCGGGGGCCGCCGCCGGCCTGCTCGGCATTGGCGCCGGCATTTTCAAGGTTCCCGCCATGGACCAGGTAATGGGAATGCCGTTCAAGGCCTCGACCGCGACCTCCAATTTCATGATCGGGGTGACCGCGGCCTCGGGGGCCGTCGTGTACTTCGCGCGCGGCGACGTCAAGCCCCTGGTGGCGGGGCCAGTCGTTTTGGGAGTGCTGATCGGCGCCGTGCTTGGGGCACGGCTCATGGTGCGGATGAGGGCGAACCTGATCAGGCTCTGCTTCATGCCGGTCATCGCCTACACGGCCATCGAGATGATCTATCGGGGGATTAAATGGTGGTGACGGCGCCTGAGGATAAAAAGGAAAAGGTGGAGGCGATCGAGGCGGTGCTGGCCCGGCTGCTGAGGCTGGGATCGCTGGTGGCGGCGGCACTGCTGGCCGCGGGTATCGGCCTCATGCTGCTCGGATTGACCACGCTCGCTCCCAGGCTGATTACGGCAGGGTTGCTGGTACTGCTCGGCACGCCGGTGCTGCGGGTGCTGGCTGCGGGGGTCATCTTCGTGAAGGAGAGGGACTGGTACTTCGCGGCTTTCTCGCTGGTGGTGCTGTGCGCGATGGCGGCGGGGATTTACTTCGGGCGAGGGGAATGAAAGGCTTGCTTACCGCAGAGACGCCGAGGCGCGGAGAAGGCAAAATCTCTAGGACGGACGGTGCTGAAGGCTAAATCCCCCCTTGCCCCCCTTTGCTAAAGGGGGGTAAGAGCACCATGGATAGGGTCAATCGGTGGTCCGGATGGCTGAGGCCGCCAGCTTCTCGCGGGCTTTGCGCTCGAGCATGCGACGGCGAGGCCCGCTCACCAGTTTCTCTTCCAAAAAGGCTATCAGATAGATCCCCAATAACAGTATGACCGTTATGCCGACAAGTTTTAACCACACCATGCATCTCTCCTGTTACTCATTCCTTTCATCACGCTAATCATCTCGCTAAAGCTACCGCCTCGCGATCAGGGCTACGCCGGCGAAAAGCAGCAGGCTCCCCACCACTCGCTTCAAATCCACCGGTATATGCCGCAGACCGAACGCGCCGTAGTGGTCAAGCAGCATCCCCATGGTCAGCTGCGCGGCTATGGTAGCGGACATGGCGGCAGCCGTTCCGATACGCGGCACCAGGAAAATCGTCATGGAGACGAAGAAGGCCCCGAAGGCGCCCCCGGTCCATTCCCACCAGGTTGCGTCGGCAACTGCGCGGAAACTCCCCTTGCCGGCGACCAGCGCGACGACCAGCAGGACAGCGGTTCCCACCGCGAAGGAAACGCAGGCGCTCTCGATCACACCCACCTTCTGGGCCAGCCGGGCGTTCACCGAAGGCTGCACGGCGATGGCTATCCCGGCGAAAAACATCATCCCGAGCATTAAAAGGTTTGACATTGATAACCCCTTGGTACTTTCTCGCCGGTCTATCCACTCAGCAACGGGCATTGCTGAAGGAACTGAGGCAGGACGTGTCAGTAAAGCACAGGAGAGATAAGTAAGCAAGTGGTGGATGCAGCTTGGCAGATGCCGCTGGGCTTGCCGGAGTCTGTGGAGGAGGGAGCGGGCCTGCCTGCGCACATGATATTAAGTTTGAATAATTTGTCAATTCATGTAGAATGGCCCGTCCGCCTGCACGGAACCCGCTTTCCTGCGGGCTTCCCCTCGATATATTCTTTCTCGCAAGGCAACTGAACGGGATTTCGGGATCAGCCCGAGCATACTCAAAGGAGGAATTGTCATGAAGAAATGCAATGTAATGACCAAAGTGTTGATGCTGGCAGCGGGCCTCGCTGCAACGATCGGAATCGCCTTCGCATCCGAAGGGGCCGGGGTTAGCGCGGACCAGGCGCTGCAGAAGCTGATGGACGGCAATGCCCGCTACGTGCAGAGCAAGATGGGCGCCTGCACGGCCAGCGACGCCTCCGCACGTGCCAAGCTCGCTACCAGCCAGCACCCCTATGCGATCATCCTTTCCTGCTCCGACTCCAGGGTCCCGCCTGAACTGATCTTCGACCAGTCGCTGGGCGAGATATTCGTGATCAGGGTGGCAGGCAACGTCGCTGACCCGATCGTGCTGGGGAGCATCGAATACGCCAGCGAACACCTGGGCTCCCCGCTGGTCATGGTGCTCGGCCACGAGCGTTGCGGCGCGGTGACCGCCACCGTGAACGCCAAGGGGAAAGCGGAGGGCAACATCGGCGCTATCGTCAAGGCCATCGAACCTTCGGCAAAGAAAGCCCAGAAGATGTGCAAGGGGAAAAGCAAGGACGAGATCGTGGAGTGCGCGGTCAGCATGAACGCCAAAGCGGTGGCTGCCAGCCTCACCAAGAAGTCGAAGGTGCTCGCGGAACAGCTGAAGGAAGGGAAGATCAAGATCGTCGCCGCCAAGTATGACCTGGACGACGGCAAGGTCACCCTGCTGCCGTAATCGTTTTTCCTATGCAATAAGGAAGCTGATTGGTGCCGATCTTCGCGGTTCAAGTCACCCTTTGAAAAGGGGGGATTTACAGGGATTTGAAGCTCGTTCCTGGCTTGGAGATATCCATCCCTGCCCCCCTTTTTTCACATGGGTGAGCATCTGGCTGGAGCATGGGGCTGATCGGAATAAAAAAAGAGGGGACGGCCCGATGGGGTTGCCCCCTTTTTTTTGCGGCGGATCATGGACAGCATGGCTTGGGGGCTGGCAACGGCAACCCCATCCTCACCCTGGCCCTCCCCTTGAAGGGGAGGGGACCTTTGGGGCACACTCCCGGAGGGGGGCCGCGGCTTGCGTTACTGCCCTACCAGGACCGCGTGCAGGCTGGGGAATTCCTTGAGGGAGGTGCTGCTGCAACTCACGCTCGAGATACGATCGATGTAGAGCCCCTCGTCTCCGGCTGCACAGGCGACGGCCGGCGAACTGGTTACCGTGCCTTCATGCCCGCAGCCCGGCCGGCCGCTCGCGCAGATCCTGCTGATTCTCACCGTCGCGTACTTCGTCACCGTCCTTGGCTCGAAGGTTTCTCCCGGCTTGGCCGAGCTGCAGTCGGTCACCGGCACCACGACCCACCAGCCCAGAACTCTTCCGCTTTTGTCGTACTCTTTGTTGCCGCTGTCGACTTTGGGATCGTACATCATGGCCTTGATGTCGCGCAGGATGGCGTTGCCGGTGCCTGGCGAGGTGTAGATGGCGCCGCTGCAGACCTGCTGCTGGGGCACCTCCTGGCAGACCATCTCCGACATGGTGTTGGTGAGGGTGGGAGGGTGCAGCAGTGAGGTGTAAAGGTAGTGGCCGCCGGTCTGGCTGCCATTGCCACCGGTGCCGGCAGGGGTGAGCTTCTCTTCCCTGACGCTGCAGACGTCCGGATAGGTACAGGAATCGTTGACGGCGACTTCGGAACAGACGGCGATGTTGGCCCGGGTGCCGAGAGGGATGGCGGCGATGGCCACCGGCGTGGAGCCGAAGGAGTCGGTACCGGTGATCCTGGCCAGGAAGCTGCCCAGGCTTCCCAGCCCCACCGAGGCGCTCTCCGCCGTGCGCTTGGTCCTGACCTGGATGGCGTTGACCGGCGTGCCGCCCGGCTGGTAGGTGCGGCTGGTGACGTCCCAGAAGCCGACGGTGATGTCGTTATCCTCGGTCAGGGCGTTGCCGTTATTGTTGGCGAGGTCCATGAGGGCTACCGCGGTGTGCTTGCCGGAAACAACCTCCACCGCTGCGTTGCGTGCTGCGGTCTGCACCAGGTCGGTCCTCGCCTGTTGTATCTTCTTGGGATCGTGTTGAACCTGGTAAAGTATCCTCTGCTTGATCGCCTCCGCGCCGGTCAGGGCTGCTGTCTCAGCCGTACCCTGCAGATCTTCCTCGCTGACGTACATGTAGCCTATATCTATGGCGAGACCGGTGATTACCAGGAAAACGACCAGCATGATCGATACATAGGTAGTGTCCATCTCAATCCTCTTTGCCGCGGGCTTTCTCGGAGTGCCAGATAATACCACACATTGTTAAGGATACTTATGCAAAAAAAGGGTCATGCAGGTGAATGCATGACCCCTTTTTTCAGACTGACTTCGGCAGAAACCCGTTAGATCGAGGTGCTGACCTTGACGGCAACCTTTTCGCCGACCATCTCGACCGCCTCCACGGCAACCGCTTTCTTCTCGCGCAGGAAGAAGGTGAGGATGGTACCGGTGGCCAGGCAGGCGCCGGCCAGGATGAAGGACTTGTTGAGGCCGCCCGGCTGGGCGTTCAGCATTTCGGAAACACGCCCCATCACCAGGCCGCCCACGCCCCAGGCGGTGAACAGGGTGCCGTAGTTGAGGCCGTAGTTCTTGAACCCCCAGTAGTCCTTGGCGAAGGAAGGGAACAGGGTCAGGTTGGAGCCGTAGTTGAAACCGATCAGGGAGGCCAGCACCACCAGCAGCGGCGCGGAATCGGAGCCGACCACCGGGATGGCGGAGAACATCAGGATCGCCTGGAAGGAGAGCATGATGGTCAAGGTGGCGCGGCGGCCGATCTTGTCGGAGAGCACGCCGGCAACCACGCGGCCAGAAGCGTTGCCGACCGCCATGATGGCGACCGCCACGAAGGCCATGGAGCCCATGGAATGCTTGGCGAGGCCGGCCACGGAACCGATCACCATCAGACCTGCGCCGGCCCCGATAAAGAAGGTGATCCAGAGGAGGTAGAACTTGCCGGAGCGGAGCATCTCGGAAACATTTGCGTCAGCGGCGGCGGCCTTCTTGACCGGTGCGTCACCCTTGACGGCAGGCTCGGCCGGGACGTACCCCTTGGGCGGATTGGCCAGCACGAAGGAGAGACCGCAGACGATGACCAGGAAGCCTGCGCCGAGGATGAACATCGACTTCTGGATCCCGTAGACGCCGAGCAGGTAGCTGGAGAGCGGCGCGATGTAGACCGGCGCCAGGCCGAAGCCTGCCACCACGATGCCCGCGATGAGCCCCGTCTTCTTGGCGGAGAACCATTTAAGAGCCGGCGGGGTGGCAGCCGAGTAGCCAAAACCGAAGCCCGAACCGGCCAGCACACCGAAGCCGGTAACCCAGGCAGCGTAGCTGTTGGAGTAGCCCATCAGGGCGAAACCGGCACCCACCAGCAGGCCGCCGATCAGGGCGGTCCTTGCCGGGCCGATCTTGTCCTGGCACTTGCCGGCGATGATCATGGAGAAGGCGAAAAAGAGGCAGCAAAGTGCGTACGGGTCGTTAACCGATGCTGCGCTCCAGTGGAAGGCGTCAGCTCCTCCTGCCTTGATGGACGCCTGGATGGCACCCTTGAAGATACTCCAGGCATACAGCACCCCGAGCGCCAGGTTGATTCCGGTTCCAGCCATGACTACCTGCCAGCCCTTGTTAGATGACGTTTGTGACATGCCTTTATACCTCCACCATGGATTTGATGACGCCTTTCTTAACTTTTAGCAACTTGCATACCAACGTCACCAGATGTTAAACTTTTCAGAAAAACTTTGAAATTCGGCGACTTACGGCACAAGCGACATCAAGGCTTTTGCGGAGCGCTCCGGCTTCTTTTCGCACCCCTGCAAAAGCGTCCAGAGCAGCCGAAACGTGGTTCTAGTTCATATACTGTGTAATATCAGCATGTTGATTCCCAGCGCATTCAGCAGCGGAACCTTTTGCACAACTGCGAAAGCGCATACGGGTTTGCGCTCCTGCAAAAACGGCAAGGTGCACTCGGGCAAACCGTGAGAAACCCGCCGTTAAATGGTCCAGTTCCGGAATACCCAAGGCGCCCAAAAAGGACCTTTGCGCGGGAAAAACTGTCGAACTCATCTTGCGTGTCGGAAACTTTCCTGCTAATGTAACGTCGATCTATTTTCTTGAAGACGGCAGGCTAAGGGAGTGCCGGATGAGACCGGGCGGGGCAGGCAGCAAGGCACCGGTTTCTAAACTGCAGTGATTGCCATCCGGTGACGCTACTGAGGAGGGGACACCTTGAAAGAGACAGATCACAGGGCCGCTATAGCGGCGGACGAGAAGAAGGGATCCCTGGCGCTGGTCCCCCTGGTGGGCGTGTACCTCTTCTGCCTGCTCATCACCTTTTCCCACCTCGGTGAACCCTTCCCCTTCATGGGGGAGCTCTACCCTGGGGAGAGCAGCGAAAAGTTCGCCTTTTTAGATTGCATCCTGATCCTCTACCTGATGGTGGGCATCCTGAAGCGGCAAACCCTCACCCTCTGGCTGCTGATCGGCTACAATGTTGTCAAAAGCTTCAGCGAGATCGCCAACCTCCTGCTGCTCCCCGTCCAGCAGACGGTTACCGCCGCTGGAACCCTGGTCCCCGACTACCACTACCGGCTGAACGCTTTCTGCATGGCGGTGGTCTTCCTGCTGCTGAACGTTTTCCTGTATATAAACCGGCGCCACTTCGACAACAAGTCCGTGTATCTGTGGTAGGCTGCCGGCGGTAGAGGTTCTATCGCCCTCCCCTCCCCTTTTCTGCCTGCACCAGCCCCCTCCCGGCCGCGTTCTCCGCGCGGCTTGGGATCCGCTCTTTTGGCTTAGCACTTCGCCAGATCAGCATCCTGTCCGGCTTGCTTTCCCGTCTTTCCAGCTACATCCCGGCTTCTTCCCCCCATGGTCGCGGTCGTTCGTCAGCAGGACCAGACGGGGTTTCTTTCGGGGAAACCCCATCCTCACCCTGTCCCTCCCCTTGAAGGGGAGGGGACGCTGGGGGAGCACCTCCAGCAATGGGTGGTCTTTTGCTGGGGTTCTGAGAAAAGGAGGAGACGGGGCTTCTGGAGATCCTTCTGGAGATCCTTCTGGAGATCCTTCTGGAGATCCTTCTGGAGATCCTTCTGGAGATCCTTCTGGAGATCCTTCTGGAGATCCTTCTGGAGATCCTTCTGGAGCGGGGCCGGGACAACTTTGTCGGCCCCAAACGAAACGGGCCATGGTGGTTACCATGGCCCGTTGGTACTGCTGATGATCGTTGCTGCCGGTGG
>DATFAB010000089.1:0-93989 GCA_035255025.1 Geomonas sp.
GGTTCAATGGCAAAAAGCAATCCCCCCTGTCCCCCCTTTATCAAGGGGGGCGTGGCAGCAAATGATGCCTTTAAGAGAATGCCCCGCCGGTGCCCCCTCCTTTTCAAGACGAGGAACAGGGTGAGATGATTGTGCAGAAACCGGGATCGGATCCCTCCGGCAAAGAAAAAAGGCGAGAGAGCATCTCGCCTTTTTTCATGACAGTATCACCTGCTGCTATTTCAGTCTTCGTCTTCGTCGCCTACGCTGGCCTGGTCCTCGTAGTGCTCCGCCGACATCAGGAGGTTCGCCTCCTCGGGGTCGGCCATCTCGATCACCACCAGCCAGCCGGCGTCGTAGGGATCGTCGTTGATGAACTCCGGCGAGGTGTGCAGTTCGGAGTTCACTTCCAGGACGGTGCCGGAAAGCGGGGCATACAGTTCCGCCACGGTCTTCCTGGCCTCCACCGACCCGAAGGAGTCGTCCTGCTCCAGGTCGTCACCCGGCTCGGGGAGCTCCACCGAGGTGACGGTGCCCAACTGGGCCTGGGCGTAGTCGGTAATGCCGATTACCGCCCGGTCGCCTTCCATGCGCACCCAAAGGTGCTCCTTGCTGTACTTCAGTTCTTCGGGAAAGTCCATAGGCGTTACTCCATTACCAGCCTTTCGATGAAGCTGGTGTCTATGTTACCTTCGATGAAGTCCTTGTTGGCCATGATCCTCTTGTGAAACGGAATGGTGGTCTTGATACCTTCCACGATGTACTCGTCGAGGGCCCGCGCCATGCGCCGGATCGCCTCGTCCCTGGTGTCGGCGTGCACGATCAGCTTGGCGATCAGGGAGTCGTAGTGCGGCAGCACCGAGTAGTTGGTGTAGACGAAGGAGTCGACCCGGACACCGAGGCCGCCCGGGGTGTGGTAATCGGTAATCTTGCCGGGGGACGGGGTGAACTTCACGCTGTCCTCGGCGTTGATCCGGCACTCGATGGCGTGCCCCTTGATCTTGATGTCGTCCTGGGTGTAGCGCAGCGGCTCCCCGAAGGCGGAACGGATCTGCTCCTTGACGATGTCGACACCGGTGATCATCTCGGTCACGGGATGCTCGACCTGCACGCGGGTGTTCATCTCCATGAAGTAGAAGTTGTTGTTCTTGTCGACCAGGAACTCCATGGTGCCTACCGAGGAGTAGTTGACCGCCTTGGCGGCCGCCACGGCAGCCTCGCCCATCCGCTTGCGCAGCTCGGGGGTGGTGACGGTGGAGGGAGCCTCCTCGATCACCTTCTGGTGACGGCGCTGGATGGAGCAGTCACGCTCGCCCAGGTGCACCACGTTGCCGTGCTTGTCGGCCAGGATCTGGATCTCGACGTGGCGCGGGTTCTCGCAGTAGCGCTCGATGTAGACTTCCGGGTTGCCGAAGCCGCTCTGTGCCTCGGCCCGTGCGGTGGCGAAGGCGTTGGGGAGTGCGGCCGGAGAGTGGACGATCTTCATGCCGCGCCCGCCGCCGCCGGCGGTAGCCTTGATGATGACGGGGAAGCCGATCTCCTTGGCGACCTTGATCGCCTCGTTGACGTCGTTGACACCTTCCTTGGTGCCGGGGAGGATGGGCACCCCTTCCTTGATGACGGCCTGGCGGGCGCTGATCTTGTCACCCATGATGCGCATGCTTTCGGCGGAAGGTCCGATGAAGGTGATGCCGCACTTCTCGCAGATCTCGGCGAAGACGGCGTTCTCGGAGAGAAAGCCGTAGCCGGGATGGATCGCCTCGGCGTCGGTCAGTTCGGCGGCCGAGATGATGGCGTTGATGTTCAGGTAGCTGGAAAGGCTGGGAGGGGGCCCGATGCAGACGCTTTCGTCGGCAAGCTTGACGTGCAGGGATTCGGCATCGGCGGTGGAGTAGACGGCGACCGTCTTGATCCCCATCTCCTTGCAGGCCCTGATGATCCTCAGGGCGATCTCTCCCCTGTTGGCGATGAGCACTTTATGGAACATATAAATCTCCTGGGCTGTGTCGAGAAGGGTGCCGGCTGGAGGAAAACCTTCACGGCCAGGCCCTCGACACGCCCGTTATCGCAGGTGAAATCGTTACGGCGGGCTGTCAGAAAAAAGGGCCAAAAACGTTTAGCCTTTAGCCCCTTGCCTTCAGCGATTAGACTCTTTCGACGATGAACAGCTGGTCGCCGTACTCGACCGGCTCGGCGTTCTGCTTGACGATGCGGACGATCTTGCAGCGGTACTCAGCCTCGATCTCGTTCATGAGCTTCATGGCCTCCACGATGCAGAGGACCTCGCCCTTCTCGACGACCTGGCCGACTTCCACGTAGGGAGGTGCGTCGGGAGCGGGTGCGCGGTAGAAGGTCCCCACGATCGGAGAGGTGACAGCCTCGCCTTCCTCGGCGGCGGCAGCGGGTGCTGCTGCGGCGGCTGCGGCCGGGGCTGCGGCGGCGGGAGCCATGGGAGCGGGAGCCAGATAGGAAACCGGCTGCGGCATCTGGAACTGAGGTGCCGCCACGGTGCAGCCCCTCTTGATGACGACCTTGTCGTCGGCGTTTTCCAGCTCGAATTCGGTGATGTCGGTCTCGGTTACCATCTTGATCAGCATCTTCAGATCTTTTATATCCACGACTTTTCTCTCCTTTTCATTGCAGCTGTAATACGTGCTACCTGCGGTGTTGCCTTATACGTAAAAGTCACCGCCCGTTCCCGCCACGGCGGCACGACCGATGCGGTAAAAAACGGCGGCGCACGGTGGCACCGTCTCGTATCTTTTCGATTACCCCATCTCACCCCTGCCCTCCCCTTGAAGTTCAGGGAGAGTTGAAGAGGGGGGATGTGCAGTTAAAGCACCATGAGCGCCTTGGGGACCTTGGTGAGCCGGCGGCAGCCGCTCTGCTCCATGACCACGGTATCCTCGATCCTGACACCGCCCCAGCCGGGGATGTAGATGCCCGGCTCCACCGTGAAGACCACCCCTTTTTCGATGGTGTGGACGCTTCTGGGGGAGACGGGAGGATATTCGTGGATGTCGATGCCGACCCCGTGCCCGAGGCCGTGGCCGAAGTACTCGCCGTACCCCCGGGAGGCGATGTAGTTCCTCGCCAGGGCGTCGATATCCTTCAGGTTCATGCCGGGCCGGGCCCCCTCGATGGCGAGCCGTTGGGCTTCCAGCACCGTCTCGTAGACTTCCCGCTGCCGGCTGTCGGGGCCGCCCACCGCCACGGTGACCGTCTCGTCCGAACAGTAGCCGCGGAAAAGCGCGCCGTAATCGAGGGTGACCAGCTCGCCAGCCGCTATTTCCTTGTCCGAGGCCTTGCCGTGCGGCAGTGCCCCGCGCGGCCCGGAGGCCACGATGAAATCGAAAGACTTGCCGTCGGCCCCCCTGTTTCTCATCGCCACTTCCAGCGCCCAGGCGACGTCCTTTTCCAGGGCGCCCGGCTTGACCAGCGGCAGGATCTCCAGAAGCGACTCGGAGGCGATGGTCGCCACCCGCTCCAGGATCTCCAGTTCGTCCTCGTCCTTCACGCTGCGCAGGGAGAGCAGTTTCTGGTCGGCAGGGATGAACTCGAGGTCGGGGTTGCGGTCGGCAAGTTCATGGTAGATCTGCACGGTCAGGGTGCCGGCCTCGAAGGCGACGCTTTTTGCGCCCGCCTGCTGAAAGACCGCCGAGATGGAGTCCAGCTTGATCTTGAACTCGATCACCTTGGCGCCGGTGACCTCGCTGCCTGCCTGCGATGTGTAACGGGAATCGGTGAGAAACCAGGCATCTTCCCGCGACAGGATAAGCGTTCCCTCGCTGCCGGTAAAGCCGGTTAGATATCTGATATTACTGAGATTTGTGACCAGCAGCAGGTCGACTCCGACCTCTTCCAGGCACTCTCTGGCCACGGAGATTCTGTTGTTTAACATAATAACCTCCGTATGACAACTATTTTTCCAGCCGTCCAACGAGCCCTCTCAGCCCCAAAAGATAGCTGTCGGCGCCGAACCCGGAGATCTGTCCGACCGCCACCGGGGCCAGGTAACTGTGGGTCCGGAAAGCCTCCCGGGCGTGGATATTGGAGAGGTGAACCTCCACGGCGGGAAGGTCGACCGCGGCAATGGCGTCGCGGATGGCCACCGAGGTATGGGTATAGGCGGCGGGATTGATCAGGATGCCGCGGCACTCCTGCCGCGCGTCCTGGATGGCGTCCACCAGCACCCCCTCGTGGTTCGACTGCAGGATCTTCAGCTCCACGCCCAGTTCGCCGGCCAGCTCCGTGAGCGCCTCGTTGATCCCCTGCAGGGTGGTGCTGCCGTAGACCCCCGGCTCCCGGATACCGAGCAGGTTCAGGTTGGGGCCGTGCAGCACCAGGATCTTGTAGCGGGCCTTCATTGCAGAGCCTCCCTCAGGCCGGCGGCCTCGCGTTTCATGAGGTAGCGGGCCTTGCCGAAGTTCCCTTCCGGGGCGAGCACCACCGCCAGGAAGAAGTCCTCCGCGATGCCGCGCACCACTACCGTGCAGCGGTCCGAGATGATGGAGACCTCCTGCAGCTCGCCGGTTTTCAGCACCCCTACCGTCCTCTTGATCTCCTTGAGCACGGAGGCGTACTCGACGGCCAGGATCTGCACGTCCAGCCCCCCGGTGTCCTTCAGGTATTCGTCGATGGCGATGCCGTCGTATCCCATGACGACCCCGCCGATCCCTCCTGAACTCCCCTCCACAATGGCTTTGAGTATCGCCTTAAACCCCATCTCTTCTTCTCCTTATGTTGTGCAGCCAGCGGGTCAGTTCGCTTTCCAGGCCGGCCGGGGAGCCTGGTGCGAGCTCGCTCCAAAGTGGCTCCGGCTGAGGCTCACCGGCGGCTGCCATGCTCCCCGCGCCCTGCGCCATCTGCTGGTCATTTTGCTGGGGCGCTTGGGCGGCCTGCTGAGCCGGAGGTCTCCCTGCGGGAGCCTGCGCCGGACGGGGCTGCTGCGGCTGCGGGGCCATCCCGGGCTGGGCCTGCTGCTCCCGCAGCCGGCCAAGTTCCTCGACCCTGCGCAGGTAGGATTGGTTGGCCGGCTCCTCGTTCACCAGCTCGCGGTAGATGGCGATGGCCTTGTCGAGGAATCCCTGGGAAACGTACAGCTCGGCCATGGTCGGTGTGGCAAGTGGATCCCTGCCGCCGGGGAGGCGGTTAGCGCTTCGGCCGCCGGCCGCGAAGGAGACGGCAGCCGGTGCCTCGCCTTCCTCCTCCTCGAAGGCGCTGGCATCGTCATCATCGAAGGCTCCGGCCGCCCACAGATCGGCTCCCCCGGCGGAAGCAAGCTCCACAGCCGCCAGGCCATCGGGGTCGGTGACGGCGTCCTCCTCAGACCCGGGTTCGAATTCCTCGGTCAGCTCCTCGACGAGGTCGATATCCTCCAGGACTTCCTCCTCGTCCTGCCCGGCGGGGGGCTGTGCAGACGGGGCCGCGCCGATGGAGCGCAGCGTCAGGAGGATCTCGGGGTCCTGGGGATCGAGCACCAGCGCCTGCCCCAGCACCTTGCCGGCCAGGTCGGTGTGCCCCCCTTCAATGTACACCTTCCCCAGCAGTTGCAGGGCCTGGATGTTATCCGGCTTGAGAGAGACAGCGGACTCCAGGGCGGTCCTTGCCTCGGCGTTCTCTCCCTTGGCGTGGTAGGCGGCACCCAGCGCGAAGAAGCCGCCCGGGTAGTCAGGATGCAGGCCGCACCCCTTGAGCGCGACCGAGATGGCGTCGTCCAGAAGGCCCAGCTTTCGATACAGTTCGGACAGCGGGACGAAACAGTAAGAGCGGGGGTCCGCTGCCAACATGTTTTCATAGCGCTGGATATCCGTCCAAAACGAAATCGCATCCTCTACTGCCATGTCACTCTCCTATGCCGCAGATCTCCAAAAGTGCAGTAAGGTCCTTGATCCTTTCCATCCGGTGCCCGCCGATGCCGCTGTTGCAGATGAACAGAAGGCCGCTTTGGCGCACCTTCTTGTCGTGGGAGAGCGCCTCCGCGTAGGCCGCGGCCGGAAAGTGGGGAAGCTCGGTGGGAAGTCCCAGCGACACGATGAGCGACACGATGCGGTCGCGCTCCTCCTGGCTGCAGAAGCCGTAGTGCTGGGAGATGCGGGCTGCCTGCACCATGCCGATCGCCACCGCCTCGCCGTGCAGGTACTCTGTGTAGCCGGTCAGGGTCTCCACCGCGTGCCCGAGCGTGTGCCCGTAATTGAGCACCGCCCGCAGCCCCCCTTCCCTCTCGTCCTGTTCGACCACGTACCCCTTGATGGCGCAGGAGCGGCCGACGGCGTGGATGAGGGATTGCCGGTCGCGGGACAGCAGCCTGCCGGCGTTTTCTTCCAGGAAAGAGAAGAAGCCGGCGTCCAGGACCGCGCCGTATTTGACGATCTCGCCGAGGCCGGCGCGGAATTCGCGCTCCGGCAGGGTATCCAGCGTGGCGACGTCGATCAGCACCGCGCGGGGCTGGTAGAAGGCGCCGATCAGGTTTTTACCCTTGGGGTGGTTGATGCCGGTCTTTCCCCCCACGCTGGAATCCACCTGGGACAGGAGCGTAGTGGGGACCTGGACGAAGGGGATGCCGCGCAGGTAGCTGGCGGCCGCGAAGCCGGCCATGTCGCCGATCACGCCGCCCCCCAGGGCGACGATAAAGGAGCCGCGGTCGAGCGAGCCCTCCACCAGGCCGTCGTAGATCAGGTTGAGGGTGGCGCTGTTCTTGAAGCCTTCTCCGTCGGGGAGGGAAACGAGCAGGGTACGGAAGCCGGAGCCCTCCAGTGAGGAGCGGACCCGGTCATAGTAAAGGGGGGCAACAGTGGTGTTGGATACCACCGCGGCGGTGCCGGAGAGGCCGAGCCCCTGGCAGAGAGCCCCGATGGTATCGAGATTGCCGGCGCCGATGCCGATCTGGTAACTGCGGTCGCCGAGCTCTATCTTGATGGTGTCTACTGTCACAGCAGCCTCTTCACTGGTTATTCATCCTGCTGGTAAGCTACCAGCGTGCCCCGCTTAAAAGCTCTTCAGGTACTCGAGGTACGCCTGGCAGTTCCTGGTGGTCTCGGCGATGGAGTCACCGCCGAACTTCTCCATGAAGGCATTGGCGATCTCGATGGCGACCACCGCCTCGGCTACCACGGAAGCAGCCGGTACGGCACAGACGTCCGAGCGCTCCACGGTGGCCTCGAAGGGCTGCTTGCTGACGATATCCACCGACTGCAGCGGCGTGTACAGGGTCGGGATCGGCTTCATGGCGCCGGTAACCACGATCTCCTCGCCGTTGGTGATGCCCCCCTCCAGCCCGCCTGCCTGGTTGCTCTTGCGGTAGAAGCCCCCCTGCCTGCTGTCAGCGGCCCGTGCGGCGTCGTAGTAGATCTCGTCGTGCACCTGGGAGCCGGGCTTTCTGGCCGTCTCGTAACCGGCCCCGACTTCGACACCCTTGAAAGCCTGGATACTCATCACCGCAGCGGCCAGCCTGGCGTCCAGCCGGCGGTCCCACTGCACGTGGCTTCCCAGCCCGGCCGGCACTCCGCTCACCCGGACCTCCACCACGCCACCCAGCGTGTCTCCCGCCGCCTTGGCCCGGTCGATCACCGCGATCATCTCCAGTTCCGCCTCGCTGTCGTAGGTGTAAACCGGGGAGGCCGCGATGACGTCCCTCATCTGCTGCACGCCCATGTCCGGGAGCTTCGCCTTGACCCCACCCAGTTCCAGCACGCAACCGGTCACCGTGATGCCGAACTGGGCAAGATAGGCCTTGGCCACGGCGCCGACCGCCACCCGGGCCGCGGTCTCGCGGGCGCTGGAGCGCTCCAGGATGTTGCGCACGTCGCGGTGGTTGTACTTGAGGGATCCGGGGAGGTCTGCATGACCGGGGCGGGCCCGGGTCACCGCGATGCTGTCGTCACGGAACTCTTCCTTGGCAGACATGCGCCGGTCCCAGTTCACCCAGTCCGAATTCTCCACCACCAGGGTGATCGGGGAGCCGAGGGTCTCGCCCCAGCGTACACCGGACAGAAGCCGCACCTGGTCCGTCTCAATTTTCATCCTCCCGCCGCGGCCGTAGCCACCCTGCCTGCGGTGAAGGTCGTGGTTGATCTCTTCTTCGGTGAGTCTGAGTCCTGCGGGAATTCCTTCGATGATGGCGGTTAGCTGCGGGCCGTGGGATTCACCCGCGGTGAGGTACCTGAACATGCGTTCTCCTTGGATCGAATATCAACGCAGTTCGCCCCCTTGCCGGAAGCGACGGGGACGGCAGCGGCGGCAGCGTGCCCTGCAAGCCTGGGGCTGCACGCGTTTGGATAATAGCAGCAAACAACGCCGGAATCAAAACAATATCCCATGAGCATCATTAATGTTGGCGTCTTTTGCTCCGGGAGCTGATAAACGAAAGCCAGGGTTCCCCTGGCTTTCTCGAACGCTGCGGCTGGCTGGAAAGGCGAACCGGACCTCAGCTCTTACTGTTTCTGCATGTACTTCTTCTGGGTCTCCACGGTCAGGTTTACCTTCTTGTCGAGCGACATCAGGCTTCCGGAGAAGACGTACTTGGCGTTTTTATCCATGTAGAGGACCACCGGCTGGCCGTTGACCCGGATGACCACTTCGTACAGGGAGGGGACGTCCTTGATTTCCGAGACCTGCAGCACCTGGAAGTTGACGGGGACGAGCTTTTTGATGGCGTCGGAAACCTGCTCCTTGGTGGGGGGGTGCGAGCAGGCCATAAGCGACAGAGACAGGGCGGCAACGGCCAGAAGTTTTTTGTACATGACGATTCTCCAGTTGTGTAAGCGTTTACGAACGGCCGCACAGAGGCCTTTCGACAGCAAGCCCTGCCTCCGTAGCGAGGAAGCAGGGCTTGTCATGAACAGATGAAGGAAAGCGGGCCTTACTGGACCCGGGTCCTCGGCAGGCGCACCGCCCGCAGTTTGCGGCCGAAGGAGAACAGTGCGAAAAGCAGCAGCGCCAAAAGGCTCAGCGGGTACTTAACCGCGAAGATGAGCGGGGTCAGCGCCCAGCGGGTCAAAAGCCTCAGGGACTCGTGCTCGCGGATGAAGTCGGCGATGGGCGGGCTGTTGCGGTAGTAGAAGGCCACGAAGGCGGAGCCGGGGCCCGACTTCAGGAGCACGTTGTCGCGGAAGTGCCTGAGCACCACGACCTGCGGATCGAGGTAGCTGCCGTAGGCGGCGGTGGCGATGAAGCAGCCGCTTTTCCCGCCGGAGGAGCCCACCGGGGTATTGGCGCCGGTGCCGGTGACGGGGGTGCCGCCGTTATTGGTGCCGGTGGTGGCCAGCACGAAGGGATCGTGGATGCTCCCCAGGGTCGGATCGGAATCGAATATCCCGTTGTCGGTGATGGTGAAGGTGGCGGTGTTGCCGATGACGGCGACGCTGCTGGTGACGTCGGTCCAGACGTTGTTCACCACCTTGTAGAAGACCGGGTTGGCCGGCATGTTCATGAAGGTGGCGGTCACGGTGACGGTGCCGCCGCTCACCACGTTGGCCAGGGTGATGTCGAGCCCCTGCGAGACGGTCACGCCGCTCGGCTTGCTGGAGGTGGTGAGCGAGGGATCGCTCGCCGTCAGCACCGAGGAGGAAATGGTGGTGTTGGCTGTAGTGCCGGCGCTGCCGGGGACGAAGCTGGCAACTGCAGCGATGCCGGTACCGGCGATCGGCAGCACCGCAGTCTGGCCGGTGGCGAAGTTGACGGTCAGGTTGCCGGAGTAGGCCTTGGAGGCGGCCGGGGTGAAGGTAACGGCGATCTGGCGTGAGGAACCGGCGCCCAGGGTGAAGCTGGTGGGGACCACGCCGGAGAAGGAGCTGTCGCTATAGCTGTAGCTGCTGATGACCAGGTCGGTGCTCCCGGCGTTCTTCAGCATCACGTTCTGCGGTGCCGAGTTGCTGCCGGCCAGCACACTGCCGAAGTTGAGCGCGGTGATCTGCACCGGCGGGGTGCTGGTGGTATCGGTGAAGATGACGCTCCCCGTGCTTCCACCCGAGGTGGAGACCGTCGCGCTGATGTGCTGGGTGGCGCTGCGGCCGGTGGCCACCCCCTGCAGGTCCTCGACCACTTTCAGGTCGAAGCTGTAGTTGCCGATGGCGCTCGGGGAACCGGTGATGGTGCCGGCGGTGCCGTTAAGGCTGAGACCGGCCGGCAGCGAGCCGCCGGTCAGGCTCCAGGTGTAGTTGTAGGTGTTCAGGTCGCCGTTACTCTGCAGGGTGACGCTGATCGGGGAGCCCACGATCAGGGACGGCAGGCTGGTGGTCTGGATGGCCAGGGCGCTCCCCGGCGATACCAGGATCGAGAAGGCCTTGGTCTTGGTGGCCCCTACCGAGTCGGTCACCTTCAGGGTGAAGGTGTAGGGCGTAGTGGAGGCAAGGGTCGGGATGCCGCTGATGGTACCGGCCAGGGAGTCCAGCGACAGGCCGGCCGGGAGCGGTTCGCTGCCGTCATCGAGGCTCCAGGTGTAGGGGCCGGTGCCGCCCAGCATCTGAACCTGCTGGCTGTACAGGAAGCCTGTAGTGGCACCGGGCAGGGAGGAGCTGGTGATGGAGAGCGGTGCGCTGATCACCACCTTGAAGCTCTTGGTGGCGGTGATGTTGTTGGCGTCCTTGGCCATCACCGTGAAGTTGTAGGTGCCCGCGGAGCTCGGGGTGCCGGAGATGATCCCGGTGTCGGAGGCCAGGGTAAGTCCGGGAACCGGGCTGTTGGTGCCGGCGCCGGAGCCGGCCGAGATGGACCAGGCGATGTTCGGCTTGCCGCCGGTTGAGGTCAGCTGCTGGCTGTAGCTCGGGGTACTGAGCCCCTGGGTCCAGTTGGCGAGCGACGCGGTGGTCACCGCCAGGGGGTTGTAGATCGAGATGCTGTAGGTCTTGGTTGCCGTGGCAGCGTTGACGTCGATGACCCTAAGCGTGAAGGAGTAGGTGCCGGGCGCGGACGGCACCCCGCTCACCAGTCCGGTGAAGGGGTTGAGCACCAGCCCGGTGGGGAGCTGCCCGGCCACGATGGACCAGCTGTAGGGGGACGCGCCCCCCTTGGCGTTGAACTGGTAGGCGTAGCTTGTGCCGACCACGCCGTCTGCGGGCGCCGGGGGTGCCGTCGGATCGGTCGGAGGAGTGGTCGGGCTGCTGATGTCCAGGGTCGGGTTGACCGAAATGGTCAGGTCACGGGTAGTCTTGGCCCCGGTAGAGTCGAGCACCTGCACGGTGAACTTGTAGTCGCCGGTTGCCCCCGGCAGGCCGAGCAGCGCGCCGGTCGAGGGGTTCAGGGTGACCCCCGGCGGCAGGGATCCGGAGGCGATCGACCAGACGAAGGAGGGAGTGCCGCCCGTCATGGACAGCGTCTGCGAGTAGGTGCTGCCGATCACGCAGCCGGGAAGGCTGGTGGTGCTGATGGAAAGTGCCGGGTTGATCACCAGGGGGAGAATCTTGGTGGCGCTCACCGTGCCGTTGGCGTCGGTGTAGGTCGCGGTGACGGTGACGTTCTGGGCACCGGCCAGCATCGGTCCGCCCGGGGTGTTGGGATCGTCGGTGAGCAGGCCGTCCGGAGTCACCACCAGGCCCTGGGGCACGCTGTCCCCGTGCCAGGTTACGCCGCTGGTGAGGGTGTTGCCGCCGATGGCCGCGCTGAGCTGCACGCTGTAGCCCGGCTGCAGCTGGGTCCAGGGTTTCAGCGTGCTGGTTGTGATGGAAAGCGAGGTGACGTTGATGGTCAGCTGCTTGGTGGCAGTGGTGCCGACGTTATCGGTGACCGAGGCCGTAAAGGTGTAGGACGGCTGCGATGTGGCGCCCACCGTGCCGCTGATCACGCCGGTGGAGGCGTTCAGGCTGAGCCCCGGGGGAAGCGATCCGGGGGGAACGCTCCAGGAGCCGTAGGGGCTCACCCCGCCGGTGGCGTTCAGGGTGGCGGTGTAGGGGCTGCCCACCGAGGCATCGGGGAGCGAGGTGTTCGAGATGGAAAGCGGCTTGTTGCCGACGCCGGTGCCGGACAGGTAGATGACCGCCTGGCCGCCGTTGGAGTTGAACGCCATATAGTACTTGGTGGGGTCGGAGTAGGACCCTGCCCCGCTCGGCTGGAAGCGCACGGTCATGGTCGCGCTGGTGCCGGGGCTCACCGTGGTGGCATAAGGGGTGGTGAAGACGAAGAAGGCCTGCGGGTCGGACGAAGCCAGCGGGGTGCCGGTGATCGAGGTGATGTTCAGAAGCGAGTTGCCGTCGTTTCTGATCTGGAAGGTGATGTCCTGATAGGGGGTGGCGCTCGTCACGTCCACGTTGCCGAAATCGATGGCGCCGTTTAGGATCGGGTTGCCGGAGGCGTCGGCGATCACCAGCTGCGGCGCGGTGGAGTATTCCAGCATCTGGCCGTAGATGTCGGCGTTGTTGCTCAGCCTGCCGTCCTTCCAGACCACCAGGAACTTGCGGAAGTAGACGTCGCCGAAGGCCACCGCCGGTGCCAGCTGGTTGCCCGGCTGCACGGTTATGATGGAGTTGCCGCCGGACAGGTTCCCCTGCGGGTCGATGAACTGGCCGTAGATGTCGATGTTGGAAAGGTTGGCGCTCTGGTTGCGGGCATCCTCCCAGGCCACCAGGAACCTCTGGTTGACGTTGTCGAAGGAGGCGGCCGGCGAACTCTGGTCGCCCACCGCCTTGGCGACGCTGATCAGGCTCCCGTACTGCTGGAAGCTGGTCACGTCCAGGAGCTGTGCGTAGATATCCTTGCCGGTGGTGGCGGCGTTGACGTTGTCCTCCCAGGCCACCAGCATCCGGTTGGTGTTGGGGTCGACCGCCAGGGTCGGCGAGGTGGCCATGGTCCCGAAGGAGAAGTCGGCGACGTAGCCAAGCCCCGGGTCGCGCCGGATCTTGATCATGGTGGCAGGGTCGATGCCGGAGGCGGCGAAACCCGCCACGCCGTAGGTGCAGGAGGTGGAAGGCGAGGGGTTAGTATGGTAGGGGACGGTCATGGTGACCGTCTCGTTGATGCCGCTCCAGGCCAGGTAGGTCTCGCCGGTGGAAGGGTTATAGGCGACCTTCGGCTTGGATTCCGATATCTGCGCGCTCCAGCTCTTGGTGAGCTTGCTGCCGTCGTCGCTCACCGGCGTCGTGCTGACCAGGCTGGAGATGGTCTGTTTTCCGCTCAGCGCGCCGCTTTTGGCATCAACCTGCACCGCGCGTATGACGTTGTCGTCCACTACCGGATGCATGACGTAGTTGACGTAGGCGACGTTGCTGCAGCCGGTCCCCTGTACCGCCATAGTGTTGTTGGTGTCCCAGTCACTGGTATCCATCCAGGCCACCACGAACTTCTGGGTCACCGGGTTGTAGACGACATCAGGGTCGGTCTGGTTGAGATGCGCGGTCACCGTGTAGGGGACACCGCTCCCCGAGTAGCTGACGATGGGGTCGGCCAGGGTGAGGTGGGTGTCATCGGTGATGGAGGCGATCGGGTAGTAGAGGCCGAGGATCTGCATCTTGTCGCCGGGCAGGATCTGCCCGTTCTTGAAACTGGTGCCGGTACCGACCACCTGCGTATTGGAAGAGGTGGAGCGGTAGGACAGGTACGAGAGCCCGCTTACCGACTGGGCCAGGCCGTTGACCTGCGGGAAACCGGTGTACGGCGAGGTGAGGGTCAGCTGGGTATCGCTTACGACGGTGTCGACGGCGTAGGCCACGTTGGCGATGAGGAACAGGTCCCCGGACTGCACGCCGCTCGCCTTGAAGCTGGTGGCGGCACCCACTACCGTTGTCGGCGCACTGGTGGAGATGGAAACGGTGCCGTTGTAGACCGGCGCGCTGAAATCACCGGTTACCGCGACGGTGCCCGGGAAGGGGGGAGCCGCCACATGCTCGGTGATCGCAAAGTTCTTGGGAGTGGCCGAGTAGGTCTGCCCGTCCGGGAGCAGATAGGCACCGTCGGCACGCACGAACTGCCCGAAAATCTGGCTGTAGCCGTTTCTGGAATCGGTCCAGACGATCAGGTACTTGCTCTTGGGAGTGACCCCTGCCTTGTCGGTGGTATCGGGGTAGAAGGCGATCTTTGGCTGGTTCTGGTTGAGGAGCTGGGTGCCTGTGGTCGCGGTGAAATCGGTGATCTGCAGATCGCTGGCGAACAGCTTGGTCACCTGCACCCCGGTCTTGGCGACGTGGGAGGTGGTGTTGTCGAAGCGCAGGCCGCCGTCCTTGTAGGTGTTACGGCCGACGTAAATGTTACCGTAGATGCTGGTCCCGCTGGGGTTGCGGGAGTCGGCCCACACCGACATGTACTGGTGATTGACGGTATCGAAGGCGACCGCGGGCTGGGACTGGTCGTTGGGGTCCGAGGTCATCTGAAGGTCGTCGGAGAGGATGGTGGCCGCCGCCGTCCGCTTGGCAGTGAAGGTGTTGTTCCCCTCCCCTGACTTGTGGCCGGAACAGCTAAAGAGTACGGCGAGTGCCAACAACAGCAGCGTCCAACTAAATTTCCTGTGCAGATTCATGTGTAACCCCTCGAGTGCAATCGTCCAATGCATTTAAAGATTCAGCCCTGGGCTCGGGAAACCGGAAAGGGCTGTCCGCGCGGTACTCCCCGTCCGGTTCCGGTATCGGGCCTCTCCCGGCAAGCGGGCAGAGGCCGTACAGTCCGCCAGCGCCCGCAACCGGGCGGCCGGCTACTTGTCGATGTAATCGGCGAAGTTGACCAGCAGGAAGCCGGGCGCCGTGATGGTGGCCACCCTGTTGGTGTTCACCTCCAGAGCCTCGAAGGAGACCGTGGCCCGGTAGGTGTAGGTCGGCGAGGCAGGGTTGCAGTCGATCGAGGCGCTCCCCAGGCCGGTGCCCAGGTAGGTCTTCAGCTGGTTGGAGGCGATCACCACCGGGATGTTGACGGTGGAGCCGGCCGCCACCCTCTGCCCCGCTGTGAGGTACTGGGTCTGGTAAATGGCCGGCAGCGCGGGGGAGGTCGTGTTGGCCGGCGTGAGGATCAGGGTGATCTTGTCGATAATGAGGTCCGAGGTGGTGGTGGTCGAGGAGGTGCTGCTCGAACTGGAACCGGTATTGGCCACCGAGTAGGCGGTGCTGGTAACCGTATAGGTGGCGGTATCGGGGGTGACCGTGGCGATGCTGCTGGCTCCGCAGGCGGTGGCCTTGGCTCCGGTGGAGTCTACCCAGGTCGCCACGTCGGAATTGACGTCGGCACCGGGGGAGTTGGCGGTGGCAAAGACGGTGGCGAACTCGCCGGTTCCTCCTGCCTTTTCACTTCCGCACGAGGTGAAGGCGGCGATGGCGCATGCACCGCAAATCAAGCTGGCGAAAAACCGTTTCGGCATTACCGTTTCTCCTTAGATTACAACCTTGGGTGTGATGAAAATGAGCAACTCGGTCTTGGTCTTCTGCTTGGAGTTGGATTTGAACAGCCACCCCAGCAGAGGGATGTCCGACAAAAACGGTATCCCGGTATCGCTCTCGGTTTCGTTGTCCTGGTAGATGCCGCCGATCACCGTGGTTTCCCCGTTGGCCACCAGCAGTTCGGTGGTCGCCTCCTTCTTGTTGATGGGAGGGGGCGAACCTGCGCCCGGCGAGTTGTTGCTGGCCTTGATCTTCATGCTGACCGAGCCGTCCGCGGTGATGTGCGGGGTCACCTCCAGGGTGAGGGCCGCCTCCACGAACTCGGTCTTGGTCCCCTCGGCCGAGGTGGTCTGGTAGGGGATCGACTGCCCCTGGGAGATCTTGGCCGCCTTGTTGTTCAAGGTGACCACCTTGGGGGTGGAGACGATCTTGACCTCGCCGATGGTGGCCGCCGCGGAGAGCCGCATGTCGAGCTGGATGTTGCTGGTCAGCTTGCCGAAGCTCATCCCCATGCCGATGCCGCCGCTGCCGGTGGAAGTCGGCCCCGCGGTGGAGACCACGCCGCCGAAGGTGGAGTCGACCCCGTTGATGTTGGCAAAGGAAGCCGAGCCGTCCTTGTAGTGCAGTTCCCACTGGACCCCCAGGTCGCGGGTGAAGGTGGAAGTGGCCTCGACGATGCGGGCCTCGATCATCACCTGCTTCTCCGGGATGTCCAGGTTCTTCAGGAGCTGGCGCATGGCGTCCAGGGCCGGCTGGATGTCGGTGACGATGACGCGGTTGGTCCGCTCGTCCCGGATGATGCCGGCGCCGGGGTTGGAACTCTTCAGCTGGGCGAACTGGGTGGCGATGTCGCCGATGGTGGCGAAGTTGACGTCGAAGATCATGGTCCTAAGCGGCATGGTCTTCTCCTGGGCCTTCTTGGCAGCGAGCTCCTCATCGGCCTGGGTCTGCATCTTGGCCTTGGGCTTGATCTGCACGATGTTCCCCTCGCGCTGCATGCCGAGCCCCTTGGCGTCCAGGATCACATCGAGTGCCTGGTCCCAGGGTACGTTCACCAGCTTGAGGCTGATGGTGCCGGAGACATCGTCCGAGATCAGGAAGTTCAGGTTGCTCACCTCGGCGATCAGCTGGAAGATCTTCCTGATGTCGGCGTCGGAGAACTCCAGGGTGACCCGGCGGCCGGTGTAGATCTTCTTCACCGGACGGGCGTGGTCGGGGAGCGGCAGCTCGGTGACCGACTCTTCGCTGCGCGGCGGAGGCGCCAGTTCCTCGGCCACCCTGGGCTCGGCAGCCGGCGCCTTGGCGACCAGGGCCGGGGCGGAGGGAAGTTTCGCCGCCACAACCGGGCCGGCGTTTGCCACATCGATGACAACCAGTTCACCCTTCCTGCTCATGGAGAAGTGCGGGGTACCTTTCAGGCGCACCAGGAGCTTGGCCACCGGGGTCCCCTTGACCTTCACCTGGTAGGGGGTGACCGAAAGCACCGGCGAGCCGAACTTGGAGGTGTCCAGGGCGCGTTGCAGGTTCTTGGGGACCTGGCAGTTGTTGATGGACAGGGAGACTCCCTGCGGCCCGCGCACCGGCTGGCTGGCCTCGCAGGTGCCGAACATCTTCACGGTGATCCGGGAGAAGCCGTCCACGACCTTGAAGTCCACGGCCTCCAGCGCCCCTTTGGAGGAGCGCAGGCGCGGCACCTCTGCCTTCACGGAAACAGGCGCCGGTACGGCCGGCACCCCGGGGGCGATCGTCTCGGGAACCGGGGCCGCCTTGACGGGGGCTGCGGCCCTGGCGGCTGCCGCCGGTTTCGCGGCCGGGGACTTGGCGGCCGGGGCGGTCGCCTCGGCGCTCCTGGCGGGAGCCGTCCGGGACGCTGCCCTGCCGGCCGGGCCCTCCTCCTTCAGGCGGATCTTGATCCCCAGGTCGGTCTTGGTCACTTCGAAGGCGGGGAGCCTCTCCCCGGAGGCATCCAGCACGATGCGGACCTTGTCCGGGGTGGAGCCGACCCGGGCGCTGCCGATGCCGAAGGCGCCCACCGGCACCACGTTCTTCTCCAGTCCGCTCTTGACCCCGAACAGGTCCAGCACGATCCGGTCGGGCTTGGCGAGCTTGAAGGTGTTGAAGGTCTGCACCGCGCCCCCTTCCACCGACACCTCAACCCCGTCCGGTGCGGTCAGGATGGCGTTCACCCGGGGTCCGCCCGCCGCGTGGGCGCCCTTGCGGGGGGCCGGGTCGCCGGCTGCGCTCACCTTGGGCTGCTGGTCGGATGCTGCCGGTTTGGCCTTGGGCTCGGCGGAGACCGCCGGCTGCGCGGCGCTCAGGTTCTTTTCCTCGATCTTGGTTTCGGCAAGGGGAACTTCCTTGCGCTCGGCGCTCTGCTTCGCCGCCGGCTGGGAGCCCTTGGCCTCGGCCGGCAGCGGCACCAGGGTCACCACCAGGTTGCTGCGGTCACCGGGTGCGGTGGCGGCGCTGAAGTCGGTGTCCTTGGCCAAAACGATCTCCACCCGGGTCAGCACGCCGCCCCCCACCGCCTGGCGCACCAGCTCGATGCGGCGCACGTTGCCGCGGTTGACCTCGATCGGCGAGGCCACCGGCCCCGGTTCGGTCTGCGAGATGTCGATCACGATCCTGGCGGGTTCGCCGGCCTTGTAGGAGGTGTAGGTGAGCGGTTTGTCGCTGGCCAGCTCGATGCGGTTGGCGTCAGCCGAGACGTTCACCGAGCGCAGGGTGGCAAAGGCTGTGGCCTCTGCCTGGGTGGGCTCGTTGACGGCGGACATCCTCTTGACGCAGCCGGAACAACTCGCCACCAGCGCGATGGTTGTCATGGCGTGACAAAGGATTCTGCTGGGGAAGATTCTCATCAATAACGCTCCTTACCTTTTCTTGGCCAGCGTAAGTACGATCTTTCTCTGCCGGTAACGGCCGGTCCCTTCCTTGACACGCTCGACGACCTCCACCCCGTAGGCGGTGATCTTCGTGATGCGGCCGTTGCTGTTGCCGATCTGCATCCCCTGCTGCACCACGTACGCCTTGCCGTTGGGATCGACCAGCAGGGCCCGGTTCTCCCTGAGCCCCGCGATGATGCCGACCACCTTGAACTTGCTGACCTCGAAGCTCTGGATGGGGAGCTGGTCGGCGGGGGGAACGGCCGGAGCCGCGTTGGGCTGCGCCTGGTTCTGCGCGGCGGCCGGGGGCTGGGCCGCGGGGGGCGCGTAGGGCTTGAAGGGATCGGTCTTCTTGCTGAAGTCGAAGGGGTTCGCCTGCCTGGTGGCAGAGGAGACCGGCTTCTGGACCGCGGCCGCCGCCGGCGGCTGGGAGGGCTTGGCCGGCTCGGACGGTTTTTTGGGCGGCGGAGTGGGGGGCGCCGGCTCCTCCTTCTTGGAACAGCCCGCAACCAGCGCCGCCAGCAGGCAGGCCGCCAGGGCGCTACTTAGGCTTCTTTTCATTCTTTTCATTCTTTTGCTCGCTTTTATCCAGGAAGCGGAAGGTGGTCGCCAGGCAGTTCACCTTGACGAAGGAGCGTCCGTTCACGTTCTTGATTTCGTTGAAGACCACGTTGTTGATGTTGACGATACGCGGCAGCCGGGAGACCGCCACGAAGAAGTCGGCAACATTGTAGAAGGTGCCCGAGACGGCGATGTCGACCGGCACCTCCGCGTAGAAGTCCTTGGGAACCTCGGGCTTGGGCCTGAACAGCAGGAAGTCGAGCCCTGCCCCCTTGCCGGCGCTGGAGATGCTGGTCAAAAGGGAGGGAATCTCCTTCTGGTTGGGGAGCTCGGTGAGGGCCCGGTCCAGGTCGACCTTGAGCTGCTCGTACTCCGCCTTGTAGCGCGGCAGGTTGTTGGCGATGCGCCGGTTCTCGGTGATCTGCCGCTGCAGATCGTCCAGGCGGGTCTGCAGTCCGCTGAGTTCGTTCATGCGCGGCCGGTACAGAAAGTAGAACAGGGCGCCGCTCTCCACGATCAGTAACAGGAGCAGGATGCCGACCTTCTGCCTGACGGGGAGCTTGAATAGTTTTTCTAGTTCCGGATGCATGTCGTTGGTCCCTAGCCCCTAGCTTTTTATCTGCATCGCTATGTCGAAGCGTTTCGCCTTGACACCGTTATAATCGGTCTGCTCGGTGACCTGCAGGTCGACGTTGGTGAAGGAGCCGGAGTTCTGCAGGTTCTTCATGAAGGTGGCGATCAGGTCTTCGCTGAGGGCCACGCCCGAAATGGAGACGCCGTTGCCGCTTTCGGAGTACTTGGTGAGCCAGAGTTTTTCCGGCACCGCGTCGGAGAGGGCGGCAAGCCGCGCGGCCGGGCCGGTCTTCGCCTTGCGCAGCTGGCTCAGGACGTCCAGCTTCTTCTTCACGTCCGCCTGCAGCTTCTTGATATTGTCGATGGCGCCGATCTTGCTCTTGAGGGCTTTGAGGTCGGCTTCCGAGGACTCGATCTGCTGCTTGGCGTTGGCGACCTTGGCGGCCAGAAGCCCGTACATGCTGGCCCCCACCACCAGGACGCCGATCACCGAGAGCACCAGGATGGAGACCTGCTGCCGGACCGTTTCCCTCTTTTTGGAAGCCCTAACCGGGAGAAGGTTTATTCTGATCATTTATCCCCGAGCCTCCTTGTCGCGAGCCCCACGGCAACCGCCAAAAGGGGTGCGACCTCGTTCAGATAGGCGGTGTCGAAATCCTTCTCGCTCACCACCACCCTGGAAAGCGGATCCAGCATCTCGATGGGCAGGGAGAGCCTCTGCTGCACCGCCTCCATCAGCATGGGGGTCTTGGCCGCCCCGCCGCTCAGGTAGACCTTGGCGATCCTACCCTCCCCCGCCGTGGAGTTGTAGAAGTCCAGCGAGCGGCGCATCTCCAGGGCGATGGTCTCGTTGACCCGCTGCAGGATGTCGATCAGCCGCGGGTCTCCGGAGGTGGTGGCGGTCAGCTTCTTCATCTCGGCGTTCTCGGAGTTCAGGCCGAACTGCTTCTGGATCTCCTCGGTGTAGAGGTTGCCCCCCATCTGGACGTCGCGGGTGAAAAGGGAGATGCCGTCCCTGACCACGTTCAGGTTCATGATGCTGGCGCCGATGTTGACCAGGGCCACCACCTCGCTGGGGTCGGCATCGTAGTTCGTTTCGTAGGCGTTTTGCACCGCGAAGGAGTCGACATCGACCACCACCAGCTTCAGTCCGGCCTCGGCGAAGACCGCCAGGTAGTCGTTGATGATGTCCTTCTTGCTGGCGACCAAAAGGACGCTCATCTTGGAGGGGTCCTGCTCGTCGGGGGAGAGGATCTGGAAATCGACGTTCACGTCGTTGATGTCGAAGGGGATGTACTGTTCGGCTTCCCAGTGGATCTGGTCTTCCAGCTCCTCGACGGGCATGACCGGCAGCGAGATCTTCCTGATGATGACCGCGTTGCCCGAGATCGAGCAGGCGGCCTCCTTGGCGTCGGTGTTGAGGGTCGCCACCAGGTTCTTGATGGTTTCCACGATGGAGGAGCTGTCCATCAGGGTGTTGTCGACGATCGCCTCGGCGGGCAGCGGGAGCACCCCGACGTTGATCAGCTGGTAGGCACCCTTGACCTCGCGCAGTTCCACGAGCTTGACGGAGCTGGACCCGATGTCGACGCCGACGATGTCCTTTTTCTTGGAGAAAAGCATGGCCTGGTCCTGTCCCGGTTAGTCCTGAAATACCTTCTTCTTGTCGGCAAGCGAAAAGCCCAGTGCAAGCAGGATCTTGCGCTTGGTCTCCATCCTGCACTCTTCACCACGCTCGATCCGGTCGATAGTGATCGGGGAGACCCCAGCCAGCCGCGCCAGCTCGGCTTTGCTCAGCAGGCGCTCTTCCCGCAACCTCTTTACACAGTTCATGATCATAGTGGACCCGTTTGACAGTTGGCGAATTTTCGGTGACATTTGCCGAATTTCCGAGAAAAGTCAAGAAATTATTTCAACTTATATGTAATTATGCTTCACATGTGATATCGCAGTGATATTTGCCTCCCATAATGAGCGATGAAAAATGACCACGGGGAAATTGGAAACCGCCTATGAATCGGGACTTTAGCCTACCTGCCCCGGGGAGCCGCTCCGCCGGCTGCTGTCCGCCCTGGAAAAGCCGGCCCGGAAAGGACCACCTCCCGGCAGTCGCGCTCGTTTGAGCAGCTCTTCACCTCAGTAGGCATAGAGCACCGACAAGCGGGCCTTTTCCTGGTCCGTCCCCCCTTCCCTCACCCCCTGGACGGAGAGGTTGTAGATGGCCGGCACGTGGCGTGGATGGATGATCTCGTCTTTGGCCGCCACCGAGCCCCCGCTGTCGAGGTAGTCGATGCCGCTCTTGTCCGAGTTGCCGGGGACGGTGTCCACGATCTTGGTGGAGACCCGGAAGTTCCCCGCCTCCCTCCCCTCCCCCTTCAGGCGGAAGGTGGCGTCCGGCGAGATGCCGGGGTCGGAACTGGCCTGACCGGCGCTGCAAACGGTCCAGCCGGCGGTGGGTGTATCGAGCTTCTGGCTCAGGCAGGCGTATTGCGGCAGCTGGAGATTGATCAGGGAGAATTCGTTTTGCAGCTGGTTCTGCGGCTCCCCCTTGAACAGCCTGGGCAGGAGGTCGCCCAGAAATTCCACTCCCCCTTGGGCGGCCGTCAGGGCGCTCCGGTAGCGTTTCTGGCTCGCCGAGACCCGGGTCCCCACGGTGACCGAATACAAAAGCGTCATGGAAATGACCAGCGACAGCACGGTCAGCATGAGTGCCGTCACCAGCGCCGCTCCCCTCTGGTTTCCCGATGCAGCCATGGCACCTCTAGTGCAGATTGTTGGGTTGTACGGCAATGGTGAAGACCTTCCAGTGATAGTGCTGCCACTGCGCGCCGAAGCTGGCCGCCAGCTCCCCCTGCGACCAGGCCTTGCCGTTGACGCGGTCGCCCAGCACGAAGACCTGCCTGGGATCGGCGACCGGGTAATTGAAGGTGATATCCTTCTTCCCCTGCTGGGCCAGCACGTACACCCTCACCTCCTTTACATGCTCTCTCAGGACCTTGGCGGGATCATCGATGCCGAACAGCTCCTTCAGCGTGGTCCGGCTGATGTCGGAGAGCGGGGTAAGGCTGCCGTCGTTGCTCGAGTCCATCATGAAGATGACCTGCAGGTCGGCCATGCAATCCAGGATCGGCATGGGTGAGATAGTCCCGTCTTGATTTATGGTGGCCTTGTAGAGCACGGCGGTTCCCGGCGCACACAGCGCTGATCGCCTGTCGGAAGAGCCCAGGTAGTAATCGGTCCTGTTGAAGGGAAAGGTGATCAGGTCGTCAGCATTTTCCGGAGCCGGAGAGATCCCGTACACGAGGTATCGCTCTTCGCGTCTTTGGGGGAGAAAGGCAGCTGGTATGGTGTCGATCCTGTCGAAAGTGAACCAGAAGGTGCTCCCCAGGGTGACCAGTTCGCGGAAAGCTTCCCCCCCTCGCATGCCGCTGTTGACCACGATGACCCGGTCTCCTTTGCCGGGTACCAGTTCGCCGGCCGCTTTGGAGGGCTTCACCACCCCCGAGACTGAACTATAGGTGAGGAAGCTCCAACTCCGGCAGGTATCATTGCGGGCTAGGGAGGTTCCCTTGAGGACCAGATAATCGGAGGAGTTTACCCCTTTGTTGTCTGCCATCCAGAACGCTTGGGGAGGATTGCCGGGGGCATCGTTGAAAGCTGCCGCATCGGTTGCAGGGTTGCCGTTCACCCTGTGAGTGCCTGCCTCGCTGTAGGTTACCCCCTGCCCGATCCCCCACGCCAGCCCGAAACCGGCGTTCGCCAGGTCGACCCGCAAAAGCTCGAGACCGATCAGTCCGCCGATATCGGTCTCCGCCGACTTGATCAGGTGGCCAGAGCTGGCGACGATCCTGGTGAAGGAAGCGGATATCAGGCTCATCACTACCCCGAAGACGAGCATCACCACGACCAGTTCCACCAGGGTATAACCGCCGCTGCGGGAGTTTTCCAGCTCCCTCCCTTCAATCGGTTTTGATTCCATAGATTTCATGCCAGGTAGTCATGCTGTTGAAAACCCACCCCACCCCCACCGTCACCCTCTTCGACCTCGCCGGCCCCGCATCGTTTCGCCCCACCTCCTGGCATCTCGTTGCCACCAAAAACTTCCTCTTTCCGCCTGAAAAGGTCCTGTCGACCTTGATGGTGTGGTTGGCGGTGACCCTGTCATAGCTGAGGGACTTGAGATCGTTCATCTGTTCTTCCGCCAGTTGCACCGCCTCTTCCCTGACCTTGTTGCGCGCATTGTGCAGGTAGGCGACCTGGATCGACTGCAACAGGCCAACCAGCCCGACCGTCAGGATCAACATGGCCATCATGACTTCCACCAGGGTGAATCCCCGGCTACTGGATGGTGACGTTAGCTGCCTTGCAGTCATCTCCTTTTTCCTTTTTGCCGATGCTGATCCTGGTGAAGTAAATGACCACGCTGTCCACCCCGCCGGACCCCTCTGCCTCGTCCAGGCAGATGGCGCAGTTGTTGTTGGTGATTCCGAAGGTATCGAAGGTTACGGGATATCCCTTTACACCGTCTCCCCCGCCATTGTTGGAGATGATCGGGAACCTGAGGCTCCTCGTGCGCATGGGAGCTACCCCGTCCGTGTCATCCCGGCTCGATGAATATACTTCGAACCTGTTGCTGTAGAGTTTCACGCGGGTGGCCCTTCTCTGATAGACGGCGTTAGCGCGGGTGGCCAGCAGCTCCTCGAAGATCATCCTGGTCTGCGCTTCTCTCTGATACCGTTGCAGGTACCGGTTGAAACTGACAGTGGCAATGGCCAGCAAGATCGAGATGATGCCGATACAGACAACCATCTCCACCAATGAGTAGCCGCGCGACTGCATCTCAGGCACCTCATACCGCTACTGTCATGGTCTCTGAGTCAGTGTTAAAAGATTAGCGTTTTCCAACCGGACAAGAATAGCATCATCTACAGGAATCTCATCTTACTTTCACAAAGATGAGATTGCCGTGCGCACTTTCTGTTCAGAAAGACCTCCGCCAACCTCTCCTCTGTCAGCAGACCACCTCTCCTCTGTCAGCAGAGCGCGTCTCCTCTGTCAGGCGACCACTTCGGAAACAGCTCCGCCGACGGCCCCTCCCCCTTCAAGGGAGAGGGAGGATGGATTACTGGCGGGGCCGACGGCCAACCAGGCAAAGGCAATCCCCCCTGTCCCCCCTTTATCAAGGGGGGGGACGTGATGGCGAATGGCTGGTGTGCTGGAGGCTGCGTCCCTGACGTCCCCCCCTTCAAGGGACAGGGTGAAGATGGTTACTGGCGGGACTGACGGCCAACCAGGCAAAGGCAATCCCCCCTGTCCCCCCTTTATCAAGGGGGGGACGTGATGGCGAATGGCTGGTGTGCTGGAGGCTGCGTCCCTGACGTCCCCTCCCCTTCAAGGGGAGGGACAGGGTGAGGATGGGTTGCAAGGATGGAATTGCCCAAAGCGAGAGGAATCTGCCCGGAAACGGGCCAGCCAAAGTCAGGAGCGGCGGGAACTGCTGAAGGAAGCGTAGGGGGCGGCGGTATCGACCCTTCTTTGCTGGTCAGGAAAGGGAACTGGCGCAGGCCGGCCTCCCTGGCCCGGTGCAGGCCCGACAGCGGCGGGATTGCCGGCGGGGAGCTCACCGGCAGGCGGAAACGGCCGGGGCGCGCCTGCGGCCGGCCGCGGGGCGGAGGGCTGCTGCCGCATAAGGCTTGCCGGTGGCCGGAAAACCGGGGACGCCGCCACCCCAGCGGCAGGCACCCCGCTGGCCGGGAGAACCGCTCCCACCTCGACCGCCATCTCCGCAGCAGACGGCAAGCTCGGCCGCAGGGGGAGGAGCAGGATCAGGACCAAATGCAGGACCAGCGAAGAGGCGAGCAGCAGGAGGTAGCTCTCCTTTTCCGGCCGCGCGCCGTGCTGGTCATGGCTGGTGTAATAATAGCTGCCCATGGCTCGCCAGGACCTCAGTACGCGTAGAGCAGCGACAGGTTGGACTTCTCGTTGGGATTGCTGCTCCTCTCGGCCTGCACCTCCACCCGGAACACGTACGGGATGTGCTGCGGCGTGATGGCGTTCTGGCTGTCCGCCACCCCGGCCCCCTGCAGGGAAACTCCGCTCATGTCGGAGTTCCCCGGCGTGGTGTCGACGATTTTGGAGTAGACCGTGAAGGGGGCAGCCCCGGCGGCGCTGGGAACGGTGAACTTGAAGTCCGGCAGCTCTTTGGGTTTCACCGAGGTGCTGCTCACCCCCGCAGTCGGGCTGGGGCAGGCGAGCCAGGGAGGCGCGCTGGTCAGCTTGGCGGTGATGCAGGCGGCCGCCACCGATTGCGAGCTGTAGTCGGGCCCGATGGCGAGATCGCTCAGGCCCGGGAAATTGGCGGCCACCCCCTGCATGATCTGGCTCACCGTCGAGCTGTTGGCGGTGGACAGGGCATCCCCATTCATCAAAAGCTGCGGGATCAGGTCCTTCATGACCAGGTCGCTGCCGCCGTAGGAGGCCTGCAGCGCCGTCTTGTAGTTTTTCACCGTCCCGCTCTGCCTGGTGGCCACCGTCAAGAGGTACATGGCCGTCATCACCACCAGCAGGGAAAGAAAAGTCAGCATGAGCGAGGTGACCAGCGCGATCCCCCGCTCCGCTCTCAGCATCTGTACCAGTTTCATCGCCTTCTCGTTCTCGTGATACGCCGGACGGTTCATTGGTTGGAGACCAGGTTCTTGGGCCGGATCACCAGCTTGTAGACCTTCCAGCGGTAGTTAAGCATCTCCGGGGCCAGGTTGAAGCTGGCCGCGGCACCCAACGGCGTCTGTCCCTCCTCGTCGGAATACATCTTGATATAGGAGCGGCTCGTGTAGCCTGCATCCTTCCTGCCGTCCTGCGCCAGGATATAGACCTTGACCACCTTCAGCTTGGTCCGGATCTGTGCAGGGTCGGCCACCACGCCGCCGGGAGCCATCATCTGCGCAAGGGTGGGCGGGATGGAGCCCGTGCTGCTGATGTTTCCGCCGCTCAGGTTGGTCCAGGTATCGACCGCCCCCGACCCGGTCGCGTTGGGATCCGTCACCACCGAACCGCTGGAATCCAGCATGTTCCAGCCCAAAACCACGTGCATGGCCGCCACGCAGTCGACCAGCGGCTGGTAGTCGAGGCTGCCGTCCTCGTGTTTGGCGAGTCCGCGGTAGAGAATGCCGGTGTTGGGGGCGCAGTAGGCGGGGAGCGAACCGGAAGGCGGGGTGGCAACGAAGTAGTCCGCACGGTTAAAAGGCATGCGCAAAGAGCTGACGCCACTGCCGGCTATGCCGTAGATGTAGACCATGTCCTGCGGGGAGCTGGCACTGAAGCCGGCGGGAAGTCCGGCATCCGAATAGGTCGTCCAGAAACTGCCGCTGGTTGGATCCTTCAAAAGGTTGTAGCTGCCGGTCGTGTCGGAGGCGGAACGGTCCAGGGCGATCACCCGGTCGCCGTTAACCAGGTTGCCGTCGTTCCAGCTTTTGGGGCGTTTGGGAGGGATCGAGGTGTAGCCGGCGTAGCTCCACTTCTGCGCCGCGCTTTGGATTCCCAGCGAAGTGGCCTTCAGGGCGAGGTAATCGCTTCCCGCCAGCGTGGTGTAGCCGGCATCCGAAACGGCGGCAGTGTTGAAGGAGCCGGCCACCGCCCGGGGCACCCCCTGCGGGGCGTCGTTGAGGGCGGCTGCCAGCGTATGGGAGCCGTCCACCTCCAGGTAGTTGGGGGCTCCGCCCAGACCGTAGGAGGTGGGGAGGCCGAAGCCGGCCGAGCTGATGTCGTGCCGCATCACCTCCAGCCCGACGTTCCCCTCTATGTTCCCCTCCTCGCTCTTCATGAACCTGGTTGAGTACTTCAACAGCGTGTTGAATGAGGTTCCCACGACCAGAATGACGATGGAGAAGATGGCCATGGTGATGACCATCTCCAGCAGGGTGAAACCGTTCTTCGACTTCAGCATTACCGGTACGACTCCTTAGGGGCGAAAAGCGAGATCAAGATCAAGAGTGAGATTAAGAACGACCTTCACATCTCTTGGTACGGGCGACCATCTTCGGCCTTGGTTGCCTTTTCTGATCGGCGCAGGCCGCGGTTGATTGGATGTTGCACCAACACAATGCGCTCTCCCTCGCCCTCCGGGAGAGGGTCGGGGTGAGGGAACTTTCCATGAAGAGCCAGGGCTTCCCTCACCCCTGCCCTCCCCCACAGGGGGAAGGGAGAGCTTATCAATGTCCGAGAAAGCGGATAAAGGGGACTCTTGACCTGGCGCCCGTTGCACATTCACTTGCTGGCCACCGAGCCCAGGTTGTGGCTGTATTGGCTCCCCTTGTACCTCCAGCTGACCCGCACCTGCACGTTGGTGGAACTGGGCGAGACGTAGACGTGCGTGCGGACAGCCGAGAAGTTCCAGAAGGTGACCCCGTTGTTGAGCGAACGCCCCTGGCTGCTTGCCCTGCCCCAGTTCTGTGTCTGGCTGGTGGAGATGCTGGCGAAGGGCTGGTCGAGCTCGCGCGCCATCAGCTCGTCGCCGTAGCTGACCGCCTCCGCGCGCAGCTGGTTCTGCAGGTTGAAGTTGAGCGTCGAGTACACCGACTTGAAGAGCCCCAAAAGCCCAACCGACAGGATGAGGATCGACACCATCAACTCGACCAGGGTGAAGCCGGCTTCCTTTCGCAGGTCCAGCTTGCCGCTTTTCCGGCGGGTGGCCGGCCACCTCTCCCCTACCCTCAGCCGCCAATATCCCCGGGGGCAGGTGGACGCTCCCCGCCTTCCGCTTTTGTCACTGCAGCACACAGTTTCCTCCTTGGAGAAGGCCGACGTTGGTCTTCGCCGTCTGCACCGCCAGGGCATTGACGGCGGGACCGCTGATGCCAGGCGCCACCGCTATGTAGAGGGGTGCCGCGGGGGCGGTCAGACAGCCGCGGGCATCGATGCTCAAGAGGGTGGCATTGAAATCACGGTAGCTTCCGGAGGAGAACTGCTGGATGGGAAACTGCACCTGCTGGGTCTGCCCGGCCGGGGTTCCCGGGTCCCCTTCGCTCGAATAGCTAAGGAAGGCGTAGCTGGTCGGGTTGAGGAGCACCGCGTAGTTCTTCTTGGTGGTCATGGCGGAGAGCCTCACGTTGTCGAACTCCGCCTGCATCTGCCTTACCTGCGCCTCGATGCGCCGGTTGCGGTTCATGGTGTTGAACGCCATGGTCGCTATGGACAGGATCACTGCCATGATGCCGATCACTACCACCAGCTCAAGCAGGGTAAAACCTCGTTCATCTAGCTTGTTCAACAACTCACTTCTCCTGAATATGTAAAAGCTTCTTGGTGGGCGCCGGCCGGTTCATGCCGACCATACCCGAGCCGGTGGGGGGAACCCCGGCGATGGGCGCCGCCAGCCTGCGCATGTTGTACCCCTTGTGGAGCGGGTTCTTGAAGGCGGTGGAAAGGTTCACCTGCTGCAGGTCCCCGGTCGACACCTGCAACAGGATGCTCCCCTGCATGGTGGCGGTGAGCGGGGCGGCACCCGTGTCGTATTTGAAGGCCCAGATGTAGGTATTCCCCCCTACCCCGCACACGTCGGTGGAGGGGAGCAGGGTGCTGAAGAAGACCGTCCCGTTCAGGTTGGCGTTGGGGTTGGTGATCACCCGCTCCGCCGAGTAGTTGTTTCCGTTCACCGTCTCCGAGCTGGCCAGGTTCACGAACCACCCGGATCTGGCCGGGTCCAGGGTGGTGGCCGGGGCCGCCGAGGCGCTGCCGGTCTGGTCCTGCAGGTTGCTGGGGCTCACCGACGCGCTGCAGGAGGTATCGAAGGCGTTGGTCGGCCCGGTGGGGGTGAACTGGGGAGAGCCGCTGTTCTCCGAGTAGCAGGGATCGGTCACCCCGTAGATCCGGAACGGGGTGCCGGGATTCAAGAGGTCGCTCTTGTAGAAGTAGCGCCCGGAGCCGAAGTACAGCCAGAGCTTGCCGGTGGCGCCGGTGCTGGAAGTTCCCCACCTCGCCTTGGTGTCCTGCAGCTTGGCGACCGAGGTGGTCACCGGCCCGATGCCGGAGATGAGCGGGCTGACCGTCCACTGGCCGGGATCCTTGCTCTGCCTGGTCAAAAGGCGCAGCACCCCCCCCTTGCTCCAGGTGTTGGGGGTCACCGAAGTATCCGCCTGCACGTAACCGATGTAGACGGCATCGTCGCTGTAGTTTCGGTCGGTGTCGATCACGGAGGTGGTGAGCGTTCCCGCAAAGGCGTTGGTGACCCCGGTGTCGATGGTGGCAGCCAGATTGCCGGTGCCGACGTCCACCACGAACAGCTTCAGGTTCTGGTCCGACTTGCCGTAGAAGGTGTGGCTGGCACTCTCGATGGGACCGGTGGGACCGGAACCGAAGATGGCGTACCACTTGCCGTTCTGGTTGGCGGGGCCGATCCTGACGATGGCCGGCCCGCTCAGCGAATAGCCGAGCTGGCCGTTGGCGTTGAACTCCCACAGAAGCTTCACGGCAGCCGGATTGCTCGGGTCGGGCAGCGTGGAGGGATTGGTGACATCCAGGGCGAAATACGAGGAGTAGCCGATGCCGCTGATCGGTGTCTTGACACAGGTGCCGGTCGCCACGTTGTCGCTGCAGCTGGAGGCGGCATCGCGGGTGGCGCCGCCCAGTCCCATGCCGCCGATCAGCACGGTCCGCCAGCTGGTGTTGTTCATGTCCAGGTTCTTGTTGAGGTCCACCCCCGTCATCTTCTGGCAGAGGTCGTAGTTGGCCTGGCTGCAGTTGGGGAAGCTGTTCCCCTGCGAGACGCCGATGCTCATGTCGGTCAGCGTGACCGTGTCGTCCACGTAGTAGAGGTGGGTGTAGTTGGGGTCTCCCAGGTACTTGAGGTAAGGCAGCGCGTTCATCGGGATGAAGGACCACTCCTCCCGCCCCAGGTCGCTGGTGGCGTAGGAGGCTGTGCTTCCGTACGGGTACATCATGCGGGCCTTCTTGTCGTTGTCGACCCCGCCCGCCTGGTTGTACTGCGGGCTTACGTCCAGGATCCCCAGCCGGAAGGCGTGCAGCATGCCGTCATTGCCCCCCACGAAGGCCATTCCCCGCCTCTGGTAGTTGTTGGAGGCGGTGAAGGCCGCGTAGGAGCCGTCGCTGTAGCCGTTGGGCGGGGTCAGGGCGTAGCTGTTCAGCGGGATGTTGGAGTCGAGCTTGGGGGTGGAGCTCACGATATCCCCGAGCTTCCATACCCTGCGGCAGGCCTGGGCGTCGGTCAGCCCGCAGGCGGGGATGGTGACCGTGCGCGAGCGGTAGCCGCTCTGGTCGATCCCGGAGATGTAGTCGACCAGCGTGTTGGTGTTGGCCTTCAGGTCGGCGGCCGTGGAGCCGGTCACCTGCAGGTAGCTCTGCGCCGTCGAGTTGCTGTTGAAGTTGTCGGTATCGGCGCTGCTGAACTTCTGCAGCGTCCCCTTGATGGGAGAGCCGTCCACGCTGGGAGTGGACAAAAGGGTGTAGATGTTGCGCGGGTCGCTGGAAAGGTTGCGGTTCCACAGCTTGCGCCCGGCCTTCCACAGGCTGTTGAGGCCGTCCAGGGTGGCGGTGGATTCGGGCATCAGCAGGCTGCCGTTGCCGTTCACGTCCTGGGCCAGGGTCACCGTGGCCTGGTTCTGCGCATAGCCGAAGCTCGCCACGTAGTCGTTCTTCAGCGAGAGGATGTAATCCTGGTCGGTGTCTTCCCTGACCGTGCTGTCGGCAAGGTAGGGGTCGACGTAGAACCAGAGGTTCTGCAGTTCCCCTGTCCAGTTGACCGCATCCTGCTGCTGGTTCCCCTGGCTGTCGATGTAGCTGAAGACCTTTTTCGGGAAGAACACCGCCTGCAGCAGGTTCGCCCCGCTCCCCTGGCTGTTGTTGAGAATGGAGGCGGCCGTCCCGGAGGCGGATGAGGTGGCGATCTTCTTGAAGGCGGCCCGCAGGTTCGACAGCATGGTCTGGTAAGTGCTCGCGTAGTACATCACCGTGCCGCCGTTGGTGGCGGTCGAATTCATCAGGTTGTAGGGATCGCAGCCGTTGCCGGAGAGGGCCTGCGGGCCGCTGTAGGTCACCCAGGTGGTGATGTACTGGTTGTTGACGTTGTGATCCGCGGGGAGGCTCGGGTTCCTGATGTTGCGGTTATAGGCCATCCAGGAGAGGGCGCTGACATTCTTGCTCCCCAAATAGCTCGGGCAGCTGCCGTAGTTGGCCCCGTCGTTGTAGGTGGCCGCCAGCGAACTGACGCTCGCGTTCTGGTCGGCGGTGGAGGCCCCGTCGGTGATGATCAGGATGTTGTTCAGCGTGCAGCTTGCCGATGAGGGCGGTTTGCTGGCGTCGAAGTCCTGGCTTTGCAGCCTCTTGGTGGTGTCGTTGGCGAAGTAGCCGACCGCATCGTAGTAGGCCTCGGAGAACGGGGTCCAGGAGGTGGCCTGGATGTTGTCGATCACGTTGATGATCCCGGAGGAGTGGTCCCCCACGGGATCGCCGATATAGCCGCCGGTCGGTATCATGCCGCCGTCCAGCTTCGGGATGGCGTTGCAGGTTTGGCCCGAGGGGCAGTCGGAATCGAGATAGCAGGCACTGCCGGTCCCCGAGCAGGCTTTCGAGCAGGGGATCGGGCTCGTCGTGTTGTGGACGCCGTCGTTGCATTCGGAACCGGCGCCGTCCTTGTTGAAGACCATCAGCCCGAAGTTGATGTAGTTCTGGAACTCGTTGATCAGGCCGGTGGGGGGCGTGGTCTGGTAAACCCTGGCATGGTAGGAACCGGCTACGCTCCCCAGCGCATTGGCCCCGGCGTCGATGATAAAGGCCGGCACGCTGCTGGTGGAGCCAGTGGAGAGCACGCCGCTCGGGTCCACCGCCTGGCTTGCCATCATCAGGCTGCAGAAGTCGTTGGACTGGTTCTGCTCGCAGGTGCTGTCCCAGCTCCCGTTGTTATAGCAAAGCCCCAGGTAGCCGGTGTCCCGCCCGTTGGTGAGAGGATGCCGGATCACGCTCGAGCAGACCGAATCGCCCGCCTGGTCGTTCACGATCAGGGCGGGGTTGTTCTGGTAGTTGGCCTGCCAGTCGTTCACGCAGTCGGTCTCCACGGAGTTCATGTTCCCGCCGATGCTTTTCCCGTTCAGCACGAACCAGCAGACGTGGGTCATGTGGATGTAGGCCTGGGCCTTGAGGTTGGTGGGCGAGCTGCCGGTTATGCAGGCGGTGGTGCTGTTCTGGGTCTGCCCCATGTTGGAGAGGTCGCTCCAGCCGGTGATGGCGGACTGGCACGAGGAGAGGTTGTAGGGGGCATCGTAGATGTCGATGCGGGTGGTGCCGTTTTGCACCGCCGGGTTCACGTAGTCGGGATCCGAGGAGGTCGGGCCGCGTACCACGAAGGTGACTCCCGCAAGGTTCTCCAGCGATCCGCTCGCCTGGGTGTTGGAGATCATCTTGATGAACCGCTTCCCCATGCAGCCGCGCGACTCACCCACCAGCGCATTGCCGGTGGTGTCGTACTTGCCGCCGGTCAGGATCAGCTTCTGCAGGTCGAGCTTGGAGGTGGCGAGGTAGTTGAGGAAATTGCCGGTAGCGACGAAGCTGCTCACCGTCCGGCTGGGCTTTGTCCCCGCCATCTGCACGCAGAAAAAGGGAGTCCTGAAGGTGCATGAGGTGGGGAGCGCGGCGCCGGAGGCGAGCTGCTCGAAGCGGTTATTGCCGACATTGAAGCTGTACAGGGCGCTGTTGCCGAAGTAGCCGTTATAGGTGGTCGAATCGACGTAGGAATTGTTGTCGTAGCACTGCCCGGTCGAGTCGTACTGGAGATCGTACTGGCTGGCGGAGTTGTCGATCATCATGAGCAGGTCGGGGAGCACCGCCGACTGCACGAAGGGTGGGGTGATCGAGTAGTTGCCGAGCTGGAAGAGCTGCTGGTTGAAGGTCACCTTGAGGGTGGCGCTGGAGGCCACGTTGTTGAAGGTGTAGCTGGTCAGCGCCCCTTGCGACTGATCGGTCCCCCCGGTGTTGATGGCGACGTCCTGGATGGTGGCCGGCGGGGTCGGGGTGATGGTGAAGGGCGCACTGTTGGCGCCGCAGACCACCTGCTGGGTGGCCGGCGTGATGGTGCCGGTCGCGGTGCTGCCGGCCGGGGCGCTGATGACCTGGCTGCCGATGGTGAAAAACGGGGTGAAGTAGGCGGCCACCGTCTTGTTGCTGGTGATGGGGGGCGTCGTGTAGGTATAGGAGCCGAACTGGCCGGTGGAGAGCTGGGAGGAACCGTTCAGCTGCAGGTCCTTCAAGACGAAGCCGGTGTTGGGCGAAAGCGTGATGGCCAGCGTCTTGCCGTTCACCACGTTGAAGGTCTGTGAGGTGGCACCGGGAGGAGCCGAGCCGATATAGCCGCCGCCACTTGACTGACCGCAGCCGCTGGTGGTGGTGCCGACCGTTACCTGGTAGGCGGTGTCGTAGGTGGCAGACACGCTGTGGCTGGTGGTCCCCAGATTGGGGGTCTGGTAGGTGCAGCTTGTGGCGTTGGAGGTACCCGGCGAGGTGAAGTCGTTGTTGGGGCAGACCAGCGCGGAGGTTACGTCGTTGCCGTCGAAGTAGACCCGGCTGATCCCTTTTCCTGAGGGGGGGATGAAATAGAGGGTCAGCGTGCTGTTTTGCGCAGCACTGTAGGAGGGAAGCACGGTGGGGCCGTTATAGGCGCCGGCCTTGATGTCCCCTCCCCCCACGGTGGAACCGTTGATGTCGGAGGAGCTGGTCGGCACGAAGTTGGGCGAGATGCTCTGGTTGCTGGCGCCGACGCTGAATTGGAAGGAGGCGCCGGAGCAGGAATAGCCGCCGGGATTGGGGGTAGTTGTGCTGCCGGTCGCCGGGGCCACGTTCACCGAGGTGAGCTTGTACCCTGCCGCCGGCTGGATGGCGTAGTAGGCGGTGGTGTTTTGCCCCCACAGGTTGCTGCCGTTGCAGCTCGTGATGGTGCCGCCGGTGCTAGAGGGGAGGTAGCTGGTGTAGACGGTAGGTGCTACGCTCACCGGCGTGGAGAAATAGGCCGAGAGCCCCTGGGCCAGCCCGCCGATCGGGAAGCTGAACGGCGTGCCCGAGCAGTTGTACCCGCTGGCGGGGGGAACCGCGGTGGTGGTCACCGTGCCGCCGGCCGGGGTGACCGCCACCGAGGAGAGGATATAGCCGCTGTTGGGGGTGATGGCATAGCTGGCCGTCGCGTCGTTGGCCCAGGTATCGCTGCAGCCGCTGCCGCAGCAGGAGATGGTCCCGCCGCTGGAGCTGACCGCACCGTTGGTGTAGACCGTCCTGGTCACGGTGTCGGTCGGTTTGAAGGTGGCGGTGAGCGTACGGTCCTGGCCGTTCATGGCGAAGGTGAGGTTCCCGCAGGCGGCTCCGGTGGTGGGGTTGCTGTTGTTGACGGTAAAGGACTCGCTGGGCGACAGGGAAAGGGAGGAAAGCAGGTAGCCGTTATTGACGGTGACCGCGTAACTGGCAGTGCCGTTGCCGTTCCAGACGTTGCTGTTGCCGTTGCCGCAGCTGGTGATGGTCCCCGCTCCGGTCGGGGTGACCACCGGGGCGACCGTGTTCTTGGCGGTGACGAAGGCGACGGTCAGGGTCTGGTTGTTGTTCCCCATCGGGAAGGTGAGGCTGCCGCAGGTAGCACCGGCGGAGCTCCAGCTGTTGGCGATGAAGCTCCCCGGGGAAGCGCTGACCGCCTGCAGCTTGTAGCCGCTGTTGGGAGTTATCGAGTAGCTCGCGATATCGTTATTGTTCCAGGTGTCGCTGCCGTTGTTGCCGCAACTGGCCACTGCCCCCCCGGCGCTGGAGGAAGCGCCGTCGAGAGTGGTGACGATGGTCACCGACTTGTTGGCCAGCGCCGGGTGGGCGAGGCAGAGCACCATGACAAGCGGCACCATGGCCGTTGCGCAGCGGCGCAGCAGCCCCGTAATGTTCCCCTTACCCCGCCGTCTGCGGATCATAGGTCACCTGCCTCTTTGCGATCGCCCTGGCCATCACCAGTCGATCAGCCTCTTCAGCTCCGCCGCACTCTTCACTCCCGGGGCGATCCTTCCGTCCGGGAGCACGACCGTTGGTGTACTACTGATGCCAATCCTCTCGCCCACCTGCAGGGTCTCCTCAACCGGTCCTGACGGATCAGCGGGCCCCGCCGGGGGGAGCTGCCCCCCCACGAAAGCCGTCTCCAAAAGTTTCAAGGAGTGCCGCCCCAGGATGACCCGTGCCTTGTCGAAGGCCTGCGGATGCATCTTCAGCGGGAACATCTTCAGGTAGATGGCGAGATCGGGCTCCAGGTAGCTGAGTTTCACCAGTTCCCAGTGCAGCCTCGCGCAGAACGGGCAGTCCGGGTCGGTGAACACGAAGAGCCTCTTGGTCCCTTCTGGATTTCCCATCACCAAGGAATCGGCTAGCGGTATCGAGGCGGGGGCCACTGTAGCGGCGGGTCTTGAGGCGCTCCCTGCGGCAGTGGCCAGGGTCCGGTTAGCGATATCGAAGACAGGCCCAGGCACCAGGTACTTTCTGTCATGGTCGAGGTAGGCGACCGAACGCTCCCCTCCCCTCTCCATGGTCAGCTCCCACATCCCCCTTATCGGCGCCTTTTTCACTTCCTTTACCTGCACCCCCAGCCCCTTCAAAAGCGTGTTGGCCTCCGCCACCGTCAGCGACTCCGCCGGCTCCTCGCCGCAGCTTGCCGGTTCTCCGCCGGTGGAGAGTGCGGCGTACGAGGGCGCCTCGGCCAGCGCGCAGCCGGGAAAGAGCGGCAGGCACCAAAAGAACAGGCACAGAAGGCACACAACGGATCTCACCTATCACCTCGCTGCCGCCGGATAGACCCCTCGCGGGAATACTGGATTGGCGGCAAGTATTGTGCAAAACTTGAACAGCATAACATAACTATTTGTTTTAAAACAAGACACGGAGGGGAGAGGGGAAGGTCAGTGCGGGAAAGGGGAGTGCAGAACGGCAATCCCCCCTGTCCCCCCTTTATCATGGGGGGACGTGATGGCGGCGGCCTCGGTTATGCCGAGACGGAGTTGGAGCGCGAAGCGATGCGTACTCTGACGGGGTGATGTCATCCACTGGCAGGATCGTCGTACCCCGCTTGGACAGAGTCGCGGGTAAGCAGGCACCAACTGTCTCATCAACGTTGATAAAGGTTGCCGGGGGCAATTCAGCAGCGCCGGCTGGATTGAAGGAGTGTCTGGGGAGACTTCTTGATCTGCGAAGGGTGTGGAAGGGTTGTTAGGGACAGGGACGGGCGTTCTCCCGCCTAAAGGGGAGAACGCCCGGGGATGCGAGACTGCTGCGGGGGGCTAGGCCTACTTGCTCCCCTTTTCGAAGATATCGACCGCCTCCGGCTTGCTGTCCGTGAAAAGGTTGGGCGCCAGCATCCGCAGAGCGGCCAGGACAAGTACCGCCAGGATGACGAGGTAGATGATCACCCTCTTCATGGTGAAGTGCGCCGCGATCTTCTCGGCGGTGGTCAGGATCTCAACCTTGCAGATCGGGCAGACCTTGGAGCCGATCACGATCGAGCCGTTGCACCTCGGGCAGGCCATCATCACCCCCCTCTCGGCGACCGCACTGTGCACCCGCTTGACGGGCGCCTGCACCCCGGCCGCCTGCCGTCTCTTTTCGGATTCCCGCTCGGCAGCCAGAAAGGTGATGGAGTTGCGGATGTTCTGGTACATCTCGTTCAACAGTTCGAGACTGACCTTTGCCTCTTCCCTGACGGAGACATCGGGGGAGGCTGACTTCTTCCTGTACTCGTCGCAGAGGGCCCGGTATCTCCGGTCCACCGTTTCCGGGGAGGCATCGAGGGCCAGTCCCATCGCCTGGTAGCAAAGCGTGATGTCGTTTAGTTCCTTGTGCTCCTCTGAGCCCATCGATTCAGCACCTCCTCGTCAAAAAATGGCTTCTTAGTAGGCGTACAGTACGGAAAGCTTCGCTTTTTCTTTCGGATTGTTGGCCCGCTCCCCCTGTACCTCGATGGTGTAGAGCGAGGGGTTGTGCTTGGGCGACACACCTGAGCCGGCCCCGGTCACACCCGCGCCGCTGTCCAGGAAATCGATGCCGGTCATGTCGGAGTTGCCGGACACGGTGTCCACGATCTTTGCATACACCTTGTAGTAGACGCCGCTGGAATTCCCCTTCAGCTGGAACTGGAAATCGGGGATGTACTTGGGGTCGAGCTTCTGGGTGGCCGTCTGGGTCTGCATGGAGGTAAGCCCCAGACCCGCCCAGTCGGAGGTGTTGTTCTGCAGCTTGATCTTGATCGGGTCCTTCACCGGGTTGTTCATGTTGAGGGCCAGGTTGAAGTTCCCCATGTTGGTGCCGCTGAAGGCGCTGATCAGCGGCGCTACCCCGGTGGAATAGTTGGCGAGCCTCGGGATGATCTCCTTGGTGACCACCTCGGTGCCGCCATAGGAGGCCTCCAGCGAGTTGTGGTAGCTCTTCTGGCTGGCCGACATCTTGGTCTCCATGAGCAGCATCTGCATCAGCGCCATTATCATCCCCAGGGTGATCAGGGTGAACATGAGGGCGGTGATCAGGGCTATCCCCTCTTCGTTTCGCAACTTTTTCATAGAATGCCGTCCCCGAGTCATTGAATGAGGTTCTTCGGCCGCACCACGATCGTGTAGAGCTTCCAGCGGTAGTTCTTCCAGGGACCGCCGATCAGCTTGCTGAGGTCGAAGGTCCTGCCCACCGAAATCCCCTGCAGCGTTTCCCCCACGTTGATGGTGGTGCTGGGATAGCTGAAGCCGGGGTCCTTTTTACCTTCCTGGCCGAGGATGTAGAGCCGGATCTCCTTCACGCGGTTGCGGATGTCCGAGGCGGAGAGGCCGGTCAGGGTCGTCACGTAGCTGTTGACGGCGCCGTCGCTCCCTCCCAGGCCATAGGCGACCTGCATGTCGGCCACGCAGTCCAGGAGCGGGATTTCCGTGAAGCCGCCCGACGACTTCTGGCTGGCGTACGCCTTGTAGAGGATGCCGGTATTGGGAGCGCAGGCTGGCGGCATGGAGGCCGGGGTCTTGACGTAGTAGTCGGCGCGGTTGAACGGCATCCGGAGCAGGCTTAAGCCGGCGTCGGCGGGATTGACGCCGTACACCTGGAAGACGTCGCTGGAGGAATGAGGCTGGGTCAGGGTGGTGAACTGGTTGAAGGCCGCCGAGAAGGTGCCCCCGTTGGTCTGCAGCTGCCGGTTGGCCACGTTGTCCACGAAGCTGTTGCGCAGCACGATGACCTGGTCCGTGCTGGCCAGGTCCCGGTCAGCCGTGCCGTAGACGGTGAGGGGGTTGCGGTTGCCGGTGGAGCCGTAGGTCACGGTAACCCACTTCTTCTGGGTGGCCCCTGGCGCCACCGACAGCGACTTGATTACCAGGTACTGCGAGCCCACGCCGTTACTGTCCTTGTTGAAGGTGGTGTTGCCGTTTTGCACCGCGCGCGGAGCGTTGCTGGGGGCGTCGTTGAAGGTTGCCGGGCTGGTGCCGGTAGGCCAGAAACTGGCCCCGATCGCCCCGCCGCTGTCGCTGTTGCCTATCTCGGTGTACTGGCTCACCGAAGGAGGCGAACCGGGAGGGGTGGTCCCACTGGAGAGAAAGCTCCAGGGGAGGCCGTAACCGGCGTTCTGGACATCGGAGCGGAGCAGCTCGAGCCCGACGATGCTCCCGATCTCGGTCTCCATGCTCTTCGACTGTTGCCCCACCTGGGAGACCACGGTCTTGAAGCCGTTGGAGGTGACCATGATGATGATCAGGAAGATGGTCATCACCACCAGCAGCTCGGGCAGCGTGTAGCCGCGCTGGTTCAAGACGGGCAGGCGCTGGCGGCGGCAGGGGGTGTGCTTGGCGGTTTTTATCATGGTTTGGCCACCACCGTCACCACCCGGTTCACCGACGACTGGTTTTTGAAGGCCCACTTGACCGCCACGCTGAGCTGCATGGAGGTCGGCTGCCCCGAGGCGTCCCAGGCCACCGCCTGGCTGCTCATCGCCACGTTGTAGTTCTTGGTGATCCCCCTCAAGGTGCTGGGGACGTTGAACGGGGTGTAGCTCGCCGAGTAGGCGGTGAAGGTCTTGCCGCGCAGCATGCTCATGTAGCGCTCGCCGACCCGGATCCCCTCGTCGCGCAGCTGGTTCCTGGTGTTGTGCTGGACGCTGGCGCTCAGGGCTTCCAGCAGGCCGAACATGCCGACCACCATGATCAGGATGGCGACCATGACCTCGATCAGGGTAAACCCCGCGTTATTGTTGAGTGATGGCGCTTGGTGCACAGGCTCCTCCGGAATTGCGTTTCCCCTGGAAGGTCTTGGTAATGGCGATCTGAACGCTGTCGGTGCTCGCCGGGTTGTCGGCCAGGGTGCCGCTCGGGTCCACGCAGATGGTGATCTGGGTGGAGGGGTCGGTCCCCAGCGGGATGCCGCTGGCGTCGACCAGTAGCCCGCCGGCGTCGAACCTGATCTGGGCCGGGCTGGCGTTCACCCTCACCGGGTAGGCGAGCGGCACGCTGGAGCTCGGCGTCGAGGTGATCTGGGACGACGAGTAGACGTTGAACTGGGTGCCGCCCAGGGTGAGCGTGCGGGCGGTCTTGGTATGCAGCGCGTCCAGGCGGACCGTCATCAGCGTGCTGTAGATGGTGGCCGCCTCCTTCTCGATGGCCACCTTCTGCTGGTAACGGCTGAAGAAAAAGGTGCCGATGCTCGCCAGGATCCCCATGATCGCCATCACGGTGATCAGCTCCACCAGGGTAAAACCGCGCTGCCTGTTCTCGGTGCTGGCCATGCTAACGCTCCTGGATGTGCAGAATGCGCTTCACCGGCTTGTTCGAGCTCTTGGAGACCACCGGGAAGGCGTCAGAGGGGGGCTTTCCGGTCAGGCTGGCGTTCGCCCGCCGGTTCAGGTGGGTAGAGCCGGAGCCGAACACCTGGGTGAGGTCGAGCTGCTGGAAGGCGCCGGTCGACAGCTGGATGAGCGCCTTGCCGGTGAGTGCCGCATCCTGGGGACGGCCGCCGCTTTGGTAGTCGAGCGCCCACAAAAACGAGTTGCCGCCGAAACCGCAGACGTCGGCAGTCGGTGCGAAGGAGGTCACGAAGACCGCGCCGTTGGTGAGCGCCACCGCGTCGGTGACCACCCTCTCCGCCCCGAAGCTGGTGGTGGAGGCATCCAGGTTCACCTTCCAGCCGGCCCCGACGCCGGAGGCAGGGGTTATGGTGGTGGTCTGGTCGGTGATGGCGGAGGGGGACACGGCCGAAACGCTGGTCTGGGTCCTCATGCAGGTCTTGTCCAGCAGGTTCCCCGGATTGGCGTTGGTGTTGTAGCAGGGATCCTTGATGCCGAAGATGGCGCGCTGGGAATCGTAGTCGTCGATGATGGTACCGGACCGGCTGTAGTACCGGCCGGTGCCGAAGTAGAGCCAGAGGTTCTTGTTCTTGCGGTCCTGCAGCCTGGAGATGCCGGTGGTCACCGGGCCTATGCCGTCGATGATGGTGCTCCAGGTCCAGGCCTTGTCGGTGTCGGTGCTGGTGGCGAGCGCCTCGTTGGTGACGATCCGCAACACGCCGCCGTCGGTCCAGGCCCCGGTGGAGGTGTTCTTCTTGGTGTAGCCCACGAAGATGGCGTCGTCCTGGTAGTTGCCGGTGGTGTTCTGGTTCCAGCGGTCGGTGTCGATGGTGCCGCCGGTCATGGAGCCGGCGAAGGCGTTGGGAATGAGAGTGTCGATGGTCTTAACAAGCTTGCCGGTGCGCAGGTCGACCACGAAGAACTTGAGGGTCTGGTCCGAGTTCCCCATGAACTGGTGGTGAGAGGTGTCGATGGGGCCGGTCGGGCCCGAGCCGAACACCGCGTACCAGCGGCCGTTCTTGGTGGCGTCGCCGATCCGGACCACGGCGGGACCGGTGGTGGCATAGCCGAGCGCCGTGTTGCTGAACTCCCACAAGAGCGAGGGGTTGTTGGGATCGCTGACGTCGAGGGCGTAGTAAGAGGAGTAGCCCAGACCGTTGCTGGAATTGGCCGGGTCGGTGGTCGGCGTCTGCACGCAGTTGCTGCCGTTGGTGTTCGGGCAGCTCAAGGTGGTGGCGCCCCCCATCCCCATCCCGCCGATGAGCACCGTCCTCCAGGTGTTCTTGGCGGGATCGAGGCTGTTGTTGGTGGCCGGGTTGACCACCACTACCGCGTTCTTGGTGCAGGTGTCGTAGGTGGTCGAATCGCAGCCGCCCGAGTAGTCGCCGATGCTGGCGTCCACCAGGGTGGTGGAGCCGTCCAGGTAGTAGATATGGCTGTAGGCCGGGTCGCTGTAGTACTTCAGGTAGGGGAGCGCCTGTTTGGGGATGAAGGCCCACTGCTCCTCGCCCAGGCCGGTCCCCAGCAGCCGGGCCTTGGTGTAGCCGCTGGCGGTGACGTCCAGCTGGCCCATCTTGAAGGCGTGCAGCATGCCGTCGTTGGCCCCTACGTAGACCATGCCGCGGCTCAGGTAGTCGTTGGAACTGATGAAGGAGGAGTAGGAGGCGTCGGAGTAGCCTCCCGGTGCGGCCTGGCTGTAGCTGTTCAGCTTCATGTTGGACTGGATGCGCGGCGTCGAGGAGATGATGTCGCCCAGCTTCCAGACGCCGCTGGAGGTGACGTTGTTCTTGGTGATCTGCACGGTCCGGTTGCGGAAAGTGGAGTCGGTGGGGAAGTCGAAGCCGTGCACGTACTTCATGAGCTTCACGGTACTGGCGTTGTCGGACATCTGCAGGTAGTTCTGCAGCGCGGACGAGTTGTCGTCGAAGCTGACCCCGCCGGTGACACCGAAGGTGAACGTCATCAGCCCGGTGCTGCCGACCTGGGTCCCCGAAGGTAACAGGGTCGTGTAGATGGTCCGCGGGGTGGTGGTGAGGTCGCGTGCCCACAGCTGCTTGCCGGCGCGCCAGATGCTCGCCACGTCGTCGGCGCTCTCCATGGCGGCGGGATTGGGGGTGTCGCCGGAGCCGTCGCCGTTGCTGTCGGACTGCACGTAGGCGTAGGTGGTGTTGTCGGTAGAGTTGAACTGCAGGCTCACCACCTTGTCGGCCAGAAGGTTCAGGGTGTGGTCGCGGTCGGTATCTTCCCTGATGGTGCTGTTGTTGATGGCCGGGTCGACGTAGTACCAGAGGTTCTGCATCTCGCCGATCCAGTTGGCGGAGGTGTTGTTGCTGAAGATCTTGCTCGGATAGAAGACCGCCTGCAGGATGTTGGCCCCGCTACCCTCGCTGTTACTGAGGATGGAGGCGGCGGTACCCGAGGACGACTTGGCGGCGATGTTCTGGAAGATGCTGGAGAGGGCGGCGGACAGGGCGGCGGGGTCGCTCGCCTGCTGCATGGTGGTGCCGCCGTTGGTGGCGGTCTTCTTCAACAGGGTCGGGGCATCGCAGACCCCGGTGTTGCCGTTGTCGGTGCCGTTGAAGACCACGTAGGTGCTGACGTAGTCACGCCCCCTGAGGCCTCCCGAGCAGCTCTCGCCGATGGCCGGGCAGTCCTTGTCGATGGCGCAGGCGGTCTTGCTGACCGTGCAGGTGCCGATATAGGGGTTGGTCACCGCGGAGGTGCTGAAGTTGGCCAGGTTCTCGTGGCTGCCGATCCAGGAGAGCACGGGGAGCAGCGGCGTGCCGGCGTAATCGACCCCGTTCACGGTCGGGCAGCAGAACGGGCAGGCGGTGCCGGTTATCGACGACACCCCGGCCTTGGAGGCGTACAGGGAGCCCAGGCTGTAGGAGTAGCTGTTCTTGTCGGCGGTCGAGCTGCCGTCGGTTACCAGCAGGATGTTGTTCAGCTGGCAGTAGTTCTCGGACGGGTTCTGGTTCTCGTTGTAGTCCCCCGAGTTGAGCCTCAGTCCCGTGTAGGTGGAGTAGTTGGGGTTGGTGCTCGGCATGGCGCCGGGGGCGCGGCTTTTAAAGGTGCCGTTACCCTGGTCGATGGCACCGAAGTAGCCAAGCGCGTTGTAGAAGGCCTCGGCGAACGGCGTCCAGGCGTAGGCACGCACGCTGTCGACCTTCTGCACCAGGGAATCGGCGGTCGAGTGGTCACCGGGGGAGGTGCGGATGCAGGCCTGCGACGAGCCGGAGCAGTTCATGGCGGTGGTGCAGCTCGTGCTCCCCATGCTGCCGCAGTAGTTGTTCAGGCAGCTCGGGTTGAGGGCGGGGCAGTCGCTGTCCTTGCTGCACGGTTTGCTGGTCATGGTGGCACAGGTGCCAAGCCCCACCGGGTAGATGATGTTCCCCCCGTCCAGGTTGCTGGTGCCGGCCACCGTCGGGTTGCACTTGATGGTATTGCTGCTGTTGCCGCCGCAGTCGGCGTCCTGGGTGCAGAGCTGGGTGGGGTCGTTGGAGCAGATCTTGGTGATCCGCACCCCGCCGCTCGTGGTTGCCTCGGTGGCCGAGCCGTAGCGGTTCATTTTCATGGCCCCCAGCCGGATCTCCCCTCCGTATTGCTGGATGAGGCCGGCCGGCTTGCAGACCCCGCTACTGCAGCGGTTGCCGGTTGTGCAGTCGCTGTCCTGGCTGCAGGAGGGGGTGGAAGTGTTGACCCGGGCGCGCATGACCGCGATGGGCGCCCCCAGTTGTGACTGGACGGCGACGCCGGTCAGGATGGCCGGCACGTTGTCGTAGAGCGAGGTGTCCGACGGGGCATCGGTCGGGTCGGGCACCCCCGGCGAGGTGAACTGGCAGAAATTCTGGTAGACCTCGGTGGCGCAGGTCTTGAAGGTATCGGTAGCGGCGCACTGGCTGGGGATGCTGACGCCGGAGAAGGTATTCGCCAGGCTCTGCATGGTGGTGGTGCTGTCGTTGAAGCTGCCGTCCTGGACCCAGGTACCGCTGTTCAGGTAGAAGAGTCCCCCGATGTAATTGAGGCCGCAGATGTAGGCGGAGTTGCCGGCCGCGATGGCGTTGGGTCCCGAGTTGCAAGTGTTGCCGCCGCAGTCCGTGCTGCTCGTGCAGGTGGTCAGGGGGTTGTTGGAGCAGGTCCGGTAGGGGGGAGCGCTCCCCTGGCCGTTGTACAGGGACGCGCACTGGGTCATGGCAGTTTTGATGTCATCGATGCCGATGTCCTGCCCGCCGGCTCCATTTACGAACTTGTTGTACTGCCAGCAGGCCTGCATCGACTGCTGGAAGGAGACTTTCTGCTTGGTCGGGTTGTCAGAAGCGCCGAACTGGCAGATCCCGTAGTCTTTGATACCGCCGCAGATGCCGTTGGTGGCCCCGTTTATGAACTGGCAGGTACCGTGTGAGGGGGTGTGCTGGACACAGTAGTGCGACCCCTGGCTCTTGAATCCGATACAGGTGCCCTGCCCGACGCTGGAGCAATCGGTATTTGCCTGGCAGTTCCCGTAGTGGCCGTTCTTGTCCGGCAGCGAGCATTTACCCTGCTGGGTGTTCTGCACGGCGCAAGCCGGGTCGGGAACCGAGTTGGAAGGGTTGTAACAGGTGTACCCGCTGTTGGTACCGTTGGGAGCCGCTGCATCGGCGGAGGACATCCAGGCAGCCCCCCAGTCGCACCAGTACGTGGCGGTGCACCCTGTCGTTGTATTCACGTTGGTGGACAGGCAGCTGATGGTAGGCGTCGTCGTGTTGTTTTCGTCGCACATGTACGAACCGGTCGGACACTGGGTCGAATTCGCGCCGGGCGTGGTGCAGGCGATATTGGTGATGGTGGCGTTGGGCCCCTCGCAGTAGTAACTGTAATTGCAGGTGCCGTAGGCGCCGCAGTCGGTGGAGGTGAGGCAGGTCATGGTGGTGTTGCCGCTGCAGCGACCCGGCTGGTAGCAGTCCGGAAAGGTGGAGAAACAGCTGATCGGGGTGCTGGTAGGGGGGTTGGAGCAGGTGCCCCCCTGGGCTCCTGACAGGCAGGCCGCCACCGACTGCTTCACCGCCGCGTTGCTGGAAGTGGTGCTCGAGATGGTCTGAATGGCGGTCTGGCAGGCCGAGTAGTTGTAGGTCTGGCCGCTTGCCCCGGCGAAGAGGTCGATATAGGTCTGCCCTCCCCAGGAAGGAGCGCTCTCGTCGTACTTGTTGATCGGCCCGTGCGTGGCGAAGGTGATGCCGAGCTGGGTGTTGGGGTTGGTGCTCCCCGTGTTGTAGTTGACGAAACGGTCGCTGGTGATGGCGTCCTTCAAGAAGCGCTGGCCGACGCAGCCGCGCGACTCGGGCATCAGGAAGGTGCTGCCGCTTGTTACCGCATTGCAGGCTTCACTGTTGTTGCAGTCGGCGGAGCTTGCGCAGGCGCGGTTGGGGTCGCTGTTGCAGACGCCGCTCACGAACTTGCCGCCAGTCAGGATCTGTTTCTCGATGTCGAACTTGGAGGCGGAGATCCAGTTGAGGTAGCTCCCCTTGGCCACGAAGCTGGTCAGGGTCCTGGCCGTGGTGTCGTATTCGACGCAGACCGTGTTGTTCCTGCTGTCGATCTTGGTGGTGGTGCCCGAGTGGGTGCCGCAGCCGGCGGGGAAGGCAGTAGTGGTCTTTAAGAAGCTGTCGCTGGTTTTGTCGTAGGTGTAGTAGATGTCATTGCCGGAGCTGTCCTTGGTCTGGAAATAGCCCTGGTAGGTATTGGCGGTGACGCCATCCAGCTTCAGCTCGCTGTAGGTCTGGTCGTAGCAGTAGTACGGCTGGCGGTCGAAGACGCTGCAGGTCTCACCGCTGGGGCAGTCGGAATCGAGGTAGCAGGAGGTGGTGGTCGTTATCGAGCAGTGCTTCTTGCCACGGTCGACGAACTCGAGGTCGTACATGGAGGCCGAGTTGTCGATCATCAGCAGCAGGTTGGGAGGGATGTTGCCGCTGACGAAGGCGGGGGTGATGCAGTAATTGTTGCCGGGGTCGGCGTGGGACGTGCACGGCAGGGCCATGGACAGCGCCAGCAGAGCGACAGCACCTAATGCGTATCTTCCTTTCCTTTCCACCTGACACCTCTCGATCATTTCAAGCCGTTTCCTCCCCCGCGGACGCTGCCGCGACAGGAAGGGGCGATCATCATGCGTTGCGGCTTTCCCCCCGCGCCGCCAGTCCGGCGAGAAGCGGGGGGAGCCGGTAGGGATTATTCCGAAAGGACCTTCCTGGCCACCGCGTCGAAGTTCTCGAAGGGCTGCGCACCCACCACCAGATAACCCTCAAGGTAGTCGCCGGAGACCTTGCCGATCACGAATGAGGGGGTGCCGCCGATGTTGATACCCCTGGCTGCTTCGACCTCATCCTTGATGACCGGAATGAATTTGTTGCTGTCCATGCACCCTTTGAACTTGCCCATGTCGACCCCGATACCGTCGGCGAGCGTGCTGATCAGCTCCGCGTTGAGCTTGGCGGAATTGGTCATCAGCGCGTCCTTCATCGGCCAGAATTTCCCCTGCTCTCCTGCGCATTGGGCAGCCTCGGCCGCCTTCATTGAATAGGGATGGAAATCGAGCGGGAAGTCGCGGGTGATGAAGCGCATCTTCCCGGTATCGATGTACTGCTTCTTCAGCTCGGGGAAGGTACCGGTGAAGAACCGGTTGCAGAAGGGGCACTGGTAGTCGGTGTACTCCAGCATCACGATGGGGGCGTTGCTGTTGCCCAGCGAGTGCTCTTTGCCGAGCTTCACCTTGACCCGCTCCGGGGCCTCGGGCTTGGCCTGCGCGGGTTGCGCCTGCCTGCTGAGAAGCAGCCGGATCTGCCGCAGCTCGTTGATGATCACGTCTCCCTGATCTTTGGTGATTCCTTCGGCCAGGGCCGGGCTGGAAAGGGTGGCGAGCAAGCCGACAGCGGCCAGTCCGGTAAATGCGCGTTTCAACATGTTCTGCAGCCTCCTTGGGGTGTGGACATAGTCCAATAAAAGGTTCTGAATTTCCTGTAAATGTTCCGCAATTACGTCCCCCCCTTGATAAAGGGGGGACAGGGGGGATTGCTTGTAGTGTGTCTAGTGAGCCGGCTTCCCTCACCCCCTCCCCTCTCCCGGAGGGCGAGGGGGGAGGAGCCAAGCTCCTTTACTTCAACAGCTCCTTGACCGCCTTGGCCTCGCGGTATCCCGGAGCGATGCGGCCGTCGGGGAGTACCAGGGTGGGAGTGGCGTTGATGCCGACCGACTCCGCGAACTGCATGGTCCGGTCGACCGCCTGCTTGCCATCATGGGGCCCCGGGGTCGGCAGCGCTTCGCCCGCGTACGACTTCTCCAAAAGCTTCAGCGACTTCTCCCCCAGGATCACCCTCGCCTTGTCGTAGGCGTGCGGATGCATCTTGAGCGGGAACATCTTGATGTATATGGTGAGGTCCGGCTCCATGCTGACCAGCTTCTGCAGCTCCGCGTGCATCTTGGCGCAGAAGGGACATTCGGGATCGGTGAAGACGTACAGCTTCTTCTTGCCGTGGGGATTTCCCATCACCAGCGAATCCTCGCTCTGCAGCTTGGCCGGGTCCAGCCGCTCGGGCTGCTTGGGGACCGGCGGGGCCGCCCCCACCACCTGGCGCTTGGAAAGGTCGTAGATCTGGCCGCCAATCAGGTGCTTCTTGCCGTAGTCGAGGTAGGCGATTCCGGTCCTGCCGTCCTTCTCCAGGGTCAGCTCGTAAAGTCCGCGCACCGCGGCGGGCTTCACCTCCTTCACGACGGCGATCTCCTTCAGGATGCTGTTCGCCTCCTGGACGGTGATGGAGTGGCAGGATGCGCACTCTCCTCCACACCCCTCGGACATGGCGAGGGCGGGGGCGCTGAAGGCCAGCAGGACAAGGGCGAGCAGGGTGAAGTGCTTGACAACAGACATGTTTTTCTTCCTTTTCATTCTGGTGAGGCCACTGCCAGGACAGCAACTTCTGTGCCGCGACGACAGGCAAGCCGTCACGAGCGATGATCCTTTTCCAATCAAAGAGTTAGTTGCGGAAGATATCACACAGGGATATAAAATTGCTACGCATTTTTTTCACAGTAACCGGGCTGAACTACGCAAAAAATGTCACCGCGAGCCATCGACCTGCCCCCCCGTCTTCACGGGGTGGCGTTTTCAGCGTTGCTCCTTCCTACAGGTCCCCTCCCCTTCAAGGGGAGGGACAGGGTGAGGATGGGGTTCGTCACCTGTTCGTCACCTACCCCAACCCGTACTCCTTCAGCTTGTAAAGGAGCGCCCGGTGGCTGATCTCCAGGAGCTTGGCGGCGTGGGTCCGGTTGCCAGCGGTCTGCTCGAGGGCCCGGCTGATCAGGGCCCGCTCCAGGGCTTCCGCCCCCTTCTTGATCGACAGCGAGCTTCCCCGGTCCGAGGCCCGGCGCCCCAGCCCGGTCGCCCGGCGCACCGTCTCAGGCAGACAGGAGACCTCCAGCGTCCCCGACTCGCACAGGACGAGCCCCCTCTCGATGCAGTTCTCCAGTTCGCGCACGTTGCCGGGCCAGTCGTAACGGACCAGCGCCAGCAGGGCCTCCGGGGTCGGCCGCACCCCTCGGCGCCCCATCTGCTCGCCGTACTTCTCCAAGAAATGATCCGCCAGCAGTTCCACGTCCTCTATCCGCTCCCGAAGCGGCGGCAGGGCGATGGCGAACACGTTCAGCCGGAAGAAGAGGTCCTCCCGGAACCGGCCATGGGCGACCTCGGCCGCCATGTCGCGGGAGGTGGCGGAAACGACCCGCACGTTGACCCGCCGGGAAGTGGCGGCACCCACCCTGCGGATTTCCTCCTCCTGCAGGACCCTGAGCAGCTTGACCTGCAGCGGGAGCGGCATCTCGGCGATCTCGTCGAGAAAGAGGGTGCCGCCGTCCGCCTCTTCGAAGAGCCCCGCCTTGTCGTGGCTGGCGTCGGTGAAGGCCCCCTTCACGTGGCCGAACAGCTCGCTCTCCAAAAGGGAGGCCGGGATGGCGCCGCAGTTGATGGCGACGAAGGGGGCATCCTTGCGCCCCCCCTGGTAGTGCAGCGCCCTGGCGATCAGTTCCTTGCCGGTGCCGGATTCCCCCTGGATGAGAACGGTGGTCTTGTGATCGGCGAGCTTGCGGACCATCTCGAAGAGCTCGGCCATCCTGGCGTTGCGGCTGACGATCTCCCCGAAGGAGTATTCCCCCACCACCTGCTCGCGCAGCCGGCGGTTTTCGTCTTTCAGCCGCTCCCGTTCCTCGGCCTTCTTCAGCACCAGGATGATCTCGTCGCAGTTGAAGGGCTTGGAGATGTAGTCGTAGGCGCCAAGCTTCATGCAGCCGATGGCGTCATCGATGGAGCCGTAGGCTGACATCATGATCACCGTGGTGCCAAGGCCTGCCTCGGTGCAGGCAGCCAGGAAGCTTCTGCCGTCCATGACCGGCATCTTGATGTCGCACAGAACGAAGCTGTAGGGGCTTAGCCGCAGGCGCTCCAGGGCCTCTTTGCCATCGGCGGCGGTATCGACCTGGTACCCCTGCTTCTTCAGCATGAGCTGGAGCATGTGGCGGAGATTTTCCTGGTCGTCCACCACGAGAATTCTCTTTCGTTCAGGCATCATCCTTCTCCAGATTGGTCAGCATCGACTGCACCACCTACCAGCTCCCTCCAGCTCCCTCCAGTTCTCCCTCTCCCTCCGGGAGAGGGCCGGGGTGAGGGAAGCCGGCACTGCCGACACGTAACATCATGGCAACCTACCCTCACCCTAACCCTCTCCCTCCGGGAGAGGGGACTCTAGGTGGTCGGCACTGGCTACGGAGGGGTTGCCGGCAGCCGCAGCACGAAGCGGCTCCCCTTGCCCAGTTCGCTTTCCGCGTTCAGCCTGCCGCCGCAGGACTCGGCGATCCTCGCCGCGATGGCAAGCCCCAGGCCGGTCCCCTTCCCCGGTTCCTTGGTGGTGAAGAAGGGATCGAAGACCAGCGGCAGATGCTCGGGCGGCATCCCCTCGCCGTTGTCGATCACCTCCAGAAGGACCTCGCCCCCCTCCCGCCGCGCCTTGAGCTGCAGCTTGCCCCCCTTGGGCATGGCGTCCTTGGCGTTCATGACCAGGTTGATGAGCAGCTGCTCCAACTGGTTCGGGTCGGCCTGGACGGGGGGTACTCCCGGCTCCTCCTCCACGCTGACTTCCAGCCGCTTGAGCGCCCCCTGCGCCCGAAGCAGCTCGACGATCTTCTCCATGAGGGGGACCAGCTCCACCCTTTCGATGCCGGTCCCCTTGGGGCGGGCATAATCGAGCAGGCCGCGCACGATGCGGTCGATGCGGCGCGTTTCCACTCCGATCCGCCGCAGGTAATCGGACTTTTCCTCGTCGTCCGAGAGCTCCTCGGCAAGCAGGCCGGTGTAGCCCATGATGGCGGCCAGAGGGGTGCCGATCTCATGTGCCATGCCGGCGGCTAGAAGCCCCACCGAGGCCATCTTCTCGGAACGGATCGCCTCGTTCCTGGCCTCGACTATCTCGGCGTTGGCCCTGTTCAGGGAAGCAACCTTCTCCTCGACCTCCTCATGCTTCTCCCTGAGCGCGCTCACCATGGCGTTGAAGGCAGCGGAGAGCTCGGCAATCTCGGCGCTCCCCGGAACGTGGACGCTCCCCTGCAGGTCCCCGTCCGCGATCCTGCGGGTAGCCGAGACCAGCCGCCGGACCGGGACCACCACGCTGCGGGACAGGAGGTAGGAGCCGAAGACCAGCAGCAGCAGGAAATCCAGCACGAAGTAGGTCAGGAAGAGATGGCGGGACTCCTTGAGCCGCTCCTGCTCGGCTGCCAGCGACAGGGTCAGCCGGCCGGCGCCCACGATGCGCCCCTGTTCCAGGAAGGGGCGGTAGCAGCGGGCGAAACGGCCGTCACGGGAAAACTGGCAGGAGGCACGACCGGTTTTCATCACGCCGAGCAGTTCCGCATCCGGCTCCCGGCGCTCCCCAAGGGATACCAGGCTGCGGCCGCTCCCGTCCACCACCACCAGCCCGGCGAACCCCTTGCCCGCCGTGATCACCCCCAGGCAGTCGGCCGCGGCCGAACCAGCCTGCGGCGCTGCCAGCGGACGGGGCAGCAGCTTGTCGATGGAGGCCAGCAGCAGCCGCCCCTCCTCACCCTTCAGCTGGTAAAGGTCATTCTCCGCCGTCTTGAAGGAAATCAGGGAGAGAAGTATCCAGGTGAGCACCAGCAGCGAACTGAGGGCGGCGAGGATATGGAAAGTGAGGCTGAAGCGGAACGCTTTCATACCGGGAATGTCATCTGCCGATGGAGAGGTACCAGATCATGATCTGCCGTCCGTAGAAGATGTAGAGGATGGAGGCGCCGGACAGAAAGGGGCCGAAAGGTATGGCAAAGGTGGAATCCTCCTTGCGGGCCAGCATGACTGCAACGCCGATGATGGATCCGAGCAGCGAGGAGGCGAAGATGATGAAAAGGACGGCCTGCCAGCCGAAAAAGGCCCCCATCATCGCCATCAGCTTGATATCGCCGCCGCCCATGCCGTCCTTCTTGGTTATCAGCGAATAGGCGAAGGCGATCAACAGCAGGCTGCCGCCGCCGGCCAGGATGCCGATCAGCGAATTCTGCCAGCCGAAGTTGGGAAGGAAGAAGGAGACGATGAAGCCAGCCACGATGCCCGGCAGCGTAATGCGATCGGGAATGATCTGATGCTCGAGGTCGATGAAGGTGATCACCACCAGGGCCGAGCAGAAGACGAACAGGACGGCGAAGCTGAAGCCGAGCCCGAACTTGGCGAGCAACGCCACGGCGAGCAGCCCGTTGATCAGTTCCACCACCGGGTACTGCGGGGAAATGGGCTCCCCGCACCCCCGGCAGCGCCCCTTCAGGAAGAGGTAGCTCAGGATGGGGATGTTGTCATACCAGCGGATGACGTAGTTGCAGTTCGGGCAATGGGAAGGTGGGGAGACCACCGACTCCTTCTTGGGAATGCGGCAGATGCAGACGTTCAGGAAGGAGCCGACCACTGCGCCCAGGATGAAGGCGAAGACGTAGATAAGGTAGGGGAGGAACAAGTGGGACCTCGCGCGTTGATAGAGAGAGAAGGCGGCAACAGTATAACCGAAACGCCTGTCATTTCATAGGGGCTTTATCCTCCCTCCCCTGCTCGGGCTGCACTTTATCCCCGGTAGTACCTCAATTCCACCCCATCCTCACCCCTGCCCTCTCCTGGAAGGAGAGGGGGAAGTCGATTGGGCTGGAGAATGCCGGATTCGGAAATCAGCCCCCCCTGCGTCCCCTCCCCTTCAAGGGGAGGGACAGGGTGAGGATGGGGTAAAAAAATGCCGCTGCCTCTCACGGAAGCAGCGGCATATTCAGATTCTCGTCCCCGGCGGCAACCTAGCGCAGGCGCTGGATCTTGACCAGGCTCTCCTCGAGTAGCTTCTTCTTGTTCTCGAACTCCCCTACCTTCTCGCGCTCCTTCTCCACCACGTCGGCAGGTGCACGCTCCACGAAGCTCGGGTTGGTGAGCTTCTTGGAGAGGAACTCGATGTCCTTGTCGATCTTGGCGATCTCCTTGTTGAGGCGCTTCTCCTCCTCCTCGACGTTGACCAGCCCCTTGAGCGGGACGACGATCTCCACGTCGCCTGCCACCTGCAGGGAAGCCTCCTCCGGGCGCTCCACGCCGCGGCCGATGGCGAGGTCGGAGAGGCGGGCGAGGCTCATCACGTACACCTCGTTCTTCTTCAGAAGCTCCAGGCTCTCCTGCGACTTGCAGTCGAGCAGGACGGCGATCTGCTTGCTGGGGGGGACTTCCATCTCGCCCCTGATGTTCCTGATCCCCTTGATGACGTCCATGACCAGTTCCATCTCGGCCGCGGCGCCGGCAAAGGCCGCCCACTCCTCGCGCGCCTTCGGGAAGGGGGAGATCATGATGGAGGAGGCCTCTTCCCCGGTCTTGGGAATCGCCTGCCAGATCTCCTCGGTGATGAACGGCATGAACGGATGCAGCAGGCGGAGCAGGTTTTCCAGCACCAGCCAGAGCACGTACTTGGCGGTCAGCTGCCGCGCGGCGTCACCCTTGTAGAGATCGTCCTTGATCAGCTCGATATACCAGTCGCAGAACTCGCTCCAGGTGAAGCGGTAGAGGTCGCTGGCGGCATCGTTGTACTTGAAGGAGGTCAGGTTTTCCTCGACGGAAAGCGCCGCCTCGTTCAGCCGGAACAGGATCCACTTGTCGGCGTTGGAGAGCTGGAGCTTGGCCGGGTCGACCGAGCTGGGCTCGAAACCCTCCAGGTTCATCATGGCGAAGCGGGAGGCGTTCCAGATCTTGTTGGCGAAGTTGCGGTAGCCGGCGATCCTTTCGGCAGCGAGCTTGATGTCGCGCCCCTGGGCCGCGAAGGCCGCCAGGGTGAAGCGGAAGGCGTCGGTGCCGTACTCCTCGATCACGGTCAGGGGATCGATCACGTTCCCCTTGGACTTGCTCATCTTCTGCCCCTGGGCGTCGCGCACCAGGGCGTGGATGTAGACGTCCTTGAAGGGGACCTCGTCCATGAAGTGCAGCCCCATCATCATCATGCGGGCCACCCAGAAGAAGAGGATGTCGAAGCCGGTCACCAGCGTCGAGGTCGGGTAAAAGGCGGCAAGTTCCGGGGTCTTGTCCGGCCACCCCATGGTCGAGAAGGGCCAAAGCGCCGAGGAGAACCAGGTGTCGAGCACGTCGGTCTCCTGGCGGATCTCGTCGGAGCCGCACTTGGAGCACTTGGTGGGGTCTTCCTTGGCGACGGTGACGCCGCCGCAGTGGTCGCAGAACCAGGCCGGGATGCGGTGTCCCCACCAGATCTGGCGGGAGATGCACCAGTCGCGGATGTTTTCCATCCAGTCGTAGTAGGTGTTTTCCCACTGCTGCGGGACGATGCGGGTACGGCTATCCTTCACCGCGGCGAGCGCCCGCTCGGCGAGCGGTCCCACCTTCACGTACCACTGCAGGGAGAGGTAGGGCTCGACCACCGTCTTGCAGCGGTAGCAGCCCCCCACCGACAGGGCGTGGTCCTGGATCTTCTCCAGAAGTCCAGCCGCCTCCAGGTCGGCCACCACCTGCTTCCTGGCGGCGAAGCGGTCCATCCCCTCGTACTGCTTGCCGGCGGCGTTGACCACGCCGGACTCGTCGAACACGTTGATCTTGTCGAGGTTGTGCCTGAGGCCCACCTCGAAGTCGTTGAAGTCGTGCGCCGGGGTGATCTTCACCACGCCGGTGCCGAACTCCATGTCCACGTACTCGTCGGCGACGATGGGAATCTCGCGGTTGACCAGCGGCAGGAGGACCTTCTTCCCTACCAGGTGCTTGTAGCGGTCGTCAGCGGGGTTGACGGCCACCGCGGTGTCGCCCAGCATGGTCTCCGGACGGGTGGTAGCCAGCACCAGCACCTCGTCGCTTCCCACTACCGGGTAGCGCAGGTGCCAGAGGTTGCCCGCCTTCTCCTCGTGCTCGACCTCGATGTCGGAGAGCGCGGTGTGGCAGCGCGGGCACCAGTTGATCAGCCGGTTGTCGCGGTAGATGAGCCCTTCCTCGTACAGGCGGACGAAGACCTCGCGCACGGCCTTGGAGAGCCCGGCGTCCATGGTGAAGCGCTCGCGCTCCCAGTCGCAGGAGGCGCCCAGGCGCTTGAGCTGGCCGATGATCTGGCCGCCGGATTCACCCTTCCACTGCCAGACCCGCTCGATGAAACCGTCGCGGCCGAGCTCGAAGCGATCCTTCTTCTCCGCTGCCAGCTGGCGCTCCACCACGTTCTGGGTGGCGATGCCGGCGTGGTCGGTGCCCGGCATCCAGAGCACGTTGTAGCCGCTCATCCGCTTCCAGCGGCACAGGATGTCCTGCAGGGTGTTGTTGAGCGCGTGGCCCATGTGCAGCACCCCGGTGATGTTGGGAGGGGGGATGACGATGCTATAGGAAGGCTTGTCGGAGGGGACGGTGGCATGGAAATAGCCCTTCTCTTCCCACTCCTGGTACCACCTCTGCTCGACGCTCTTCGGCTCGTAAACCTTTTCCAGCTCTCTCTTTGCCATCGAAACTACCTCGTTTGTTGTTTTTCAGCCGGACCGGCCGGACCTTTGGCAGGTCAGACTAAAAAAGGGGATCGTAGAATCCCCTCTTCCTGCAGCGCAGGCGGTCCATCCGGAGGCGGAGCTACCTACCCCCGCAGGCCTTCCTTCAGTTTCCTGATCTCTTCCTTGATGAGCACCTCGGCCAGGTCGGGAACCACTTCCCAGACGATGCGCTCGATGACTTCCTTGGACAGTTTGGAGAGCGCCGCGACAATGGCCTCCTCGCTGAGGGCGGCAGCCGGCGCGGCCTGGCTTGCTGCGGCAGGCGCAGCAGCGGGGGCGCTGACCGGCGCGGCAGCGGCGGCAGGCGCGGCCTGGACGGCGGGTGCTGCCTCGAAGGCGGGCGCGCTCGCCGGTGCCGGGGCTGCACTCTCCTCGGCCGCCTCCTCCTCGAAGGAGAACGGCTCGTACTCCGGCAGCTCGAAGACCGCCTCCTTGGCGGTTTCCGGCTCGCTCACCAGTTCGGCGTCGAAGTCGCCGTACGGGGTCTCTTCCAGGACGAACAGCTCTTCGGCGGAAGCCTCCACCGCCGGCTCCTCGACCAGCTCGACGGCGGCACCGGTCTCCAGGACCTCTTCGCTGTCTTCCTCGAAGCTGAAGAACTCCTCCGCCTCGAAATCGCTACCCGGCTCGATGACGCCGAAGCCACCGGAGGGCGCTTCTTCCTCCAGGTCGAAAGCCCCCCACAGGTCGTCCTCCATGCTGGCCTCCACGAGCTCTTCCTGGACGGCAGCTGCGGCAGGCGCAGCCGGGGCGGCGATGGAGGGAGCCGATGGGGCCGCAGCAGCCGGCGCAGCCTGAGCCGCCACCGCTTCCTGAACGGCAGGCGCAGCGGGAGCTTTAACGGGTGCGGGCTGAGCGGCCGCGGACATGGTGTCCAGCGAGGAGAGATCTCCCCAGATATCTACGGTCTCGGCGCCGGCCGGCTCAGGCGCAGCCGGGGCCGGGGCGGGAGCCGCCTTCCTGGAGCTGCCGAGAACCAGGAGTTCCTTGACCTTGTCGATCAGCTGCTGGGACTCGAACGGCTTGGAGATGGTGGCGTCGGCTCCGCAGCTGCGGGCCTTTTCCTCGTCCAGCGGCTCGAAGGCCCCTATCAGTAAAAGCAGCGGGGTCGGGCCGAGCTTGGGGTCGCGCCGGATCTCGGAGCAGACCTCGTAGCCGGTCTTTCCCGGCATCAAGGCGTCCACCAGCATCAAGTCGGGCTGGATCTCGCGGGCTTTGTCGAGGGCGGCGGTCCCGTTGTCGACCACGGTGAGCTCGAACTCCTCGTTGGCAAAGATGATCGCCACGACTTTCTGGATAGTGATGCTGTCATCGGCGAGGAGCAGTCTGTTGCCCATCTATCCCCCCTACTTTTTGGAAACCGTTAGGTCAGGCGTTAATGCTGCGGATGTGCGAGATGGTTCATTGGCTGCCTACCTGGGTACAGTCGAGGCGGCGTATCGATCCTGCTGGCAAGAAAAGTGACGGTTCGCGCCCGGGCAAAAAACCCGTTTTTATTCAGGCTTCGCGAACCGAACGACACGGGAAAAAACGGAAAAAAGCTAGCATAAAGGAGCGTATGGTGTCAAGGCATTTGCCCTATTCTGATTAATCACTGATCATGCAGATGCGCCATCTCGCGCAGCTCCGGCGGCACCACGAAGAGCACCGAGGCCAGGGTGGAGAGCTCCGCCCGCAACTGGTTGAACTGGTGCACGTTCTTGTAGTCCAGCCGCGCGGTGAGCAGGATGACGAAGGTGTCGGAGACCGGGTCGATCCAGATCGAGGAGCCGGAGTAGCCGGTGTGCCCGAAGGAGACCTTGGAGAAACCGAGGCCGCGCGGCGAGGAATAAGGGGACGAGATGTCCCAGCCCAGTCCCCGGATCACGTCGCCTCCCCGCGCAAAGTAGGGGGCGGTCATCTGTTCCACGGTGCGCTGGGCGAGCACCCGCTCGCCGTCTAGCACACCGCCCGACAGCATCATCCTGCAGAACTTGGCCAGGTCCCCCGCCGTCGAGAACAAGCCGGCATGCCCGGCAACCCCGCCCAAAAGCCTGGCCTGGCCGTCCTGCACCTCGCCCTGCACGAGAACCTCGTCACGGATGGTCGGCGAGCACCTCTGCTTGTCCGGCGGGTTGAAGGTGGTGTCCAGCATCCCCAGCGGCCGGTAGAAGGAGGCCTGGGTGTAAAGGTCGAGGCCGGCCCCGGTGGCCCGTTTTACCAGCTCGGCAAGCAGGATGAAGTTGAGGTCGGCGTAGCGGAAGCGGCTTCCCACCTCCCCCTTGAGTTTCTGCGCGGCCGCACCCTGGATGGCGCTTTTCATCGGCTCTTCCTTGGAGAGCGGCAGGTCGTCCAGCCCGGAGGTATGGGTGAGCAGGTTCAGGACCAGCACGTTGTCCTTGCCGTGCCCGGCGAGCTCGGGGAACCATTTCACGACCGGGTCCAGCAGGGAGAGCCTCCCCTCCTCCGCCAGCTTGAGGACCGAGGGGGTGGTCGCCACCACCTTGGTGAGGGAGGCCAGGTCGAAGACGGTCCCGGTGGTCATGGGCGGCGCATCCGGCAGCGGGGAGACCCGGCCGTAGGCGCGCTGAAAGATCACCCGGTCGCGGTTGCCGATCAGCACCACGCCACCCGCGATCAGCTTGCGGCTGATGGCGTCGTTGACGAGGAGGTCTATCTTTGCCGAATCTGCCGCGAAGGAGACGGTGGCGAGGAAAAGAAGGACAACACAGATCAGGGATGATAGCAGGGTCACCAGGGGGCGTGACCGAAGGTTTGGCATAACAATCTGTTCCAAGGTGCTGCAGGTTTATCCGGATGGTGAAAAGGGTGAATGACGTGATTTTTCAGGCCGATAGCCCAGCGCAGAAGGTACGACAATGCGCTCGTCAGGTCAAGCAGTATTCTGGCCGGGGTGGCAGGTTGGAGAGGGTGAGGATGGGGTTTCCCCGCGCTCGCCGGCGGCACCCTTCTCCGGCAGGACCAGCGGTATCTCGGCGTGGAAGATGGAGCCTCCCCCCTGGCGGCTCTCGGCCCAGATCCTTCCCTCCATGAGCTCGATGATGCGCCGCGCCAGGGTGAGCCCGAGCCCCAGCCCGGGGTAGGCCCGGGTGATGGCGCCGTCGGACTGGGTGAAATCGTTGAAGACCCGCTCCAGGTCCTCCTCGGCGATGCCGATGCCGGTGTCTGCCACCGCGAAGTGGAGCACGAAGCCGCTGCCGGCGACGCCCCGCAGGGTATCGAGCGACACCTCACCTTGGCTCGTGAACTTGATGGCGTTACCCAGAAGCACCGACAGCACCTTGTGCAGCATCCCCTGGTCGGTCACTACCGAATCGGGAAGCTCCGGGGCCACGCTCAACGAGAGCTCCAGCCCCTTGGAGCCCGCCAGCGGTTGAAGCTCGGCCGCCAGGGCATCGAGGAAGGGCTTGAGCTGGAAGGGACGCTGCTCCAGGTGCACCTCGTCCCCCTCCAGGCGGCTTGTCTCGATCAGGTCTTCGATCAGCCCCAAAAGCTTCATGGCCGCCTTTTGCACCAGCGAAAGGTACTTCCGCTTCTCGTCGTCTTCCTCGCGGTTCAGCACCAGGTCGGTCATGCCGATGATCGGGGTGAGCGGCGTGCGCAGCTCGTGGCTCACCCCGCGCAGGAACTCCTTCTTGGTGCGGTCGGCGGCCGTGGAGAGGTTCTCCAGCAGGTCGCGGTAGCGCTTCATCTCCAGGTGGTTCTTGACCCGGGCCCTCACCACGTGGGGGGTGATCGGCTTGGTGATGTAGTCGATGGCCCCCAGCTCCAGCCCCCTGATCTCGTCCTCCTGCTGAATCATGGCGGTGACGAAGATGACCGGGATGTCGCGGGTGGCCGGGTCCCCCTTCAGGATGCTACAGACCTGGTAGCCGTCCATCCCCGGCATCATGATGTCCAGCAGGATCAGGTCCGGCTTGTCCTCCCGGATCAGGTCGAGGGCCTCCGCGCCGCTGGTGGCGAAGATCGTCTCGTACTCGTCGCCGAGGCTCTCGCTCACCACCTCGATGTTGGCGGGGGTGTCATCGACGATCATCACGTTTTGCCGTCTCATGCGGTATCCCTTTCTTCAGCCGGAGGTTGGGGGGTGATCCCCGGGAAAGTGGACAGCAGGCCGCGCGCCTTCTTGAAATCGAGCTTGTCCAGGCAGAGTTCCAGCGCCTTCAGCTCCCTGGCAAAGGCACCGGCCGGAATGGCCGCGCAGAAAAGGGCGAACTGCCTCTTGGCGTCCAGGCTGTTTCTGGCCAAAAGCCGCTCCAGCTTGGCGGCCTCCCCGGCGAGCCGTGCCGGGTCGAGCAGGGCTGGCCGCTGCTCCCCGTCGCAGGACCCATTCAAGGTATCGTGAAGCACCCCCCGGGTCAAGGCGGGGGGGCGCGGTTCCCGGTCGGGAGGGAGCTGCCCGCCGGAGAGCGCCCGCACGATGCCGTCCAGCACCAGCGAAGGGCGGCTGGAGGCCACCACCCCGCTCAGCCCGAGTTGCCGGGCCTGCTGCCGGATCCGGTCCAGCAGAGAGGCCGGCACCGCGGCCAGCGCGGGGAGCCCGTGCGGATGGCGGCTGGCGATGTCGCGGCAAAGCGCCCTGATCCCTTCCTCCCCCGCCGTGGCGCCGTCTATGAACACCAGGTCGAAGGGGGAACCGCCGGCCGGCGCGACCTCGCTCAGGGCCGCCATCGCCGCCGGCACCGTGTCCACGAAATCCAGGGTGAGCGGCAGGCCATGCACCACCCCGCACAGCTTGCCGCGCGACTCCCGGTCGGCGTCCACCACCAAAAGCCTCAGGTTGGCGAGCTCCTGCTCCAGGGAGGGCCCCTGGCAGGCTCCGGCCGCCGGCACCCCGAAACCGACCGTGAAGTAGAAGCTGGAGCCCACGCCGGTGCTGCTTTGCACCCGCAGCTCGCCTCCCATCAGCTCGACCAGCTGGCTGCTGATGGAAAGCCCCAGGCCGGTGCCGCCGTACCTGCGCGTGGTGGAGCTGTCCGCCTGGGTGAAGGGGGTGAAGATCTTGCCGATCTGCTCCGGGGTGAGCCCCACCCCGGTATCCTTGACCAGGAACTGCACCGTCAGCTGGTCCGCCCCGCGCTCGACCGGCTTCGCCTCTACCACCACCTCGCCGCGCTCGGTGAACTTCACCGCGTTGCCCACCAGGTTGTTGAGTACCTGGGTCAGCCTCAACGGGTCCCCCATGAGGCGCTTGGGGAGCTGGGGATCCAGCCTGACCCGGTAGCAGACCCCCTTCTCCCTCGCCTTGATGCTGAACAGGTCGGAGATGGCGCCCAGCACCTCGGCCAGGGTGAACTCGGTCTTCTCCAGCTCCACCCTCCCCGCCTCGATCTTGGAAAAGTCCAGGATGTCGTTGATGATGTCGAGCAGGGTCTGCCCCGACGAGCAGATCTTCTCCAGGTACTCGCGCTGCTTGCCGGTCAGCTCCGTCTGCAGGGCGAGCCGCCCCAGCCCGATGATGGCGTTCATGGGGGTGCGGATCTCGTGGCTCATGCCGGCCAAAAACTGGCTCTTGGCACAGCTTGCCGCCTTGACCAGGTCACGCTCCCGGCGCAGGGCCTGGGACTCCCTCTTGGCGGTGATATCCTCGATGACCGCGGTCAGGTACCTGGGCCCCCTCCCCTCCCCGCAGACCACCGATTTGGTGAGGTTGACCCAGACCAGCGAGCCGTCTTTTCGCAGCTGGCGGAGTTCCAGCGAGTAGTTGTCGATCTCTCCCAGTAGCAGCCGCTCGTGCTGCTCCCGCTCGGCGGAAAGGTCCTCGGCATGCACCATCTCCTGAAGGCTGCGCCCCAAAAGATCGCCCTGCTGATAGCCGAGGATCTCGCAAAGGCGCCGGTTGATCCTGATCACCCTGCCGGCCAGGTCGCAGTGGCAGATGCCGACCGCTGCCTGTTCGAAGGTATCGCGGAAGCGCTCCTCGCTCTCCTTGAACTGCTGCTCGGCCAGCTTGCGAAGGGTGATGTCGGTGAGGATCCCCAGCAGGCCATAGACAGCGCCCGTCTCGTCCTTCAAGGGGATGAGCGCCGTGTTCACCCAGCTGCCGTCCCGCTCCCGCTGCTCGTCGCGCTCCTCGGGCGTTCCGGCCGCCATCACCCGTGCGTCGTCCTCCAGGCGCTTTCTGGCCATCGGCTCAGGAAACAGCTGGCAGTCGGTCTTGCCGAACACGTCCCCGGGCTGCAGGCCGAGTTCGCGGGCGAAGCTCGAGTTGCAGGAAAGGTAGACCGAGTTGTGGTCTTTCAGGAAGATGCGCTGGGGGATGTTCTCGATCAGGGCCCGGTAGCGTTTTTCGAAGAAGAGGGCGCTTTCGGCCTCCTTCAGTTCGCTGACGTCGTGCACCACGCTCACCACCCGCCGCACGGCACCCTGCTGGTCGCGGCAGATCTCGCCTGCCTGGCGGACGGTGCGCTCGCTGCCGTCGGCGCGCAGCACCCGGTGCTCGACCTGGTAGCAGGCTGCTCCGCCGGAGAGGGCCCCGTCGATGGCTGCCGCAAGCTCCCCGGCCTCGCCGGGCTCCAGCAGCCCCAGATAGCCGTCGTAACTGTGCGGGAGCCTGGCGGCGGGAAGGCCCAAGATCCGGCAGACCTCCTCGGAGCAGAAGAGCTCACCGGTGCCGGGGTTCCAGTCCCAGCAACCGAGGCGGCCGATGCGCTGAAAGAGGCCCAGCAGCTCGCCCCGGCGCTTGTCGGCAGCCTCCGAGTGCCGCTTCCACACCAGCCAGATCAGTTGCGCGGCTCCCGTCAGCAGCAACGCCAGCCACAAGGCCAGCACCGGGTCGTTGCACAGCACCAGCAAGGCACACCCCAGGATGAGGAGCACACAAAGGAGCACACCCCTGGCCAGCTTGCGTTGCCTGTCGAGCGGTACCGGTGCTGCGGAAAAGCGCATGGGTCCACCTGGATGGCGAGGGTTGCGGCGGTAAGCTGCCGGTTGGCATGATGGCGGGCGCGAAGGTCCCGACACTCTACGCGTTAATAACCGCTCATCGGCTCGCCTCCCCGGAACATGAGAAAAAACAGCTAGAAGAGGGAGGAGCAGGCAGCACTTTTAGGTGGGACACCGGCTTGCCGCTGGCCGGTGCCGGTGCCGGAACCGGCAGGTTCCGAGGCTGTCGCGGCTTTTGGAACACTTTATGCTCATTCACCCCTGTCATGCCGCAACGCGGCGGGCCCATTCGTCGTAAGGGGGTGAAAGACATGGGAAAAGTGGTCCTGTACATTCGCGACGAGAAGCTCCTGGGGAGCCTAAAAAAGAGGCTGCTGGCGAGAGGATTTGCTGAAATAATAGCTTCGGCCACTCTTGCCGAGCTCTACGCGGAGTCCGTGGAAAACCGTCCGGACATCGCCATCCTCGAGTACTCGTCCTCCGAGCAGGAGGTGAACAGCCTGGTGAAAAAGCTCTGGGACAAGCTGAGCATCCCGATCATCATGATCGCCGAAACCGCGGACCTGGAGGGGGTGCAGAGCTGGGGCGAGTCGCTGGTCTCCACCATCCTGGCCAAGCCGGTGCGGGAAGAGGAGTTGATGGCGGCCCTGGTGCTCTCGCTGGCGGCCGCCCGCCGGGTGGAAAAGCTCAAGGAGGAAGTCGCCAACCTCAAGGAGAACATCGAGAGCAGGAAGATCGTGGAGAAGGCCAAGGGGCGGCTGATGGAGCGCGACAAGCTGTCCGAGGCGGAGGCCTTCCGCCGCATGCAGAGACTCGCCATGGACCGCAGGATCTCGATGCGGCAGCTGGCCGAGGCCATCTTGCTGACCGACCGGATCGGATGCTGAAAAAGCCGGCACGACCATGACGGCGCAGACCGAGCGGGCCTTCACCCGAAGCACGCACAAGAGCGGGGCAACCCCCGTCTACCCGGGGTACGCCCTGGGCCCCGGCCTGGCAAACCTGCTTTGGCTCCCCTTTTTCCTGTGCGCCCTCTTTTACCTGCTGGCCGAGTTATTTCTGCCGGATTGACGTTTTTGACCGAATGGGGTTGACACGCACGAGCGCAATAACTATATTTCAGCTTAAATAAAGGGGAGTAGCTCTCGGCAGCGCAAATGCCGACCCGTCGATTCGTCAGGACGGCCTTTGGGCCCGGACGCGGGGCAATGACACACGTCAACGCATGCAAGACCTTTATCCAGTGCGATCACGCTCCGGGTAAAGGTCTTTTTTATTAGCCCGGTAACCCCAACGAGGAGATACCACATGAACAGATTCAAGACAGCAGTTCTCTTAACCGCCCTGACGCTACTGATGGTGGGGCTGGGCAGCGCCATCGGAGGGCGGGGAGGCATGATGTTCGCCTTCCTCATGGCCTGCGGCATGAACCTCTTCTCCTACTGGTTCTCGGACAAGATCGTCCTGCGCATGTACGGCGCCCAGGAGATCACCGAGATGGAGAACCCCGGCTTCTACGGCATGGTGAGAAAGCTCAGCCTGCAGGCCGGCATCCCGATGCCCAAGGTCTACATCATCCCCTCCGACAGCCCCAACGCCTTCGCCACCGGCAGGAACCCGCAGCACGCTGCGGTGGCGGCCACCGAAGGGATCATGCGGATACTGACCCCGGAGGAGCTGGAGGGGGTGATGGCCCACGAGCTCACCCACGTCATCAACCGGGACATCCTGGTCTCCACCATCGCCGCCACCCTGGCCGGCGCCATCTCCATGCTGGGAAGCATGGTCCGCTGGGGGGCCATGTTCGGCAGCCGCAGCGACGAGGATGAGGGAGGGGGGCTGGCCGGCGCGCTGGTGATGTCGATCATCGCCCCCATCGCGGCCATGCTGATCCAGCTGGCGGTCTCCCGGTCACGCGAGTACATGGCCGACGAGGGGGGAGCCAAGCTGTGCGGGCGCCCGCTCTCCCTGGCCAACGCGCTGAGAAAGCTCGACTCCGGCTCGCGCATGCTCCCCATGGAGGAAGCGCGGCCGGCCACCGCGCACCTGTTCATCGTCAACCCGCTGACCGGCGGCGGACTCATGCAGCTCTTCTCCACCCACCCGCCGATGGAGGAAAGGATCGCCCGGCTCGAGCGGATGGCGCGCTAACAGGAGGCCATCGTGGATGTGCATACCGCCCTGTGGCTGATCTTTGCCGCGGTCATCTCTTTCATGTTCCTGGTGGACCTCTGGGTCTTCCGGCACAGCCGGGAGATCGCCTTGCGGGAGGCGCTGGGCTGGACCCTGCTCTGGGTCTCGCTGGCGGCCGCCTTCAACGGCGTGATCTGGTTCTACCTGGGCCAGGCCAAGGCGCTGGAGTTTCTCACCGGCTACCTGATCGAGGAGTCGCTGTCGGTGGACAACCTCTTCGTCTTCATCATGATCTTCGCCTACTTCCGGGTCGCCAAGCTGCACCAGCCGAAGATCCTCAAGTGGGGGATCATCGGCGCCCTGATCATGAGGGGGATCTTCATCGTGGCGGGGATAGGGCTGATCGAGCGTTTCCACTGGATCGTCTACCTGTTCGGCGCGGTGCTGATCTACACCGGCGCCAAGATGGCCTTTGGCAAGGAAGGGAAGGTCGAGCCGGAAAAGAACCTGCTGGTTAGGCTGTTCAGGAAGTTCGTGCCGGTCACCAGGCGGGCGCGGGGGGACCGTTTCTTCATCAGGAGGCGCGGGGTGCTGGCCGCCACCCCGCTCCTTTTGACACTGCTCGTGGTGGAGTCGAGCGACCTGCTCTTCGCGGTCGACTCCATCCCCGCGGTGCTGGCGGTCAGCCGCGACCCGCTCATCGTCTACAGCTCCAACGTGTTCGCCATCATGGGGCTGCGCTCGCTGTACTACCTGCTCGCCCACGTCATCCAGATGTTCACCCACCTCAAGCTGGGGGTTTCCATCATCCTGAGCTTCGTGGGGGTGAAGATGGTGCTGGCCGACCTGGTGGAGATACCGCTGCACTTCTCACTGGGGGTGATCGTCGGCGTGCTGGCGATCTCCATCCTGTCCTCGGTTCTCTTTGCGGGGAAGGGAAAGAAGGGGCTAGGGGCTAGGGGCTAGGGGCTAGGGGCTGGGGGCTGGGGGCTCTGCGGGTTCCTCTTTTTTGGCGATCCTCACCTTGGAAATGCCAGTGCGGGTCACCTCCTCACAGGTCAGTACATAGTTGCCCTTCCCCAGTTCCAGCATTTCGCCCTGCTCGGGAAAGCCGCCGATCCGATCCAGGATGAAACCGGCCAGGGTGTCGTAGGGAAGGTCCTCGCCCAGTTCAATGTCAAGCAGGTCCTCCAGGTCCGAGATGGAAATGAGGGCATCGACCAGGTAGCTGCCGTCGGCCAGCACCTGGACGGTGCTCGGCTCGCCCACGTCGTGCTCGTCCTGGATCTCGCCAACCAACTCCTCCAAAAGATCCTCGGTGGTGACGATACCGCTGATGCCGCCGTATTCGTCCACCACGAAAGCCATGTGTATCCGGTTCTTCTGCATCTCCTTCAGAAGCTCGCTCACCTTCTTTCCTTCCGGGACGAAGACAGGGGGGCGGACGATGGAGCGGATGTCGAAGTCCGGCTCCTTGATTATCCTGCCCAGAAGGTCCTTGCCGTGGATGAAGCCTACCGTCTCCTCGATGCTGCCGACGTAGACGGGGTAGCGCGAGTACATGTTGTCCAGCACGCCGTGCAGGATCTCTTCCTTGGGGAGGTTCAGGTCGAAGCCGACGATCCTGGTGCGCGGCACCATGACCTCCCGGACCGCGGTGTGGGTGAAGTCGAAGAGGTTGTCGATGAAGGTGTGCTCGGTCTCGCTGAAGATGCCGCTTTCGTGCCCCTCGGCCACGATGTGCTGCACCTCCTCACGGGTCATGAACCCCCTTCTCTCCCCTTTCAGACGAAGCAGCGCGAAGACCGCCTTGCTGGAGAGGCTCAACAGGTAGACCAGCACCCCCGCCAGCCGGGCCAGCACGGTGATCGGCTTGGCCACGGCCAGAGCCATGCGGTCCGAGTACTGCAGCCCGATGTTCTTGGGGACCAGTTCGCCCAGGATGAGCAGCAGGTAGGAGATGGTGGCAACCACGATGGTGACCGCCAGGGGCTCGGCGGCGTGCGAGACGAATGGGATGGAGGAGCGCTGCAGGAGAGGCCGGAGGTAATCGACGGCAATGACGCCGCCCACCGCGGACGCCGTCGAACCGATCACGGTCATGCCGATCTGCACGATGGCCAGCAGGCGGTGGGGATCCTTCTGGAGGGCGTCCACCATGGCCGCCCGCTCGTCCCCCTGGCTGACCAGTTGGGCTATCCAGCTTTTTCTGACGGAGATGATGGCAAACTCGGAGCAGGCGAAGAAGCCGTTCAAGATGATGAGGACGGCGATGACGGCAAGTTCTACAAAAACGGTCTCCAAAAATCCTCCCAAAGAGTGTCCAGTGGGGCTCAGGCACCCAAGCATCAGCAATTGTTCATTTTTACCGTTAACGCCTCCCTTGTCAACCTTTTGTAGCCCCCGGGGGGGACGGGGCGGTTGACAAGAGGCGTTTGGGGAGGGAGCGCTAGCCTGTGCGGAAAGGTGGAGAGGGCTTGTTGCCAACGGGAGAATGCTGGGGCAGAGGGTGCGGGAGGGACTGATGACGGGCCCGGCAGAGATGTTTGCTGCAGACGGCGACGGACGAAAGCGCGGAGCCCCCGGCAAAGGGCTCCGCTCGCATCCGGCCTCGCTTACCTGCCGATCCTGAAGGTAAGCAGGAACTGCTCGCCCTCACACTCGAAGGGGATCACCATGGCTTCGGACGTGGAGATACTTTCCAGGACGTAGTCGCTTCCGTAGATGACGGTGGGGATGGAGAGATTGATATCGGCACCCTTGGGGGAGAAGATGTGCTTCACATCGCCGCCGATCATGTTGGCGATTTCCCCCATGGCGTCGTTGACATCCTCGCCGATGTCGGTGACCTCCATGCCGAGCATGTTGGAAGTCACCTTGAGCGCCAGCGCCTTCGGGCAGTGAATGGCCAGCAGACCCGAGTGGCTCCCGGCCAACCCCACCATGCTGGTGAGGGTCTCGTGGAAAGTTACCACCGCTTCCGTCAGGGGCTTCTGGTCCGCCACATCCATCATGACCATGGTTGAGAACACCCCCTTGGTTATCTCCGCGATCTTTGACCTGACTTCCTCCTCGGTCAACCTGACTTCACTGAGAACTGTTTCATCGAGCCCCATGATGATCCCTCCATTTTTAAATAAACGCTAACAGTGTAGCCAACTTGTTTCCAAAGAAAAGCGTCTATCGTAAAAACAGGGGATGACCGGCAGATGGGCGGGTGGCGGCAGGTTCAACAGATGCGGTGGGCCCCTCTCGCCAGCGACAGGCAGAACTCCTCCATGCGGGAAAACTCGCGCAGGAAAAGCTCCTCCACCCGCCCGACGACCTCGGACGCCCGCCTCCCCTTGGCCATCTGCAGCTGCGCGTTGGCCATCAGCGGCTGGTCGACGGGCTCCCCGATCCGGCTGAGCAGCATGACGAAGGCACCCTCGACCCCGTCCACCGACTGGCAGATGTCGCGGGCGATGCGGTGGGACAGTACGTTGTAGATCTTGCCGACGTGGCTCATGGGGTTCTTACCGGCAGCAGCCTCGGTGCCGATCGGCCTGCCGATGGGGATCAGGCCGTTGACCCGGTTCCCCCTCCCCACCTGCCCTGAGTCGGCGTCCTCGGCGGAGGTTCCCAGAAGCGACAGGTAGACCCCGCCAAGTCCCCGTCCCGGCTCATCCAGGGTGTTGAAGTGCACTGACACCTTGCTGAACCTGGCGACCCGTTCCCCCACGAATTGCCGCAGCCCGGCCGCGATCAGCTCCTTCCTTGCGAAATAATCAGCTTCGGAGGCGATGTGCGTGGAGAGCAGGGGCATGGCCACCGTGAGGTCCAGCTCATCACGGCGGCGCAGCCCCATCACCTTCACGTCCTCGCCGGTATCGGGGAACAGGCTCTTGAAGCGCTGGCTGTTCAGTTCCCTCTCCACCGCCAGCACCGCCTCCTCGGTGGGGCTGAGGGGATAGTAGCCGACCGCGGCCGAGGTGTCATTGGCGGCCTTGATGGCCCCTGGACGCTGGAAGATGTCGGTGAGTTCCTGGGAACCGGGGGCGAGCTTGAAGCGGTAGCGCACGTGCTGCTGCGGGTCGACGTTGGCCAGGTGGGAACCGATCCACGCTTTGGCCGCGGCCAGGGCGATTTCCTCAACCGCTATCTCTTTGCCGAAGGCTGTGAAGGTCGCGCGGTCGCCAATGGTGAGTTCCATGGGCTCGATCACCTCGCCGCCGCCAAACCGCTTCTCCACCCGCCCGGCGGCCAGAAGCCCCTTGTCGATATTGTGATGGAGAATGGTGCCGAATTCCTTGAGGTAGGCCTGGGATAGCGCCACCGAGATGGCATCCATTACGCTGTCGCAGATCTGGTCGGGGTGCCCCGTTCCCTTGCGTTCGACCATCTCCACACCCTGTTCGGAGATGTTCACGCCCTTGTACTGTTCGACGAGGATCATGACGGGTCCTTTCTTCTGCCCTGCAGGAAGGCTATTTACCTGACACAGCGAGATTTTATCCGAAAAGAACAGGGGCGCAAGGCAAAGGGGGGCCAGGGCGAGAGGCTTAGGGAAGAGGAGAGCCGGGAGGAGATGGGGAACTATTCAGTAATGGCGCCTGGTCACGAAGCCGCCGCCGGCGAGCTTTCTCTGCAGCCAGAGCCCCAGCCACAGCTTGATCAGCCTCCTGGTGGCCGGGATCAGGAAGAAGATGCCCAGAAAGTCGGTGAAAAAGCCCGGCGTCATCAGCAGAACCCCGCCCACCAGGACCAGCGCGCCGTCCATCAGTTGCGCAGCGGGAAGCCTGCCGCGGGAGAGCTCGTCACGGATCTGCAGGAAGATCCTGAAACCCTGGCTGCGGACCAGCCAGGCGCCCAGCAGGCTGATGGCAAGCAGCAGCGCGGCGGTGGGAAGTCCGCCGATCAGGGAACCGACCTTGATCAGCAGATAGATCTCGATGACCGGGATGATGGTGAAAAGAAGTATCAGCCTGAACAGCATGAGTTTGATGTCCTTGTAGTGTCGCTACTATTTCTGGACGTATTTCTTGACCGTCCTTCTGTCCAGCTGTGTCCTGCGTGCAACTTCCTCGTACGAGCCGAAACGCTGATAGAGCATGGCGCAGTAGTTTGCCAGTAACTCTTCGGCACTGAAAGTTCCCTCACACATCCCCTGACTGAGCAGAACTCCCTGCTCCGGCTTTTTATCCTCGGCCTTTCGCCCCAGATAGTGTCCGGTGAGGATGATCCTCTTCACCGCCTGTTCCAGTTCCCGGACGTTGCCGGGCCAGGGGTACTGCGGCCCGAGATCCCTTTCGACCACCTTTTTCACCAGGAGCTTTTCTCGCGGCGAAACGTCGCCGGCCAGCCTGGTCAGGATGCTGGAGAGCAGCGCATCGAGCTCGGCAGGGTCTTCCTGCAGCCGTTGCCGCAAGGGGGGAAGGATCACCTCGTCCGAGCAGAGACGGTAGTAGAGATCGTCGCGGAAGGAACCGGCGCTGCACAGTTCGTTGAGGGAGCGGTTGGTGGCCGCTATCACCCGGCCGCTGAAGCGCCTGGCCTCGTGGCTGCCTACCGGGAAGAAGACCCTCTCCTGCAGCACCTGGAGGAGCTTTATCTGGACCGGCGCGCTGATGTCGCCTATTTCGTCGAGGAAGATGACGCCGTGGGGTGCGCAGCGGCTGAAGAGCCCTTCGTGGTTGTCGACCGCGCCGGTAAAAGCCCCCTTGCGGTGCCCGAAAAGCTCCGACTCGAGCACCCCTTCGGAGAACTGGGAGAGGTTTATGGAAACGAAGTTGCGGGTGAAGCTCTCGGTGAAACAGTTACGGCCGGCGTCGAAGGGGATGAAGCCGGAGCGGCCGATAGCAGCAGCCGCCGCCCCTTTCCCGGTGCCGGTCTCCCCAAGCAGCAGGAGGGAAAAGTCCTCCATCTTGTTCCAAAAGCGCGCGTCGAACCAGCGGATATCGTGGGTGAAGACGCAGTTCCACAGGTGGCTGCGCAACGCCTTCATGGAAGAGGAGGTGCCGACCAGCCCGTACTTTATGAAGTAGAAGGCCCGGCGCAACTGGAAGAAGACCGCGAAGAAGCGGATGGCGTCCTGCCCGGCAAAGCCGAAGCCGGCCAGCTCCCGGAGCACCTTTTCCGCGAAGGGAACCCGCACCGGGGCGTCACCCGCGCTGAGCTGGGCCTGGATCAGCTTGTCGAACTCGTCCGCGTAGCGGTGGAAGACGTGGAACAGGTAGACGTTCTGCAGTACCTCTTTTTGCCTGCCGTCATAGCGGCGGACATCCGCGGCGCCGGTGCGCTGCATGATCAGCACCCTTTCCTCGACCCGGCTGAGCACCGCGCCCAGGATGTCCAGGGCGGGGGCGTCCGCGGTCCAGCCGCCGATGGCCAGATCCAGGTCGTCACGGATCTTGCCGAAGGGATTGGCGAATGCGGCACGCCCCACGGTTTCGAAGAATGCCCAGTCTTCCATAGCCGGCTTTTTCATGCATGTAATGTACATGCCCCATACAAAAAATGTCAAGAACTCCTTGACACTTAAATCCCTCACTCCCTCAGCCAACAGCTCTCAATTTCACTTAAAACAGTCACTTCCGCAGTCATACCGGCCATTGGCATGGAAGCTGTACTTATCAGCGCATCGCTTTGAGAAGATCTTTTGTCGGAGGAGGCTGACAGTGAACGAGAATTCCATGACTACAAGCATCGGCTGGCTCAATCTGACCCAGTTCCTGGGCGCACTCAACGACAACATACTGAAGCTTTTGATCATCTTTTACCTGATCGGCAGCCACGGCTCACGGGATGCCGGGATCATCACCGCACTGGTGGGCGCCTGTTTCGTGCTCCCCTTCCTCATCTTCTCGGCTCCGGCCGGCTGCCTTGCCGACCGCTTTGCCAAGTCGCGCATCATGACGGCCGTCAAGGTGGTCGAGGTCTTGGTGACCGCCCTGGCGGTGATGGCCCTTTACCTCGGCTCGCAGGGCGGAGTGTATGCGGCCGTCTTCCTGATGGCGACCCACAGCGCGCTGTTCGCCCCCGCCAAGTATGGCTCACTTCCCGAACTGGTGGACAAGGCGGAGCTTTCCCGCGCCAACGGCCTGCTGGAATCCTGCACCTTCCTCGCCATCATCATCGGCACCTGCCTCGCCTCGCTGCTCGCTCAGCTGACCGGCGGCAAAAGCTGGCTCGCCGCCTGCGCCTGCCTGCTGATCGCCCTCGCCGGGCTCTGGTCAGCCTGCCGGATACCGGCCACCAGGGCAAGCGACCCTAGCCGCACAGTATCGCTAGTTCCCACCGAAATCCTGAAGACCCTGAGCGAGGTGCGGCGGGACCGCGACCTCACGCTGGCCATCACCGGCCTCGCCTACTTCATGTTCATCGGCGCCTTCGCCCAGCTGAACCTGATCTCCTACGGCATCGAGCGGCTCGGGCTTACCGGGACCGAAAGCGGCTACCTGTTTCTGGCAGCGGCCTTGGGCATCGGGCTCGGCTCGCTGCTGGCCGCCAAGCTTTCCGGCCGCAGCGTTGAATTCGGCGTGGTTCCCATCGGCGCCGCCGGACTGGCGCTGGCCCCGGTCCTGCTCCATCTCGCCCCCAACCGGCTGGCCCCCTGCCTGGCCATCATCCTCTGCTTCGGGATCAGCGCAGGGCTGTTCAGCCTGCCGCTGCAGACCTTCATCCAGTTCCGGGCCGAGCCGGCCAGGCGCGGCGAGGTGCTGGCCGCCTCCACCTTCGCCAACTGGGTCGCCATCCTGGCGGCCTCGCTGGTCAGCTGGCTCTTCAGCGGCCCGCTCGGGCTCTCCGCCGCCCAGGGCTTCAGCATGATCGGCGTGCTCACCCTTTTCCTGACCGCCATCTCCTTCCGGGTGCTGCCGGATTTCCTGCTGCGCTTCCTCGCCCTCACCGTGGTGCGCTGCTGCTACCGCCTGCGGGTGGTCGGCTCCCGGCACCTGCCGGCCGACGGCCCCGCCCTGCTGGTCCCCAACCACGTGAGCTGGCTGGACGCCCTGCTCTTGACCGCCACCAGCCAGCGCCGCATCCGCTTCGTCATGGACCGCAAGATCTACGACCTCCCGCTGTTAAACGGCCTGTTCAGGCTGCTGGGGGTCATTCCGGTCTCCGGCGCCGACGGCAGAAAAGAGATCGTGGAATTCATCAGGCAGGCGCGCACCGCGCTCGACGAGGGCTTCCTGGTCTGCATCTTCGCGGAAGGAGAGATCACCCGGAACGGCATGCTGCGCGAGTTCAGGGCGGGCTTCGAGCGGATCGTCAGGGGTACCGGCTATCCGGTGATCCCGGTCTATATCGGCGGTGCCTGGGGAAGCATCCTGAGTTACGCCCACGGCAAGCTCCTCTCCCGCTTCCCGTCCCCCCTCCCCTACCCGGTCAGCGTGCTGTTCGGGGAACCGATGCCTGCCGAAAGCTCCGCGGTGGCAGTCCGCCAGGCGGTGTCCGAGCTTTCCTGCGACTACTTCGATTCGCTGAAAGCGGAGAGGCTTCCCCTTGGCGACCAGTTCCTGGCCTGCGCCCGGAAGAACTGGAACCGCCGGGCGCTGGCCGACACCACCGGCACCTCCCTCACCTATGGGCGGACCGCCGCAGGCGCCTTGGCCCTGGCTGGAAAGCTCGACAACACCGTCGACCAGGAGAAGCACGTGGGCCTGCTGCTGCCGCCCTCCGCGGGCGGGGTGCTCGCCAACCTGGCGCTGACCCTGCTCGGCAGGGTCCCGGTCAACCTCAACTACACCGCCGCCGAAAGCTCCCTGCGCTCGGCACTCGGCCAGTGCGGCATCACCACCGTCATCACCTCCCGCGCTTTCCTGGCAAGGCTCCCCTCGCTGCCGGTCCTGCCAGGCACCCTTTTCCTGGAGGACCTCCTCGCCTCCATCTCCGGAAGGGAGAAACTGGTTGCCCTTATCAAGGCGCGGCTTTTCCCGGTGCGGCAGCTCTGCCGGCGCGAGGACTTTCACGCCGACCAGCCCGCCACCGTCATCTTCTCCTCGGGGAGCACCGGCGAGCCGAAGGGAGTGGTGCTGAGCCATCACAACATCATCTCCAACATAGAGGCGCTGCGCACCGTTTTCCGGGTGGAGACAAGCGACAACATCTGCTCCGCCCTGCCGTTTTTCCACTCGCTCGGCTTCACCGGGACCCTGTGGTTCCCGCTGGTGAGCGGCTTCTCCGCCGCCTATCACTCCAACCCGCTGGACGGCGAGAAGATCGCCCAGGTGGTGCGGGGGCACAAGTCCACCCTGCTGCTGGCAACCCCCACCTTCCTGACCGCCTATCTGCGCCGCGCCCGCAGGGAGGATTTCGCCTCGCTGCGCATGGTGGTGACCGGTGCCGAGAAACTGGGCTGCAAGCTGGCCGACGCCTTCCAGGAGCGGTTCGGGATCCGGCCGCTGGAGGGGTACGGGGCGACCGAGCTGTCGCCGGTGATCACCCTGAGCCTGCCGGAGGTGGAAGTGGACGGGATCCGCCAGTACGGGGCCAAGGAAGGAAGCGTGGGGCATCCGGTCCCCGGCGTCGCCGTGCGGGTGGTGGATCCCGAGACCGGCGCCCCGCTCAAACCGGGTGAGGCCGGCATGATCCTGGTGAAAGGCGCCAACCTGATGCTCGGCTACCTGGGGCGGCCCGAGCAAACGGCGCAGGTGATAAAAGACGGCTGGTATGTGACCGGCGACATCGGGATGATGGACGAGGACGGCTTTTTGAGGATCACCGACCGCCTGGCGCGCTTCAGCAAGATCGCCGGCGAGATGGTGCCGCACGGGGTGGTGGAGGAAGAACTGCAGAAGATGCTGGGAAAGAGCGGGGTGCTGGCGGTGACCGCGCTGCCCGACCAGAAGAAGGGAGAAAAGCTGGCGGTGGTCTATGCCAGGGAGGCAGCGGATGCCGATTCCCTCTGCCGGCTGATGTCCGAGAGCCGGCTCCCCAACCTATGGAAGCCGGGGCGCGACTGCTACTTCGGGGTGGAGAGCCTCCCCCTGCTGGGGTCGGGAAAGCTCGACCTGCGGGCTGTGAAGGAACTGGCCCTGGCCGGCCAGTGATGACAGGGACGGCGAGCAAAGAGAGAGGATCAAGGGAAGTCCCACATAACACGGCAGCACAAGGAGGATCATCATGAAATGGACCAGGAAGGAAACGGGTAAAGTAACGCGCTCTTTGGCGGCACTGCTGCTGGCAGCGCTCTGCATCGCCCTGACCGGCTGCATGACCGGCAGGGAAAGCTGCCGCACGGCAAGCGTAATGCAGTACCTCTACCCGGACAAGAAGGAGCACGTGGAGACGCCGAGCATTCCGGAACTGACGCTGCCGCTTCGGGTGGGGATCGCCTTCGTCCCCGGGGAGCAAAACGACTGGAAGCAGAAGCTGAGCGAGCAGGAAAAGATGGCGCTGATGAAGAAGATCGCCGGGCAGTTCCAGCAGTACCCCTTCATCAAGGGGATCGAGCTGATCCCCACCATGTACCTGAAACCGGCGGGAAGCTTTCCTAACCTGGATCAGATCAGGAGGATGTACGGCATCGACGTGATCGTGCTCCTCTCCTACGACCAGGTCCGGCGTACCGACGAGGACCTGCGCTCCATCGGATACTGGACCCTGGTCGGCCTGTACGTGGTCAGGGGGGAACTGAACGAGACGAGTACCATGCTCGATGCCGCCGTCTTCGACATCGCCAGCCGCAAGCTGCTCTTTCGGGCCCCCGGCATGAGCATGGTGAAGGCGACAGCCACCCCCGTCAACCAGAGCGAGCAGCTGCGTAAAAACGGCAACCAGGGCCTGGAGCAGGCGGAAGCAGAACTGATCGTGAACCTGAAAAAAGAGCTGGAGGAATTCAAGGTGAAGGTGAAGGATTCACCGCAGGATTACAGGATCCAGCGCAAGCCAGGCTATACGGGAGGAGGAAGCCTGGGAGAGCTCTACCTGGGGATCGTCGCCCTGGCCGGCATGGTCGCGCTGCCGAGGAAAGGTAACGGCAGGAAAGGGTGAAACCATGCTCCCCCTCATGATCGCCATCGACGCTTTAGTGGTCACCATGTCGCCCGCCCTCTCGGCCCTCTTCGTCTACGACCGGCAGCTGATCGAATCCGGAGAACTGTGGCGCATGGTGACCGCCCACCTGGTGCACTTCTCGGTAAGCCACCTCTTTTTCGACCTGTGCGGGTTCCTTCTTTCGGCGTGGTACTGCCACCGGAGGGGCTACCGCCAGGCGCCCTGGGTGATCGCAAGCGCGGCACTGGCGACCACCGGGGCCATTTTCCTGCTGCAGCCGGACATGGCCCGCTACGGCGGGCTCTCCGGCGTGGCCGATGCCTTGATAGTTTTTGCTGCGGTGCGGGGGATGGCTGAAAAGGGGGGAATGAGATGGCCGTCGTTAACGGTGCTGATCGCCTGCTGCGGGAACATCGGCTTTCAGCTGCTGAGCGACCGCGGCACGCTAGAGGCATTGGCCGGGCAGCCTTTCGTCCCCGCCGCCGGCGCTCACCTGGTGGGGGCGATAGTGGGCGCGGCGGTGGCGGCCGCTACTTCTTGATGTCGATACCGTAGCTCTTGATCTTCCTGTGCAGGTTGCTTCTCTCCAGTTCGATCGCCTCGGCGGTCCTGGAGACGTTCCAGTCGTTCTCCTCCAGCTTCTGCAGGATGAATTCCCTCTCGAACTCCTCGCGCGCCTCGCGCAGGCTGGAGAGCTCCAAAACGCTGTCGAGTTTGCCGGCGGCCGCCTCCCGGCTGCCGGCGGGGACGCCGATATAGTCGGGGAGATGATTCATGGTGATGGTGCCGCCGGGGGTCATGATAATCAGCCGCTCGACGATATTCTTCAACTCCCGCACGTTGCCCGGCCAGTCGTAGCGCTGCAGCGCCTCAACCGCCTCCGGCACGATCCGCTTGAGCTCCCTCCCCTCCCGCTGGCAGAAGACGTCCAGGAAGTGCTGGGTCAGAAGCGGGATGTCGTCGCGCCGCTCCCGCAGGGGGGGGACCTTGAAGGGGACCACGTTCAGGCGGTAATAGAGGTCCTCGCGGAAGTTGCCGTTCCTGATCTCCTCCTCGAGCAGCTTGTTGGTGGCCGCCACCACCCGGACGTCAACCTCGATGGTGCGGGTGCCGCCGACCCGTTCGAATTTCTTCTCCTGCAGGATCCTGAGCACCTTGGCCTGGGTCTTCATCGACATGTCGCCGATCTCGTCCAGGAAGAGAGTGCCGCCGTCGGCCAGGTCGAACTTCCCCTTCTTCTGGGCGACCGCGCCGGTAAAGGCGCCGCGCTCGTGGCCGAACAGCTCGCTTTCGATCAGCTCCTCGGGAATGGCGGCGCAGTTGATCTCCACGAAGGGGTTGTCGCGCCGGTTGCTGTAAAAGTGGACCGAGCGGGCCACCAGCTCCTTGCCGGTGCCGTTTTCGCCGGTGATGAGCACCGAGGCGTTGGTGGGGGCGACCATCAGGATCTGCTCCCTGAGCCGGATCATGGCGGCCGAGGAGCCGATCATCTCGTGGCTTTGCAGCATGCCGCGCAGGGAGGCGTTCTCCTCCTTCAGGCGGGTCATGGCCAGGGCGTTCTCGACCATGACCACCACCTTCTCCAGCGAGAACGGCTTCTCGATGAAGTCATAGGCGCCCAGCTTGGTCGACTTGACGGCGGTTTCGATGGTGCCGTGGCCGCTCATCATGATCACGTTGAGGGCGGGGTGGCGCTCCTTGAGCAGCTTGAGGGTCTCGATGCCGTCCATGCCGGGCATCCAGATGTCCAAAAGCACGAGCCCCGGCAGCTCCCGCGCGCACTGGGCGAGCGCCTCCGCGCCGTCGGCCGCGCAGACCGTCCGGTACCCCTCGTCCTCCAGGATGCCGGCCAGCGAGGAACGGATGCCCGCCTCGTCGTCAACTATCAAAATGGTGTCAGTCATCGATGACCTCTCGTGCCGTGTCCCCTTCCGCCCACCCCTGACTGAGTGCCTGGAAATTCATTGATCGGCGACCATGGAACAAGTGGAAGACTGCCTGAGGATTCTGCTCTGGCTGTGAGCTGCGTTTTGACACCCCTGGCGGACCAGGCACCGGTTTCCGGCTCAGCCCCAGTTCCACGTCTGATCGGCCTGTCCCCTGCAACCTTTAAATTCAGAAGTGGCCGGAGGGGGGTACCCTCCGGCCACCGGCACTAACGGCAAAGGCCGAGTTCCCGGGCGAGCTCGCGCCAAGCCTCGAGACTTCTCTCTATCATCGCCTTGTCGACGCAGTAGGCGATCCGGAAATAGCCCGGGGCGCCGAAGCCCGCGCCCGGCACCAGCAGGATGCGGTGTTTCTGGGCCACCTTCACGAATTCCACGTCGTTGGGCAGCGGAGATTTCGGGAAGAAGTAGAAGGCGCCGTCGGGACGCACCATCTCGAAGCCCAGTTCGGTGAGAGAGTCGTAGAGGAGGTCGCGCTTTTCCTGGTAGGCGGCGATGTCGACCGACTCGTGCTGCAGGTCGGCCACCAGACGCTGCATGAGCGCGGGGGCGTTCACGAAACCGAGCACGCGGTTGGCGAAGACGGCACCTTCCATGAACTGGTCGACCCCCTTCATCCTCGGGTTGGCGGCCAGGTAGCCGATCCGCTCGCCGGGAAGCGCCAGGTCCTTGCTGTGCGAGGTGACGATGACCGAGTTGGCCACGTAGCGGAAGATATTGGGGACCGGCTTGTTGTCGTAGGAGATCCTGGCGTACGGCTCATCGGAAATCACGCAGATCTGGGTGCCGAACTCCTTCTCCTTGGCGCTCACCATCTCGCCCAGGGCGGTCAGGCTCTCGGCGGGGTAGATCACGCCGGTCGGGTTGTTTGGGGAGCAGATGATGATGGCGCGGGTGCTTTCGTTGACTGCGGCAGCAATCTTGGGGATGTCGAGCTGGAAGGTTTCCGGATCGGTCCAGACCTCGACCGGCACCCCGCCGTGGTTGTCGATGTAGAAGCGATACTCGACGAAGAAGGGGACCAGGATGATCACCTCGTCGCCCGGGTTGAGGATGGTCTTCAGCACCACGTTCAGCGCACCGCCGGCACCGCAGGTCATCACCACCTGGCCGGCCTGCACCGGCAGGTCGGAGGCGGCGCTAAGGGCCTTGGCCACCGAGGAGCGGGTCTCGACGTACCCCGCGTTGTTCATGTAGCGGTGCAGGCCCCGGGGCGGGTCCTGGGCGAGTTTCAAAAAAGCCTCGTTGAAGGCCTCGGGCGGCTCCACGTCCGGATTGCCGAGGGTGAAATCGTAGACCTTGTCCGCGCCGTACTGCTGGCGGAGCAGCTCCCCCTCCTCGAACATCTTCCTGATCCAGGAAGCCTTGGCTATGAAGCCGGAGATCTTGTTGGCTACCACCATATGCTTAACTCCTTGAAAGCTGAAAGCGAGATTAAGATTAAGAGGCCGGGCCAAGCGACGCCTGGCAAGGAGAGACTTGGCTCCGTAGATACACCTCAACCGATCTCATCAGCCGTTACTTTTCTTAATCTCGACCTCAATCTCAATCTGTTTTTCAGTTATTTGCCGCAGCACTTCTTGTATTTCTGGCCGCTGCCGCAGGGGCAGGGCTCGTTGCGACCAATCTTGTTGCTTACGATCGGCTGCTGCCCCTGGCCGGCAGGCTTGCCGTCGGTGAAGAGCCAGGCGTCCTTCTCCTTCTTGAACTGGGCACGCTCATGGTGCACCATCGGCTTCCCCTTTTCGGCGAAACGGGCGATGAACTCCACCTCGCCTACCGTGTCGTCCTTGCCGCCGTCCTTGGTGGAGATGATCTCCAGGCTATCCCATTCCGCGTTCTCCGCCCACTCCTTGGTGCCGGCGTGGTCGTATCCCTCGCGATGCTTGGGGTGGGTGGTTTCGAATATGTAATCGGTCTCCACCTTCACATAGGCGGAATAACGCGAACGCATGAGCGCCTCCGCGGTCTCCGCGGGACGCACCCCCCTGATAATGGGCTCACAGCATTCGGTATAGGCCAGACCGCTTCCACATGGGCACTGCTCCATCTTATACTCCTCCTTCATCTCATTCGTGGTATCCCCCGCCCTCCGGGAGAGGGCAAGGGTGAGGGAAGCCCCGCCTTCATGGCCAGGCCCCTTTTCCCTTCCCTTTTCCGGGTCGGGGACTGGGTTTGCAATATTCCGGCGATAACAGCTAGGCGCTTTCGTAATCGGCGGCGACCACCGAAGAGCTGACGCTTCTCATGTAGGCGGCCACCTCGTTGGCGTGGTAGGGATGCACCTGGTAGGCCTGCAGGTCTTCCATGGAATCGAACTTGGTGACCAGGGCGATGTCGGCGGAGCGCTCGGAGTGGATCAGGTCGACGCCGACTTCCAGGTGACGCAGCATGTCGACCTTCCCTTCCATGCTGAGCAGGAGGTCGCGTGCCTTGTCGACCCCTTCCTGGGTCCGCTCCTTCAGTTTGAACAGTACGATGTGAGTGATCATCTCTTTCTCCCGACGATTCATTATTTTCAACCGGATGTCCTGTAATACATCGCCCTCCATCCCGCTGTCAACGACGGCAACACGGTATCCCGATAAAATTTTCCAAAAATGGGTTGCGCTGACAGTTCTTTGCTGCTATAAGACAACACGACAAATTTAGTCCTATTTGAAAATCAAGCTACCGGGGGAAAGGCAATGGCTCGTGCTGCGATGATGTTGATGTTGGTTATGTTATTGAGCGTGATTGGGATTGGCAGCGCCACGGCGCAGACGGTGCTGGTCGACAACAACCATGGAGAGCGCTTCACCATCTCGGAAAAAGGGCCCCTGCAGCTTTCCGGCTTTGCCGATATCATCCGGGAGAGCGGCGCCAAGATCGCCCCCCTCAACCAGCCGATCAGCGACGCCGCCCTGGCCGGAGCGGACAGCCTGGTCATCTCGGGCGCCTTCCAGCCTCTCAGGCCGGAGGAGATCGATGCGCTGATCCGTTTCATGATTCGCGGCGGCAAAGTGGCGGTCATGCTTCACATCGCGCCGCCCCTGGGCTCCCTGCTCGATCGTCTGGGGATCGAGTACACCAACGGCGTGATCCGGGAGCACGAGAACATCATCGACAAGAACCCGCAGGATTTCCGTTCCACTCGGCTTGGCTCCCACCCGGTGCTGAAAGGGGTGAAGGAGTTCAGCCTGTACGGTGTCTGGGGCCTTAGGAGCGTGGACGACCGCTCACGGGTGGTCGCCTCCAGCAGCCCCAAGGCCTGGATCGACCTGCAGGGGGACAAGGTACAGAAAAAGGAGAACACCGGCTCCTTCGGGGTAGCGGTAGCAGGGGACGTCGGCAAGGGTGGCTTCCTGGTCTTCGGCGACGACGCGATCTTCCAGAACAAGTTCCTCGACAAGAACAACAAGAAACTGGCCGCCAACCTGGCGGCCTGGCTTAAATAACACCCGCTCACGCGGCAATCAGCAAGGAGGGAATCAAGATGGCTCAGACTTTGGAAATCTACAAATGTGCGGCATGCGGCAACATCGTCGAGGTCTTTCACGCCGGTGACGGCGAGCTGGTCTGCTGCGGCAGCCCGATGACCCTGCAGGTGGCCAACACGGTCGATGCCGCCAAGGAGAAGCACGTCCCTGTGATCGAAAAGGGTGAAGGGACCGTCACCGTGAAGGTCGGCAGCGTGCCGCACCCGATGGAGAGCGTTCACTACATCGAGTGGATCGAGCTGATCGCCGACGGCAGGATCTACCGCAAGGCACTGAAGCCGGGCGACGCTCCGGAGGCCACCTTCGCCATCGAGGCGGACCAGGTCACCGCCCGCGAGTACTGCACCCTGCACGGGCACTGGGAAGCATAGGGAAGAACCGCGAAAGACGCGGCTTTTTTCAGCAGATGAAAAAAAGGGGGAATGGCCAGCAGCCACTCCCCTTTTTTTTATGCCTTGCTCAACCAAGGTTAGCGGCTCTCGCTTCGGCCTCTCCCCTCTCCCTCCGGGAGAGGGAGCTTTCGGACTCCCTCTGCGTAGGTGTAAGCGCGCTCCCTTCGCCTCTCCCCTCGCCCTACGGGAGAGGGGCGGGGGTGAGGGAAGCCGGCAACCGCACGTGCTGCAGGCTTCTTCGATCGGCTGAAGGTGACAGGAATTCTCCCTGCCCGGGCTGGTACAATGGGCGAGTTCCCTCACCCCAGCCCTCTCCCGGGGGGAGAGGGAGCTTTCGGACTCCCTCTGCGTGGGTGCCGGCGCCGTTGCCTTCCCGCCGGCTCGCTCACCTTCCCGCGGCTGGGTTCCGCCGGTCCGCTTACCTTCCGCTGCGGCGGGAGGCGAAACTGCCCGGGCGCTGCTGCCGGTTGTTGCCGTCAGACGCGCCCTCCCGCGCCGGACGTGCTGCGGCTGCTGCCGGTTTCGGCTGCGGGCGGCCTGCAGCATCCGCCGGTTTCTGCTGCGGACGCCCCGCTGCTTCCGGCCTCTGCTGCGACGGCGTTGCGCCGGCCTTGCCGGAACTACCGTGCCGCTTTCCCGGGCCTTTCCCTCCCGGCCCCCGCCGCTGGCCTTCCCCCGCCTTGGCGGCGCCCGCCGCCGATTCCCCGCGTACGGCGTCCGGCTTGGGAGCCTTCTCTTTGCGCCGTTGCGGCTCGCGCGGCGGCCTGGCGAACTCCACGTCCTTCTTGGGCGCAGGCACACTGTAGTCAAATCCTGCCAGCGTCCTCCGCTCGATCCTGGCGCCCAGCACCTTCTCGATCCGCCGCACCATCAGTTCGTCTTCCCCGGTCACCATGGTGAAGGCGTCGCCGGTCCTGGCGGCCCTTCCGGTCCGGCCGATCCGGTGGGTGTAGGCCTCGGGGGTGTCCGGGATGTCGTAGTTGATCACGTGGGAGACCTGCGAGACGTCGATGCCGCGCGCCGCGATATCGGTGGCCACCAGGATCTGGTAGCTGCCGTCCCGGAAGCCGTCCAAGGCAGCCTGGCGCCTGTTCTGGGAAAGGTTGCCCTGCAGCGAGGCGGCCTTGTAGCCGCTTTTCTCCAGCTGCTCCCCTACCCTCTTGGCCCGGTACTTGGTCTTGGTGAAGATCAGCACGCTTTCGGTGTCGGTCTGCTTCAGCAGCTCGAAGAGCAGCGGCGTCTTCAGGTGCTGCGGCACGGGGTACAGCGCGTGGGAAACGGTGGCCGCCGGTGCGATGCGGCTCACCTGTACGGTTACCGGCTTGCGCAGGATTTCATGGGCGAGCTTCTTGATGTCGTCCGGCATGGTCGCCGAGAACAGCAGGGTCTGCCGGCTGCTGGGGAGCACCCGGAGGATCTTCCTGATGTCCGGCAGAAAGCCCATGTCGAACATCTGGTCGGCCTCGTCCAGGACCAGCGTTTCGATGCCGGAGAGGTCGATGGTCCCCTGGGAGAGGTGGTCGAGCAGACGGCCCGGGCAGGCCACCACGATCTCCACCCCTTCTCTTAGCTTCTTGACCTGGGTCTTTATGTTGACGCCGCCGTAAACGGAGACGCTTTTGAGGCCGGCGAAGCTCCCCAGGGCGTTCAGGGCGTCGTTGATCTGCTCGGCGAGCTCCCTGGTGGGAGCGATCACCAGCGCGCGCACGCGCCCGCGGGGCCCTTCCATCAGTCGGTGCAGCATCGGCAGCCCGAAAGCCGCCGTTTTGCCGGTGCCGGTTTGGGCAAGCCCCATCACGTCCCGCCCGTCCATGACCGCCGGAATGGCCTCCAGCTGGATGGGGGTGGGCGTCACATAGCCGACTGCCTCTACGCCGGCGTGAACCCGGGGGTGCAAGTTGAACTGTTTAAAACTCACTGTTACTCCTATCTCTTCGTTTTGCGCCATAAAAAACCCCACTGGCCTTGGCAGGCCCATGGGGTCCGTGACGCGTTTAAAGAGCGACTATAGCATGGAAGAAGGCAAATGTGCTGACTTTTCTGTGCGGAGAGGAGAATTTCCTGCAAGCAGCAGCTTTTCATCGGTGAAGCCAATGTTAATGCCCGCCATGCGTAAGTGCCGGGCCATCCGTTCTGGATAAGGGCATCCTTTCTGGATGACCGTGAAAGATGCCCCCTGCGGCTCCTCGGCCGGAGGGGGCGGCCATGTCCTTGCCTGCGTTAACGGCGCTCGTCCCAGTGCTCACGGTATTCCCTGCGATCATCTCTTCGCTCTTCCCGGTGCTCGGCGCGGCGCTCCATCCGCTCGCGGGGGACCGGGGCGTACCAGTAGCCGCGGTAATGGTCTCGGTCGCGCAGGTAGCTGCGGTACTCATGCTCCCGGAACTGGCGGACCTGCTGGTACCGGTACCTGCGCAGCCCGGCGGGGAGCTCGCGCCTGGGCGCGAAGGTCCAGGGCCCCCAGTAGGAGGGAGAGTAATACCAGTAGCCGGCGTTGTAGAGGTAATAGCCGCCGTCGGCATACGTCATGTCGTAGGGGACGTCCACCGCCACGTAGAGCCCCAGCTCCGGTGCGAAGATGAAGCGGGGCGCCTGCTCGACCACCAGGGTAGGCGGCGCCGGGTAGGCGGTCGGCACTACCGCTGGCGGCGGTGCCGGCGCCGCGACCACCGGTACCGGCGCGGGAAGCCCGATGTTGACGTGAAAATCGACTCCGGCTTGGGCGGCGGTTGCCGCTCCGGTGATTGCAATGACGACTGTTGCCCAAATAGCCTTTTTCATGACTGCCCCTTCCGGCCGGTGGCCGTTTCCTGAAGTGATCGGCTGCGGGACCCGCTGGCGAGAAGTGGCCGCCGGCCCGGAAAGCGATCCGATGAGCGGGGACACCCGATGTGCCCTCTTCCCATGGTTGCCAAAGTAGCAGTCAAATGCGCATCAATTGTGAAAGAATCAAGGAATTGCCCCGCCTGCGCCCCCTTCGGGCAAGGATGCCGTAGCGTATTCCGTGAGGGTATGCTAAAAAGAAGCTGTCGCCGGAGCCGGTAGCCGGCGTAAATGACCAAAGGGTGCGGGATGCCATGAAGATAAAGATCAAGTACAAGTTGTTCGTCGCCATGCTGGCAGCAACCGGCGCGGTGGTGATCTGCATGTTCCTTATCGTGCAGTGGAGCCTGGGGCGCGGCTTTCTCGCCTACATCAACACCATCGAGAAGGAACGCTTCGGCAAACTGGCCGAGGTGCTCGAGCAGACCTACACCTCCCGCGGATCCTGGCAGTTCCTGGACAAGGAGCCCGATGCCTGGCCAAGGCTGATGGCGATGACCCTGCCGCACGAAGGAAGCAGCAGCGAGCAGGAGCGCATGGAGCGGATTGCCAGGAGGCTGCCGTCCCGGGTTGCCAATTTCGGCAATATCAGCAGCCAGCGGATGCCCCCCTGGTATGCGCACAGGTTCGAAACCAGGGTGTTCCTGCTCGACACCGCCAATAACCAGATCGCCGGCCCCCCCGGACAGCAGAACAGCCAGGTTGACTTGAAGAAGATCACCTACAACGGCAAGGTGGTGGGCTACCTCGGCATCCGTCCGCGGCAGCGGCTCACCGACCGGCACCAGCTCCTCTTCGTCAAGCAGCAAAAGGTCGCCCTGCTCCTGATCGCCGGGGTGATGCTGCTCATCTCGGCGGCCATCTCGCTGCCGCTTGCCAACCGGCTGGTGCTCCCCATCCGCAGGCTGGCCGCCTCCATGCACAGGCTCGCCTGCGGCGAGTTCGACACCCGCGTGGCGGTGGGACCGGAGGACGAACTGGGCCAGCTCGGCCGCGACTTCAACACGCTCGCCCTTTCCCTGGAGAAAAACGAGCAGGCGCGCCGCCGCTGGGTGGCCGACATCTCCCACGAGCTGCGCACCCCCCTGGCCATCCTGCGCGGCGAGATCGAGGCGATCCAGGACGGGGTCAGGGAAGGAGGCCCGGAATCGATGCGCTCGCTGCACGCCGAGGTCATGCACCTGGGGCGCCTGGTGGACGACCTCTACCAGATCTCCCTCACCGACATCGGCGCCCTCACCTACAAGAAATCCGTCTGCGACCTGCGCGACATGCTCGAGCAGGAACTGGATTCCTTCCAGCCGGAGTTCACCCAGAAGGGGATAGAGCTAAGGAGGGTGTTCGCCCTGCGCTGCGAGCTGGACGTCCTGGCCGACCCGGGCAGGCTGCAGCAACTGTTCGACAACCTGCTGGAGAACGCCCTGAAGTACACCGACGCCGGCGGGCAGCTGGTGGTCCGGCTGGAGCGGATCGGCGAGCTGGCCAGGATCGACTTCGAGGACACTGCCCCCGGCGTGCCGCATGAGGATCTGGAGAAACTGTTCGACCGGCTCTACCGCGTGGAAAGCTCGCGCAACCGGGCCACCGGCGGCGCCGGCTTGGGACTGTCCATTTGCAAGAACATCGTCGAGGCACACGAGGGGAGCATCAGCGCGCTTCCTTCACAGATGGGCGGCGTACTGATCAGGATCGAACTGCCGCTGACAGGGAGCTGGACATGAGCGCTAACATACTGATCGTCGAGGATGAGGAGAAGCTGGCGAGCCTGCTGGCGGACTATCTCAGGCAGTCGGGGTACGAGACCTCCTGGCTTGCCGACGGAAACGAGGTGCTCCCCCTGGTGAGAGAGCGAATGCCGGACCTGGTCCTGCTCGACCTGATGCTCCCCGGCCGGGACGGCCTGGAGATCTGCAAGGAGATCCGCACCTTCTCCCAGGTCCCCATCATCATGATCACCGCCCGGGTGGAAGAGATCGACCGCCTGCTCGGGCTGGAACTGGGCGCCGACGACTACATCTGCAAGCCGTTCAGTCCCCGCGAGGTGGTGGCCCGCGTGAAGACGGTGCTGCGGCGGACCGTCGAGCACCAGCCTGCCGGCTCGGGTGGGCTCGTGCTTGACCCGGACAAGTTCATGGCGCAGTTGAACGGCCACGACCTCGAACTCACCGCCGTGGAGTTCAAGCTCTTGCACTTCCTCTACCAAAACGCCGGCCGCATCTACTCCCGCAGCCAGCTGATGGACCGCATCTACTCCGACCAGCGCATCGTGAGCGACCGGACCATCGACAGCCACATCAAGAAGCTGCGCAAGAAGATCGCCGCGGCCGCTGCCGACCAGGAGCTGATCCACTCCATCTACGGCGTCGGCTACAAGTTCGAGGCTGCCTGAGGATCCTGCCGTTTTTTCAGCGGGGCTGTGGCCGCACCGGCCCAGCCCCTCCGCAGCTGCCGGCAAGCTGCCCCAGTTACTTCTCCCCTGCTGCCGCTTCCCCTCACGGCTTCCCCTCTCGGCTTCCCCTCTCGGCTTCCCCTCGCAGCCTCTCCTCGCAGCCTCTCCTCGCTTCTCCGGTCGCCGCTTCTCCCGTCGCCGTTCATGGCCACTGGTTTCTCATGGCAGATGCGTCTCGACGGCTATCCCACAGCCCCCTCGCCTTACATATTTATAATTCTTCCCCGCTGCAGTTACCGCCCGAGGTACCGATAACAGTCGAAGCTGACGGTTACCGCCAGCAGGCTGTCACTCGGAAAACGGAGGCGGAAACATGAAGTGGTTTTACGATCTCAAGGTGGGTAGCAAGCTCATCGCGTCTTTCATCGTGATCTCCCTGATCACGGCGGTGGTCGGTATCATCGGCATCAGGAACATGGGGATCATCAACCAGAAGTCGGACAACATGTATCAAAGCGAACTGCTGGGGGTTTCGCACATCAAAGAGGCCAACATCGACCTTCTCTACATCGCCAGGGCCGAAAAGAACTACCTCCTGTCATCCAGTAACGAACAGCGGGCCACCTTCCTGGAGAGGGAAAAGAAATTCCGGGCCATGTACAAGGAAGAGCTGGAGAAGGCCAAGCCTCTCTTCTATACCGAGAAGGGTAAAGAGCTGCTCAAGAAACTGGATGCCGCCAACGACGAGTGGCTGAAACTGCATGACTCGGTCATGGAGATGGCTGCTAAGGAGCAACTGAACGAACTGAAGCAGTCGGTGGCCCTTTCCTTCGGCCAGGCCCTGGACAAGATGAAGGTGGTCGACGACCTGCTGACGGACCTGTCCAAAATGAAGGAAGGAAACGCCAAGGATGCCTCCACGGACATCAGCAAAACCTACCACGACAGTTTCGCCCTCATGGTCGGCCTGGTGGCGGGAGGGGTGCTGCTCGGCCTGCTGCTCGGCTTCACCATCGCCAGGATGATCAGCGCGCCTCTACGCCGGGGGGTGCAGCTGGCGGAGGCGGTGGCCGAGGGAGACCTCACCCAGACTCTCGACCTCGACCGGCGGGACGAGGTGGGACAGCTTGCCGCGGCGCTCAACTCCATGGTGGCAAAGCTTCGCAGCGTGGCGGGCGAGGTGAAAAGCGCCGCCGACAACGTGGCAAGCGGCAGTCAGCAGCTGTCGGCCAGTGCCGAGGAGCTGTCGCAGGGGGCAACCGAGCAGGCGGCGGCGGCCGAGGAAGCTTCCTCGTCCATGGAAGAGATGTCCTCCAACATCAGGCAGAACGCGGACAACGCCATCCAGACCGAGAAGATCGCGGTCAAGTCGGCGCAGGACGCCCGGGAGGGTGGCAAAGCCGTCCAGGAAACGGTGCTGGCGATGAAGGAGATCGCCGGCAAGATCACTATCATCGGGGAGATCGCCCGGCAGACCAACTTGCTGGCGCTGAACGCGGCCATCGAGGCGGCCCGCGCAGGTGAGCACGGCAAGGGCTTCGCGGTGGTGGCCTCGGAGGTGCGCAAGCTGGCCGAGCGGAGCCAGAAGGCGGCTGCCGAGATCGGGGACCTCTCCTCCAGCAGCGTCGAGGTGGCCGAAAAGGCAGGGGAACTGCTGGCCAGGATGGTCCCCGACATCCAGCATACGACGGAACTGGTCCAGGAAATCAGTGCCGCCTGCCGCGAGCAGGATACCGGTGCCGATCAGATCAACAAGGCAATCCAGCAGCTGGACCAGGTGATCCAGTCCAATGCGGGCGCCTCGGAGGAGATGGCCTCCACCTCGGAGCAGCTCTCCAGCCAGGCCGAGCAGCTGCTGGTCTCGGTGGAGTTTTTCAACACCGGGCACTCCGGCAAGGGGGGCCACGGCAACGCGCTACGGATTGCGCGCCCGACTGGCAGCAGCACGCGTGTCACCCGGGCCGGCAGCAGCCAATCGGCGCCAGCGGTCAAAAAGGCGCTGGGGCAGGATTTTGACCTTTCCGATGACGGCGGGGCGGCCGACAGCGACTTCGAGACCTACTAGCTGACAAAAAAAGGGGCCGCCTGTCATCTTCCGACAGATGCGGCCCCGTCACCCCCGCCTTCCCAGGAACCCCCAGCGACCGTCCCACTGCTAGAGAAGGTCCACCTCGCTCACCCTCACGATCAGCAGCGCCTGGCGCAGGGCCGCGGTGAGCATCTCGCGGTACTCCCGCCACCAGTCGCGGTCGAGCTCTGCCGTCATCACCTCGTAGATCACGATGTCGTCATGGACCGTGGTGGTGCCGGTTTCCTTCCAGAGCCCGCGGGCAGGCGAGCGCATGTAGGTCGTGATGCCGCCGAAGCGCTCGGAGAGCTCGTCGCGGACCTGCAGGTAAAAGTCGTGAGGAAACGGTTGTCCCTCGTTGTCGTAGAGCGGCAGCAGGATCTGGACAAGGTGCATGGTCTTCCCCCTCGCATGGCGGCCCGGCCGGCCGGCAGCGTTTCTCATTTGCGTCCGGCAGTATCCCCTTCTTCGGGGCGCATCGATTCCTGTCGCGTCTTGGACTTCTCCACGATCGATTTGGCGTCGTCCATCGCTTTGCGGGTCTGCTGCATGACATTGCCAAGGTAGGCCTGGTAGAGGAAGCCGAAGACGCCCAGGGCGAAGACCACGTAGATCAGCCGGGAGACGAGCGGGGAGGGGATGACACTGGTGATCTTCAACACCACGAGGAACAGTGCCAGGATGCCTGCCAGGTAGGAGAGCGGCCGCAGCCAGACGAAGCGGTCGCAGAGAGCTTCGAAGGTGCTTTGCGGGGCCGGGGCGGGCGCTGCGGCGCTGGCCGCTTCGTCACGGGCCGGCTCCGGCTGCTCCAGCTGCCGGTCGGGGGAGAGCTTCTTGGGCTCCTCCTTGACGACCTTCATGGACGAGCGGTATTTCTTGGGCACCGCATCGATCCGGTTGGTCATGTTGATCACGCCGTTGCCGTCGGTGTAGGTGTAGTAGTCGGCAAGGGCGGAGGAAACGGTGGCGAAAAAAGAAAGGCACAGCAGGCTGAAGAAAAGGCGGGCAGTCGTGCTCACGGGGCCTCCATTTGCATATCATGCATATCAGTACACAGGTATCCTGCCGGGTTCGGTTTCTGGTGCTACCTCCAACAATCGATGCTGCCAACATCTACTTAAGTAAAATACCGTCTGCTACCCTAACAGCCCGTCCACCAGTTCAAGCACCGCCTCGTCGCGGTTCAGCGTGTAGATGTGGACACCCGGCGCCCCGCGCTCCAGCAGCTCCTCGGCCTGGCGCCTGGCGTAAGCGATCCCCAGTTTCTGGACGGCCGCCGCTCCCCCCTGCCGGTCTGCTTCCTCCAGTTCCGCGCGGAAGGCATCCGGCAGCGACGCGCCGCACAGGGAGATGATGCGCTGGATCACCTTGAGGCTCACCACCGGCAGGATGCCGGGAATGATCGGCTTGTCCACCCCGATGGCGCGGGCGCGGCGCACGAAGTCGAAATAGCGCCCGTTGTCGAAAAAGAGCTGGGTGATGGCGAAGTCGCCACCCTGGTCGAGCTTGAGTTTCAGAAAAGCCAGGTCCTCCTCCGGTCCCACCGCCTCGGGGTGCACCTCCGGGTAGCCGGCCACCCCGATCCCCATCGAGGGATGGCTTTCCCTGATGAAGGCGGCGAGATCGGAGGCGTGCAGGAGCGTCCGGCAGGCGGAGAACTCGGGAGGCGCGTCCTGCGGGGGATCGCCGCGCAGAGCCAGCACGTTGTGGATGCCCGCCATGGCCAAGGCATCGAGGAACTGCTGGAGATCGCCGCGGTAGGCACCGATGCAGGTGAGATGGGCCATGGTTTCCAGGCCGTGCCCCTGCTTCAAACGGGTCACGATCTCCAGGGTGTCCCCTTTGGTGCTGCCGCCCGCGCCGTAGGTGACCGAGGCGAACAGAGGATCGAGCGAGGAGAGTCTGTCAACGACCTTGAAGAAGGCAGGCCATTCGTTTTTGTCCTTGGGAGGGAAGAACTCCAGGGAGATGAACTGTTTCCCGGGAACGATCTTGTCGATTATTTTCATGCGGTCTCCGCATCCTGTAGTGGAACCTCGTTTTAGGCGAGACGCTCACCTTGCCATATTACCATCGGAAAATAAATCTTTTTGTGCAGTTGAAATTGGAGAGGAAACCTCCCGTTTTGGCCTTTCCCCTCCGGCGACCTGCCCCCTCTCCCGCAGAGCGGGGTTATCAAGCTCCCCCAGGTCAACGGAGGCCGGGGGAGCATTCGCCTTTCGCAAAGCCGGCAGCTAAAGACCTTCCACCTATGTGGATGGCAACCAGCATGTCCCCTCTCCCCTCGGGAGAGGGTTAGGGTGAGGGAAACGTCCACCAAGATACGAGGCCTCCCCCCTCCCGCCCTTACCAGCAGGCCGCAGGTGAGCTGACCGGCGGGACCGGCGGCGAGTGATTCCGGAAGCTTGCGGCCGAATTGGGCATGCCGAACCGGCAGCCGGCCGTGCCGGATCCGCTTGGGGCGGTTTTTGTTGCCGCCCCGCCGCCAAAGATGCTATAAGTGGAAGGTTCATCGACCACAGGGAACGCCCTGTGGTTTTTTAATTTTTCAGCAAAGGGAGCAACGCTTAGATGATCAGCGCATCAAACATCACCCTCTCCTACGGGAAAAGGGTGCTTTTCAAGGACGTCAACATAAAGTTCCTGCCGGGCAACTGCTACGGCCTGATCGGTGCCAACGGCGCCGGCAAGTCCACCTTCCTGAAGATCCTCTCCGGCGAGATCGAGGCCGACAAGGGAGACATCTCGGTGGGCAAAGGCAGGATCGCCGTCCTCAAGCAGGACCAGTTCGCCTACGACGAGCATACCGTCCTCAACACCGTCATCATGGGACACAAGAGACTCTACGAGATCATGGCCGAGCGCGACGCCATCTACTCCAAGCCGGAATTCAGCGAGGAGGACGGCATCAGGTCGGCTGAGCTGGAGGCCGAGTTCGCCGAGATGAACGGCTACGAGGCGGAAGCGGAAGCGGCGGTGCTCCTGAACGGGCTGGGGATCCCGGAGGAGCTGCGCGGCAAGCTCATGAAGGAGCTGGAAGGGGGCGAGAAGGTGCGCGTGCTCCTGGCCCAGGCCCTGTTCGGCAATCCCGACGTGCTCCTTTTGGACGAGCCGACCAACCACCTCGACCTGAAATCCATCGGCTGGCTGGAAGACTTCCTGTACCGCTTCCAGAACACGGTGATCGTGGTCTCCCACGACCGTCACTTCCTGAACCAGGTCTGCACCCACATAGCGGACATCGACTTCGGGCGCATCCAGGTTTATGTCGGCAACTACGATTTCTGGTACCAGGCGAGCCAGCTGCACCTTAAGCAGCGCCAGGACGAGAACAGAAAGGTCACCGACAAGGCCAACGAGCTGAAGGAATTCATCATGCGCTTCAGCTCCAACGCGTCCAAGGCCAAGCAGGCGACCTCCAGGAAGAAACTCCTGGAGAAACTCACCATCGAGGACATGCCGGTCTCCTCCAGGAAGTACCCCTACGTGGTCTTCAAGCCGGAGCGCCCCTGCGGCGACATCATCCTGGAGGTGAAAGGGCTCTCCAAGACGGTGGACGGCGTGCAGATGTTCAAGGACCTCGACCTGCTGGTCAGAAAAGGGGACAAGATCGCCTTCGTGGGCGCCAACTCCCTGGCCAAGACCACCCTGTTCCAGATCCTCGCTGGAGATATGGAGCCCGACGCGGGAACGTTCCGCTGGGGGATCACCATCACCAGCGCCTATTTCCCGAAAGAGAACGGCGACTACTTCCAGAACGACCTGAACCTGATCGAGTGGCTGCTGCAGTACTCGCCCCCCACCGAGGGGGAGAGCTTCGCGCGCGGCTTCTTGGGCAGGATGCTCTTCTCCGGCGACGAGGCGACCAAGAAGACCAAGGTGCTTTCCGGGGGCGAAAGGGTGCGCTGCATGCTGTCGCGCATGATGCTGACCGGGGCCAACGCGCTGATCCTGGACGAGCCGACCAACCACCTCGACCTGGAATCGATCACCGCCCTCAACAACGGGCTGATGTCCTACAGCGAAGTGGTGCTGTTCGCCTCCCACGACCACGAGTTCGTCTCCACCGTGGCCAACAGGATCATCGAGATCACCCCCAACGGCATCATCGACCGGGAGATGAACTTCGACGACTACCTGGAGAGCGCCGACGTGATCGCGGAACGCGAGAAGCTGTGCAACGGCCACGCGGAGCTGAGCCTGTAATTCCGAGTCTCATTCCCGGTGCATGAAAAAAAAAGAACCCCGTCCCGGGCTGCCCTCCTCCCCTGCAAAGGGAGGGAGGGGGTGGGATGGGGTTCTTTTTTTAGAAGAGTCCGAGAGGAGCTTTTCTCAGCGCCCTCTGTGTCTTTGCGGTTAAAAGCGTTTCCTTACGCCATCTTCAGCACGATCTTCCCGAAGTGCTTGTCCTGCTCCATCATGCCGTGCGCCTCGACCACCTGCTCCATCGGGAACACCTTCTCGATGATGGGGACCACGGTGCGGTCGGCGAACTTGGGCAGGGCGCGCCGGGTGAACTCGGCGACAATCTCCCCTTTCTCGGAGACCGGCCGCGACCTCAGCACGCTGCCGATGATCTGCTGGCGCTTTACCATCATGAGCGCCAGGTTCAGCTCCGCCTTGATGCCGGAGATGACGCCGATGATGACCAGCCGACCCTTGTAGCCCAGCGAGTTCATGTTGGGCGCCAGGTACTTGGCCCCCACGTGGTCGAGGATGACGTCGACCCCCTTCTTGTTGGTGAACTCCTTGACGTTCTCGGAGAAGTCCGGGGTCTCCTTGAAGTTGATGACCAGGTCAGCGCCCAGTTCCTTGACCCGCTCCATCTTCTCCGGCGAGGCGGTCACGATCAGCTTGGCGTTGGGGGTGAGGGCCTTGGCGAGCTGGATGGCCGCCGTGTTGACCCCGCCGCCACCGCCGTGCAGGATGGCGGTCTGGCCGTCCTTTAGTTCGCCGATCATGAAGACGTTCAAAAAGGCGGTGATGTAGGACTCGCAGACGCAGGCGGCTTCCTCGAAGCTCATCGAGTCGGGGATCGGCATCAGGTGGTTTGCGTAAGCCACAGCGTACTCGGCGTAACCTCCCCCGCCAACCAGCGACATCACCCGGTCGCCCACCTTCCAGCCCGTCACGCCGGAACCGAGTTCCTCGATCACCCCGGCCACCTCGAGACCCAGGATTTCGGAATCGCCCGGCGGAGGGGGATACTTCCCTTCCCTCTGCACGAGGTCCGGGCGGTTGATGGAAGTTGCGTGCACCTTGACCAGAACCTCGTTCTCTTTGGGTGCCGGCTTCGCCACCTCGCCAACCTTCAGCACATCCAGACCGCCAAAACCTTCCATCAATACTGCCTTCATACTGTTAGCCTCCTTGGATTGGATAGACAGAATAAGAACGGTGGTTGCTCTCAACGTATACAAAAAAGACACTATCTCAGAAATGAAGGTGGTTAATCAACGAATTTTTGATTGTAGTCGGCAAAAGTTGGGCGTGGCCCCCATCCTCCCCCGACCCTCTCCTTGAAGAAGAGGGAGTGCTGTCAGTAGTGGATGCCAGGTCATGTCGCAAGTCGCAGAAATCGCGCCACTCGCGCCACTCGCACAAGTGGTCAGAGTGGTCAGAGTGGTCAGAGTGGTCAGAGTGGTCAGAGTGGTCAGAGTGGTCAGAGTGGTCAGAGTGGTCAGAGTGGTCAGAGTGGTCAGAGTGGTCAGAGTGGCAAGTGCTGCGCGATGTG
>DATFAB010000090.1:0-81196 GCA_035255025.1 Geomonas sp.
CCCTCCCCTTGAAGGGGAGGGGGCGTTGAGAAAGGCTGGTGGTTGATGGCTTGCCAGGCCAAATCAGTGACGACTCTCTATCAGGTCCCTCAAGCTTGGCAATGAATTCGGCTATCAGGTCCCCCCCCTTGATAAAGGGGGGACAGGGGGGATTGCTGTTCAAGTCGATGCCGGCGGACCCCATCCTCACCCCGGCCCTCCCCTTGAAGGAGTGGGAGCTCCTGTGGAGGTTTGCCGGGTGAGTGCAAAAAGGAAAGGCACCCGGCCAAAACCGGGTGCCATTGCCTTTTCAGGTAAAGCCTTCACTACTTCATGCCCCTCCTAACACATCCCCTTCATTCCATCACTCATCCCCACACTACTGCATGACCTTCATTTGCATGACCCCCTCCAGTAGCCAGTGGCCTTCATCTGGACCATGCCCCTCCATTACCTCATGCCCTCCAGGTAGCTCCATCAACGCCCCTCCTTGCGGGGAACCCATCCCCGCAGGGATCTCACGGGGCGGTCAGAACATGTGCGAGAAGTCGATGCCGAGATAGACCCCGGTGTTGCCGTTTTCCACCTTGCGCGCACCCGCCTTGAAACCGAGCTCGCTCTTTGCCGCAGGGCGGAAGCCGGTGATGAACCAGCCGCCGCTCCAGGCATTGTAACTGGGGTCGCCCTGGGCGGTGAATTCCGGGCCGGTATAGACCTTGTCGAAGGCACGGTACATCACGCGCCCCCGGGCCCAGTAGGCGTCGGAAATGAAGAGGTAGCTGCCGAGCCCGTTCAGCTTCCAATCCTCGTTCAGGATGCGCTCCCCTTCCAGTTGCACCAGGGGGCGCAGCTGGCTGCCGCGCACCTCGCTTTTGGGGTCATCGGGCGACAGCCAGGTGTGCGAGTAGCGGGCACCGGCATAGCCGCCTCCCCAGCCGTGCTCCCCGCCGAACTGGTAGCCCAGGGAAGCTTCCACGCCGACCCCGGTGGCGGTGATGTCCTGGTTGTTGACGGGGTAGGAGTAGCCGAGAAAGTCGACCTTGTACTTCTGCATGAAGCCCGGTCCGAAAGCCTTGTCCAAAAGCGGGGTCACTACCCCCAGGTAGGTGTAGTAGTTTTCGGTGCTGGTCCCGCCGCCTCCGCCCCCTTCGGCGCCGCTGAAAAGCAGGAGATCCCGGGCGGCGGCGGGTGCCGCCATCAGCAAGAGTGCCAGTACTGTCAGCAGCAAGCCCCTTGCGGCCTTTGCCTGATTGCCTGTGGCTTTCATGATGCACCCCCCGTGGCGGGAACGAACTCGCAGCTGAACATCGGGGCGAGCGGCGTCTCTATGCGCCTGCAGCGCCCGACGCTGCCGGTCAGGGAGGAGATCCCCCGGTGTCCGTAGACGTCGACCTTGAGTTGTTCCCCCGGCTGGAGCGGCCGGTAGGCGAGGATGGTCGCCACCGCCTGCCGGTCTCCCGCCTGCCTGGCGGAGATCAGTCCCAGCGCCCGATGTGTGTCATCGGCCGGGGAGTAGGAGATGGCGTTCCACTTCGACTCGGCATCCCCGGCATTGTTTTCCTGTTTGGACAGGTCGAGGTTCATCAGTTCCAGCGGGGTCTGGATGGCTTCCCGCAGGTGGTTGATGCTCCACTGGATGTCGGACCCGTACAGGAAGCGGTCGAGTTCGTCCAGTTCGCTTCCCTCGCGCAGGAAGCTGCAGCCGATGCTCTTCACGTACTGCTGGCCGCCGCTGAAGCCCCTGATCACCGTTTTTACGGTTGCCTTGAAGCGAAGCGAGCGGGAAGGAAGGAAGAGGGCGCCGCTCACTTCAGTGCCGACCTCGGTCCCGTCGGGCACCGCGGTGTAGATGCGGCAGCCGGCCGAGGATATGTCGTCGATCGTGCAGGCGGACTTGTTGCCGTCGCCGAACTGGACGATGGCCGGGAAGGGGATGTGGAAGCGGTAGTCCTGGCGGCGGTGCTTGCCCTGCGCGGAAACGAACCGTATCACCGCGACGGCCAGCCCCGAGTTCACCCCTGCCCACAGCAGGTTGGCCAGGAAGGCACTCTGGGGCAGGTGGTGGTACAGGCGGTACAAAACGGCACCCGCCACGATGGCGAGGCAGTTCAGCCCCATCACCACCGCCTGCGGTGCGATCAGGCGGCCGGTGGTGGCAGGGGGCGCCGTCCCCTTGGGGGTCACCGCGAACTTCACCTTGCCCCTGAAGAGCCCCAGGGTCGACCAGGCGAGCGCCGCGAAGCGGGCCATATTGTACTGCTCGATGGTCACCGACCTGCCGTAGCCCCGGTTGACCTCCTCGAAGACCCAGAAGGTGAGCAGGAAGTACGGGATGAAGTGGAGCAGGAAATCCTTGCCGAAGGTGGTGATGGGCATCACCCCGCTGAGCAGCACGATGGCCGGGATGATGTAGAAGAACCCCTTCTGCCAGCCGTCGAAGTAGGTGATGGAGGAGGCCAGGTAGTTGATGCGCTGGGCCATGGTCAGCCCGCGGCAGAAGAAGACGCCTTCCTTGCGCCAGACCTGCATGGCTCCCTCTCCCCAGCGCACCCGCTGGTTCAGGAAGGAGCCGACCTCCGAGGGGGCGAGGCCGAAGGCGAGCGATTCGGCATGGTAGACCGAGCGGAACCCCTTTTTGTGGATCTTGATGGAGGTGTGCAGGTCCTCGGTCACCGTGCCGGTCGCGAAGCCGCCGATGGCGTCCAGGGCGCTGCGGCGCAAGACGGCGCAGCTGCCGCAGAAAAAGGCCGCGTTCCAGTAATCCTTGCCGCGCTGGATGACCCGGAAAAACACCGATTGCTCATGCCAGGCGAGGGCCCCGTGCCGCCCGTGGTGCTGGAAGGAGTCGAGGTTGTAAAAATCCTGGGGGGTCTGCACGAAGGCGACCTCTGGATCGGTGAAATAGCCCAGGGCCTTTTCCAGAAAGCCCTTCTTGGGGGCGTGGTCGGCGTCGAAGACCGCGACGAACTGGCCCTTGGCATGGCGCAGGGCGTTGTTCAGGTTGCCGGCCTTGGCGTCCTGGTTCCCATCGCGCACCAGGTAGCGGCAGCCCAGTTCCCGGCTGAGCGCCTCCATTTCCGGGCGCTTGCCGTCGTCGAGCAGCCAGGTCTCGTGCGGGTAGGACATGGCGGTGACCGCCAGCAGGGTCTTGCGGACCAGGGCGACCGGTTCGTTGATGGTGGTGACGAAGACGTCGACGGAGAAGCCTTCCGGCGCGGCCGGCGCCTTGCGCACCGTGAGCCGCCAGGTCATGAAAAGATGCATGAGGGTGGTGGCGATGCCGTAGAGTTCGGCCGCGTACAGAAGCCAGGAGAAGATGAGCGCCTGCCGGTTGAAGGTTCCCAGCCGCCAGGTCAGGTACCAGGTGGTGACCACCAGAAATGCGAAGACTACCAGCTTCCTGCCGGGTTCCAAAGATTCATAGTCCGGGGTTGTTTTCATGGGGCGTCCCTCCCAAATGGGGAATAACAAAATAACTATCAATAAAAGGCAATGAGCCGCCTGAATTATCTACTGGGACACTATACTAATACCCGCAGCTTGCTGTATTTGTAAGTGATAAGTAGCAATTGCCGAGCCAAGTACACAAAGACGGCTTCTTGTTTGACACAGCTATCGAATTTATTCAAAAGAAGGTAGTTATAGCGTGCAAAGATGGATGTATAGAAAGAAGACACCAGCCAAAATATTGGACAAAAGGTGGGAAAGAAGAGGCAAAGGGGTACAAAAAAAGGCGAAATAATATCACTTAGTAATATCCAGTGGACAGAGAACCTGTTGTTTGGCCTGGAAAAAACCTGTATGAGAGAGCCGCTTTTGTGTTATAGCAAATTTTATTTGTAAAATCTAGTCTGTGAAATACTTCATAACGCACAACTCATTCAACACTCCTCCCTGCTGATACCTTTTCCTCCTGCTGGAACAGTACGACATGCCGGTCATCTTCTTCTTCGCCATCATCAGGTAGCTACCTCTCTCTTGCGCGTCCTGCGACGGGGCTGAGGCTGCTCCCGGTGTCCCCTCGCCTGCAGGGGGAGGATATTGCTCTCCACTGACGGTCTCACCAAGGGCGGCAAGGCAAAAGCTTGATTTTTCAGGCTGCTGGAAGTATCGTCGGCGGAAAAGTTTGCGGAAAAGTTTGCAGAGATGGAGCGGTTGCGGTGATTGATGAGCTGACTGAAAGTGCTGTGAAGGAAAAAATGCGCAGGGCGCGCGAACTTTCCCTGGAAATGCTCGGGCCGATCGCGGGAAAGATGCCGAAGTCGAGCATCGAGTCGCTGGAGAAATCTTCCTGTTTTCCCAACATAGAAAAGCACATTGCGCAGATCATTCCGCTCTCCGAAGCGCGCATCGTCAGGCACCATCTTGAGGCGGCTTTTCCCCCCTTCATCCGCACCGAGGCGGTGTTCGGCAAGCGCAACCTTTACCTCTTGAAGGATGCCGTGGTCTCCCCCCATTCCGGGATGGCCTGGATCGAGAACAAGATCATCGAGGAAAGCGTTGGTTCCCTGCGCCGCATCATGGACTGGGGAGACCTGCTGCACGAACCGCTGCTGCCGGTGCAGGATCTTCGGGTACAGGAACCGGTGGTGATCTGCCATCCCGCCAGCTATTTCCACTGGCTGCTGGAGGTTCTGCCCAACATCCTGTGCGCCCTTGCCCGCTTTCCCGAGGCCAGCATCGTGCTGCCGGAGCGCTGCCCGGAGTACGTTGTCGAGGGGCTGGTAACCGCACTCGGCCAGGAAGCCGCAGATCGCTTCATCACCTGCTCAGGGCCGGTCCGGGTAAACACGCTGGTCATGCCGCAGTACCACGGCAAGCCGGAATTCACCGATCCGCAGGTGATGGCGATGCTCAAGTCGGAGGTGAAAGCGAAGGTGACCGGCAAGGAACTGACCGCCAGTCGTCCCGGCGAAAAGCTCTACGTTTCCAGGAGAAGAAGCAGGAGACGGCGGCTGGGCGGCGAGGAACTGCTGGAAGAGAGGTTGCGGGAAAAAGGTTTCCGCATCGTGCACTGTGAGGAAGTGAGCTTCAAAGAGCAGATCGGCCTCTTCCATGAGGCTGAAACGGTGGTGTCGACACACGGCGCAGGTTTGAGCAATCTGGTCTGGTCGGAAGCCCCCTGCAAGGTAGTCGAGATTTTCCCGAAAAACTACATCCTCGACTGCTTTGCCTGGCTAAGTTTCAGCCTGGGCTTCGACTACCGTTACGTGATTTGCAAGACAGGACACGGGATCGACGAGGCGGCCATGGAAACTGTGCTGGACATGGTGTGTCCCCCATCATCCGGCTAGCGGGGCACCTCCTGCCACTCGTCGTAGCACTGTGCCACGTACGGGTAATATCCCTGCGGGTCGTCGCAGTAAAGGAGATAGCCCGGCTCTTCGTATTCGGGCGGTTCCTCGTAGTAAGGGTAGGCGTAGGGGTAGTAACCGTAGCCCGGGGCGATGATGATGCCTCCTTCGAACCTTTCATGCCGCTCGTGTTCCCTGAACTCTCTGCCCCCGTGCTCCCGGAACTCCCCTCCCGGCGCGAATCCCCTTGCCTCGCCCCCGTGCCTTCCTTCACCTCCACGGAAACCTTCGCCTCCCCGGAAACCTCCGCCACCATGGAATCCTTCGCCTCCCCTGACTTCGGCGGCTGGCTCGGCTGGCGGGGACGATGCAAAGGCGGCGGGAAGCAGCCCAAGCTGTGCCAGAACGAAAAGAGCAGTGACGATCAATACTTTTCGCATGGTCTTCTCCTTTATCCACTCAGCCCATTGTAGGACTTCGGCAAAAGCAGCACAAGGCGGCGGGGAGGCAGGGCAGGAAGCCTTGCGGCACGCGAAGATTGAACTTCAGTAACACCGATTACTATGCTAATCTGTCAGCGCAGTCACAGGCTTGTGCGATGTATATGAGGAATGTATTGATGGAACAGAAAAACATGCGGAGCGGCTTGCTGCTCGGGTGCCTCTTCTTCCTGTGTCTCTTCTCCCTGGCCTTCCAGAAAACCTTCGACTACGACGCCTGGATCCACCTCACCTTCGGCAAGCTGATCTGGCTCCTCAAAGGGTTCCCCGCCACCGAACCGTTCATCCCGTCCATGGCGGGAAAGCCTTTTTCCTACAGTTCCTGGCTGTTCGGCGTGCTTTACTACGGTGCCTACTCCCTCTTTGGCCCGCTCGGCATCACGCTTCTCAAGGTCGCCTCGGTGATCGCCATCTTCGCGGTGCTGTTCAGGGACTCCCTGGCTCCCTGCCGCAGGCCCGCCATCGCGCTTTCCATCCTGATCGTCATCGCCTACTTCCTGCGTCCCCGCTTCATCGAACGCCCCGACACCTTCCTGCTGATATTTCTTCCCTTCAGCATCATGGCGCTGAACGTCTACCTGTTCGAGAACGAGAAACGCTACCTGTACGCTTTGCCGTTCGTCCACCTGCTCTGGGCGAACTGCCACTCCAGCATCAACCTGATGTTCGTCCCCTTCGTCGCCGTCTTTGCCGGCGGGGTGGCGGAAAATTTCCTTGCCCGGAAAGGGGTGCGCATCGGGCAGGGGATCACCGGCGCCCAGGCCCGCCTGATCGGCATCATCTTCGTGGCCTCGCTGGTAGGCTCGCTGATCAGCCCCTACGGCATCACCCAGTTCACCTTCGCCTACCAGTTCCTGCAGTCCGACGTCCTGAAGCAGGAGATCCTGGAACTGCGCCCGACCGTCTGGGTGAACGGCAGCCGCTGGTTCTTCATCCTGCTCGGCTTTACCGCGCTCTCCTTCCCGGCCGCCTGGAAGCGCGTCTCGCTGGCCGACCTGGCCCGCCTGCTGCCGCTGGTGGTGCTCGCCTTCCAGTCCCGGCGCTTCACCTACATCTTCGCGGCAGTGGCCGCTCCGGTTCTCATCCGCAACCTCTCCCACGCCGTCGAGCGGATCCCGCAACTGTCACCCAGGCTGCTGCGCCTGGGCGGGGTAGTGGCGGCCTGCTGGCTGCTGGGCTGGACCCTGGCCGCGCATTTCGACGGCTCCAGCCAGCCCCGCCTGCGCGGTTACGGCTTTGACCTGAACGATGTCCCGGAGGGGGCCCTGGCCTATCTGGACAGCAGGCACGTGGCCGGCCGGGTCTACAATCCCTTCCACTGGGGGCAATACATCGAGTGGCGCGACACTCCCCGGCTGGTCCCCTTCGTGGACGGCAGGGGGTACGTGGCCCCGGCACTTCTGGAGGCGATCTTCACCGGCTCCAACATGGGGGAGATGGCCAGGGATTACGGGCTGGAGGCCTTCGTGCTCGAGTACCCGCATCCCCCGGAGTCCCTGAAGAAGGTGACCGACTGGGATCTCTGTCTCTCCCTGCCGGACTGGAAGCTCGTCTACTGGGACGACCTCTCCCTGGTCTACCTCAGGCGCGGAGGCCCCTACGATGCCGTCGTCCAGCAGGACGAGTACCAGGTGGCGAAGCCCGCCAACAGCATCGAGGCGGTGGAAACCCTGGCCAGGGATCCCCAGAAACAGGCGCTCTTGGTGCAGGAGCTGCAGCGAAACGTGGCCCAGACCCATTCCTCGCGGGGCTCCATCATGCTGGGGCACGCATTCTTTGCCATGGGGCGCTACCGGGAGGGGATCGAAGCGCTGCTCGAGGTAAAGGATGAGCGCTACCTGCAGGACGCCGCCATCTGCCTGGGACAGTGCTACGAGCAGCTGGGCGACAACGCCCGCGCCCTGCAGTCGTTCGAGGCCGCGCTGAAAAAAGGAGAGCGCAGCGACGCCCACTACCACCTGGGGCTGCTGCTTTTGCAGAAGGGAGACGCCGCCTCCGCCGTGACCCACCTGAAACGGGCCGTGCAGATGGAGAAGTCGCTGTACGCTGCCTACCCGGCGCTGGCCGACGCCTACCGCAAGCTGGGCAAGGAGGGCGAGGCCAACGAAGTGATCAACTCGCTCACCACCCTGCGGCAGGGAGAGGAGGCGTTCAACGCGGGGGTCAAGGCCTACATGGAAGGGCGCCTGCCCGATGCCGCCGCCGCCTTCCAGCAGGCTGCCGCCGCCAACCCGACCCGGGCACTTCCCTACGCCAACCTGGGATTCACCCAGTTGGACATGGGGCAGCCGGACAAGGCGTTCGCCTCTTTCCAGCAGGCGTTGAAACTCGATCCCAACTCCTCGCTCGCCCACTTCGGAGCCGCCATGGTCTACAAGATGCGGGGCGATGCCGCTGCCGCCGCCAGCCACTGGAAGCGCTACCTGGAGATCGAGCCCCGGGGAGAGTACGCCCGGGTCGCCAAGAAGGAACTGGAGGGGGGGCGCTGATCATGAAAGAGCTGACCATACTGATGCCCTGCCTGAACGAGGCCGAGACGCTGGGGATCTGCATCCAGCGGGCGGCCAAGCTGCTGGAAGCCGGCGGCATCGACGGCGAGATCCTGATCTCCGACAACGGCTCCACGGACGGCAGCCAGGAGATCGCCCGCAGCCTGGGGGCCCGGGTGGTGGACTGCCCGGTCCGCGGTTACGGGGCGGCCCTGCAGTACGGCATCGAGCAGGCGGAAGGGACCTTCATCATCATGGGGGACAGCGACGACAGCTACCATTTCGACGAAGCTGGGGGGATGGTGGAGAAACTGCGGCAGGGGTATGACGTCTGCATGGGGACCCGCCTGAAGGGGACCATCATGCCCAACGCCATGCCGTTTCTGAACCGCCACCTGGGGAACCCGGTGCTGACCGGCATCGGCAAGCTGCTCTTTCACACCAAGCTCTCCGATTTCCACTGCGGCATGCGCGCCTTCAACCGGCAGAAGGTCCTTGACCTGAACCTGGTTACCACCGGCATGGAATGGGCCTCCGAGATGGTCATCAAGTGCAACCTGGCCCACCTGAAGATGGCGGAAGTCCCCATCACCCTGCACAAGGACGGCCGCAACCGCCCGCCGCACCTTCGTCCCTGGCGGGACGGCTGGCGGCACCTGCGTTTCATGCTCTTGCACTCCCCCAACTGGATCTTCACCACTCCCGGGGCGCTTCTGGCCCTGCTGGGAGCGGCGGGGCTCGCCCTCTTCTCGCGCGGCCCGGTGCAGATCGGCAGCGCGGTCCTGGACGTGCACTCCCTGCTGGTGATGGCCTTCTTTCTCATCTTCGGGGTGCAGGCAGTCTTCACCGGCATCTTCGCCAACATCTACACCCGTACCGTCGGCATCCTCCCCTGGAACGAGCGCTTCGACCGGCTGGTCAGAAAGCTCACCCTCGAGAAGCTGCTGGTGGCCTCGGTGCTGATGGGGATCCTCGGCCTGGCCGGGGTGTTCAGATGCAGCTGGGACTGGTACTCGCGCGGGTTTCCAGCTCTGGACTACCAGGTGACCATGCGCCAGCTGGTACCCTCCTTGACGGTGCTCTCCCTGGCCGTTTTGAGCGGCCTGAACGGATTCATGCTTTCCATACTCTTCCTCGATCACGGCAATGATCGCAACCGGGAACGTCAGCGATGGACTTTGATCAATACGCGGGAAACTACCGGGAAATAATCAACCAGGTCTCCCGTGCCAGCGGCGAACAGTTCGAATACTTCATCCAGTTGCGGATCTCGCTCATGGCGGCGCGGCTGGCAGGACGGGGTGAGTCCGGCGCCGGCTTGAAGATCCTCGATTTCGGCTGCGGGACCGGGGCCACCGAACTGTTCCTGCAGGAGAGGTTTCCGCAGGCAGCGGTTTTCGGGACGGACGTCTCCGCGGAATCGATCCGCGTCGCTTGCTCCAGGGAGCTGGCCGGGGTCGAATTCGTCTGTTCCGATTCCACCGCCCTCCCGTTTCCTGACGACTACTTCGATGTCATCTACTCCAACGGCACCATGCACCACATCCCGCCGTCAGAGCGGCCGGCCGTCCTGCAGGAGATCTACCGGACCTGCAAGAAGGGCGGCAGCGTCTTCATCTTCGAGAACAATCCCGCCAACCCCCTGATGATGAGGGCGATGCGCAACAACCCCTTCGACCGGGATGCCCAGGTGGTGCCGCCGGCACACCTCAAAGAGCTGGTGGAAGAGTCGGGTTTTTCCACCCGGCAGACCTGCTACTACTTCTTCTTTCCGAGGGTGCTGCGCTTTTTGCGGTTTCTGGACAGGCACCTTGGCTGGCTCCCGGTGGGAGCCCAGTACTTCAACTGGTCGACCAAGCAGGGCCTTAGCTGAAAAACAAAGGGGCCTGGCACCTTCGGAGCCAGCCCCCTTCCTCTTTACTCCTGCGCTTCGCTGTCACACCACGTAGGTCATCGCCCGCTCCGACTCCACCAGCAGCCGCCAAAGCTCGGCTCCCCCCAGCCCCATCTTGACCATGAAGGCCGCGATGCTCACGTTGGCGCGCGCGCGAAACAACTCGACCTGCCTCCAGAAATCGTCGGGCAGGATGCTGGCGGCGGCTTCCCGGTAGGCGCCGACAAAGGTCTCTTCCACGCCCCCCGCGAGCCCGGGATGGCTCGCGAACTGGGAACGGGCCTGGGCCAGGAACCACCCGACGTCGTAGGCTGCCGGCATCACCTGCGTCCTCTCGAAATCGATGACCGCCAGGAAAACGCCCGCTTCACCGGCGGAGCCGTCCCGGCCGATCAGGATGTTCTGGGGCTGGTAGTCGCCATGCCCCTGCAGCCAGTGCTCCTGCTCCTGCTGGAAGAGGTCCTGTTCCACCGACTTGACCGCACCGACCAGGTCGGCGACCTTCCTGCTGTAGGGATGGCTGGCAGAGGTGAAGCGTTGCAGGTCCCGGTCCAGGCGCCGCGCCTCCTCCAGGAGAAATTCCTCGGGGCGGGTGAGCCTCAGCTTCAGAAGGTGCAGGCGGGCCAGCCACTGGGCGCACAGGCGCAGGTACTCTTCTGCCTCACCGGCCGGGGAATCCACCAGCTTGTCGAAAAGTTTCTCGCCGCTGATCCCCTCTTCGAGGATGGTGCCGGAAGCGGCGTTTTTGCCGAGCGCCTGCGGCACCCGGAAGCGCCCTTCGGCGAAGCCCCTGCCGGAAACGGCGGACATCACCTGGAACGCCCTCTCCGCCCGGTCCCATTCGGAACGGTTGGGCGGAGTGCGGATGATCAGGGCCTCGCGGCTTTGATCCGGCTTCTCCTTGCCGATGGTCACCTCGGTGACCTTGCTCTCTTCGCGGTGCGAGACCGCCTTCAGGTAGGGCCGGCACGCCCCGCTCCTGATCGCCTGCACCAGCTCGGCCAGCGAGCTTACCGGCTGCTCGAAAAGGGTTGGGTAGACGCCGGCATAGGAGGCTGCGTGGGTATCGGTGCCGGAGGTCGCGGTGAAGCGCAGCCGGCGCCAGTCCTGCAAGCCGCGGCTGTTCTCCCGCACCGTGTGGTTGGAATTGAAGATCTCGATGGCGTCCACCAGTTGAGAGTGGAGCAGTTCGTCGGTGGGGTCATGGCCGTCCCGGTAGGGGTGCGCCCACACGATGGCGATCGCGGGGAACTCCTGGCGGATCCGGGTGAGCGGCGTGCCGCGGGGGATGGTGACCGGGGCGCCGTAGATCAGCACGTCGCCCAGGATCGGTACGTTGGTCTCCTGGCCGCTCGCCAGGAAAAACTCCGGCGGTACCCCCGCCTGCCGGCGCAGTTCCGCGAGCTCGGCCTCCTGCCAGAGGAAATGATGGTCGGTCAGCACCAGCCCCTGGAGCCCTTTCGCCAGGACCTTCTGCACCAGTTCAACCGCGGGGACCCTGCTGCAGGCCGAATGTTCGGCCGTGTGGCAATGCATTTCGATCAGCATGGGGCGTCCTCCATCCGGTAGGCTGCCGGGTGCGGGTGCCCCACCTGTGCAGGCACCACGCCGGCTGCCGTTCGTTGCTAGCTCAATTTCAGCACGAAGCGTGGGGGGAAGGGAAGGGGAATGTCGGGGGAGGGCAGGGCGCCTAGCGCTCGAAGACCAGGTGGTAACGCTCTTGGAGAAGCTCGCGCAGGCGGGTCATGAAGCGCTCGCCGGGATCGATCTTTACGGTGGGGCGGTAGCCGGGGTCGAGCTCGGTGTTGAGGGCGAAATGGGGCAGGGAGCGGTCCCGGTATTCGTAGTGGCCGATCAGGTAACGGATGCTGGGGTAACGCCTGGCGAGGTCGGCGATCAGGGCGGCATCGGCCTGAAGCTGCGCCCCGGTCAGGGCGTCCTTGTTCTCGCCGACGTTCTCGATGCCGAGAGCTACGTTGTTGAAGCCGATGGTATGCCGGCACACCCGGTCCTCGGGGGCCAGGCGGTAGATGGCCCCGTCCTTGTCGACCAGGAAATGGGCCGAGACGTTGACCGCCCCACCGCTTCTGATGTCGTCGCGGGAGAGGAGATCAGGGGTGAAGAAGTCGAGGGCCTTGGCCAGGGTGGGCGAGGCCGTGTAGTGCACGACGATCATCTTGGGCGAAACCAGCCGGGCGCTGGCGGTACCGTAGTGGAGCTTGCAGTACTCCCTGGTCAGCTCCAGCCGCTCCTGGTCGAAGATGGGGTGCTCGATGATCCTGAGGGCGGGGAGAGCGGCTGGCCCGGCGGCTGGGGGAGGGCCGGCCTTCGCCCCGGGATGCGCCCCGGTGTGCGTGCAGCCGGCAAAGAGTGCCAGCATGGCAACGAGCAGGAACAACTTGGAAAACATCGGTACTCCTTGGAGTTGGAAGGGCAACTTCTTCTCTTATATCAGGAAAGGCCGGCCGGGCGCGACGATTTTTTAAGCGGCCGTGCGTAGGCTTGCCGGGCGAACTGCCCATTTTCCGGCAGGCAAGTTGATAGCTTGCCAACTTATGATAAATTTCAGGTCAGTTTTGCGGACCGCGAACGCTTTGTCACCGAAAAGTCCCCGGTCAGGAGGGCGGCATGGCAGTGGTAACGGTTTTTCACGAGCACGGTTGTGACTGCCTCGACCCGTGGGGAATCAGAGCCGAGCGCAAGGAGATCGCTTTCGGGGGGGCCGTGCCAGCCCTCGAAGAATTCGATGCCGAGGTAGCGGTGATTCTCTGCGACCGCGACGTCGAGAGGGCGCTTTGGCTGCTTCAGGCGATAAAGGCGCGTTTCCCCGCCACACCGGTGGTCTTCATCACCGCGCTCAGCTCCGAGGAGGTGGTAACCCAGGCCTTCAAGGGCGGCGCGCGCGACTATTTCAGGATCCCCTTCGACCGGAGGCTGGTGGCCAACTCGCTGGAGAGGATCCTGGAGTTCAAGCGGGCGGAGCGCAAAACCTCCGGCCAGCCTCCCCCAACCGGCAGCGGCGGCGGTCCCGCCAGCCGTCCCCTTCCCGACGGCATCGCCCGCGCCATCTCGCTGATGGAGAGAAACCTGGCGAACACCCTCTGCCTCGACGAGCTGGCCAAGGCCGGCTACATGAGCAAGTACCACTTCTGCAGGACCTTCAAGCGCCACCTGGGGATGAGCCCGCTGCAGTTTTACACCTCCCGCCGTATCGCCCAGGCCAAGGAGTACCTCCGGGAGCCGGAGTGCACCATTTCCCGGGCCGCCTTCAGATCCGGCTTCAACGGCCTGAGCGATTTCTGCCGCCAGTTCAAGAAAGTGACCGGAATCACGCCCAAATCCTACCGCAAGGCGCTGGAACTCGCCTAGTTTCCCGGAAGCTGCCGTCCCTTGCCCTGGCCGGTCCCGGCAAATAGCTCAGCTGGAGCCGGTCTATAACCAAAAAAGATGCCGCACGCTTTGTTTCGCGTGCGGCATCTTTGCTTTTCTGGAATGCGGGCTTAGGACTTCGAAAGCCGAAGCTCCTAGCTGGCAGCCGGGGCGCCTGCATGGTTGAAGCGGGATCATTCCCCGCCGGGGATCAGGTAGTCGACGTCCTCGGCAGTGGGCTTCATCCAGGAAAATTCCCTGAGTTCGGGCAGGACCACCTTGTAGCTGCAGTTGCCGTACTCCTTCAGGCTGTCCGGCGCTCCGTTCTTGATGGCGTGCCAGACCCCGGCCACCACCACTACCTTGGTCTGCGGGGACTTCTCCCGGAACTTCACGACGCGGTACCCCATGGAGTGGTTGCGAAGCGCCTGCGCCTGGTCGAAATTGGCGAGACGGGGCGGCACCGGCCGGTTGCCGAATACCTGCTGCCTGATCCGCTTCATGTACTCCAGCTGGCGGGGCGTGAGGGTCCATACCTCTCCCGGCGGGAGCTCCTTCTTGTCGGCCTCGCTCAGTCCCTGCCCCCCCTGCCGCACGACGTTGGCGATCAGCTGCTTGGGCAGGTTGAGGGCGATCATCGGGATCCGGTTGTCGCGGGCGAAGATGAAGATGTCCCGGTACAGGCTCCAGTCGTAGCTCCAGTTCTGCGAATAGATGTGGATGAAATCCTTCTCCTCCAGTTTGCCGCTGGTCCATTGGTCAAGGCTTGCCTGGTTTTCAATGGTGAACATCTCCAGGCCGATGGCCAGGTGCGGATCCTTCGCGTAGAGAGCCCGGATGATGTCCAGCTGCTTTCCGTGCAGTTCACTGTCGTCATGGGTGTCGCCGATGAAGATGGCGTCGGCGCGCTCGAGGTCGGTCACCACCTGGCCGAATTCCACCGGCGTGTGGTCGCTGACCCGGACCATGCTCTGGGCTGCGTTCGCGCAGATCCCGGTGGCAAGCAGAAGAACGATGGAAGATATGAAGCTGGTTAGCCTTTTCAACGGATTCCCTCCCCGAGTTTTTCTAGCCAAACAGTGACCGCTGCCCTCCCAGCATCCCGCGGCCGGAGTGGCCTCGGCCACTAGAGTGGCAGATCGCTGATTTTAGCCTCGTTCCGCCAACCGGTAAAGAAGTTTCGCCTTTGCCTGTCGAAATCTTCGCGCGCCCGAGCTGCCTGGGTCGTGGAAGATGGGATTGCAGGCGCGAATACTTGTCAATGTATGCAAGATTCCATTGCCTGTATGCAATATAAGGTTTTTTGTTGAACAAAGCGGCTGCTGGCTGTATAAGAGGTGGGCGTCAACGGAGGTGTTTATGGAAAACGAACAGGGACATGTGCGGCGGTCCGACCGGCTGTTGGAAATTATCGAAGAGCGGATTGCCACCGGGGTCTATCCGCCCGGCATGAGGTTGGACGAGACGGAGCTTGCCAGCGAGTTCGAGGTATCGCGGACGCCGATTCGCGAGGCTCTCCTGCAGCTTGCCTTTTCCGGGCTGGTTGACACGCGGCCCAGGCGGGGGGCGGTGGTCGCCGAGATCACCACCCAGCGGCTTCTGGAGATGTACGAGGTGGCGGCGGAGCTGGAGGGGATGTGTGGCCGCCTGGCCGCCCGCCGGATCTCCAGCGAACAGCTAAGCGAGCTCCTTTTGGCGCACCAGGCCTGCAACGTGGCCCGCGACATCGGGGACCCGGACGACTACTTCCGGCGCAACGAGGATTTCCACAAAGTGATCTACGCCGCGAGCCACAACGGCTTCCTCATCGAGCAGGCCACCATCCTCTATCGCAGGCTGAGCGTGTACCGGCGGCTGCAGTTGCGGGTCAGGGACCGCCTGCGTAACTCTTTTTCCGAACACGCGGCCATCGTCGAGGCGATTCAGGCGGCGGACGGCGAACGCGCCGCCGAGCTTTTGAGAAAGCACATCGCGGTGCAGGGGGAGCGGTTCGGCGATCTCCTGGCGTCGCTTCCCCAACTGGGCGTTGCCGTTTAAGCACCCAGCGCTGGCCTGCAGCCTGCGGCAGGGGGCTGAGAGGCAAATCCCCCCCGCCCCCCTTTGTCAAAAGGGGGAGATCACCCATGAGCCCCGAGGCAGCTGAAGAAACGTTGTGGTCAAAGGTGAAGATGCTGAAAAGTATTCGCGGTAATTCAGGCAACAGGAGGTGGCAGTCATGCTGATCTGGCAGATATTCCTGGTTTACAGCCGGGTGTCCCTTTTTTCGTGGGGAGGCGGGCCCGCCTCCCTGGCCCTCATGCAGCGCGAGTCCACGGCGGCCAGCTGGCTGCCGCAGGGCGAGGCTGCGCCGGTCCCCTGGGTGACCCCGGCGGAATTCGCTGACGCCGTGGCAGTCGGTAACGCCTTGCCCGGGCCGATCGCACCGCAGGTCTCGGCCTATGTCGGCTACAAGCTGGCCGGCATGCCGGGAGCGGTCGCCGCCGTGGCCGGGACCATCCTCCCTACCACGCTGCTTATGCTGCTGATGATCGTCTTCTTCTTCAACGTGAAGGACAGCGAACTGGTGAAGGCGATGTTGAAAGTGGTGAGGCCGGTGGTGGTCGGCCTGCTCTTGTGGACAGCCTATGACATGGCGGTGACCGTTTTCGGTCTCAACAAGCTGGGGCTGCTCGAGGTTTTCAGCGTCAGCTGGGACAAGCTGCTGATCGTGGCGGTAGCCTTCGCGCTGCTGACCTTCTCCAAGGTAAACCCCGCCTTCATTATTCTCGGCGGCGCCATGCTCGGCGGCGTTTTGTACCGGTAAGCAGCCGGCTGCAGGGGGCTGCCTTCGGCGGGCATTCCCTGCAGCCTCTCCATTTCCTGCCTGGCCCGCCCCCTTTTTTCGATCTTTTCCTCTTTACTTCCACAATTTATCCAAATTTCGCTGCTAGTATCCATGCTCAATCGGAAGCAGGCTGCCTGGTTCGGCCAAAGATCGTCGAGGGAGTCGCAACCCTTGGCGGCCCGGCCGTACCTGCAGTCGCGGGAGCGGGCGATGCGGTGGAAATTCCCGGAACTCAGGACACGTTACGACCTGATCGGTGCGATCATCCTGGTATCAGGCGGATTGGGTTCGCTGTGCATTTTTCTCTCCGCGGAGGATGCCGCCGACCCGGTCGAAAATGTGCTGGGGGCCGAACTCGACGGCGCGAGGAAGTACCTGGATTTTCTGGAACGCTACGGCGGGAAGGGGAGCGTCCTGGTCCATGAGATGATGCTCTGGTTCGGCGGCCTGTGGCACGGGAAGAACCTCGCCTTCACGATAGCTTTTCTTACCGCCATCGTCTCCTTTTGGTTTTTCTACGTGGATTATTTTTCCGATTCGGATCCCGGTTCCCAGCCGGGAGGCACCAAGAGGGGGGTGTCGCGAAAATAGTGGCGCCCCTGACCTTGGGGCGGCGATCTCACTTTAGCGTCTAATCCTGCCGCCGGTTGTCGACGACCGGAGGCTTTTCATAAGGCCTGGCCGAAGCTGTTTCGGCCAGGCCTTTTAATTTTTTTTCACCCCCCTCCATTTTTTTTGGTTGACACAAATTACCATTTGCAATAAAGTGCCAACCATGCACGGGCAAGCGGCATTCAAAAAGCAGAAACAGGAGCAGCTGCACACGGTCTGCCGGTCGAAGGGACTTCCGGTGACCGTGCAGCGGACGGTGATCATGGAAGCGCTGGCGGGAAGGAAGGACCATCCCACCGCGGACCAGATCTACGAGCAGGTGAAGCCGCTCTTGAGCGGTGTTTCCCGCACCACAGTCTACCGTGTGCTGGAAGCCTTCGTGGCCCACGGGCTCGCCCAAAAAATCGGCAGTAACGAAGCGAAGGCACGCTTCGACGCGGAGGCGGTTCGCCACCACCATCTCGAGTGTGTCTGCTGCGGCGCCATCGTGGACCTGCCGGATCACGAGTCCTACGACATCCCGCTGCCGGAAAGCCCGGACGGGGCCTTCCAGGTGCTCGATTACGCCATCCAGTTCAAAGGGGTGTGCGGCGGCTGCCAGGGCGAGAGCCTTAAGGGTGCTCCGCTAAAACATTGACATTGTTTGTCCTACAAGCCCCTTACCGGAGCTTGATCTGCTATTTCAATGGAGGGAACTATGGAATTCATCACGCTGGAGGACGTAGTCAAGTTTGCTGTTGAACGTGAGGAGGAGGCGATCCAGCTCTATACGGAAGCGGCCCGCCTGTCGTCGGACATCTCTTCCCGGAAGCTTTTCGAGGAATTCGTCGCCGAAGAAACCGGCCACAAGAAAGTTTTCAGCAATATCGACCTCGCCAAGTCGGAGCAGCTGCGCTCGCAGAGAATGCCCGACCTGGGCATCGGCAAGTACCTGGTGTCGATCCCCCTGCGCCCGAACATGACCTATCCCGAGATCCTGCGCTTTGCCATCAAGGCGGAGGACGCCGCGTACAACCTGTACCGCGCCGCGGCCGACGCCACCGAAGATCCCCAGCTGAAAAAGACCCTGCAAGTATTTGCCGAGGTCGAACTGGTTCATAAAAAGAGAATCGAAGACATCTACGACGACCGGGTTTTGACCGAGAACTAAGAGAAGCGGATTAAGGCCAGAGAAGCAGGTTAAGACCAAGATTAAGGTTAAAGAAATCTTCAATCTTAATCTAAGTCTCAACCTCACTCTTAATCTCAATCTCAATCTCGATCTTAATGTCGATCTTAGAATCCCAAAGCCTCACAGTAGGCACATCTGCAACCAGAATAGGAGGAAGAAAATGAAGAAATTTGTCTGCACCGTTTGCGGCTATGTTCACGAGGGAGATGCGCCTCCGGCTGAATGCCCCCTCTGCCACGCACCGGCGGAAAAATTCGTCGTGCAGGAAGAAGGCGCTCTCACCTGGGCTGACGAGCACAAGATCGGTGTGGCTCAGGGTATCGATGCCGAGATCGTGGAGGGCCTCAAGAAAAATTTCATGGGTGAATGCACCGAAGTCGGCATGTACCTGGCTATGAGCCGCCAGGCTGACCGCGAGGGGTATCCGGAAGTGGCCGAAGCCTACAAGCGGATCGCCTTCGAGGAGGCGGAGCACGCCGCCAAATTCGCCGAGCTTTTGGGCGAAGTGGTCAAGGCCGACACCAAAACCAACCTGCAGATGCGGGTCGATGCCGAAAACGGCGCCTGCAAGGGAAAAAAGGAGCTGGCGACCAAGGCAAAACAGCTGAACTACGATGCCGTTCACGACACCGTGCACGAGATGTGCAAGGATGAAGCACGCCACGGCCAGGTATTTGCCGGACTGCTGAAGCGCTACTTCTAGAAAAGCCTCACCCTCTTTTCCGGGAGTAAAAAAGCCTGGCCGAATTTTTTGGCCAGGCTTTTTTTCGTGCTTTTGACTGGGCGCTCCGGGGAGGGGCAGCTAGATCCCGCCCAGCAAGCTGCCGGCCAGGCTCCCGGCAGCTCCAGTCGGCGAAAGCAGCGCCTCTTCCAGGCCGGGGGCCACCATGCGGGCCACGTGGTTGGACGTTTTGGTCCAGTGGTCGTACTCGGTGAAGCCGGTGGAGGGGCAGGCCGTGGTGAGCACGTTGCCCGAGAAGGAAACCGTGAGGACCGAGGTGGCACCGCTGGGGAAGGCGACGAAGGTGAACTGCTGGGTGGCGGCGTTGTAGCTCCAGGAGGCGTTGATGTTCACCTGGGCGCCGTTCACGGTGATGGTCTGGCTGGCCGTGTTGTTGGAGTAGAGCTTGAAGGTTCCGGAGAACGAGGTGATGGACGGGCTGGTGGAGGTGATCGAGCTGCCGGTGGTGTAGTAGATCTCGAAGCCGGACAGGGTGTAGGTCCCGAACAGGCTGTCGGAGGGCGGAATGGTCGGCAGGTTGGAGGTGGTCACGGTTCCGGTCAGGGTGCTGCCTCCCGCGCTGGTTACCAGGACGGTCGCGCCACTCACTTTGTTGGTCAGCGTGAGGGTGCCGCCGGAGAACTGGAAGGAGATCAGGTCGAAAAGGAGGTCGAAACCGGTGTGGTTCGCCTGGTAGCTGTCGGAGATGAAGTTCCTGCCGGCCACGCCGTAGTCGGTGAATATCGGGGCGAACAGGGTCTGGATCTGGCTGGAGGCGTTAGAGAGGGCCGCCTGGATGGCTGCCAGCTGTGCTGCGGTCGCGCCGCTGTAGATGGTGGTCAGATCGGCGCCGCCGCTGGCCTGCAGCACTGCCAGGTGCGACAGCGGGTTGATGTTGGCGGTGCCGGTCGAGTTGGCGAAGGAGAAGAAGGTGACGCCCACGCCGTTACTGTCGGCCCCTACCGCCTTCAGGATGAAGGGAGCGGTCATCCCGCTGACATCGAAGGAGAACGAGCCGTCGGCGTTGATGGTCTGGGAGAGTTCCCTGGCGGGGTTGGCAGAATCTTTCAGGTAAACGGTCCCCGCGATGGGAGTGCCGGTGGCAGCCACGCCGGAAACCTTGGTGGAGGGTGGTATCGCCGCAGTGCTGCCGGTGCTGCCGCCGCAACCTGCCAGCAGCCCGAGCACGATCAGCAACATGGATACAGCCAGGATCTTGATGCTTTTCATGATGTCCCCTTGTGAATTAAATTCAGTGCAGTTGCATGTTCTCACTTTTATACCAGTTTTCCCGACGGTCGCCGACATCGTAACCAGACGCGGCTGTATCAGCGCAGGCAGGCTAACCTAACAGTCGATGTTTTGCCGCAAGGAGCGGCATACCGATCGGCGCTGGCACAATATAGAGAAAATGTTATTAGAATGCAATCATTCTATCTGCAGGATAGGGATGAGGCGGGAAGCTGCTGAAGTGCGTGATGGCCGTGCTGGCTACAGTGCGGGAGCAGGTAGAAAGCGGCAGGATGCATCCGGTTTATTGGCTAATCCAGTACCTGCCATCCTCCTCCCTGATGAAACCTTCACGCTCGAGTCTTTGTAGATTTTTCTGCACGCTCTCTGCTTTCGCCGGCAGGCCTTCGGCCAGTTGCGCCTCGCTGATGCCGGGTGAGGCGAGGATCATCCTGACCAGCCGGCTGCGCTGTTCGCGGTTGGAACCGCGGAAGGGGGACTGGATGGTATGATGGGCGCTCCTGCGGCTTGGGTTGGCGACCTTTTTCTTCAGCATGGTGCCGTAATCCATGAGCGCGTAGTACCAGCCGCGCGGATCTTCCCGGTCCAGGGTGATCTCCACCAGCGGCAGGAGGTCGCTGTCGTGCACCGCCTGATGCTCCGGAAAGAAGTGGTGAATGAAGACGGAACGGATGTTGGTCTCGATGAAGGGAGTCGGTTCCCCGAAGGCGAAGGCGGCCACTGCCCGGGCGGTGTAGGGGCCTATGCCAGGGAGCGACACCAAGTCCTGGATTTCCCTGGGGAGTTCGCCGCCGAAACGCTCGACTACCGAGATGGCGCACTCTCTCAGGGCGACCGCCCGGCGGTTGTAGCCCAGCCCCTGCCACAAGGAAAGCACGCGGGAAAGTTCCGCCTGCGCCAGTTCCGCAAAGCCGGGGAAGGCGGCCAGGAACTCCCGGTACTTTTCCCGCACCCTGTCGACCTGGGTCTGCTGCAGCATGATCTCGGAAACCAGGATCGCGTAGGGATTGCTGGTCTCGCGCCAGGGAAGGGAGCGCCCATGCTGTCGGTAGTACTCTTTCACCTCGTCCCGGAAAGCGCTCACCTCCGCTTCGCCGACAGGAGATCCTGTTCTGCCTGGTGCCGGTGTTCGGGTCATGCCTGCCTCCTCCCTGTAAAAGCGCTGGACATTATGGCACGATAGTGAGAAGAAAGGAAAGGCTCGAGCAGGTGCCGCTGGCCGGCAGCTGGAAAGAGGGCGTCATCCAGTGGCGCCGAGGGGGGAGACATGGTCAAAAAGGGATGCTTGCTCCGGGTCATCTTCGCGCTGCTCTTGCTGCTGCTGGCCGGGTGCGCGTCACCGCCGCAGGGACCGCTGTTCAACCTGAAAAGCGCGGAGTTCGTCCCGTTCAGCGGCTTTGGCTTTCCCCAGTCCAAAAGCGTGGACGAGCAGTGGCAGGAGGTCAGCGGTTACCCGCTGGAGCTCACCGAGGGTGATTTCGTCACCATGACCGTCGGCAGTTCGCTGCCGGTCGTGGTGGAATTCTACGCCAACTGGTGCGGGTATTGCCAAGACTTCCGGCCGCTCTACCGGGATTTGGCCGAGTATTATAAAAACAGGGTGCGGTTCGCCACCATCGACGCCGACAAGAGCCCGAAACTGAAGGCCAAGCTGCAAGTTAAGGGATTTCCCGCCTTTTTCATCATCAAAAACGGCAAGATGCTCGATCGCTGGTACGGGGTGACCGGGAGCTCGGAAGGCTTTCGGAGGCGGGTACGGGAAAACCTGGATGTGGAGTGACAAAGATTACAGAAGTTACATTATTTCAAAAGAAATATAATTTTGACACCCGCCTTGCATTGTCTACACTCTAGCACAAGAATCCTATCTATATTCGCCATCTTACATGGCATTTCACTTTTCAAAACCAGCTGGACATTTACTCCACCGCTTTTACGTGGGGACAGAAAGCCGACGGGAATATATTTTTTTTAATTTGTCCTCTCTTCCGCCTCTGTATTGATTTGTTCATCCCACTCTTCCATCTGCCCTCCTGCTACTCCTCTATTTTTTGCGCTCCATGACGTCACTGTTGTCGGTGGTTGTTTTCATGACGAAAGGAGAATGGTGCCCGCGCACCTGTAACCTTTGCAGAGCACCCGGGACCGATACCCCCGCTTTCAATGTCAGATGGCGTCCGAGGATGGCGCTATATTAGCTAACCTTACAGAGGAGGGAGACATCATGAAACCGACAGCCAGGATCGTAACCATGAATGTGATGGCAGGAGTGCTTGCCGCCGGTTTGGGCGCGTTACCAGCTTGGGCCGATACTGGGCCCTGCATCCAGAACAACTACGCCCTCGCCGGAAATTCGGGGACGCTCGGATGCACCGCCAATGACGTGAAAATCGCGGCCTTGGCGCAGGTGATTCCCGCCACGGATGCCAGCGGCAATGACATCAGCGGGCTTTATAAAAACAGCGACGGCAGCTATTCCTGCATCCAGGACAGTTCCATCCAGTTCACCGGCCTCTTCAAGGTCGTGGCCAACGCCAGCCAGCGCTACGACATAGGGCTCTACATTGCCGGCCAGGAAAATTCGGCAAAGGTGGGGACTACCTGCAACCGCACGGTACTGCTTCAGACTAACACCTTCAATTCCAGCGCCCTTTCCTCGACTACCCTGAGCGCAAGTTCCAGCAACTACGACAACTTCACGGTGCCGCTGGATGCCTGCGGAGACGTAACATCCACCCACAGCCCGTACTACGTCTCCATGAACATCCAGACCAAGTGCGAGGGTACCGGGCAGCTGAACCTTCCCAACTGCACCAGCTGGCTGGAAAAGGAGAAGAAACCGTGCGGCGGGATTCAGGATGCGGTGCCGGGGACGACGTCCAAGTGCAACTGCGACGCCCTCTCCGTGCAGCTCATCCAGGTCAAGCAGCCGTCCCTGCAGGTGACCAAGGTGGCCGACCAGGTGTCGGTGGACCCCAATACCCCGGTAAATTACACGGTCACCATCACCAACGGCTCCACGAGTTCCGTAAAACTCACGACGCTGACGGAATCGTCCGGCACCAACGTCAGCTGCCCGAGCAACAATTCTTCCAGTAGCGGTTTCACCCAGGACTTTACCTACAACTTCTCCGGCAGCGGCAATTCCGTCGCGGTCCAGTGCGGTCTGGACACTCTCGATTCGGGCAAATCGACCACCTGCACCTTCAGCCGGGTGGTTTCCGGCAATCCCAGCGACAAGATCGCCGACAACGTCTGCATCAACGGAACCAGCCAGTTCGGTGCCATTGCCCCAGCCTGCGGCTGCACCTCGGTCTCCATCAACGATGTGAAGCCGACCGCCCAGGTCGACAAGAGCGTGGTCGGTGCCGTATGTACCACGGTAAGGTTCAAGGCATCCGTCAAGAACACGGACCAGTACGGCAGGCAGCTCACCCTCACCGGGCTCTCGGACAGTGTCTTTGGCGCCATTTCGTCCGCAAATCCGAAAATTTCCGCCACCAGCTGCCAGTTCCCGCAAACCCTGGAGGTGAGCGATCCTGCAGCCTACAGCTGCACCTTCGATGCCCAGGTCTGCAATGGCGAGTTCCCCCACAGCAACACCGTAACGGCCAGCCTGTACGAGACCGCCACCAATAATGCCATAACCCCGACCTCTGGTCAGCCGTTGACCATCACGGGGGTAACGGTGGTGACGCCGTAAGTACCCCGGCGGCAGGCTGATCGCACCAGCGGGACAACCAGGGGCGGCGCAGCCGGGCAGCTCGAGATGCAGGAAGAAGCAGGGAGGGATCAGGCGGATTAACGCATGGTCCCTCCTTTCTTTCCGGAGACGGAGAAAAGAAAAGCCGGGAGGCGGTGACTGTCATAGCGCTTCCCTGTGACAGTGCGCTGTCTTCACATCCACCGATTGTGACAGTGACGATAGAACCTGAGCGACAAAAGGTATATTATATGGTCTATGGAAACCTTTAAGGCCATCTGTGTCTCCATTGCGCTTGTGATCATCTCTGTGGGAGGTGGGTGCGCACCTTTGCCGGATGTAGGCAAGATCGCGGACCAGGCGCAAACCGAGAAACCGCCCAAAATCCTGACGGCCAAGGGTATGCTGTCGGAGGAGAAAAGCAGGGCGATCATGAAGCGGCTGCAGGGATCGGTGTACCATACCGACCTCTTGCAGCGGCATAACGCGGTGCTGGAGATGGTCGACGGCGGCAGCCCGCTGATCGGCGGCAACAAGGTGACCCTGCTGACCGACGGCGAAACCACCTACGCCGCGATTTTAAACGCCATCGAGTGCGCCACTGACACCATCAACCTGGAAACCTACAAGATCGAAGACGACGCCACCGGCCGCACCTTCGCGGATCTTTTGGTGCAGAAGCAGCAGGAGGGGGTCCAGGTCAACCTGATCTACGACGCCATCGGCAGCCTCCCCACCCCCGCTTCCTTCTTCGACAGGCTGCGCAAGGCGGGCGTGCAGGTGGTGGAGGTCAACCCGCTGAAGGGACTGCAGCCGGCGGTCAGTAACCCGGTGCATGCGGACCACAGGAAATTGCTGGTGGTGGACGGCACGCTGGTGATCACCGGCGGCATCAATATCAGCCAGGTCTATACCAGCACCCCCTTCCAGAGCGAGGGGCGCAAGAGCAAGAAACCGGCGGTGCCCTGGCGGGACACCGACGTGGAGATCGAGGGGCCGGCGGCGGCAGCCTTCCAGGAGCTGTTCGTAGACATGTGGCTCAGGCAGAACGGCCCCCCGCTCGACCGCGAGCGCTACTTTCCCGAACAGACCACGGAGGGGCACGCACTGGTGCGGGCCATCGCCAGCACGCCCGGCGAGAGCAACAGGATTACCTACATCTCCTATGTCTGCGCGATGATCTTTGCCGAACACAGCATCCACCTCACCAACGCCTACTTCATCCCCGATGACCACATCCTCGACGCGCTCACCGAGGCGGCCAGGCGCGGGGTGGACGTCAAGATCATCGTCCCCTCCATCACGGATTCCTCGCTGGCCTACTACGCCATGCGCTATAACTTCGCCGAGCTTTTGAAGGCCGGAGTGAAAGTGTTCGAGCGGAAAAAGGCGCTTTTGCATGCCAAGACGGCGGTGATCGACGGGGTCTGGTCGACGGTCGGCTCGACCAATATGGACTTTTTGAGTCTCTCCAGCAATTACGAGGTGAACGCCGTGGTGTTGAGCCCGCGCTTTGGTACGGCGATGGAAGAGATGTTTTCCAAGGACCTCTCGGAGTCCAATGAGATCACCTGGGAGCAATGGCAGAAGCGGTCGATTACGGAGAGGACCAAGGAGCTGTTCGCCCACATGATGTCCCACCTGCTGTGAATTTCTTCAGAAGACGGCGATGATGTACTGGGCTATGGCCCGGGCGTCAGCGTCGGGAAGCGCGTCTTTGTCGTACCCCTTCATGCCGTGCCCCGGTTTCCTGATGCGCGCCACGATATCTTCGGCGGTGGTGATGCCGTTTGCCCGCAGATCGGTGGGGTGCAGGCTTTTTTGCGGGTAGATCCTGTTCTCGCCTTCCGGGTGGCAGCCGACGCAATACAAAGAAAAGAGTTTTCCTCCCCGGGCAAGCAGTTCCGGTGTCAACTTTTCCGCTTTTTCGGTGCCGCAACCGGCGGTCACCAGCAGGAAGCAGGCGACCACTGCCCATGTTTTCCGATCGATGCCAGCCATTGCACTCCCTTTCCGGTAGCTCCCGCCACCTTTTCCCCTCTTTTTCAGCTCGCCTGCCCGCCCGGATTATAGCGTCTTCTTCTGCTCCTGCAACGCCTGCCGGCCAGGCCGACACCGGATTGCCAGCTGCTCGAAATGGTCCATTTGCCAGCGTAGTCCTAAAACGGCGTTAAAATCGGGCGATATGTTGGCCGCAACCTGCCTGTATTAAAGGAAAAATAATGTTGACATGCCGTAAAATGCTGCAATGGTATTTACAAATAATGAAAGTCATGTTAATGGATTTTCGAGATGATGTTTTAGAAGAATTGCTTCATCCTCCGCACTTGCTCCATGTTTGGCTCACGACAATTTGCTAACCACTTCGAGATATCGGCTTGAACGCATCACTGCAGCAAGGAGGATTCTCAATGGGCAAAAAGTTGGCTGACGCGCATCCGGATGAGACAGGCACCGAACTGAACCTTCCCCGCATGCTGGAAGAGCGCGGGGTATCGCGGCGCGACTTCATGAAATTCTGCACGGCGGTCTCCGCCGCGCTGGCCCTGCCGGCCAGCTTCGCTCCCAAGGTGGCCCAGGCCCTCGACGAGGTGAAGCGGCCGACCCTGGTCTGGCTGGAGTTCCAGGACTGCGCCGGGGACACCGAGGCGCTGCTGCGGGCGGCCAACCCCACGGTGGCGGAGATCGTGCTGGACATCCTGTCGGTCGACTACCATGAGACCATCATGGCCGCGGCCGGCCACCAGGCCGAGGAAGCGCTGGCCAAGGTGGTCAAGGAGCAGAAAGGGAAGTACATCGCGGTGGTGGAAGGGGCCATCCCCTTGAAGGACGGCGGCGTCTACTGCTGCGTCGCCGGCAAGGCTGCGGTCGACACGGCGCGCGAGGTCTGCGGCGGCGCGCTCGCCACCCTGGCGGTCGGTACCTGCGCCTCCTACGGCGGCATCCCGGCCGCAGCCCCCAATCCCACCGGCGCGGTAGGCGTGAAAGACGCCGTCCCCAACGCCACCGTCATCAACCTCCCCGGCTGTCCCCTGAACGCCGACAACCTGACCGCCACCGTGGTACATTTCCTGGTCTTCGGCAAGCTTCCCGCCCTCGACTCCTTCGGCCGCCCGCTCTTCGCCTACGGCAAAAGGATCCACGACAACTGCGAGCGCAGGCCTCACTTCGACGCCGGCCAGTACGTGGAGAAGTGGAGCGACACCGGCCACAAGAAAGGGTTCTGCCTCTACAAGATGGGGTGCAAGGGACCCGAGACCTACCACAACTGTCCTACCCAGCGCTACAACGAGAAGACCAGCTGGCCGGTCGCCTCCGGGCACGGCTGCGTCGGCTGCTCCCAGCCCCAGTTCTGGGACACCATGACACCCTTCTACCATCGGCTCCCCAACGTGCCGGGCTTCGGCATCGAGTCGACCGCCGACAAGATCGGCATCGGCATCGCGGCCGGCACGGCGGCGGCGTTCGCGGCCCATGGGGTCATCAGCGCGTTCCGCAAAGGGGACGATTCCGAAGGCGCAAAGGAGGATTGATCGATGGCGAAAATCGTTGTGGACCCCATCACCAGGATCGAGGGGCATTTAAGGATTGAGGCGGAAGTGAGCGGCGGCAAGGTGAGCGATGCCTGGAGCAGCTCCACCATGTTCCGCGGCATCGAAAAGATCCTCCAGCAGCGCGACCCGCGCGACGCCTGGTACTTCACCCAGCGCTTTTGCGGCGTCTGCACCACGGTGCACTCCATCGCCTCCATCCGGGCCGTGGAGAACGCGCTCAACATCAAGATCCCGCCCAACGCCGAACTGATCAGGAACATCATCATCGGCATCCAGAACGTCCAGGACCACGTGATCCACTTCTACCACCTGCACGCCCTGGACTGGGTGGACATCACCTCGGCGCTCAAGGCCGATCCGGCGAAGACCGCGCAGCTTGCCGCCTCCATCTCGGAGTGGCCGCTCAACTCCGCCACCTACTTCAAGGCGACCCAGGACAAGCTGAAGGCCTTCGTCGCCAAGGGGAGGCTCGGCCCCTTCGCCAACGCCTACTGGGGGCACCCCGCCTACAAACTCCCACCAGAGGCCAACCTGATGGCGACTGCCCACTACCTGGAGGCCCTGGAGTGGCAAAAGGACGTCATCAAGATCCACGCCATCCTGGGGAGCAAGAACCCGCATCCCCAGACCTTCCTGGTGGGAGGGATGGCGATCCCCATCGACCCGGATTCCCAGAACGCCCTGAACGCCGACAAGCTGATGGAGATAAAGAGGCTCCTTGTGAAGGCGAAGACCTTCGTGGAGCAGGTCTACATCCCGGATCTTCTGGCGGTCGCCTCCTTCTACAAGGAGTGGGCGTCCATCGGCGGGGGGGTGGGCAACTACCTTTCCTACGGCGAATTCCCGCAGCCGGCCTCCGGACAGCTCTGGATGCCGGCGGGCGTCATCATGGCAAAGGAGATCACCAAGGTCGCCCCGGCCGACCACAAGAAGGTGGCCGAGTACGTGGACCACTCCTGGTTCGAGTACTCGGGCGGGGCGGGGAAGGGGCTGCACCCCTACGACGGCGAGTCGGAGGCCAAGTACACCGGCCCCAAGCCCCCCTTCCAGAACCTGGATGTGAACGCCAAGTATTCCTGGGTGAAGGCGCCGCGCTACCAGGATCAGCCGATGGAGGTGGGGCCCCTGGCACGGCTTTTGGTGGCCTACGGCGCGGGCGACAAGCAGGTGCAGGACGCCGTGAACGGGGTACTGAAAAAGCTCGGCGTGGGACCGGAGGCGCTCTTCTCCACCCTGGGGAGGACGGCGGCCCGCGGCATCGACTGCCTGCTGATCGCGCAGCAGACGCCGGTCTGGCTGGACCAGCTGATCGACAACATCGGCAAGGGGGATTACAACACCCATAACGGCGAGAAGTGGGACCCGGCCACCTGGCCCAAGGAAGCGGCCGGCTACGGCTGGCACGAGGCGCCGCGCGGCGCGCTCGGCCACTGGATCAAGATCAGGGACCAGAAGATCCTCAACTACCAGGCGGTGGTTCCCTCCACCTGGAACGCCTCGCCGCGCGACGCCAAGGGGCTTCGGGGGCCGTACGAGGCGGCCCTGGTCGGGACGCCTTTGGCCGATCCCAGCAAGCCGTTGGAGATCCTGAGGACCATCCATTCCTTCGATCCCTGTCTCGCCTGCGCGGTGCACGTGCTTGATGCGCGCGGCAACGAGATGGTGAAGGTCAACCTGCTCTAGGAGGCCTTTTATGGGACAGATGTACGAAAAGTACGTATGGGAGATACCGGTCCGGGTCACGCACTGGGTGAACGTGCTGGCCATCGTGGTCCTCTCGGTGACCGGCTTCTACATCGGCTCGCCCAAGACCCTGGCGCTGGAGCCCTCGGAGTTCGCCATGGGGTGGATCCGCTTCATCCATTTCGTGGCCGGCTACTGCTTCGCGATCAGCGTATTCTCCCGCATCTACTGGATGTTCGTGGGGAACAAGTACGCGAGCTGGCGGGAGTTCTTCCCGGTCCTGACCGAGCAGGGGTACCGCAACATGATGGCGACCTTCAAGTACTACGTGTTCATCGCCAAGAAGGCGCCCACCCCGGTGGGGCACAACGCGCTGGCGGGCGCTGCCTACACCGGAGTGTTCGCGCTCTACCTGGTCCAGATCGGCACCGGCTTCGCCCTCTACTCCGAGCGGGCGCCGCACTCCTTCATGCACAAGCTGGCCGGCTGGCTCCTGCTGATCTTCTCCAACCAGGGGCTCCGGCTTACCCACCACCTGGTGATGTGGTTCCTGATCGCCTTCGCCATCCACCACGTCTACAGCGCCTGGCTGATGGACATCAAGGAGCGGGGCGGGGTGATCTCCAGCATCTTCAGCGGCTATAAGACGGTGCGGGGGAAGGAGTAATAACCCCATCCTCACCCTGTCCCTTTCCTTGAAGGAGAGGGGACGCGAGGCTGGCTGTGGGAGCAGGGGAGGGCGGGGGTGAGAATGGGGGACCAGCGAGGAATTAATGGTGTCAACGTTAGTGCTCGGCATAGGCAACCTGGTGATGTCCGATGACGGTGTCGGCGTCCGGGTGATACAGGAACTCGCCTCCAGCTTCAACTTCCCGGAAGGGGTCGCGGTCGTGGATGGCGGCACCCTGGGGCTCGACCTCCTGCCGCAGCTGGAAGGGGTCGACAGGCTGCTGGTGGTGGATGCCGCAGACTTCGATCTTCCTCCGGGGACCATCTCCAGGTTGAGCGGCGAAGAGGTCCCTGTCGTCCTGGAGACCAAGCTCTCGCCGCACCAGATGGGGCTCAAGGACCTGCTGGCGGTCGCTTCCCTGCAGGGGATCGCCCCGGCGGAGATGGTGCTTTGGGGGGTGCAGCCGGAGAGACTCGAGATGGGGATCGACCTCTCTCCTCCGGTCGCGGCGGCGGTCGATCCCCTGGTGCAGTCCGTGTTGAGCGAACTGGTGGGCTGGGGCTTGAAAGCGGAGCCTCGCTTCCCTGAGTAATCCCGGCCCCGACCGGGTTATACAATCTTCTCCTGTAATCCAGCACTGGGCAGTGGCGGTGGAAATCCGTCGCTGCCATTTTTTTGGATTCACTGGACCGCCTTGCCTGGTCGCCTTCTCTTTTATCGATCTCTTCTTCGGTTGAAACAGCAATCTCACACATTGATGCGGTAACCGCTCACTCATAGCCCACCGCGTTTTGTCTCTCAAAGGACCGGTTTGTTATCGCCTTCTGTCTTTGCATGCTGGCTGAAAGTATTGTAGTCTTGCAACGTTCTTATTAGATCGGGATCAGAAAGAGAGCGTTGCAGCAAGCTGATTGATCTGTGATGCTTTTGGCGCGGATGTGACAACCGAAAGGAGGAAGAGATGAACGCATTGACACTGATCTTTGTGACATTGTGTGTGTTCGCGCTGGCCTACCGCTACTACGGGTTGTTCCTTGCAAACAAGGTGATGGTGCTCGATGACAAAAGGGTCACTCCCGCCGTCGCCATGGCCGACGGGCATGACTACGTGAAGACCAACAAGTACGTCCTGTTCGGTCACCACTTTGCCGCCATCGCCGCGGCCGGCCCCCTGCTCGGGCCGGTGCTCGCCGCCCAGTTCGGCTTTCTCCCCGGCGCCCTCTGGATCATCGCGGGCTCGGTGGTGGCCGGCGCGGTGCATGACGCCATCGTCCTGTTCGCTTCCGTGCGGCACGGCGGCAAGAGCCTTTCCCTGATCGCCGAACTGGAGATCGGCAAGGTGGCAGGCAAGGTCGCTTCGGTAGCCATTCTCTTCATCCTGATCCTGACCCTGGCCGGCCTCTCCATCGCGGTGGTGAACGCCATGTTCAATAGCCCCTGGGGGACCTACACCATCTTCTGCACCATCCCCATCGCCATGATCATGGGGATTTACATGCACAAGATACGGCGGGGCGACATAAAGGGCGGCAGCATTATCGGGGGGCTGCTCCTGTTCGTGGCGATCGGGACCGGTCCCTACATAGCCGCCGACCCGACCCTGGCCGCACTGTTCACCTTCTCCAAAAAGCAGATCGCGCTCCTCATACCCACTTACGGCTTTTTCGCTTCCGTGCTGCCGATATGGTTCCTGCTCGTGCCGCGCGACTACCTCTCCACCTATCTGAAGATTGGCACCATTTTGCTCCTTTCCCTGGGCATCGTCGCCGTCCATCCGCAGCTGCAGATGCCTGCCCTGACGCAGTACGTCGGTGGCGGCGGCCCCATCATTCCCGGCGCCGTCTTTCCTTTCATCTTCATCACCATCGCCTGCGGTGCGCTCTCCGGGTTCCACGCCATCATCGGCAGCGGCACCACCCCCAAGATGCTCGCCCGCGAGAGGGACATCCTGTTCGTCGGCTACGGCGCCATGCTCACCGAGGGGTTCGTGGCCATCATGGCGCTGATCGCCGCCTGCGTGCTGGTTCCCGCCGATTATTTCGCGATAAACGCCGCTCCCAAGGCCTTCCAGTCCCTGCACATGGCAACGGTGAATCTGCCGGCCCTTTCCAAGGAGGTAGGCGAACAGGTGCAGGGACGGCCGGGAGGCGCGGTGTCGCTGGCGGTCGGCATGGCCTACATCTTCTCCTCCATCCCGTTCATGAGGGCCATGATGGCCTACTGGTACCATTTCGCCATCATGTTCGAGGCTGTTTTCATCCTGACCGCGGTGGACGCAGGCACCCGGGTGGGGCGCTACCTGCTGCAGGAGATGCTAGGCAAGCTGCATCCCAAGTTCCTCGACAACAGGTGGACGCCGGGGGTAGCCGTAACCAGCCTCATCTTCACTTCCGCCTGGGGATACCTGGTATACACGGGGGATATCACCACCATCTGGCCGCTCTTCGGCATGAGCAACCAGCTGTTGGCCACCTGCGCGCTGATCATCGGCACCACCATGATCATCCGGCTCGGCAGGGCCCAGTACGCCTGGATCACCGCCATCCCGGGCATCTTCATGATACCGGTGACCATGGCCGCGGGTTATCTGAACGTGACCAGGAACTTCCTGCCCAAGGGGCTCTATCTGCTGGTGGCCCTTTCCATCATCCTGATGCTTCTGATGGTGGTGGTCTTTATCGCCGCCTTCATCCGCTGGTATCGCCTGTTGAAGGTGAAGTCGCGGGTGCAGGATGCCAACGGCGACCTGGTGGTGGAAGCGCTGGAGGAAGGGTAGATCGCCCACTCGGGGCATTGCCCTGGCGATCCTGGCTGAAAGGTGGGCCCGGCCTGGCCATCTGCAAATTTTTTCTTTCACTGACCTAACTTCGGAGGATGGATGAAGATAGCTACCTTTTGGCACAACGGGACCCGGCAGGTTGGCCGATTGTCCGCGGACGGCGCAACCGTGATTCCCCTGCTTGCCGGGACCCAGGTGGGCGAAGTTGGCGCCCTGGCCCTCGTCATGGGGATGGTTGCAGGCGCACCGCTGCCGCCCGACGAGGGGCAGCCGCTGCCGCTTGGCGAGGTGAGGCTCGACGCCCCCATCCCGCGGCCGCGCCGAAACGTCTTCTGCGTGGGGAAGAATTACCACGAACACGCCCGCGAGTTCGCGCAAAGCGGCTTCGACAGCAGCTCCAAGCCCGGGGACGACATCCCCGCGCATCCCATCATATTTTCCAAGGTGCCCGAGTCCGTGCTGGCCCCCGGTGCGGCGATCAGGATCCCGGCAGGCGTCACCGAAGCGGTCGACTATGAAGCGGAACTGGCGGTGGTCATCGGCAAGGGGGGACGCGGCATCGCCGCTGCGCGTGCCATGGAGCACGTCTGGGGGTACACCATCATCAACGACGTCACCGCCCGCGACTGGCAGCAGCGGCATAAGCAGTGGCTCTTGGGCAAATCGCTTGACACCTTCTGCCCGATGGGGCCTTACCTGGTGACTGCCGACCAACTGGACGGCACCGATACGCGGGTGAGGTGCTGGATCAACGGGGAGTTGCGCCAGGATGGCCGCACCAGCGACCTGATCTTCTCCATTGCCACCCTGATTGAAACCATCTCGGCCGGCATCACGCTCTATCCCGGAGACCTGATCTCCACCGGGACCCCGGCAGGCGTCGGCATCGGCTTCCATCCCCCGAAGTACCTGCAGCCGGGTGACCTGGTGCGGATCGAGATCGACGGGATCGGCGTCCTTGAGAATCCCGTGGAAAGTAGCTAGCAGGACGAGCCCTGACAAGGGGTGGTACGCACGATTGACAAAGCGGTTAGCCGCAGGTACCTTGTTCAGCTTTCAAGGTCTGTCCAGGAACAGACGCTCCCTGCGTGATCCGCACTTCGGGTGGTGACCGGGGGTGATACAACAGACAGGAGCCTGCATGTCGAAAAGCAGCAAAATAGTGATTCTGGACGGTTATACCATCAACCCCGGTGACAATCCCTGGACCCCGCTGGAGTCCCTGGGCGACTGCACCATCTACGACCGCACACCTGCCGAACTGAAGCTGGAGCGCGCCCGCGACGCCGAGATCCTGCTGCTCAGCAAGGTGAAGCTGGACGCGGCCGCCCTGAAAGCACTTCCCAACCTGAAGTACATCTCCATGCTGGCCACCGGCTACAACAACGTCGACGTGGCAGCCGCCGGCGCCCTCGGCATCCCGGTCTCCAACGTCCCCGCCTATTCCACCGAATCGGTGGTGCAAACCACCTTCGCGCTCCTTCTGGAACTGGCGGTGCGGGTCTCCGTGCATGACGCCGCCGTCAAGGCCGGCGAATGGGTCCGCTGCCCCGACCATGCCTTCTGGAAAACCCCGATCATGGAACTGGACGGCCTCACCATCGGGGTGGTTGGCTATGGCGTTATCGGCAAAGGGGTGGCGAGAGTTGCCAGCGCCTTCGGCATGCGGGTGATCGCCTACGCACCGAGGATACCGAAGGATCCCGGCCCGGTGCCGGTCACCTTCGTGCCGCTGGAGGAGCTGTTCGCAACGGCCGACGTGATCACCCTGAACTGCCCGCAGACCCCTGAGAACACCGGCTTCGTGAATGCCGAGCTCCTCAGGCGCATGAAGAAAAGCGCCTTCTTCATCAACGTGGCGCGCGGCGGGCTGGTGAACGAGCATGACCTTGCCGAGGCACTGAAGAGCGGGGAGATCGCGGGGGCCGGGCTGGACGTGGTAGCGCACGAGCCGATGCTGGCCGACAACCCGCTGCTCACCGCACCCAACTGCGTGTTCACCCCTCACCTCGCCTGGGCTTCGCTGGCCGCCCGCCGCAGGCTGATGGAGATCGTTACCGCCAACGTGGCCTCCTACCTGGAAGGGGCGGCCATCAACGTGGTGAACGCGGCGTTCTTGCCAAAAGTGGACTGAGCCAAATAAAACAAAGCCCCCACCGGTCTCCGGTAGGGGCTTTGTTATCGCCTGGTGTTTTGTGGTTAATCCGGCAGGTCACGCGGCTCCAAAAGCAGATTGATGCCCTTTAGAATTTCGCCTACTTTCTTAGGCGGCAGTGTCCCTATGTATTCTTCCAGCTGTGTCTTATCCACCGTGAACAACTGAGAGACGTTCACTACGCTCCTTTTGGGAAGCTTCGACTCGCTCTGTTCAAGGACGACGTTACCGGCGACATCGGCACGCTTCAGGTTCGAGGTTAATGGACACACGGCCACAGTCCTGATTTTGCTCCCATTGAACAGGTCGTTCTGGACCACCACATGCGGGTGTTTGTAGCCCGGTCCAGAGCCCACCGGCTCGTCGAATTCTATCCAGTAGATATCCCCCTGATGGATCACCAATCCCCCTCCACCAGTTTACGATGCTGGTATCGGGACTTTTGGCGCAGCCTCTCCTCCGACGGGGCCGCCTCCTCTTCACTTGCACTGTTTATCTGTGCGAGCAGCTCTTTGCTTTTTCTGTGTTCTATATATTCCTGCAGCGCCAGGACGAACAATTTGCTCCGGGAGACCTTCATGTCCCGAGCAATCTCTTCAGCCTGCTCAAACAAGGTCCTGTCAACTGAAATGGCGGTCTTTATGGTTTGCATACTAGCCCCCCTTGCAGTCAGTATAACTGATGGTTATACCGAGATCAACGCTTTGTCTCCGACTTCGCCCGGGCCTGCTTTTGCAGCGCATCCGGGGGCGGGGTTGACTTGTCTCTGACGCTAATGAGACAATCCGCTTATGGACATCCTGCAAAGCATAGCGGAAAGGAAGATCAAGGAAGCGATGGAGCGGGGAGAGTTCGACAACCTTCGCGGGAAGGGGAAGCCGATCGTGCAGGAAGACCTCTCGGGGGTACCCGAGGATCTCCGCATGGCCTACAAGATCCTCAAGAACGCGGGGTGCGTGCCGCCCGAGGTGGAGCTGACCAACGAGATCGCCTCGCTCAGGCGGCTGGTGCTGGAAATGGAGGATGGGGAGCAGAAAAAAAGCCACCTGCGCGAATTGAACTTCAAGCTGATGAAGCTGGAGATGATGCGCAAGCGGCCAGTCTCCCTCTCGGTCCTGGCCCAGTACGAAGAGAAGATCCTCGACAAGATGGACCGGTAAACGCGACTCTATTGGCTCAGCTTCGCACTGATCAACCTATTTAGACTCACGTTAGCTTCGGCGGCTTCCAAGGCGAGTTGCCGATGCAAACCGGGGGGGATTCTCACCATTAGCTTTCCCGAGTATTGCCTTACGGAAATCGGTTCGGGTACGGCCTCTCCATTTGCCGTCATCTCGGAAACCACCTCGCACACCACCTTCTTTATACCGGCCAATGCGCCTTCCTGGGTTGCCGATAGCCAGCTCAAGCTGGGGAATTCGGTACACAGCCCAATGAACTCCTGATCCTCTTCCGACCAAGTTACACGGTAGGTGTATTTACTGCACACATCGTCATTTTTTTGCATACATTAGTTCCCATTTCTCCATGGCGTTTAGCACTTGCCTGACCTGGTAGGTCTTTGCCTGCCCATGATCGTCTTGGATATTGATACGTGGATCTCCGGGCCATGGAGTCTTATAAACTCTATGGCTTCCGCTCGACTGGCGCGGCGAGCCGAAGTAGGCGTCACAGACCTTGCAAAGTTCGCTGAAGCGAACGCCGGACGGATTTCTGCGCATCTTTGCTACAATCGGCGCCACCGCCGCGATGATTTTTTATAGTATCAATATTGATATCGACGGTCAAGGCGTCTCCAATGAGAGCGTTGGGTGATGCATCGACAACGATTTTGCCTCTGCCAGCTCCGCCTGCAGTGAATGGGGTGCGTCGAGGGATGCACTAGTCGGAGGAGTGGTCGTCGATCGCGCAGCGGGCGGCCAGGTAGCCGCACATGCCGTGCACGCCGCCGCCGGGAGGGGTGGAGGAGGAGCAGAGGTAGATGTCGGGATCGGAGGTGGCGTAGGGCCTAGGCCCGGCCACCGGCCTCGCCAGGATCTGGCGCAGGTCCTGAACTCCGCCGTTGATGTCGCCGCCGATGTAGTTCTGGTTGTAGGCCTGGTAGCTTGCGGTGTCCCGCACGTGGCGGGCGAGGATCAGTTCCTTGAATCCCGGGGCGAAACGCTCGATCTGGGCCTCGATGCGGTCGGTCATGTCGAAGCGGGAGCCGTTGGGGACGTGGCAGTAGGCCCAGCCGGTATGCTTGCCGGCCGGGGCCCGGCTGGGATCGAACAGGCTCTGCTGGGCGACCAGCACGAAGGGGCGGGCGGCATGGCCTCCATTCCAGATCTCCCGTTCCGAGGCGGCGATCTCCTCCATGGTGCCTCCCACATGAACGGTGGCGGCCCTGGCGCATTCCTTGGCCCGCCAGGGGATGGGGCCGGAGAGGGCCCAGTCGATCTTGAAGACGCCGGGCCCGTAGCGGTAGGCCATCAGCCGGCGACGGTAGCCGCTGTCGAAGCGCTGGCCGGCGATGTTCAGGAGCTGGCGGGGAGTGACGTCCAGCAGGATCAGCGCTCGGGGAGAGAATTGCGCAAGGGAGTTCACCGCGGTGCCGGTGATCACCTTTCCGCCCAGCGCTGCCAGGTACTCCGCGAGTGCCCGGGAAATGGCTCCTGAACCGCCGGCAGCTACCGGCCAGCCGACGGCGTGCCCGAGGATGCCCAGCACCATACCGAATGCGGCGCTGCCTGCCTTGTCCAGCGGAAGGAAGGAATGGGCGGACAGGCCGGCGAACAGGGCGCGGGCGCGCTCTCCGTCGAAGGTCCCTGTCGCCAAGCTGACAGCCGATCTGGCGGCATGCAGCCCGAAGCGGGCCAAAAGGAGCGGGTGGTGGGGCAGACGGATCACCGGGCCGAGCAGGGTCGGGGCGAGTTCCTGCCACTGGTCCTGGAACGGCGAAAACAGCTGGCTGTACGCCCTGCCGTCCTGCGTTTCGAGGGTGGCCGCGGTGGCGGAGAGTTCCCGCTCCAGCAGGGCAGCGCTGCCGTCATCGAAGGGATGGGCGAGGGCTGCAGGAGGGAAGATCCAGCGCAGGCCATGCTCTTCCAGCGGGAGTTGCCGGAAAAACGGCGACCCTGCCCCCAGCGGGTGAATGGCCGAACATACGTCGTGCCAGAAGCCGGGCAGGGTGAGGTTCTCCGTCCGGGTGCCTCCTCCGATAATGGCGGCAGTTTCCAGCACGGTCACTTTGCACCCTGCGCGCGCCATCTCGACGGCGGCGGCAAGTCCGTTGGGACCGGAGCCTACCACGATCACCTCTTTGTCCCGATAGCTGTCGCTCATGTCGACCTCTGGTCTTGATTGATATTTCCGTCCCTATTGTAGCATCAGTGGCTGGGCTGCCGGCAACATCCTTGCAGCCACACCTTCGGGGACGTCACCTGCGGGGCGTCACCATGTCCTGGTACCATCGTCATACTAACCACATTCTCACAGTGACCACATGGTGACACTCACCCCATCCTCACCCTGTCCCTCTCCTTGAAGGAGAGGGGACCAATGGCCGAGAGCTCTGCTCAAGATGATTCAGATGCAGCGATACATTGACGCAGCTAGATACAGCAGATACAGCAGATACAGCAGATACAGCAGATACAGCAGATAAGCGGCGACAGCAGATCCAACGGCGACAGCAGATCCAACGGCGACAGCGGATATGCTTAATGCTTGCTAGCAATGATGTCCTGCACTGCGTCCCCCCCTTGATAAAGGGGGGACAGGGGGGATTGCTCCTCGCTTCCCAATCTTCTGCACCTCCTGCCTCATCCCTGCCGCACCTGTCTCTGATAGAGTAGCCGCGCCCCACGCCTGCCGTGCTTCCTTTGCCCAAGCGGATTCACCGCCTGCGGGATGGTGCGCCGTGCTATCCTGTGGGTAGCGAAATGGGTGAGTTACACAATGAGCGAACCATCCGACACAACCTCCTCGTTGGCCGAATACCGCAGAAAGCGGGATTTCAGCAACACTCCGGAGCCGTCGGGAAACCGGGGCGGCGCCGAGAACATCTTCGTGGTGCAAAAGCACGCAGCCTCCCACCTCCACTACGACTTCCGGCTCCGCCTGCACGGCGCCCTCAAGAGCTGGGCGCTGAGCAAGGGCCCTTCTCTGGATCCGAGCCAGCACCGGCTGGCCAGCGAGACCGAGGACCATCCTTTGGAGTACGCGGATTTCGAAGGAGTGATCCCCGCCGGCAACTACGGCGCCGGCACTGTGCTGATCTGGGACCGGGGTACCTGGGAGCCTCTGGAAGGTGGCAAGAGGGATTACTACCGGGGACGTCTTCATTTCGTGCTGCACGGGGAAAGGCTGAAGGGGAGATGGACGCTGATCCGGGAAAACGGGGAGTCGCGCAACTGGTTGCTGATAAAGGATCCGGACGAGGCTGCCACCCAGCAGGACGTACTGGCAGCGGAGACCAGCGTAGTCAGCGGACGCACCCTGGAGGAGGTGGCAGCCGACCGGGACCGGCTGTGGAGCAGCGAGCGGGGCGAAATAGCGGCTGAGGAGCCGGCCGGCTTCGGCCATCCCCCCGGAGGAAGCCTCCCCGATGTCATCATTCCCCAGTCGGCAACATTAACCTCGCAGGTTCCCGAGGGGGATGGCTGGCTGCACGAGATCAAGTACGACGGTTACCGGATGCTCTGCCGGATCGACACCGGCGGCAGAGGCGTCCGCTTCTACACCAGGAAAGGGTACGATTTCACCGACCGCCTCCCCTCGCTGGCGCGGGCGATGAAGAGGCTGCCGGTGGGGCAGGCATGGCTGGATGGTGAGATCGTGGTCTTCACCCCACAGGGGCGGTCCGACTTTCATGCCCTGCAGAACGCCTTCAAGTACGGCAGCGACGCCGGTGTCGTTTACCTGGTCTTCGACCTGATGAACTACGAAGGGTACGACCTGCGCAGTGCCCCATTGTCCGAGCGGAAGGCGCTGCTCGCCGAGTTGATCCCGCCGCTGGACGAAGTCCGTTATGTGGACCACGTGGTGGGGCGGGGCGAGGAGTTTTACAGCGCGGTCTGCCGCCAGAAGCTGGAGGGGGTGTTATCCAAGCGGCTCGATAGCGAGTACCAGTCGCAGCGCTCCAGAGAGTGGCTGAAGGTGAAGTGCGCCCAGCGACAGGAGTTCGTGGTGGGGGGGTATACCGAATCCGGTGCCGGACGCCCCTTTGGCTCACTGCTGGCCGGCTACTACGATGACAAGGGTGATCTCCTCTTCGTGGGCAAGATCAAGACTGGCTACAGCATCTCCTCCAGCAGGGCCCTGCTGGGGACCCTCAGCCGCTATGAACAGGCGGCATCTCCCTTTGTCAATCCACCCTCCGGCGTGGAGTACCGGAACCCGCACTGGCTGCGCCCGGAGCTGGTGGCGGAGGTGGCTTTCGGCGAGATCTCCGGATCCGGGCTCTTGCGGCACGCCTCCTTCAAGGGGCTTCGCGAGGACAAGGACGCGCGCGAGGTGCGCATGGAACTTGCCGGGGTGGATAAGGAAGCCGAGCCGGAGACCCAGCCCGAGCCGGAAGCCGGCGGTAGCGGCGGCAAGCTCCGCCCGGTCTTCCCGCACGAGCGGATCACCCGGGATGACATCCTCGCCTACTACACCAGCGTGGCCGCTAAGATGCTCCCCTACATCACGGATCGGCCGCTTACCCTGATCGTCTGCCGGACCAATATCCACGCCTGCAAGTTCACCAAGCACGCCACCAACCTGCCACCGCCGGTCAAGGGGATCGATGCGGGGCACGAGGAGCGCTACATCGCGGTGGACTCGCTGGCTGGGCTGGAGGCGCTGGTTAGGAACGGCGTGGTGGAGATCCACGGCTGGCAGTCCCGCTACACCGACCTGGAGCGCCCGGACCGCCTGCTGTTCGATCTGGACCCGCCCCAGGAGCCGCCGCTGGCGTGGGAGATGTTGGCGGAGGCAGCACTCCTGCTGAAGATCCACCTGCAGGAGTACGGCTTGCAAAGTTTCCTGCAGACCACCGGCGGCAAGGGGTACTACCTGGTGGTTCCCCTCCAGCCCGAGGCGATCTGGAAGCGGACCACGCCGTTCGCCAAGCGGGTGGCCAGGGAGATGGAGGAGAAGTATCCGGACCGGTTCACGGCGAAACTGGCCAAGGAGGGGCGGGGAGGAAGGATCTTCGTGGACTGGATGCGAAACGGCAGGGGGGCCAATGCCGCGGAACCCTATTCCCTGCGTGCGCGCCCCGGCGCTCCGGTCGCCACTCCCATCACCTGGGAGGAACTGGTGGCGGGCATCCGGCCGGACAGCTTCCAGGTGGGCATTATCGGCAAGCGGCTGGCAGCGCTGCAGGAGGATCCCTGGGCGGGGTACTTCGAGCTGCGGCAGAAGCTGCCTGAGTGAAGTGCTTTCCCCTCTCCTTCAAGGAGAGGGCCAGGGTGAGGATGGGGGTGCCGCGCCCGGTGAGCATGAAAAAGAAAAAGGGCCCGGCTTCTGCCGGACCCTTTTTTATGGCATCTGCGCCGGATGTTCCTAGAACAGCCTGAGCACGGCCTGGGAAGCCTGGGATGACATCTGCAGGGAGGTGGTGCCCAGGGACTGGCGGGTCTGTAACATCAGCATGTTGGCGCCTTCCTGGTTCATGTCGGCCAGGGTCAGATTGTCCGCGCCGGTCTGCAGTGTGTTGATCATGCTGTCGGTGAAGGACTGGCGGGTGGTGATGATGTTCATGTTGGCCGCCAGGGTCTGGGTGTTGGTCCTCAACGTGGTGACCGCGGAGTCCATCTTGGCCGAGTCGGAGGTGATGTCCGAGGTATTCTGCCAGTTGTTGCTGGCGCTGGTCAGGCTCAAGCCGGAGGAGCTGGCGAGGAAGCCGACCACGTCCAGCTTGGAGGTGGCGTTCTCGTTGAAGTTGACCGTCAGGGTGTTGGTGGAACTCAGCAGGTTCATTCCCTGGTAGCCGGAGTCGGACGACAGGTTGTCGATCTGGCTGCGGATGGTGTCGTACTGGGATGCCAGCTTGGACTGCACGTTGGTGTCGCTGGTGGCCAGGGCGGACTGCGCGATACCCTTGGCGGCGCTGATCAGGCTGGTGATGGCGCTGATGCCGGCGTTGGCCGCGTTTACCGTCTGGACCGCCTCGGACAGGCCGTCCTTGCGGTCGGAGAGGTCGCTGGCACGCTGGTTGGCGTTTTGGGCCGCGAAGTAGTTGGTCGGGTTGTCCAGTGCGCTGTTTACCGCCTTACCCGAAGACAGCCTCTGCTGCGTTCTGTTCAGGAGCTGGTTCGTGTTCTGCAGGTTCATCAGGTTGGTTCTCATTCCGGCGGTGAGAGAGATATCGCTTACTGACATTTGTACTTCTCCTTTCTTGGTTTTTTCCGGCTATTCTTGCCGGAGGCTTGAGCTTCATTCATACTGCTGTGAATTTGACTTCAATAGTTCCAGTCGGCACGCCCCTTGAATTGTTACCTCCTTCGATGCGTGCTGTTACAGAATCCCTTCTGGACCCTCAGACTGACTGACAACCATTCCAGCCACTGATGAGATTGATTATCGCCAGCGCAGGACAAAACTTTAGACGTTTTTTCCCGGTCCCAAATGTGCCGAAACTATGATTGTCAGCAGATAACAAGAGTTGAGAGTGGTGGGATTGTTATGAAGTAGTGTTAATTGTGTGCTTTGATGCATAGGGACAGCTGCGGCGATCAGAGGTTTTCCGGCAGCAGTGGTCGACAGGCGGCAGGAATGGCAGGGGGAGGAGGCGCTTTCTGCACGATGACTGTTATGGTGAAAAGGTTTGACTTTTCCGGCTTAATCTGGTTTAAAGTCAGGAAGAAATATCTCTCAGTTGCAATGGTAAAGGACCAGAGATAGCCCTGTCATAGCAAAACCGTTCCACTTTTCACAATTCGATATCGATAATACTAAACCATCCGCGAGGATGGGGCGGAAAGCCTAATGGGTCTCACGCAGACAGCCGGGTTGCCGAAATATCTCAACGAAGATAGACGGCAACCCTTTTTTTATTCTAATGATATTGTTTTTCGAATCCTACTCCCGGCGCGGGGCAAACTTCCGCGCCGGCTACTTCGGCCGGAGCCCCTTCGCCGGTGCCGGCCCCCGCAGGAGTTCCCCCTGAATGGATGACATGGCCCCTTTGGACCATCCAGCATTGACGCTGATCGGCGGTGCCCTCAAAGAACTGGGCAATCCGCAGCAGGACGAGGACCGTCTCGAACTGCTGAAGGAAGCGATCGACTGTCTGCCGATCAGGACCGGGATCACTATCAGCGATGTGCAGGGACGGATCGTCTACGTCAATGCCGTGCAGGCCGACATGCACGGCTACTCCGCAGGGGAGCTGGTGGGTATGCCGGCGCGCCTGCTCTCTCCGGGGGCTCCCGAGAGTCCGTTTCCCCAGGTGGGACACCCCGAGGGCTCCTTCTGGAACCGGGAATGCCTGAGCCGCAGGAAAAGCGGGGCGAGCTTTCCGGTTCTGCTCAGCTCGATCCCGGTCCGTAACCGCCAGGGAAGATGCATCGGCGTGGTTACCGCCTGCGAAGATATCACCGGTCACAAGGACTCCCAAAAACAGATCGAACAGCTGGCCAACTATGACCCGGTCACCCAGCTTCCCAACCGCGCCCTCTTCATGGGACGGCTTCAGCAGGCCATTGTCTCGTGCGGGCAGCAGAAAAAACGGCTGGCACTTCTCTTTCTGGACCTCGACAACTTCAAGGATCTCAACGACACCCGCGGTCACGAGTTCGGCGACAAGCTCCTGCAGGAAGTGGCCCGCCGTCTGAGCGGGTCGCTGCCCGAAGCGCACTGCCTGGCCAGGGCAGGCGGCGACGAGTTCGTGGTGATGCTCGGCTCAGCGGGCGAGAAGGAGGCCTCTGCCGCCGCCAGAAGGCTGCAGGAGCTTTTCTGCCGCCCCTTCCTGATCGACGGACTCCAGCTCTACAGCAGTACCAGCATCGGCATCGCGCTCTACCCCAACGACGGCGAGGACGTGGAGACGCTGTTGCGCTGCGCCGACGCCGCCATGTACCACGCCAAGGACGAGGGGAAATCCAACTACCAGTTTTTCTCCCGGGAGATCAACAACACGATAGTGCGGCGGGTGGCCCTGGAGACCAGCATCCGGCTGGGACTTGCCAGGGGCGAGTTCTTCCTGCACTACCAGCCTCAGTGGGATCTGGCAACGAACCGGCTGATCGGGGCAGAGGCACTCCTCAGGTGGCAGAGCCCTGAGTTTGGCAAGGTCTCGCCGGAGGAATTCATCCCCATCGCCGAGATGTCCGGACTGATCCTCGAGCTGGGGGAGATGGTCCTGCGTACCGCCTGCCGCCAGGCGAAAAGCTGGCAGGAGAGCTGCTGCGGGCTTAAGGTCGCCATCAACATCTCGGGGCGGCAGTTCAGCCATCCCGGCTTCCTGAGCACGGTGGCCCGGGTGATAGGGGAGAGCGGGGTGGCCCCCTCCCTGATCGAGCTGGAGCTGACCGAGAGCGTCATCATGGGGAAGGCGGACCGCAACGTCGATGCCCTGAGGGCGCTCAAGGAGATGGGGGTGCGGCTCGCCATCGACGACTTCGGCACTGGCTACTCCTCCCTGAGCTATCTCAAGCATTTTCCGATCGATGCCATCAAGATCGACCGCTCCTTCATCGCCGAACTCGACGGCAACAGCGACGACGCGGCGATCACCGAAGCCATCATCTCCCTGGCCCACAGCCTCAAGCTCAAGGTGGTGGCCGAGGGAGTGGAAGACGAGGCCCAGCTCCAGTTTCTGCGGGCCCGCCACTGCGACTGCGCCCAAGGGTACTACTTCGCCGAGCCCATGTCTGCCGAAGAGCTCTGGGAACGGCTGGCCGCCGGACAGGAGAGCGCCGCGTGACGATCGACCTTGCCAAGCCAGCACCGGTCACTGCCGATCCCTGCCGCTGCCCGTGGGCCGGCAGCGATCCTCTCTACCGTGCCTATCACGACACCGAGTGGGGGGTGCCGGTCCACGACGACCGGCTCCTGTTCGAATTCCTGACCCTGGAAGGGGCGCAGGCCGGACTCTCCTGGCTCACCATTTTGCGCAAGCGGCAAGGGTACCGGAGCGCCTTCGCCGGCTTCGATCCGGAGCAGGTCGCCCGCTTCGGCGAACAGGACCTCGCCCGGCTCCTGGCCGATCCAGCCATCGTCAGGAACCGTCTCAAGGTCTCCTCCACCCTGGACAACGCGCGCGCCTTCCTGGCGGTGCGCGAACAGTTTGGCTCGTTCGACTCCTATCTGTGGCGCTTCGTGGACGGCACCACTCTGCAGAACGCCTGGCGCACCCTTTCCGAGGTTCCCGCCTCTACCCCGCTTTCCGATGCCCTGAGCCGCGATCTCAAGCGGCGCGGTTTCCGCTTCGTTGGAACCACCATCTGCTACTCCCTGATGCAGGCGGTCGGCATGGTTAACGACCACCTGACCGATTGCTTCCGCTGGCGCGAACTGGGCGGCGGCGCCCACGGCCGCTGAAGTTCCCCCCCCCGCCGGCTTCCCGCAGCTCCTCTCAAAGCTCGTCATCAAGCTCGGTCATCATCCCCTCCCCCGAACGGGGGAGGGACAGGGAGGGAGAACCTCCGCCGGGAGGCGCCACCAGGGCTTCCAGGCAAGCCCCCGATTCCGGGCAGAAAACGTCCGACCTTCAGCTGCTCCCTCCCTGCCGGTCCTCCCCGCCCCCGGCAGTGTGACCATTAGCGTTTGCCTATGTTTGTAATTTCAGATACTTTCTAAAAGCGTAAGCGGCAGCCGCCGCGACTAACGAACCAGAAGGGACACTTCCGCACATGTTAAAGTCGTATCGTCGTACCAAGATCGTGGCCACCGTCGGGCCGGCCTGCGAGACACCCGAAAGGCTGAACGCTCTCATCGAAGCCGGCGTGGACGTTTTCCGCCTTAACTTCTCCCATGGCGACCATGCCGGCAAAGCGGCCGTGATCGGTCTCATCAAGGAGCTTTCCCAGCGCCACGCGCGGGCGGTTGCCATCCTGGCAGACCTGCAGGGGCCCAAGATCCGCACCGGTCGGATGCAGGGGGGCGCCCTCAAACTCACCACCGGCAGCGAGGTCATCGTCACCACCAGGGATGTCCTGGGGGAGGGGAACCTGATTCCGACCATCTACCAGGGGCTTCCCAACGACGTGGGACCCGGTGACCGCATCCTTTTGGACGACGGACTGATGGAGCTTCGGGTGCTGGCCGTCGAGGGACAGGAAGTCCGTTGCAGGGTGGTAACCGGCGGTATCCTCAAGGACCGCAAGGGTATGAACCTGCCTGGCGCCCAGGTCTCGGCCCCGGCACTGACCGAGAAGGACCGCGAGGACCTGGAGTTCTGCATCGGACAGGAACTCGACTACATCGCCCTTTCCTTCGTACGCCAGCCCACCGACGTGCTGGAGCTCAAGGGGCTGCTCAGGGCACGTAACTCCGAGCTGCGGGTGATAGCCAAGATCGAGAAGCCGGAGGCGGTAACCAACTTCGACGCCATCTTGGAGGCCTCCGACGGCATCATGGTGGCCCGCGGCGACCTGGGGGTGGAGATCAATCCCGAGAAGGTGCCGCTCATCCAGAAGCGGATCATCCGCGCCTGCAACCAGGCTGGCAAGCCGGTGATCACCGCCACCCAGATGCTGGAAAGCATGGTCCACAACCCGAGGCCGACCAGGGCCGAGACTTCCGACGTGGCGAACGCCATCCTGGACGGGACCGATGCCGTCATGCTTTCCGCCGAGACCGCATCCGGCGACTATCCCGTCGAGGCGGTCTACATGATGGTGCAGGTGGCCGCGGACGTGGAAGGGGATCCCGGCTTGAAGGCGCAGGTATTCCGTACCGCTGCCGAAAACGGCGAGGTGCTGCTGGCCGAGGTCATCGGCCAGGCCGCCTGCCGGGTCGCTGAAAGCGTCAACGCCGCCGCCATCCTCGCCTTCACCCAGACCGGCAGCACTGCCGCCCTCGTTTCCAAGTACCGGCCGCTGGTGCCCATCGTCGCGGTCACCCCGTACCAGAAGGTCCGCCGCAGGCTGGCCCTCTACGCCGGGGTCCACTCGCTGAGGGTCGACATCGAAGGAGATACCGAGGCGCAGATCCGCTCCGTGGAGGAGGCCGTGCTCGCCACCGGTTCCTTCACAAGCGGGGACGTGGTGGTCATCACCATGGGAAGCCCGCTCTCCTCACCGGGCACCACCAACCTCATGAAGGTCCACCAGCTGGCAGCATCGAGTCCGAAAACCCCGCTTTGAGGCAGCAGTTCAAAGACCGGCACGGCCAGGAGGCGGCGCTCAAGCCGCCTCTTTTTTTTGCCTGCAGTACCCTCAGTCAATGCCGGGTTGACTATATCCGATATTTCGGATATAACCCATTCCATGGAAAAAATCGCCCTTATCTTCCAGTCGCTCGATGACGAAACCCGCCTGCGCATCCTCGCCTTGCTGGTCGAGGAGCACGAGCTCTGCGTCTGTGACCTAGTCAGCGTCCTGCAACTGCCGCAATCCACCGTTTCGCGCCAACTGTCTCTGCTGAAGAACGCAGGGTGGCTGAAAGACCGCCGGGAAGGGGTATGGATCTACTACTCCATCAACCGGTCGCTGGACCCTATCCAGCAGTTCCTCGTCCCCGTGCTGAAAAACTACCTGCCGGCCACCGAGACCGCCCGCAAGGACCTGGAGCGGCTGAAGGGCCTTGGCGAGGGATGCCACTGCGCCTGACCTCAGTTGCTGCAGTGCCGGCCCAGCTGCTGTGGCTTTCCCCGGAAAAGGGGCCGATGTCCAGATAGATCCGCAATCGCGAATATGGAGAGTTCATGAAGAAGAGAGTGCTCTTTCTCTGCACGCACAATTCCTGCCGCTCGCAGATGGCCGAGGGACTGGTCAACGCCGACCTGGGGGACCGCTTCGAGGCGTACTCGGCGGGCACCGAGGCCACCGCGGTCAATCCCGTCGCCATCCGGGTGCTGGCCGAGATAGGGATCGACATCTCGAATCACTACTCCAAGACGCTCGATGAATTCGCCGGCCGCAGTTTCGATCACGTCATCACCCTGTGCGGATCGGCCAACGAGCAGTGCCCGCTGTTCTTCGGCGGCGTGAAACGCGTGCACATCGGGTTTGAGGACCCCTCCCGGCTGGCAGGCAGCGAAGATGAGCGGCTCGCCGCCTTCCGGCGGGTCCGCGACCAGCTCAGAAGGAAACTGGCAGCCTATCTCACAGGAGAAACGAAATGACCGAGCACCTGATGAAGAAACTGTCCTTTCTGGACCGCTGGCTCACCGCCTGGATCTTCGCCGCCATGGCGCTCGGCGTGGGGCTTGGCTACTTCGTTCCCGGCGTGGAAACCTTCATCAACCGGTTCCAGGTCGGCACCACAAATATCCCGATCGCTGCCGGGCTCATCCTGATGATGTATCCACCTTTTGCCAAGGTGCGTTACGAGGAGATGCCGGAGGTCTTCCGCAACAAGAAGGTGCTCGCCCTCTCGCTCCTTCAGAACTGGGTGATCGGGCCGCTGCTCATGTTTTTCCTGGCCATCGCCTTTCTGTCGGACCGCCCTGAGTATATGGTCGGGCTGATCATGATCGGTCTCGCCCGCTGCATCGCCATGGTCATCGTCTGGAACGACCTCGCCAAGGGCAATACCGAGTACGCCGCCGGGCTGGTGGCTTTCAACAGTGTCTTCCAGGTGCTTTTCTACAGCGTCTACGCTTGGCTTTTCATCTCGGTGCTGCCGCCGCTGTTCGGACTGTCCGGCAGCATTGTCGAGGTGAGCATCGGCCAGATAGCCAAAAGCGTCTTCATTTACCTCGGCATTCCCTGCCTCGCAGGGGCTGCCACCAGGTTGATCGGCGTCAGGGTGATGGGGAAGGAGCGCTACCACAGGCAGTTCGTGCCCAAGATCGGGCCGCTCACCCTGGTCGCCCTCCTCATGACCATCGTGGTCATGTTCAGCCTGAAAGGGAAACTGATCGTTGCCATCCCCCTGGACGTGCTGCGCATCGCCTTGCCGCTTTTGGTCTACTTCCTGGTGATGTTCCTGGTCTCCTTCTGGATGGGGAAGAAGCTGGGCGCCGATTATTCCAAGACAACCACTCTCGCCTTCACCGCCGCCAGCAACAACTTTGAGCTGGCCATCGCCGTCGCGGTTGCGGTGTTCGGACTCAACTCCGGTGCCGCCTTCGCCGCGGTGATAGGCCCGCTGGTGGAGGTGCCGGTCATGATCGGCCTGGTCAACGTGGCTTTCTGGTTCCAGCGCCGCTACTTCCAGGGTGAGGGGCGAGGCGCCCGGGTGGGGACCTTATGAAAAACGGAGGCTCCATGAAAACCGGGAAAAGAGCGAAGGACCTGAAGTTCAAGAAAATCGAGGTTGCCAAGCCCAAGGTCACCACCGGCGGCTGCGGCCCCGCCACCGATCCTGACGCGCCTCCCTGCTGAGGACCGCGCACCTCCGCCGGTGGCGGGGAAATAGACGAAAAGGTACCAGGTTTCCTGCGCTGGTACCGCAGCACCCCAAAGGTTGCGCAGGTTAGCTCCTCGCTGCTGTTTGCCGACCGGTTGGGGGCCTGCAAGGTCCGCTGGGGCATCAACCGCATGAACTACCTGGTGCCGGCCGGGCTCTATGCCGTCGGCGAACCAACCGCGGAGTCGCCGGTGGTGGTGACTGCCAACTACAAGATGAGCTATGACCTGGTGCGGAGCGCCCTCGCCGGGCGCGATGTCTGGCTCTTGGTGCTGGAGACCTTCGGCATCAACGTGTGGTGCGCGGCGGGGAAGGGGACCTTCGGCACCGAAGAAGTGGTGAACAGGGTGACCAGGAGCGGGCTGGCCGCAGTGGTGAGCCACCGCCGGCTGATCCTCCCCCTGCTGGGAGCCCCCGGAGTGGCTGCCCACGAGGTGCAACGGCGCACCGGATTTACCGTCGCCTACGGTTGTGCGCGCGCCGGGGACCTCCCCGCCTACCTCGACAACGGCCAGTCCAGCACCGAGGCGATGCGCCGGCTCCGCTTCAACTGGTACGACCGGCTGGTGCTGATCCCCGTGGAGATCATGCTGGTGGTGAAGAGTTTGACCCTGATCGGTGCCGCCGTTTACCTGGCCGCGGCGCTCATGGTGGGAGACGCAGCCGCCCTGACCCCGCTTCTTGCCTACCTGGGCGCGGTCTTCACCGGCATCGCGCTGGCTCCTCTGCTGCTTCCGCTCCTGCCGACCAGGAGCTTCGCCGTCAAGGGGGCCGTGGCCGGCCTCGCTTACTGTGCGCTCCTCTACGGGCTGGCCGGTGGGGCGCACTGGAGCTGGACCGCGACCCTGGCGGCGTTCCTGGCACTGCCGGCCATCAGCTCGTTTTACATGCTGAACTTCACCGGCTGCACCACCTACACCTCGCGCTCGGGGGTGAAGAAGGAGATGCGGGTAGCGATCCCGGCCATGGGGGTAGCCGTGCTGGCCGCTATGGTGCTGATTGTGGCGGGGAGGTTTCTGTGAGAAAGGGAGGTGCGGGGAGATGAGAGGGTTCAGATATCTAGCCGGGGTGACTACCCTGGAATTGGCCGGGGAACTGTGCATCGGCTGCGGCCGCTGCCTGGAGGTCTGTCCGCACGCGGTCTTTGCGCGGGACGGCAAGCGGGTGCGGCTGGCCGACCGGGACGCCTGCATGGAGTGCGGCGCCTGCGCGGTAAACTGCCCGGTAGGTGCGCTGCGGGTCGATGCCGGGGTGGGCTGCGCCACCGGACTTATCAACGAGTGGTGCCGGGAACGGAAGATCCCCGGCTTCGGCGGCGGGGGGAGCTGCGGGTAGCATCTTTGGGCCTAGCTGGCTGCCGGTTGCCAGCTCATCATCCCCTGTGGTCATCGCTTGCCCTTGCTGCCGTACTTGGTCACCCCGTGCAGCCCCGTCAGCAGGTTTGCCCCCGGCGGGCTGGCCAGGGCGGCGGCCAGGTTCCCCGCCTTTTCGATCCTTCCAAAGACCCGCACCATCCGCTCCACCGCCTCCCGTGCCAGTTCGTCGATCCCCGTCTTTTTGCTCTCGCCGTTTTCGGGATGCCGCCAGCTTCCCGCTGCTGCCGGCAGTTTTCCCGCTCCCCATCTCCCTCGCAGCGGGTAGAACAGGTGCCGCTGCTCGCGGTAGGGGGATCCCATGATCCGTGCCAGCAGCCTGACCGCGATCTTCCACAGGAGGCGGTCGTACATGGCCTGGAACCGGCAATGCAGTTCGACCGCCCGCTCATGGGCGGCTGACGGCAGCGTACCTTCCGGATCGAAGAGCTGCGCCGCCGCGCTCGCCATCACCTTCCGGGTGGCCGGGCAGAGCAGCCGGTCCAGCCTGCGCTGTGTGCCGGGCGCGGCCGTCCTCAGGAAATGGACGTCGATGGCGGTCTCGATCCGGTAATGCTCGCCGATACCGGCCTGGCCGGTGGCAGCATACACGTAGGGGTGCAGTGCGATGTCTGCCTCCACGTGGCTGATAACCCCGAGCAGGCAGGAGAAAAGCTCGGGCGGAAGCCCATTCGGATAGCTGCGCTCGGCGCCGATCAGCGGTGCGTAGCTGTTGCCGTGGGGATCGTGGAAGCGCTGCCCCAGCTCCCGCGCCGCAGGATGAAAGGGCCCCCGGAAGATGTGTGCCAGGGTGTCCGGCAGCACTGCCCCGCCGAGATAGGCGCTCTTGTGGCCGGTGATCAGCCTGCGCAGCCTGCTCCCCTCCGGCAGCGCCTCCAGCGCGCGCTCCGCCAGGAGCCAATGTGTAATTTCCTTGGGCATCCCCGTCCTCGAAAAACCGTTACCTTCGCTCAGGAGGGCATTTCCTCCGACCGCGACAGTCTAATGCAAAGCCGCTCGCCGTGCAATGGCAAGCTTTGCTGCCCCCGTTCCCACCATCCTCCGGCACCCCTGAAAGCCTGCTTGACTATCGGTAATCAGCTGCTAAACCTTCCCTTAGCGCGAAGGGGACGACACAAGGAGATCGATAATGGAGAAGGAAATGGTAAGGATTGTCTCGTGCGACGTGACAGATTGCTCCTACAACAAGCACAACGCGTGTCATACGCTTGCCATCACGGTAGGCGGTCCCAGCGACCCCTGCCCCAACTGTGATACCTACCTGCACAGCAACCAGAAAGGCGGCATCCTCGACGTCCAGGGCGGCGTCGGTGCCTGCAAAGTAGAGAAGTGCACCTACAACCAGCAGCTGGAGTGCAACGCCCCCAGCATCAAGATCGGGGTGCATGAGTCTCACCCGGACTGCCTGACCTACAAAACGAGATAACTCACTCAGCCGTCTCGTCCTGTTGCATCCCCTACAAACACTCGCCCCCTTCCGCTTCTTTTCTCACGCGCAGTCAGGACGAACGCGGTCTCCCCGCCGCCTACCGGCAGCGGGGCATTTTACTCAAGGAGGTGTTGCATGGCACGAGAGGTCGAGGTAGATCAGGACATCTGCATAGGATGCGGCCTTTGTGCCAGCATCGCCCCGGAGGTTTTCCAGTTAAACGACAACGGCGTCTCGGAGGTCCATAACCAGTCCGGTGCCGAGGAGCAGAAGATCCAGCAGGCGATCGACAGCTGTCCGGTCAGCTGCATCCACTGGCGCTAGCCGCCCAGCGAGCCAAAGGAGAGAGCCATGACATCGGAAATCAGGGAAGAGAGAGTACGCGAACTCAGTGAGAGTTCCTATCTCATGCTGAGACAGAGTTACCGCATGGTCCAGGAGCTGAAGGGGATGGTCGATCGCTTTTACACCGGCTGCTACCAGGGCAAGTCCATGGATTTCGATTCCCTGTCAGCCATCAGGCTGACCACGGAGCGCCTTTATGAGGACATGGAACGCTATCTGCGCCCGGAGTGCGACCCGGACAGCGCGCATCCGGAAGCCATGACCGAGACCCAGGAAGGGAAGGGAAAGCCGGGCCGCTAAGGCCGGTTCTCTTCGGTAGAAGGCACAAAAAAGCCCGCTCGCGCGGGCTTTTTTTATGGATGACTGCCGCCTGCCCTGGCTCTACAGTTCGTGCAGGTTGCTGAACTCGCCCCAGGCGAGGTAGGTCTTGGGTGCTTCCACGAAGTCGTAGATGTTCTCCATGGTGGTGAGGTGCTTGCGTTCCTCCTCCGCCAGCTTGAGCAGGCTCTTGCGGGTCGGCTCGTCGGTGGCCTTGGCTGCCAGGCTTTCGTAGAACTTGATCTCCTCCTCTTCTTCATGGGTGGTGAACCTGTAGAGGTCCGGGTCGTTGTCCACCTCGTTGAGCAGTTCGTGCTGGGTCAGAAGCGGGCTGAAGCTGCACGATGCCCCTTCCAGCCCGGGCATGCTCGCTTCGGCCGGCAGGGACCCTCTCAGTCTAATCAGGTTGTCATGGTGCTCTTTTTCTGAAGCAGCCAGCAGGGAAAACAGGTTCTTAAGCTCGGGATGGCTGCTCTCCTTCTGGAGTCCTTTGTAGTACTTTACTGTTTCTTTTTCGATCTTGAGTGCGCAATCTAACACGTTCATGATGTCCCCCTCTTCTCAAACCGGGTCCTGTGACCGGCTCCTGACAGTAACAGTATAGCAAAAATACAGATACTTACAGCAATGCCCTGAGAGCTCTGCAGTGAGTGTGGGGCAATGGCGTTGAGACAGTGAGGGGGGCGCGGGATGCATCGCCGGTATACTTTGCCGTCCCTTTTAACGGACTCTATAATAGTAATGACATGTGCCAGATAGAACGGCAAGATGTGGACGCGGCAGGGTCAAAGAGCTGCTGGCTGACAACGGGCCAGAGCGGGGAGCCTGGGTGAAAACACGGGAAGCGATCCTGAAACCTCTCAAAACGGGGCAGAGCTTCGATCTGCTGGTGATCGGCGGCGGCGCCACCGGTTGCGGCGTCGCCCTGGATGCCGCCAGCCGCGGCCTGCGCGTTGCCCTGGTCGAAAAGGGGGACTTCGGATCCGGCACCAGCGCGAAGAGCACCAAGCTCTTGCACGGCGGGGTGCGCTACCTGGAAAGGGCGGTACGGGGCCTGGACCGGGCCAGCTACCGGTTGGTCAAGGAGGCCCTGCACGAGCGGGGAATCCTCCTGCGCATCGCCCCTCATCTCTGCCGCAGCCTGCCCTTCATGGTCCCCCTCTACCGCCTGAGCGACCTTTGCTACTTCCTGGCCGGGCTAAAGCTCTACGACCTGCTGGCGGGCAAGGCCGGCATCGGTGCCAGCCGGGTGGTGGGGCCTGCCGAGCTGATCCGCCGCTTCCCCGCCGTCAGGAGAGCAGGGCTCAAGGGGGGTGTCCTCTACTACGACGGCCAGTTCGACGATGCCCGCCTGAACCTCGCTCTGGCCCTGACCGCCCGGGAGCAGGGGGGCGCCCTGGCCAACTACCTGGAGGTGGCCGATTTCCTCCGGGAGGAGGGGCGCCTAACCGGTGTGCTGGTCAGGGAGCGCTTCAGCGGCGAGAGCTGGCAGATCCGCACCCGCTGCCTGGTCAACGCCTGCGGTCCGTCGGCCGACCTGATACGGCGCCTGGATGACGCCGGGGCGCCGCCGCTTCTGCAAGTAAGCTCCGGCAGCCATCTCGTGCTCTCCCGGAACCTGACCCCGGGCGATACCGGCTTGACCATCCCCCGCACCTGCGACGGCAGGGTTCTCTTCGTCCTTCCCTGGCACGGCCGGACGCTAGTGGGGACCACCGACCGACCCGCCTCGCCCGGCGTTCCCCCTGAGGCCGGTGAGGAGGATGTCGCTTACCTGCTCGGGCACCTGGGCCACTACTTCGAGCTGGGACCGGGCGGGGGCGAGGATGCCGTGGCCGCCCGCTGGGCGGGGCTTCGGCCGCTGGTTGGCGAGAACTCCGCCTCCAGCACCGCGACCCTGCACCGCGACCACCTGATCGAGTGCTCGCGCTCGGGACTCATCACCATCACCGGCGGCAAATGGACCACCTACCGAAAGATGGCGCAGGACACGGTTGACCAGGCGGTGCTGGCGGCGGGGCTCGCTCCGCAGACGGAGTGCCGGACCGCCGGCCTCATCCTGCACGGCGGAGCCGGCTTTCGGGAGGAGCAGGAACGGACCCTGGCCGAGCGCTACCGTCTGGCGCCGGATTGCGCACGGCACCTGCACCGCTCCTACGGCGACCGTGCTGAGGAGGTCGCCCTGCTCTGCCGCGGCGAACTGGGCGAGAGGCTGGCGGCCGGCTACCCCTACCTCAAGGGTGAGGTGCTCTACGCGGTACGGGAGGAGTTGGCCCTGCGCGCCTGCGACGTCCTGGCCAGGCGGCTCGGCCTGGCGCTGCTCGACACCGCTGCCACCAGGGAGGCGGCCCCCGCAGTGGTCGAGTTGCTGGCGCGGGAACTCGGCTGGGATGGGGAGCGGCTGGCTGCCGAGCGGCGCGAGTTGGCAGCGCTGCTTCTTGAATAAACAGGCGGTTGCAGGTATGCTTCAACGTGTCCCGCATTTGGCGGGGATTTTAATGCATGAGCCGGTGACAATTGCCACCCTAGGGATGTCGGGACGGGCGGGAGGCGCTGGCCAATTTCGGGAGGAGGGCGTGCCATGGCTGATAACGAGTTTGTGGATTACTACGAGTTGCTGCAACTGCATCCCAGTGCCGATACGGAGACCGTCGAAAGGATCTTCCGTCACCTCGCCAAGAAATACCACCCCGATAACGGCGCCTCCGCCGATACCGCCCGTTTCCAGCGGATCGTGGATGCCCACCGGACCCTGTCAGACCCGCAGACACGGGCAAGTTACGACGTCAAATACCAGGACTACTGGAACCGCAAGTGGAAGGTTGCCTCGGAGGCCAGCAACAAGTCGGGCTTCGGGGACGACCAGCTGGCGCGGGAACGCCTGCTGTCGCTTTTGTACGTCCAGCGCCGCCGCAGCATGAGCCGTCCCGGCATGGGCGAGGTGGAGATCAGCCGCCTTTTGCAGTTACCGGCGGAACTGGTGGAATTCCACCTCTGGTACCTGAAGGCCAAGCGCTGGGTGGAGCGCCAGGACACCGGTCTTCTGGCCATCACCGCCGAGGGGGTCGACCAGGTCGAGCAGAACCAGGTCCGGCTCAATCCCGACCGTCTCCTGGAGGGGCCCGGCGCCAGTGTCAGGCGCGCCGAGCCTGGCGAGATGGTGGACGGCGGAGACCAGCAGAGGCTGGCTGCGGAATGACATCCACACGGTAAGGCTCTGCCTCCGCCGGTAGCCCTGGCCTGTTACTCGCCGTTTTCGCCTGCCCGGTTCTCGCCGCCGGAGGGGTGCCACCATGCAAGCAGCAGGAAGGTGAGCGCCATTGCCGCGTAGCCGGCGGCCAGGTGCCAGACGATGGAGGAGGGGGGAGCCAGCGGAGAAAAGATGGCTCCCGAGGTAAGGGGGGAATGGATGACCCCGCACAGGGACAACAGGGCACAGAGCAGCAGGTAGATGGCCGAGACGCCGGGTTTGTGGTCGAGGACGTAAGCGAAGGCGGCGCCCCAGAGCAGCGAGGTGACCACGAAGCCGTTCCCCAGGGCGGTGGTGGCCTTGAAGGTGGCCGCCAGGTCCCCGGAGAGGTCGGCGGCGCTCTTGCCGAGACCTCCCAGCAGCTGCCCGAACTCGATGGAGATCAGGCAGGCGATGGCGGGGATGAAGGAGATGGCCAGCGCGCGGTAATGCCGGCGCGGCGTGGCCTCGAAGGCCTGGGCGGTGATTTCGATGCCGATGAAGATCAGGATCGGCGCCACCGCCGCCTCGGGAAGCAGTCCCACCAGGAAGGAGAGGTAGCCGCAGACGGCGCCCACCCCCACGAAGAGGCCGGTTGCCACCGTGTAGCCGGCCCGCCCCCCCATTTCCTTGTAGGCCGGGTGGCCGATGTACGGGCAGGACTGGATCACCCCGCCGCACAGCCCCGCCAGCAGGGTAGCAAATCCCTCCACCAGCAGGATATCGCGGGTGTGGTAGTCGTCGCCCGCCACCGCCGCACTCTCGGTCACGTCGACCCCGCCCACCACCGTCGCCAGCGCGAAGGGGATGGCCAGCGGCAGGTAGCTCACCGCCCGGCCCAGGCCGGGGAGGAACTGCAGGGTGGGCAGCGGCAGGTACAGGGAGAAGGGGGGAGCACCCAGTGGCGCGTGCGCTCCGTCCGGGAGGAGTCCCGCGCTCCCCAGGGCGTAGTAGGCGACGGTGCCGCACAGGATGCCGGCCAAGGCGCCCGGCATGCGGAGCGGGAGCCGGAAGCGGGCGAGCAGGGAGACGAACACCACGCCCAGGGAGAGGAACCCCACCACCGGCGAGGCGAACAGCTTGAGGAAGGGGAGGTAGGCGATCAGCAAGAGGGCGATGGCGGCGATGCTCCCCAAAAGGCCCGCCCGGGGGATCACCCGGCGGACGGCGGGGCCGCAGAAGGAGACCGCCATCTTGAAGATCCCCATCAGCACCACGGTCGCCATGGCCACCTGCCAGGTGAAGTGGGCGTCTTTGGTGGCCAGGTAGCAGGGGCCTATCACCCCGAACGCCATGCCGAAGGTGGATGGGGTGTCGAGCCCCAGCGGCATGGCGGTCACGTCGCTCCGCCCGGTCCGGGAGGCGAGTCTCCAGGCCATCCACGAGTAGAGCAGGTCGCCGACCAGCACCCCTACCGCGCTGCCGGGGAGCATGCGGGACAGGATCAGGTCGCGCGGCATCCCGAAGACACCGGTCAGGATGGAGGCCAGGATCACCAAGCAGGACATGTTGTCCAGCATCAGGCCGAAAAAGGCGTTGATGTCACCCAGGGCGAACAGGGCCGAAGGGGCGGTTCTTTGCTGCATGAGGGCGTACTCCTGTCGAAGGTGGGCACAAAGTGCCATAGCCCACTGCGGTTTGCAACAGGATTTCCCCTCCGGCCCCTGTCGGAAAAACAAAAAACCCCTGGCGTTTCGGTCAGGGGTTTTCTTTCAGCAGGATTGTATGGGAACCGTCAGGGATTAGGCGGCGTGTAGTACGGTTTATTGCCCGACCCCTTGCACACGGTGCAGGCAACCATTTCCCGGTCGTACCCGTTCTGGCGAAAGGCGGCGCGTACTTTTCCTTCACCTTTGCATTTAGGACATGTCATGACGTCCTCCTTTGGCAACAATGTTGGTTGCTCTACTACATATTACTAGAGTCCCCGTGGTATTTTCAATCGGGTAAGGGGAGCGGTGCGCCATGCGGGTGCTGTAGCCGCCTTGCTTGGCACCGATAACGGCAACGTCCGGAAAGGGATCAGCAAAAAGCGGCCGGTCCGGCGCGAAAAGAGGGGGCAACCCTCGGCGTCTGTTTGCCGGTCTGCTGCCACTTCGCTGGCACCCAGGGAAGAGTTCGGGAGGAGCATTATGGTGGAAAAGGTGATTTCCGGAGGGCAGACCGGCGTGGACCGGGCCGCCCTGGATGCCGCGCTGGACGCCGGCTTGCCGGTAGGAGGCTGCTGTCCCAAGGGAAGAAAGGCCGAAGACGGGGTGATACCTGAACGGTATCCGCTGGTCGAACTAGATTCCCCGCTCTACAGCAGCAGGACCGAGAAAAACGTGGTCGATTCCGACGGCACTCTCATTCTCAACAGGGGGGCGCTGACCGAAGGGACCCGGGCTACCTGGGATTTCGCGCTTCAGCACAACAGGCCGTGCCTGATCGTCCAACTCGACCAGCTCGACCGGGAGGAGCCGGGCTGCTGGCAGCCGGTCTTCTGCTGGCTGGAAAAACACGACCTCCGGGTGCTGAACGTGGCGGGCCCCCGGGAATCGAAGCTCCCCGGAGGGATCTACCGGGAGGCCTACCGCTATCTGGCCGGTCTGTTCTCGGCCCTCTCCAGGTAAGCGCCGGCACAGAGAGCCTCCGCTTCCGTGCCGGCTCCAGCCGAAGCTCGTGGTGGCGGATCCTCGGCCGCACCCACTGTCACGTCCCGCTCCGGATCTGCGTGAAGGGGGGCGCTCTTCCCCCTCTCCCTTGGTTGACAAAGCTTCGGACGCGGGTATACGCTCACGGTTAGGGAGGCTTGGCCCCCGATGCAAAGGAGATCGCCCAAGACACCATTGAAGCAATCAGAAAAGCGGCCGCATCGGCGGATATCGTCGATGAGACCTGAGTTTGCTCCGGAGGTATCGCTATGAAAATGATCAAACGCCTGGCAATAGCCGCACTGGCGGTGATGGCCCTTTCGGCCTGTGCGACCGAGAAAAGCAGTAGAGACGACAACATAAGCCTGCCAGCCGGCGCTGCTACCGGCGGCAGCCCCAGCACGCCACAAATTCCCTCCGCCGATCACTGATGGCCAAAAAGGGGCAGCCCTTGCGCCTGGATAGCAGGCCGTCGGCTGCTCCTTTGTCAGCCCCCTTCACGATCCTCACACCTTGTAAAGCTGTTCAAGAGTTGCACAGCGGCTGTACTGTTTCAGGACAGCTTCCAGCCTGCGCCCAACCTTCTCCCCCGATAACTCCCGTGATCGAGGACCTTTGCAGACCGGCATTTTTGGCGGCGAAACTGCACGTTTCTGAAACGAAGAGAAGCCGCACCCCCGACCCTGCAAGGAGGTGGTGACGCCAGTCCCGGGGATGCGGAATCTGCACGAAGGGAGGTGAAGGAGGAGGCCGCACCTGCTCATTCCGATGGGAAGCTCACCCGCGCCGCTTCGCAGGGCGCACATCCAGGAGGTAACCATGATGCGCAAGATAGCTCTTATGCCGGTTGTGCTGCTGGTGCTTCTGATGGCATCCCTTAGCTTCGGGAAGGAGAAGGACAAGCATTCACTGCCACCGCGAGCGACCTCCGGGGTCGATCACATCGTGGTGGTCATGATGGAGAACCGCAGTTTCGACCATCTCCTGGGATGGCACCCGACTGCCAACGCACGGCAGAGCGGACTCTCCTATCCCGACCGAGACGGGGTGCTGCAGCCGACCGAGCCGCTGGCCCCCGATTACCAGGGGTGCAGTCATCCCGATCCCTTCCACAGCTACAGCGGCGGCAGGGTAGAGTACGCCGGCGGCAAGATGAACGGCTTCCTGCTGGCGGGCACCAACGACGACTACGCCATCGGCTTCTACACCGAGAGCGACCGCCCCTTCTACAACTCGCTGGCCGTCAACTACACCACCTTCGACAACTTCTTCTCCCCGATCCTGGCCAGCACCTATCCCAACCGCATCTTCATGCATGCGGCCCAGACCGACCGCCTGGACAACACTCTTGACCTCTCCACGCTGCCCACCATCTGGGACCGGATGAACGAGAAGGGGGTGAGCGCCCGTTATTACTACTCCGACGTCTCCTTCCTGTGGCTTTGGGGGAATAAATACCAGGCGAACTCCGCCAGTTACGAGCAGTTCCTGGCCGATGCCGCGGCCGGCACCCTTCCCAGCGTGGCTTTCGTCGAGCCCCGTCTGGTCGGGGAAGCGGAGGGGATCTCTGGCGACGACCACCCCCATGCCGACATCCGCACCGGTGACGCCTTCCTGGCGGCGACCTTCCAGGCCGTTGCCAGCGGACCGGATTGGAAGCATACCGTCTTCATCGTCACCTACGACGAGTGGGGAGGCTTCTTCGACCACATCCCCCCTCCGCGCGCGGTAGCGCCCAACAACGTCGACCCTGACCTGGTGAACGGCAAGGCGCTGCTGGGGATGAGGATACCGGTGGTGGTCGCCTCGCCCTTCACGCGCGGCGTGCCCGACACCCCGAGGGTCGTCTCGACCGTCTTTGATAACACCTCCATCCTCAAGCTGATCGAGTGGCGCTGGAACCTGAAACCGCTCACGGCACGCGATGGCTCCGATGATGTGGGAAACCTCGCTTTCGCCCTCGATTTCGACAATCCGGATGCCACGCTGCCGCTAATTCCCGCTCCGCTTCCACCGGAGCCGGTGCTCTGCTCTCCCGTGCTGCTGCCTGGCGAGCTGTCGCTGCAAGACCTGATCATGCTCGCGCCGCTCGGTGTGCTGCCGGCCCCGGTCAAACCCTGACGGGAAGCTGGTGATCGATGATCGACCGCTACCTCCCTTCTCCTGCAAGGGGAAGGACAGGTCGAGGATGGGGTTCACGTTCGGCAGGCGACCCCATCCTCACCCCTGTCCTCTCCTTGAAGGAGAGGGGGAGTTGTTCCCGGCGGAAGATAGTGACGTCCAGGTTTCCAGGTGGGGTTACCGGGGACGGCCGTGAAAGAGCCGGAAATGGTAGGTAAGGCCGGCGTGTGCTGGAACTGGGGCGGCTTACAGGATGTTGACCGCGCGGGCCGCGAGCAGGGCGACGATCAGCAGGGAAACCAGGGACTGGGTCATCATCAGGACCTTGGCCCAGCGGGACAGTACCGGCACGTCGGTGGGCGAGAAGGCGGTACTGGTGTTGAAGGCGAGAAAGAGGTAATCGATGAAGCGCGGCGACCAGTTCCCGGCGCTTGTTTCCCGGTCCATGGTCATCTGCGGGAACAAGAAGGCACCCTCGGAATGGCGGGTTCTGGCGTCGCGCTTGTAGGGGCCTCCCGCATCCAGCCGCCAGTACCAGGAGGCAAACACCAGGATGTTGGCGATCCACAGGCTGCTGGCCGACTGGAGCAGTTGCTGCGGCGTTTCCACATGGCCCGGGAGAATCCTGATCAATAGCCCCAGGGAGACGATCATGGAGAGGGTGACCAGGCCGTTCAGCAGGTAGCCCAGGGTCTGGTTGAGGCGCTGTCTTCCCTTGCGGTGCGAGATGACGGTCGGCACCAGGAGCAGGACAATGAGGGCCAGCAACAGCCATTTCGGGCTGCCCAGCACCAGCGAGGGCGGGAAGGCGGCATGCAGCCCCCCCAGCGCCAGCAGCGCCAGCAGCGCCGGCCATCTCGGCTCGCCACGGCTTGTTTGCCTCCCTTTTGTCATTCCGTCCCTCCTGCCTTTCTGCACCAAAGAATCAAAACATTCGCAAAGGATCCACTGCGTCATCGTTCAAGCGTGCCAGGGTGGATGATCCTGGGGAGAATAGAGCTGCGGGGTTCCTGGTGGGGGAGCCGGCGCGGCTTCTTCCGGCAGGCCGGCTTTCGTTGGTGGCAGGCTGCTGGAGTTAGCCGATGGTGAAATAGATGCAGGCGCCCTTGTCGAGCTCCCCTTCTGCCCAGACCCTGCCGCCGTGGCGCCGGATGACGCGGTCCACGGTCGCCAGCCCGATGCCGAAACCGCGGTACCTTTCGGTGTTGGGGAGACGCTGGAACGGTGTGAACAGCTTCCTGGCGTCGTCCATGTCGAATCCTACCCCGTTGTCGCGCACCAGGAAGGTGCGCACGCCTGCCAGTTCCTGTTCTCCGAATTCGATGACTGCCGTTTCCTGCAGGCTGGTGTACTTCCAGGCATTGCCGAGCAGGTTGCTTATCACGATCCGCATGAGGCTCGCGTCGCAGTCGGCAACCATGCCCGGCTTGATGACGAACTCGACCTTGCGCTTTGGTTCGGTCATCCTGAACGACAGGCTGACCTCCTGGGCCAGGGTGCTGAGATCGACCGGTTCCCGGTGCAGTTCGATGTGCGCGAAGCGCGAGAACCGCAACAGCTCCTCGATCAGCTGATTCATCCGCATGACCACCTGCCCCTGCTCAGCGAGGTAGCGCAGGCACTCTGCCGGCAACTGGTCGCCGAACATGGTCTCTATCAGCTGGCTGTAAGTGCTCAGGAGGTTCAACGGCTGCCGGAGGTCGTGGGCGACCGTGTAGTTGAAGGCCTGCAGTTCCTCGTTGGCCGCTTCCAACTCGGCCGCCCGTTCGGTCAGCGCCTCGTTCAGCCGCCTGATCTCCTGCTCCGATTCCTTGCGGGCGGTGATGTCCCGGTCGATGCCTCTCATTCCGACCAGGCGCCCGTCCGGGGCTTGGATGGGTACGCCGCTCGTCTCCAAAACGCGCAGCGACCCGTTCTTGTGGATGTTGACGTTCTCCAGCCCCTGGAAGGGGCGGGGGTGTTTGATCAGGTCCTGCATGCCGGGCTTGAGCCGGAGCGCTTCCTCGGCAGGCATGAAATCAAAAGGGGTCTTCCCCAGCACTTCCTGCGGGGTGTAGCCCAGTAAATCGACGACCTTCGGGCTGGCATAGACGTAGCGACATTCCCCGTCCACCTCCCACACCCAGTCACTGGTGTTTTCGACGAGGTCTCTGAACCGCTGCTCACTCTCGGCGAGCAGTTCCAGATCGAACTTCTCTGTCTGCACGTCCTTTTTCCGGGTCATCGGTGGTCCCTTCTCTTTAAGAAGTCACAAATGATACCTGTTCCAAAAGGAAAGTCCAGAAAAATGATTAAACGTTAACGGCTGCTTCAGTCTTTTCTCTCTCCGTACAGGTTACCAAACAGATCGAGATGTGTCAGATAGAGACGGGTGTCGAATTCCAGCTGCTGGTAGGCAGGTTCCATGTACTCGCACAGGCTGTAAAAAGCCCTGTTGTGATCTTTCTCCTTTAAATGTGCCAGTTCGTGGACCACGATCATCCTCAGGAACTCGAGCGGGGCATCCTTGAAGACGGAGCAGATCCGGATCTCGTTCTTCGCCTTCAGCTTCCCCCCCTGTACCCGCGAGACGAAGGTATGCAGGCCGAGGGCGTCGTTGACGGTGCTGATCCTGGGATCGAAGGCAACCTTGGAGAGAGGCTGCGACTTCCGCAGGTATTCGTTCTTCAAGCCCATGGCATAGTCGTAAAGCGCCCTGTCGGTCCTGATGGTGTGGGGGGACGGGTATTTTTTCAACAGCAAGCCCGCCAGGCCGTTGCTGCCGATCAGTTGGCTCACCTTCCTCTTAATCTCCTCCGGATACCCTGCCAGGTATTTGAAAACCTGCTGTTCGCTGTTCACTATCTGTCCTTTTCCCTGGTTGATGGCTTTTCATGATGCCGGGAGACCACTATACACGATCCTGCAGCGTTAACGCCACTACTGTCGTCGGTCTTCGGCTCCACCGCCGGCAGCCAAAGCCCTTGCCTCGCGGCCCCCCGCCGGTGGACAATAGGGATGTGGCGCTGTTCCCGCTGCAACGAGGGAACAGCACCAGCAGTTCGCAAGCCAACCTGAGGGGGATTTCGATATGAGAAAGCAGCGTCATCAATCACACGGTGCCAGTAGTGCAGGGAGCCGCGCGGGCCGGCATGGCCTCGCTAGTGAAACCGGCGGCAAGGCGAGGGGAGCCTCCCGCAGTCCTTTCGTGGATATGACCCCAGGCCGGGCGCCGGCCGAAGGCGGGGACGTGGAATCGCCATCTCATGAACGGTGGGAAGAACACACCGCCGAGCGCGATCCCGCTGAAGGGCCCGATATGTAAGCCAGCCGCGTGAGATGGTAGTAAACCCGACAGCGGGGCAGTCGTTGCCGCCACCGGAGAGAGCCGAAAGGGCGGAGCGCGCCGGCAGCGCCCTGGCACTCCGGCGCGGCAGGCTTTGCCGAGACCGAAAAAGCGGTGCAGGCTATCGAGAAAAGCAGTCTGTTTCTGCCGGGGGAGGGTGATTTCCTTCCGCCTGCACGGACTTTTTCCGTTTTTCCCACGAACTGCCTCGGTCGACACCGGTCGCGCCCTATCTTTGGGCGGCGAATCTGCGGCATCAATGTGCCTTAGCCCCCTGATCGAAAAGAAGTCAGTAGCCGTAGCGCAACGGATGATGTATAGTAGCCATAATTTATTTTCATAGGAAAACACCCATGACAAAAGACGCTGAGCGCCGACAATTTATCGAGATAGGGTCCGAAGCCATCCTCGATGCTATCGGAGATGCCATCAGCATTCAGGACAGGGAGCTCAGAATCGTCTACCAGAATAAGGCTCACATCCGCCTGATGGGAGATCATGTGGGAGAGTTTTGCTATACCGCCTACCAGGGCAGGGGCGAACCCTGTCCCGGCTGTCACGTGCTGGCATCGTTTTCAGACGGCGAGACCCACCGGCGCGAGACTTCCGCGGTAATTCCGGGACGCGGGACCATTCATGCCGAGATCGTTTCCGCCCCGGTCCGGGATGCCAGCGGGGAAATCGTGGGCGGCATTGAATCGGTGCGGGATGTGACCGGCCGGGTCCTGATGGAAGCGCGGCTGCACAAGCAACTTGCCGCCATCGAGAACTCCATGGACGGGATAGCCATACTGAGCGGCGAAGGGACCTACGTATATCTCAACCAGGCTCATGCCGATGTCTATGGCTACAACACCCCTGCGGAACTGATCGGCAAGAGCTGGCAGTGTCTCTACGAAGCCGGGGAACTGGACCGGTTTAACCGGGAGATCATGCCTGTCTTGATGGCGGAAGGCGCCTGGCGTGGGGAGGCGACCGGCAGAAGGAAGGATGGCAGGTTGTTTCACCAGGAGCTTTCGCTGACCATCACGGAAGACCACGGGATCATCTGTGTGGTGCGTGACATCTCTGGGCGAAAGCATGCCGAGGCGAAGCTCAAGCTGCTTAACCTCGACCTGGAGACGAGGGCCAGGGAACTGATGGCAGTCAACCAGGAACTGGAAACCTTCAGCTACACGGTTTCACACGACCTGCGTAAGCCGCTCACCGTCATCAAGGGGTACTGCGAACTGATCCAGGACGGCTGCGAAGGCTCCATGAAAGGCCCGTGCGCAGAGTACCTCAACGAGATCAGCAACGGTGCGGATAGTATGAACCGGCTCATCGACGTGCTGCTCAAGTTTTCCCGCATCACGCGGGCCGAGCTCCACCTGGAAAGGGTCGACCTGAGCGCCATGGCGACTGCCATTGCTGCCGAACTCGCCTTGACCGACCCAAGCCGCAAGGTGGCCGTGCAGATCGCCGGGTCGGTTACCGCACGTGCCGATGCCAGCCTGCTGAGGATAGTCCTGGAGAACCTGCTCGGCAACGCCTGGAAGTACACGGGCAGCACCCAAGGGGCAACCATCGAGTTCGGCATGCTGGACACCAAAGAGGGAAAAACCTATTTCGTCCGTGACAACGGGCCCGGCTTCGACATGACCTACGTGACCCAGCTGTTTGCCCCTTTCCAGCGCATCCCCGGTTCCGCTGCCGAGGGGTACGGCATCGGCCTCTCCACCGTCGAAAGGATCATCAAGCGCCACGGCGGCAAGGTCTGGGCCGAAGCGGAGCCCGGCAAGGGAGCCGTTTTCTATTTCACCCTCTGAATCCATCCCTGTACTCCTCTCCCGAAAGAGAGCCGGTTTTTCTCTGTCGCCGGTTGCCCGGTTCCCGATCCCTCCCTGACATCGCAACACCCTCCCACCGTTTCTTAGCCTGATCTCCAGCCATCCCTCCCGCCGGACGCCATCGCCGCTTTGACCAGGCAACAGGGACAGTCACTAGCGGCTCCTTCACTGTCAGAGGCTCTCTTTGCAAGCAATCTCAGACACTGTTTTTTCTCAGGCCGCCGTTTGACATTGGCAGTGCCTAATATTAATATTCACCAACACTGTCTCAGCGAAGCGTTAACCAGGAGGGAACTGGATGAACTGGCAACTCCATGTCCAATCCGCCGAGGCGATGCTCAACGACCCTTCTGTGCCGTCTTCGCTCGACATCATAAACCTCATAAAGAAAGTGAATCCCACCAGCCTTTGCCTTTCGGATAGAGAGCGGACGCGCGGCTATGAGATAAAAGGGAGGCTCCAGAACCTGCTCCTGGAGAATTACGGGGAGGCCTTCCACCTTGCACCCCACCCCTACAGCGACCGCTACGTCCTGATCAAGCACTGCGTGCTCCCCTCCATCGACGCCTGCCATGCCGAAGTTGCCTCCCTGTCGCGCAGGGCGCTCGAATCCGTGGCGGACTCCCCGGTCAAGCCCCGGGAAAAGAAGGCAAAGCGTCACCGCATCCCCGCGGCCAGTAAGGACGAGGCCGACGGCATGCCCAAAGATGCCCTGAAGAAAGCCCAGGAACTGCTCGAGCAGTACGACTATGCCGGGGCTGCAGAGGTGCTGGCCGATATCCGGGCAGAAGGCGCCGACGACCTGGCCACTCTGGTAAAGGCGACCCGCATCCTGGTGGAGGAGATGGGCGCCTACGAGCGGGCGATGGAGACCCTGCTTGCCCAGCCCAAGCAGGTACTAAGGGAAAGGGCGATTCGCGAACTGCTGGCCCTGACCTGCTATCACAACGGCAGGCTGCCGGAGGCGCGCGCGGTCTTCGATTCCCTTCATCCGGAAGAACTCGGCAAGGATGCCCTTTGCGCCTGGGCGGACATCGCCTTGCGGGACGATAATATCTCACACGCCGGCCAGCTTTTGAGGGCCGCGCAGGAGAAGGAAGGTTTCGTGGCCTCCTTTGCCGGACTGCAAAAGGAGATCGGGGAGCGCCTGCTCTCGGCTGCCGCTCCGCTGCTGCAGAGGGCGCTCGCCGCACGGGAGCGGGGCGAGCTGGATGAGGCGGCGGAACTGGCCCGGCAGGCGCTTCGGCTTTGCCCGGGGCATGAACAGGCGCGCGACATTGTCAGCTTGCGGGAAGCCGGCAGGGAGGCGGCGGAGATTGCCGCGCTCTGGGAGCAGTTCGGGTGCGCCCAGAGAGGTGAGGCCAGGCTGGAGCTGCTGACGAGGCTTTTGGAGAAGGACCGCGAAAACCGGGCGCAGATCGAGGGGCTGATCGGGGCGGAGAAGGCACGGCGTAAAAAGCAGTGGGGCGACCGCCGCCTGCAGGAGCTCCGCACCCTGGCCCGGGAGGAGAAGTGGCGGGAATGCTACGACATCATCTGCTGGCTCTCCCGGCAGGACGACCTTGCGGCCGAGTACCGCCTTGCCTGTGACCTCTCCCCGCACTTCGCACTTCTCTACCAGAACAGGGCGCTGCAGAAACTCCCGGAGCGGACGGCTAAAGAGTGCTGGCTGCAGTCAGTCGAGGCCAGGGCCGCGCTCAAGTCGGGGCAGCTGGAGGCGAGCCTCGAGATCATGGAGCGCATCAAGGGGTATTTCCACGCTTACCCGGAGTTTGCCGAAGAGTACCGGGCGCTGCTGCGGGGCGAGCGGCAGCGGGCGCGGGAGGAGATAGGCCATCTGCTGGAGCTGCTAAACGGCGACGGTTGCACCCTGGCGCAGGGCGAAAGGATCGCCGGCCAGATCCGGAAAAAAATGGCCGTTCTCCCCGAAGAAGAGCGAAGGGGGCACCAGGAGACGACCGAGGCACGCCTCGCACTGCTGCGGCCGGTGCAAAGCGATGCCGCGCTTCTCCGACAGTACAAGCATGCGCGCTATCTGGGGTTTGACGAAAAGTGCGCGCTGCTGCGGGAACAGATCGCCGACAAGGTCGCCCTGGCACGGATCGATGCCAAGTGCGCCCGCGTGATGACGGTGGAGGCGGAACCGCTCACCTTAACCGTCAACAGGGACGTCAGCAGGGCGAAGCTTTTACAAAAGCCGAACATCTGGCTGCACTGGCAGACGGACCGCCATATCGTGCTGGTTGACGGCCACTGGCGGATCGTTGTGAACCTGGAGGAGATGAGCGCCACCCGCTACCGTTTCCCCTACATCGTGAAAGCGAGGTTCTGCGATGCCTTGCCGAACCGGAACACCTTCCTGGTGCGAGATGCGAGGTGGACGGGAAGGGGCGTCTGGCGCGCCGATCTTTCCGGCGGGAAGGGGGAGGTGACCGCTGTCATCGATGCCGTCTTCATGGATCAGGAGAGAGAGTGCATGGCCGTGGAGACCTTCCTCTGCAGCGAGCGGATGACCGACTACTACGCCCTCATGGCGGGCCGCGGTCCCACCGTGAGGGCAGTGCGGCAGAGAATGACCACCAGGAAACCGGCCGGCGACGGCGTGGAAATCGACGGCGAGGCGCGCCCGTACTTCCGCCGGCTGACCAGCGAACCGGACCGGTTCATCGTCGGCTGGAGGGACGAGACGCGGATCTGCAACAAGAACCTGACCACGGAATCGGCAGTCGAGATGCCCCCCGTGATCTGGGAGATCGACCCGGTCAACGAACGCATTTACTACTTCTACAGCCACCTGATGAAAAAGGTCGATTTCCGCTTTGACCACTACGAGGAGTTCCCGAGGTCGCAGTACAGTTTCATCTTCAAGGATCACCACAGGATCATGGGGATCTGCCCCGAGACGGACATCATGATGGTCGGGATGTGCGAAAAGGCGGCCTTCTATGACTTCCGCAACCACCGGATCTCCGAGCCCTTCAGATTCAGCAGGGTGATCTGCACCCGGCCGGCGCGAAGGTGGTACTGCTTCGACTACGATGCAGACGCCGCGACTCTGGCGCTCACCGACATCACCGATGCCATAGGTAGCCTGCTGTCCTGGCGGGAGGGTATCGAGCTGTTGGAGGGAGATGATCCCCAGGACAAAAACGACCGCTACCTGCGGGCGCACGAGGATATGTATTTCGGGTACCAGCCAGGCCGCCGTTTGCCGAGAAAGGGGCCCAAGCCGTCCAAGCAGAACCACCGGTGGCTGTATGGAGATGAACCGGGCTGTCGCCGCCCCGAATTCATCATCCGTCCACAGCTCAGCTGGACGCCTCATTCCCAGCGCTACCTCGGCAAACGGCGGGCCGTTTACATGATGGCAGAGCTGCGGCAGCATCGCGCAGCTGCCGCAGCCTTGCGCCCAAAACGGTATGCAGATCTGCGCCCCCGGCCGGCATGCAGGCAGCCCGGGGGGGGAGGCGGAGCCGGCTATGCTGTTCGTCGTGGAGCGGCTCCCTGCCCTGCGGCGCAGACCGGCTGGCAAGCCGCCGCAGCTGCCGCGGCCGCCAAAATGAAGGGAGAGGAAATGAGAATGCCGATACTGACTGGCAGGAGGGGGTTAAGGTCGAGACGCCGCACGCGGTGCGGGGCCGGAGTTGTCTAGGAAAGAGGAGGGCCCGGCTGGCAATGGGGTGGCAGGAAATGCTTGGTCCCGTCGTGGCATCGAGGAACTATCGAACCTGCAGAAAAAAGCCGTTCCGCCAAGCCCGGGGTGTCGGCCTTTTTGCCTGACGTCGCGCCAAACTGCTCAGGCCGCGGGAGAGTCAGTACTCCCTGGCCGGATCCGTATAGGAACAGTCGGGGTTTTCCTGCACGTGCACGAAGTGGGCGACGTGTTTGTCGCCAGCGATCCGGGGGCGGACCTGCTTGCCGCAATCGGCACACTGAAAGGGGAGGGTGTTTCGCAGGTCGGGCTGGGCTGCTTCTTTTATGGCCAGGGCCTTGTCGATGTCGATGAGGTGACCGTAGAACTTGCACTGTAATGCCAGCTTCATTATGCGCGCTCCTTTGCGAGGTAAAAAAACGCCAACCACGCCGAAAGACAAACGGCGTTAGTTTTATTGCCTGTTATACCGAATTTGACAACATTTGTTAACAAAAAAAGCTGCCATGGTTTCTCATGGCAGCTTTTTTTCGGCCTATTTCGCCGGCGGCCGGGCCGGACCGGTTTCCGTTGTCGTGACGGCGTTCGAAAGTCGGCACGATCCGCCCTTGAACTTCATAGCCGATGCTCACCCTGTCCCTTTCCGTGCAGGGAGAAGGACAAGGCTGCGGGGGGCAGGTGCCGAATCGTTCAGCCGGGGATGATAACCATTTGAAAAACAGCACGTTGAAGACAGGGGCCGGGGCGGCGCGAAGGCTGCCTTTACTCTTGACTTGGCTTTTCCCCTGCGTTATTGTGCACGGCAAATTTGCGCAGGACCAGCTTCAGATAACGATAATACTAAACCGCCCGCGAGGGCGGGACGGAAAGCCTACAGGGTCTCACCACGAGACAGCCGGGTCGCCGAAATATCTCCAAGGATATGCGGTCCCGGCTTTTTTGTTGCCGGGATTGGCACTATTATGCGGTCCTTAAGGAGCCCCCGATGAGTTTGATTAAAGCCCTTCTTCACAGGTTGCAACTTGCCGACTGCCCCGATAGGGTCTGCCGCACGCGGATGATCAGCGAAAGTTTTTTCGAGTGCAGAGTCCGGACACCCAATCCGAGATACTGTGAACACTCCCGCTGTTCGGGCGACAGCTTCATCTGCAATCACCAAGACAGGGAGTCGTTTGCCGCTAAGTAGCGGTAACGTAAAAGGCGGCTGACGCCGGCAAGCGGTAAAGCCCCTGCCCAGTTTTCAGCAGGGGCTTCCACACCTGCCTCCCCGGCCATCGGTTTGCCCACTCCGCTTTCCGACCTGCCCCGTAGGCCGACTGCGGACCCGAGCAGGTCCTTGTAAATCAGTTTGAGAAAATGCCGGTTCTTTGCCATACTGCGCGCGGCATGCAGTGCTGTTGTGCAGGGGGCGCCGAATCGACGAAAAGGCAGATGCTCCCTGTTCGCATATTCCAAAAAGGTACGAGGTTTGTATGGATGTCGGTGGCTATTCGGTGGGCCTTGCGGGGAGACTGTCGAATTTCACTCCACGCGTTTTTGCCTTGGACGGTTTTTCTTGCGCATGTCTGGAGGGAGCGCTGCAGGCCTTTAAGTTCGATGACCCGGAGATGCAAAGGCGGGTCTGCATGATGTCCGGCAAAGAAGCCAAGGCTATTGGCCAAACAAGAAACGAAGTATGGCAAAGCAGTCAAACGCTGTGGTGGCAAGGGAAGTCTTACCATCGTTTGTCGGCGGAGTATCAGCAGCTACTCGACAGGTTGTATGAGGCCGCCCTGTTGTCGGCTGATTTTGCCGAGGACCTTTTGGCTACTGGCGAGGAAGTGCTGACCCACAGCATTGGAGAGCAGGATCCCGGGAAAACAGTTTTGACCGAAGAAGAGTTTTGCAGCCGTCTGATGGCAAACCGGTCCAAGCTGAAAAAAGCAAGGGAGCGCTAGCCAATATTCAGCGGTTGCCCGCTGTCACTTCTCCTTTTCGTACGATAGCGAGCTGCCGAACCCCGTGCCCACGGGGACTGGCTCCGTCAGGTGCCCCTTCCCCTTGTCTTACCCGGAGTAACCTCATCCTGTGCCTGATATGCAAAAACGCCCCCGGCATCTTCTGCCGGGGGCGTTTTGTCTGCTTCTAGCTAAGCCACTTCCTCTACTCTTACGCGCACTCCGAGTAGCCGCAGACGCGGCAGACTGCGCAGCCGCCTTCGTGCTCGACCACGCCGCCGCACTCGGGGCAGGCGCCCTTGTCGTAGGCGGGGGCTTCGATCACCTCGGCATGGCCGGTGATGGTCAGGTGGCTCTGGATCGCCTTGGCGACTGCGTCGGAGCAGGAGAGCACCTTGTTGTCGCCGAAGCCGCTCGGCGAGTGGCAGGAGATGCCCAGCAGCTGCTTGACCACCGAGCGGGCCTGCACGCCGCTTCTCCAGGCCAAGGACACCATGCGACCGATCGCCTCGCACTGGGAGGCGGCGCAGCCGCCGGCTTTACCCATGGTGGTGAAGACTTCGAACAGCCCGCTGGCGTCCTCGTTGATGGTGATGTAGAGCGGGCCGCAGCCGGTCTGCATCTGGTAGGTCCACCCTTTGAGCGCCTTGGGACGCTCGCGCTTGATGCTGCGCTTGTCCTCGTGCACCGGCGCCGGCGCCACAACCTTGGGCTCTTCCTTCTTGCCGGTGGAGAGCACCTGCTCGTCGCGGGAGCCGTCGCGGTAGATGGTGACACCCTTGCAGTTGGTCTCGTAGGCCAGCCGGTACACCTTCTCGACGTCGTCCATGGTGGCGTGGTTCGGGAAGTTGACGGTCTTGGAGACGGCGTTGTCGGTGTATTTCTGGAAGGCGGCCTGCATGTAGACGTGCTCTTCCGGGGTGATGTCGTGGGCGGTCACGAACAGGTCGCGCACGCTCTCCGGGATCTCTTCGATGCCGTGCACGGTGCCGTGCTCGGCGATGCGCTCCATGAGCTCCTGGGAATAGAAACCTTCGGCCTTGGCGATTCGCTCGAAGTGCGGGTTCACCTCGACCAGGATGTTCTTGTCCATCACCTGGCGGACGTAGGAGACCGCGAAGAGCGGCTCCACGCCGGAGGAGGCGTTGGCGATGATGGAGATGGTGCCGGTCGGGGCGATGGTGGTGACGGTGGCGTTGCGGATCGCCTCGGCGCCCGGACGGTCGTAGATGGAGCCCTTGAAGTTCGGGAAGGCGCCGCGGGTCTTGGCGAGCTCGCGGGAGGCTACCTTCGCCTCGTCGTCGATGAACTTCATCACCTGCCCGCCCAGCTCGACCGCCTCGTCGGAGTTGTAGGGGATGCCCAGCATGATCAGCATGTCGGCCCAGCCCATCACCCCCAGGCCGATCTTGCGGTTGGAGCGGGTCATCTGGTCGATCTGCTCGAGCGGGTAGTTGTTCACCTCGATGACGTTGTCCAGGAAGTGGACGGCGAGCTGCACGACTTCCTTCAGGCGCTCCCAGTTGACCCGGCCGTGGATGACCAGCTTGCCCAGGTTGATGGAGCCCAGGTTGCAGGACTCGTAGGGGAGAAGCGGCTGCTCGCCGCAGGGGTTGGTGGACTCGATCTCGCCGATGTGCGGGGTCGGGTTGTGCTTGTTCAGGCGGTCCAGGAAGATGATGCCCGGCTCGCCGTTCTCCCAGGCCTGCTTGACGATGCGGCTGAACACCTTGCGGGCGTTCTGGCTGCCGGCCGGCTTCTTGTCGCGCGGGTTGATCAGGGTGTAGTCGGCGTCGGCGTCCACCGCTTTCATGAACTCCTCGGTGATGCCGACCGAGATGTTGAAGTTGTTCAACTGGCGCTGGTCGGCCTTGCACATGATGAAGTCCATGATGTCCGGGTGGTCGACCCTGAGGATCGCCATGTTGGCCCCGCGGCGGGTGCCCCCCTGCTTGATGGTCTCGGTGGCCACGTCGAACACCCTCATGAAGGAGAGCGGGCCGGAGGAGATGCCGGTGGTGGACATCACCACGTCGTTGGCGGGGCGTAAGCGCGCGAAGGAGAAGCCGGTGCCGCCGCCGGACTTGTGGATCAGTGCGGTGTGCTTCACCGATTCGAAGATCTCCTCCATGGAGTCGCCCACCGGCAGCACGAAGCAGGCGGAGAGCTGGCCCAGCTCGCGACCGGCGTTCATCAGGGTCGGGGAGTTGGGGAGGAACTCGAAGTGGGTCATCAGGTCGTAGAACTTGTCGGTCAGTGCGTTGACGTCCGCCTTGTCGTTGAACCTGAGGTCAGCCTGGGCGATGGTGGTCGCCACGCGGCGGAACATATCGGCAGGAGTTTCCAGTGTCTTGCCGGTCTTGTCCCTTTTCAGGTAGCGCTTTTCCAGTACGGTGAGTGCGTTTTTCGACAGGCCAGCGATGGCCCCTTTTTCGGCGGCTTTTTTCATAACGCTCCGATCTCCTTTGGGAAAAATAACATAGTGATATGTTGTGTAGTGTCGGTACCACATTTAGTGGCGCGGCGGAGAATTAACCACAAGATGTATGGTGAAGTCAAGGGTTAATGCATTAAAATTTCTGGCCCCTGAAAAAGGGTCCATGCCGCTTGAGCTTAGCGGCTTCTCCATTTACAACTAGCTGACGGTTGTGCTATTTATACCGGGTTGATTCCCCCAAAGAGGCTACCGTGACCGACTGTGATGGCTGCAAAACAAGTGCGCTGGAGACCCAGGTGAAGGGTCTGAAGGATCTGATCGAGGTCGCCAAGGCGGTGGTATCCACCCTGGATCTCGACACGGTCCTGCAGGCGATCCTTTCCAGCGCCCTGGGCATTGCCGACACCCCGGCGGGAAGCATCGCCCTCTACCACGAGTCCAAGCGCGAGCTGAGCCTGCACGCCCACTCCGGCCTTTCCGCCGATTTCGTCAAGAACGAGCGCTGGGAGGTGACGGCCGGCGGACTGACCGAGCAGGTGCTGAAGGCCGGCGAGATCTTCTTCGTGGAGGACACCGGCAAGACCCCCTTCTTCAAGAACCCCGTCGCCATCAAGGAAGGGATCCGCTCGCTGGTCTGCGTGCCGCTGGTCTACCAGGGGCGCACGGTGGGGATCCTGTACCTGGACGATTTCGTCCCCAGGTGCTTCGACCGGGAGAAGGTGAACCTCTTGTCGATCCTCGCCTCCTTCGCGGCGATGGCCATCAACAACGCCACCTTGCACAAGCGGACCAAGGTGCTGGCCATCACCGACGCCCTGACCGGCCTGCACAACCACCGCTACTTCAAGCATTTCTTCAAGCAGGAGATGGGGCGCGCCAGGCGCTACCACAAGCCGTTCTCCATCATCATGCTGGACGTCGACAACTTCAAGGCCTACAATGACAGCTTCGGCCACGCCACCGGCGACCAGCTCCTGAACCTTTTGGGCGGCCTGATCCTGCAGACCGTGCGCGGGGTCGACGTGGCCTTCCGCTACGGCGGCGAGGAGTTCATCGTGCTCTTGCCGGAGACCAAGCTGGAGAACGCACTGCTGGCGGCCGAGCGGCTGAGAAGCGCTATCGAGACCGGCACCGCCAAGCACTTGGTCGGCATCGCCACCCGCGGCGTCACGGTCAGTATCGGCGTGGCGAGCTACCCGGACAACGCCGACAACATGGACGAACTCTTCAACATCGTCGACTCGCTCCTCTACCGCGCCAAGCGCGGCGGCAAGAACAAGATCTATCACCAGGAAAGCCTGCTGCATCCCACCCCATGATCCGCTATTCCTCTTTTGCAAAGCTTGGGCTGTCATTGTGGATTGCCCTTTTCGCCTGCTGGCCCGCGCACGCCGGTATCCTGGACCGGGTCTACCAGTGGGTGTCGCCTAACGGTGCGCAGCCGGCCGCGGCTCCCGCTTCCGGGCAACCGGGGGGGGCGGAGCGCCAGGCGCAACCGTTGCCTGCCAGCCAGCCGGCCCAGCCGGCCGCCCCCGTCCGGCAGGTTCCGGCGCGGGCGGAGGCGGACCCCCGGACGGAGGCAGCGCTCAACCCCGGCCTCGTCTATGGCGACCGCCTGCTGACCGAAGACGTGGTCTGGCACGGCGAGGTGCTGGTCGAGGGTGTGCTGACCGTTGCCCCGCAGGCGACCTTGACCGTCGAGCCCGGCACCGTGGTCCGTTTCCGGCGCAAGACGGGGCAGGCGCCGCTGCTGGTCGTGCAGGGGAGGCTGGTCGTCAACGGCGCCAAGGAATCCCCGGTCCTCTTCACCTCCGGCTTCGCCACCGCCGCAGCCGGCGACTGGCAGGGGATCATGCTCCTGGGCACCGAGAAGAAGAACGTGCTGGAGAACTGCCGGGTCGAGGGGGCGCAGACCGCCCTGGAGGTCCTCTTCTCCAACGTGACCCTGAAGAACGTGCTGGCCGAGCGCTCCCTGGTCGGCATGAGGTTCCAGGACGGGCTGGTCTCCATGGAGGGGGGCGGAGCCACCGGCTGCGACACCGGGGTGTCTCTTCTGGAAAGCGAGAGCACCCTGCGCAACATAAGCGTGGTGGGAAACCGCCAGGGGGTGACCGCCATCCGGAGTTCCCTCTACCTCTACGAGGGGAACCTCTCCGGCAACCAGGGGACGGCAATAACCGCCGAGGGCAGCCGCGTGAAACTGCAGGGGGGAGCACTGCTCAGTAACGGTTCCGGCGTATCGCTGGTGGGGTGCGAGGGGTCGGTCACCGGCGCGAAACTTGCCAAGAACCGGGAAAGCGGCATCTCGCTCACCGGGTCGCGCATGCGGGTGAGCGGCAACCGGATCACCGCCAACGGCGAAAACGGCCTGCTGCTGCACGACGGGGCTTCGGTGGTATGGGACAACGCCATCTACGAGAATGCAGGGAGCGATCTCTACAACGCCGGTACCGAGGAGGTGCGGGCGCCGGGAAACTGGTGGGGTACCTCGTCACCCAGGATCTTCGACAACAACGGTCGGGGGAAGGTCCTGTACTTGCCGGTGCTGGGACTGTGGCCGCAGAGACAATAAAAAGACAAAAGCTGGAGCAATCACTTAACGACAAGGATGGAAGATCATGACGCGCAGAGACGGCCGGGCGGCCGATGCCTTGAGGGAAATAAAGATAACCAGGAATTACCTGAAACACGCCGAGGGCTCGGTGTTGGTCGAGTTCGGCGACACCAAGGTGATCTGCAACGCGACCGTCGAGCCAAAGGTCCCCCCCTTTCTGAAAGGGAAGGGGTCGGGGTGGGTGACTGCCGAGTACTGCATGCTGCCGCGCGCCACGCACACCAGGAACCAGCGGGAGTCCGCCAAGGGGAAGCTTTCCGGCCGCACCCATGAGATCCAGCGGCTGATCGGCCGGTCGCTGCGGGCCGTGGTCGACCTGGAGCAACTGGGCGAGCGTTCCATCCTGATCGACTGTGACGTGATCCAGGCCGATGGCGGCACCCGGACCGCTTCCATTACCGGCAGCTACGTGGCGCTGGCTGACGCCCTGCAGACCCTGGTCGACCAGGGCGAACTGAGCAAGTCCCCGCTGCGCGAAGCGGTGGCCGCGGTCAGCGTCGGCATCATCGACGGCGTTCCCTTTTTGGACCTCGATTATCCGGAGGATTCCACCGCCGAGGTGGACATGAACTTCGTGATGACCTCCTCCATGCGTTTCGTCGAGGTGCAGGGGACCGCGGAAGCGGAGCCGTTCACCCTCGAGCAGATGGACGCCATGCGCAGCCACGCCATGCTGGGGCTCACCCGGCTGTTCGAAATCCAGCAGGAGGCGCTTGAGGGATGAAAGAGCTGATCGTCGCCACCGGCAACCAGGGAAAGCTCAGGGAATTCCGGGAACTCTTGAAGGGGGTGGTGGATACCATCCTCTCCCCGGCCGATCTTCCCGGCGGCCTGCCCGAGGTCGAGGAGGACGGCGATACCTTCGAGGCGAACGCGGTCAAGAAGGCTTTGTCCGCCGCCATCGCCACCGGCAAACCGGTGCTGGCCGACGACTCCGGGCTCTCGGTGGAGTACCTGGACGGCCGCCCCGGCGTCTACTCGGCGCGCTTCGCCGGTGAGGGGGCAAATGACGCCGCCAACAATGCCCTGCTGCTGCGGGAGCTGGAGGGGGTGCCGGCCGGGAAGCGCGGCGCCGCCTTTCACTGCGTGATAGCACTCTGCCAGCCCGACGGCAGCTGCCAGACCTTCGACGGGTCGCTGCCCGGCGTCATCCTGGAAGCGCCCAGAGGGGAGGGGGGCTTCGGCTACGACCCGCTCTTCCTGGTCCCGGAATACGGGCAGACCTTCTCGGAGCTGCCCATGGAGATCAAGAACGCCATCAGCCATCGCGGCAGGGCCATGCAGATGCTGAAGGCGGCCCTGTCGAAGTAAAGCACCCGCAAAGGTACCGGCCCGCCCCTCGCTCAAACCTTGCGCCGGTATCCCGTCCCCTTCAAGGGGAGGGCCAGGGTGAGGATGGGGTTGGCACCGCCTTCATATTAATGTAAGACCGGGGCTAAAAAAGCTTGCACAGGCCCTGTGGCTGTGCTATAAGGGTGTTTCTTGAAAGGACGGGGTGTAGCGCAGCCTGGCTAGCGCACCTGCCTTGGGAGCAGGGGGCCGGAGGTTCGAATCCTCTCACCCCGACCACCTCAAGCTTCTGCGCCTGTAGCTCAGCTGGATAGAGCAACGGCCTTCTAAGCCGTAGGTCAGAGGTTCGAACCCTCTCAGGCGTGCCAAAATTAAATATGGTGGGTATGGTGAAGTGGTCAACACATACGACTGTGACTCGTACATTCGTGGGTTCAAATCCCACTACCCACCCCAATTAAACAAGACCCCGTGCATAGCGGGGTTTGCTGTTTGTAGCCCAGGCGAGAGTGGCGAAATTGGCAGACGCACCAGACTTAGGATCTGGCACCCTAGGGTATAGGGGTTCAAGTCCCCTCTCTCGCACCAAGCTTTTCATTGAAGCCTCTATCTAGCCGAAGATAGAGGCTTTTTTGTTGTCTGTAACCCTATAGCGTCTGCTGTTTTGCATAGTTGTCCACAATTTATGCCACATTGAGGACAAAACTATGCCAAAAACTATGTATCTTTACAGAGTTAAACAGACCTACTACTTCCGTTTCAGGATTCCTTCAGACCTTCTAGAGACCTTTCCATTAGCCGAAGTCAGGCGATCATTAAAGACCACCAGCTTGACCCAGGCAAGGAAACTGCTTAAGGCGTGGTCCTACAAGCTAGAGCATACCTTTACCCTAATTCGATCCGGAATGCTGACTCAGGAGCAAGCTAGGAGCCTTGCAGCAGCGTTTAGCCATGGAGGTAGCAAGCCTAAAAGCTGTGATGTTGGTGGCGTGATAGTGGAAGCTCAACCTGCCGTAGCCATTGGTGCGACCGTTAGGAAACATCAATTGTCCAAACTGATAGAGGCATACATTGCAGAGTACAAGACCACTGAGAAGGCAGATGGCCCATCCATATATGAGATCGAGACCAAGTGCTGGATGTTCAGCAGGATTGTAGGTGACGTAGACATTCGGACCATTACCAGGGAGACCATACTCGACTTCCTTAAGGTGCTCAAGCAGTTGCCCAGGAACATGAGCAAGCAGAAGGCTTATGCAGGAAAGACCATAGTTGAGGTACTAGAGATGCAGCCCACCGACACCATGAGCGACACGACCATCGTCAACTACATGGTCAGGGTAAACAGCTTTTTCACTTGGGCCGTGAGAGTAGGCCACATAGACAGGAACCCTGCCGATGGCGTTAAGCATGGTAAGACCAAGCTGGTGCGTGCTGATGAGCTGAGGAAAGCCTATGCCCCTGGAGACATTAGTAGGCTGGTAGCAGCGTATCTGGGTATGAAGGACGAGGAGAAGGCAAGGCTTAAGGATAGCCCAGACAGGTTTTGGATACCCTTGATATCAATGTACTCAGGCATGAGGCTAAATGAGATTTGCCAGTTGAACACCCATGACGTGAAGCAGGATGAGGAGACAGAGGTATGGTACTTCCATGTGGAGATCACCGAGGGCGACGACAAGATGATCAAGAGCGCAGCAGCTAGACGCAAGGTGCCTGTACATGCTGACCTGATTAGCCTGGGCCTCTTGGAGTACCGCAAGAGTAAGCATGGCAGTGGTGCTCCGAGACTATGGATGAACCTCAAGAAGACCAATAGGGGCTATCACAAGAATTTTGCCAACTGGTTCCTTGGTAACGGGCAGACCAAGGGATTCCTGAGAACTAGGGTTACTGATGATAGCAAGCTCAACTTCCACTCCTTCAGGCATACCTTCATCAACGAGCTGAAGCAGAAGCGAGCCGATGAAAGGATTCTGGTGGAGATAGCAGGCCATAGCAACAAGAGTATGACGTTCGGGAGATATGGAAAGCCTTACGGGTTTAAGGAAAAGCAGGCAGTTGTCAATATGCTGGATTACCCAGTGAACGTAGAAGCCCTGAAGTCAGTAGCACAGTGTACCATTGCATGAGACTAGTTACTTGACTGCTATATATGGTCTAGTCAACTCTATATGTTGAGGTCGCTTTGACATACCACTGTAAACTCGGATTACTGTAATATTAAGTAGATAGACATATTTGGCGATCCAATGTAGTGAAATTACAATGAATGCCACGCCCAGAGTAACCGCTGCTCCGCTAACACTACCCCTATCGGCTCTTAGAAGGTAAGAGGGAGGTTTAGGCTGTACACCTGATATGATGGTGGTGCGGCGACTGTCCAGGATCATGCTGGTTAGGGGCTGATCTCGGTAAGGCAGTTATCCATAGAGCCATAGGGCATTACCCGCTAAGGTAGTCCCAGTAGCTGTTACCAGTCGTGGGGTAGGTGGTCGTGGTGATCCTGCTTAGATGCTGGTACGGTGTCGGCTGGTTAGGTGGTGGTTGCCACGATATTGCAGGTATGGTAAGAAATCGTTTCGCCCTCTCAAGGACCATTTTGATGAAGCCCAAAATGATCCTTGAGAGTCCGAGCCAAAAATACAGGTAAGTATGCTGTGGTCTTATGTTTCCAGGGAGTCAGTTATGGTAGAAATGACAGGTGTTTTGCGGCAATATGTACGTCAGCGAGATGTAAGTTGTTGATATGTAACTAAATGCAAGGGATAAGAAATCCCTTACTGACAGTAGTTGTGGAGGTGGCGGGTGGGCGACAGTAAGATGTTACTTGGTGAATTGACTGGTAAGGTAAATGCAATCATCAATAGTGGTGCAAAATCTAAGTCAGTTGTTAACCAGATCAGTCATGTAATGGAGCAGTTAGAAAGTACATATAATTGCGAAATTGATTATGAGAAATTGAATTTTGCTATAGCTGAATCAACACAAAAAAAGAAATATAACAAGGCGTTTGGATCAGGGGTAGATATATTAGAGAAGTTACTGGTGTTCCAACGCATGTTTTATGAGCTTGGTGGCGAGGTGGACCCAAACGTGGTGCAGCGGTATTCGTTGTTGCTATGCGAGCGTGGCAGTATACATAAAACATTATTGGAAGGACTAGGGGATATTTCAGACTCGATTGAATTTCCATTTAGGATGTGGCTGAACTTGCCGCTAGCCGTCAATGTTATGCAGCTCGAAAAGTTTAGAGAGGCAACCGAGAAGACAATGCGCGTGATATGCAAGAACCTAGAAAAAGAAATTGTCGAAGGTGGCGAAAAAGGTCTTATGCCATTCTGGGTCTTTAACACTGATGTGATAGGCAATGAGGACAAGTGGAGGGAGATCATAAGAGAGTGGGAGATTAGCTATCTTGTATACAAGAGTCACCATGTTGATGGCCTCTCCAAGACAGACATCGTTGAAAACATGAAGCATATTAAAGGGCTGTTTACCAATCCCGATGATAAGTCCAACTCAATTC
>DATFAB010000091.1:0-27877 GCA_035255025.1 Geomonas sp.
AAGTTTATTAATCAATCTGCTGTTCCTTGGGCATGCGATCACCAGGTACAGCGCGAGGAGAAGCGGAAAGGGAGCTTTGCGGAGACGGTAAAGGCATGATGAAACGGGGGAAAGGCAAGCTGGGATCAGGGAGAGGAATCACCTGAGCCTCTGTTCTAGCGCTCTAGCGCGGCGTGTTCCGGCACAAGGCACGAGAAAGCGGAGCCTGACCGGTCCGATTGGATTCAACGGGGACGTCGTGGCGAAGAGAAGGGAGATCGGAAAAAGGAAGAAGCTACTCGGTCACCAGCATGGTTTCCACCCGGTTGCGACCGTTCTGCTTGGCGCGATAGAGGGCCTCGTCGGCTTGGCGGAAAAGGGAGTCTATGCTGTCGACCTGGGATGAGGGATAGGTAGCTACACCGGCACTGATGGTGACGGTCAGGTTCTCCATGGGGGAAGGGAAGGACAATCCGAGCACGGCCTGGCGCAGCCTCTCGGCGACCATCACCCCTCCCCTTAACGGGGTGCCGGGGAAGACCAGTACGAACTCTTCGCCGCCATAGCGAGCTGCGCTGTCGTAGGCACGCAACTGCCGTTGGGCCAGACTGGCAACCGCAGCCAGCACCACGTCGCCGTTTTGGTGGCCGTAGGTGTCGTTGACGTTCTTGAAGTAGTCGATATCGACGATGACGAGGGAGAGCGATTCGTTGTTGCGGCGGGCACGGAAGAACTCGCCTTCCAGGATCTCTGCCAAATAGCGACGATTGAACAGGTTGGTGAGATGATCTATGTTGGTGAGTCTTCTCAGCAGTTCGTTGGCCTTTTTTAACTCGTCCTGCAGAGACTTGATCTTCAGCTGGACCTTCACCCGGGCCACCAGTTCTCCCGCCTCGAAAGGCTTGGTGAGGTAGTCGCTGGCCCCCTGCTCGAGACCGCGGATTTTGGAGGTGAAGTCCATCATGCCGGTCAGCATGATGATGGGAAGCCCCTGCAGCTCAGGGCGGGATTCAACCAGTTGCAGGAACTTGAAGCCGTCCATGCGGGGCATGTCGACGTCACAGATGACCAGGTCGGCCCTGCACTCGATCAGGGTCTTGAAACCTTCCAGGCCATCCTTGGCCTCCCGGTACTGATCGAACAGGCCCACCTCGCGCAGGGTCTGCACTACCTGCTCTCGGATAGCTGCCGAGTCATCGATGACAAGGACACAGGACATCTAATCTCCCATCGGGAATCACATCGAGACCCGCCCCTACAGCTTTCTTGCCGCTTGGTCAGGCCTCATTTTAGCATTAAAGACGACCCATCCCAGATTGTAATTACAAAGCCCGCACTTCTTTAGCTTATAAGCAGGCAATTAGTCCCTGCGGAATGGTTTGATAAAGACGTAGATGATAAGAAGAAAGGGAAAGGAAGAGAATGCCGCTTCGAGATTGCCGGCGAACATCTGCCAGGTTCCGAAGGCGATAACCGCGATGGTGAACAAAATCATGAAAACTGCTGCGGGTTTTATCATACGGTCACATACTAACCACTATTATTGCATCTTGTCCACCATTTAATAAGAAGAAATCTCTGGACCAGATCGAAGGAAGGGGACACGACAGAACATGACGCGGCCTATGGTGTGTTCCAGTCCCAAGTAAAGCGCAATTCGTCGTCGGCGATCACCAACTCGCAATAGGTCTTTTTGAAAACCGCCTCATTGGCGGCACCATCGAATTCCTCCTGGACCACAGTCTCGATCTGGTGATTGCTCAAGTCGAGGCTTTTCTCGAAGACTCCTTCGATGATTCCGGCCTTCCACCCCGCTTTTTTCAGATTCTCCTTGAAAAGGGCGATGTGGATACTGTTATTGGTGCCGTAATCTACCAGCAGCAGCGCTGTTCTAGCCATCGTCGCCTCCGTTTTTATCCCTTGGATAACCCGCTTTCCCTAGATTACCACATTCGCCCCGGGATACACAGTGGCTCCGGGCGAGGCGGCAGGGTTCCTGCGGGCGGCGATGCCGGGCGCCACCGGTTTTGGAGACAAAAAAAGGGGCAATCCGTCGATTGCCCCTAACTAAACGGCCGGCAGAAGGGCCGATCACAACTGTGGTACCGTCAGACCAACACCAGGTCGTCGGCGAGGTCGGTGATCTTCTCCCCTCCCTGCGCGGTGACTGCAAAGGTGTTCTCAATACCGATTACCCCCTCCCCCGGAATCACGAACTTGGGTTCGATGGCGATGGTCTGCCCCGCCTGCAGCGGCACCTTGAAGCCCTGGGCGATCACCGGAAACTCGTCGAGTTCGAGCCCGACTCCATGCCCAACAAAGCGCGCATTCTCCCCGGGCGCCCCCATGAAGTACCTCCCCAGCCCCGCCTTCTCGGCCATCCCGGCAGCGGCCAGGAAGAGATCCTCGCAGATCGCCCCCGGCTTCAGGTTTTCGGCCAGGTAGGCCTGGATCTCCAGCGAGTTCCGGAAAGCCTCCATCAGCAGATCGGAGAGCCCCCCGATGGCGAAGACGCGGGTCATGTCCACGAGGTAGCCGTCAAATACTCCGGTGTAATCGACCAGCACCGGCACATGGGAAGCGATAGGGGCCAGCGAGGCACCGTGCGGCGAGGCAACCGAAAGCCCCCGCCCGGTCACCGCCCCGTCAAAGAAGCCCGGCAGCTCCGCGCTCGCCCCGGAAACCGCCAGTCCCATGAAGAGCTCCTGGTTGAAAGCGCGCATCCTCACGTACCCCTCGCCGCCCGCCTTGCGCAGGCGGCATTCGACCTCAGCCGCCAGGTCCAGCTCACGCATCCCCTCTTTGAGGATGGAAGGGATCTCCCGGAAGACGGCGCTGGTCTTTCTGCCGCTTTCCCGCATGCGCGCCAGTTCCCACTCGCTCTTCACGGAACGGATCTCCCGGATGGCTGTGGAGAGGTCGACGAACTGGCAGCCCGGCAGCAGTTTTGCGTAGAAGTTGTACTGCTGGACCGGCACCACGTCGAAGGTGATGCCGATCGTGCTGGTCCCGGGCGAAAGCAGCTGGGGCAGCTCCTTGCTGGAAGGAAAGGGGCGGACGTCGTCCAGGGCCGACTCGGACCGGGCGCGGCTCAGGCTTTTGCGGACCAGCAGCGCGGGCTCTCCCGAGGCCGGCACGTACAGAAGGGAATTCTGCCTGGTCCCTGCAAAGTAGTAGATGTCGATGGGAAAGATCAGGAAGGCGGCATCGATCCCCTTGGCCGTCAGTTCTGCCTGCAGGCGTGCGATGCGCCTGCGCGACTCGGCTTTCTCTAGCACGACCCCCCCCAGTTCTCGAAGAAGGCGATCTCGGAGAGTTCCTTGCGCGGCCTGGGCTTGGGCTCCTGGTCGGGGTACCCCAGAGGGGTGATCCCCACCACCCTGATCCCCTCAGGGACTCCCAGGGCGTTCTTGACCTTTTTCTCGTCGTACCACCCCATCCAGCAGCTGCCCAGCCCCAGCCCGTGTGCCGCCAGGCAGATGTGCTCGAAGGCGATGGCGGTGTCGCCGATGTAGTATTCGATGCCGTTCTCTATCCCCGATTCGGCAGGGTCGGCACAGACCACAATGATGCAGGGAGCCATGGCAATCGCCTTTTTGCCGGGATTGTCATCGGGAAAGGCCGCCAGCAGGCTTTCGCGGCGGGCGGCTTCGGTGAGCACCAGGAAACGCCAGCACTGCATGTTCTTCCAGGACGGCGCCAGCCTGGCGGCATTGAGAACTTGTTCTATTTTCTCTCGTTCAACCGGTGTGTCTTTGTACTTCCTGATGGAGCGTCGGTCGCTGATGACCTTGAAGATGTCCATGTTTCAGCCTCCCGTAAGATAGTGGCTACCATAAATACACCATAAACGGTGTTTTGTAAACGCTACAGATAGCTCTCTTCCTTTTCAGCTATCGTGAGAGGCAAGCTGAACCGTAGCGACAGGCAACCGTTCAGTAGCCAGCCGCGCGGCGTATGCTGTTGTCATAGCTGGTTAAAGCGGTTGACACAATGAGCGGCATGCTCTACATTAAACCGATATTTTAGGACGGAAGGAACCCAATGGACGACAACATACGTGGTGAAGAATTGACTCCGATCGGAGAGCTGGCTATTTCGCTCGGGTTGACCACCAGAACCATCCGCTACTGGGAAGAAGTCGGCATCCTGGAGAGCGTCCAGAGAAGTGACGGCGCCACGCGCGGCTTCACCCCCTACATGGTGCGGCGCATCAAGTTCATCATAAAGCTCAAGGAACTCGGCCTCACCATCAAGGAGATGCAGGATCTTTACGCCGCCTACGGCGAGGCGAAGCAGACCGAGCGGATGATCCCGCGCCTGCTGGAAATCCTCGACGAGCACGTCGAAAAGATCGACGAGAAGATGGAGAAGCTCGCCTCCCTCAGAAGCGAAATCGACTCATACCGCCAGAAGATGGCGGAAAAGTTCGGAGCAGCCGAACACGACCACCTGTAAATGTCCGACCACGCCAGGCTGCCGGTCTTTGCGCCGGCATGACCTTCATCGCAGACCTCCACATTCATTCCCGCCACTCACGTGCCACCAGCCGGGATCTCACCCCGGAAACGCTCTGGCGGTGGGGACAGCTGAAAGGTATCGGTGTCCTGGGAACGGGGGACTGTACCCACCCCGGCTGGCTCGCCGAGCTTGAAGAGAAGCTGGTCCCCGACGAGGGAGGGCTTTTCGCCCTGCGCGGACAGTCCCATCAGCCGGCCGTCCCCGGCAGCTGCCGCTCCCGACTTTCCTTTCTCCTTTCCGGTGAAATCAGCTGCATTTACAAAAAGGATGGCAAAACCAGGAAGGTGCACTGCCTGGTGCTCCTGCCCGATTTCGCCTCGGCAGGCAGGCTGAACGGCTCCCTCGCCAAGGTGGGTAATCTCGCCTCGGACGGCAGGCCCATCCTTAAGCTGGACGCCAAGGACCTCCTGAAGATGGTGCTGGACGCCTCCCCCCAGGCCATGCTGATCCCCGCCCACGCCTGGACCCCGCACTTCTCCGTGTTCGGCATGGCCTCCGGCTTCGATTCGCTTGCCGACTGCTTCGAGGAACTGGCCCCCGAGATCCACGCCATCGAGACCGGCCTCTCCTCGGATCCCGCCATGAACTGGAGGGTGTCGGCCTTGGACGGTGTTACCCTGATCTCCAACTCCGACGCCCACTCGGCCTCCAAACTGGGGCGCGAGGCCACCGTTTTCGACTGCGAGCGCACCTACCAGGGGATCTTCTCGGCCATTGCCAGCGGCCGGGGCGTCGCCTCGACCATAGAGTTCTTCCCGGAACAGGGGAAATACCACGCCGACGGGCACCGGGGGTGCGGCGTCAGGCTTTCCCCGACAGAGACCGTTAAAAACGGCTTCCGCTGTCCGGCTTGCGGCGGCAAGCTCACGGTGGGGGTGCTGCACAGGGTGGAGCAACTGGCCGACCGCCCGGCCGGGACGACGCCGGAAGCAGCTCCCCCCTTCCGGTCGGTCATCCCGCTGCCGGACCTGATCGGAGCGTCACTCGGGGTGGGAGCGGACACCAGGAAGGCGCAGACGGTCTACTTCGAGCTGCTGCAGCAGCTAGGAAGCGAGTTCCACGTTCTGCTGGAAGCGCCGCTGGAGGCGGTGTCGGAGGTGGCGGGAGCTGCAGTGGCCAGGGGGGTCGGCGAGATGAGATCGGGCCAGGTGGAGATCGAAGCGGGCTACGACGGGCTGTTCGGAAGCATCGTGGTGAAGTCGGCCGGCTGAAACCGGTCGCAAGATAGAGAGCAGCGGCCGCGACCGTAAATGATGGGCGGCTCCTCCGCCGCCAACAGCAAAGACGGATGAAGCGGGATCTTCATTACCCGCCCCATCCGCCTTTTTTATCTTTGCTGCACCTTTGGGGTCTGCAGCATCCAGCTGCTACCTGCTGATCCTATTTCAGCAGTTCATCGAATTTGCTGATGTCGGCACCCACCACCTGCTGCCCGTTGATGAAAAAGGTGGGAGTCCCCTGGATGCCGATCTTCCTGGCCAGCATGAGGTGCTCCTGGGCGAGCGCCCGGTCGGCCTCGGAGGGAGGCGCTGCCGAAGCAGGGATGGACTGGCCTAGCATCATGGCGTCGTACGCTTCGCCCTTGTTTTTTGCTCCCAGGATGTACTCGACCTTGGTGATCGCCTGCGGATGGGCCATCGGTGCGAAGAAGATGTACTGGGTCACGTCGGTCCGCTTGGTGAAGTACTCGTAGGCCTTCCTGCAGTAGGGGCAGTCGGGGTCGGTGAATTCCACCACCACCTTTTTCCCGTCACCGATCTTAACCGCCTTGTCCAGAGGGAGGTCCTTGACCGCCTTGGCAGCCAGCACGCCCCGGCGCTCCGCCGTCTTGCTCTTCAGATCCTTACCTACCATCTCGCCGACGATCACGATCTCCTTGTCGGGATAGTAGTAGAGTATGTTGGAGCCGGCATCCACTTCGTAGAGCCCCGGTATCTCGGTGGGCAGTACCGCGTCGAACTTCACCTGCGGGAAATTGGCGCGTAAGGACGCCTCCACCTTGCTGGCGTCCGAGGCGGCGAAAGAGACCACCGTCAGACCCAGGAGCGCTCCTCCTGTCAAAAGACCGGTCACCAGCTTGCTCCTTAACGACATAGTTACCTCCAATGTGTTTTTTTCAGTTCAATTCAGCCAACGGCTCCTAAATATAACACATCTTTGGGGAAATTGCTTCTTTCTTGAGGTGATTTCGCTTTCACCGCCCCACTCTTCTGGCCAGTGGGGCGGAGGGAGCATGGTCGCGAGCAGAGAAGGGAGCCCGGGCATAGGCAGGCAGTTGTCGATAGGTCGCCCCGGGGGAAAGGATCAGGCAAGCGAGGAAGCCACCTGTGCAAAGTAGGGCAGCAGGCGGTCGTAGGTGGCCGTGAGCGCCTCCGGTAACACCCGCGTGTCGGCCACCACGGACATGAAGTTGTTGTCGCCGCTCCAACGTGGCACCACGTGCACATGGAGATGGTCCGGAACACCGGCCCCCGCGGCCTTGCCGAGGTTGATGCCGATATTGAAACCGTCCGGCCCGCTGGCCCGGCTTAGGACCTCCCGGCACAAGGCAACCGTCCTGAACAGTTCCAGCGTCTCGGCCTCGGTAAGGCTGTCGAGTTCGCCGGTATGCCGGACCGGGACCACCATCAGGTGACCGTTTACGTAGGGATAGCGGTTCAGCACCACCCGCACCAGCGGCGTGCGCCGCAGGATGAGAAGATCCCTGTCGTCGCCCTCCTCGCAGAAGATGCAGACATTGGATTTGGCTTTGGTGATGAACTCGATTCTCCAAGGCGCCCAGATTCTTTCCATCGCTATCTCCACCTCACGTCAACCGGCAGTAAAACAACTTTTGCAAAGGCTCCAGCAGTACATGCGCTTGAAACTGTGGGTTTTTCATGGACAGCAGGCCCGAAAACACGCAAAACGGCTGTTTTATTCCGGGATAAACATCTTGACACCGCTATACGATAGGTTTATGTATCCGTATTGAGTTCCCCTCATCCCGCACGCAGACCCACTATTAATTTTACCGACTTTTTTTAAAGCCGTGCCCTTTCCTGATGGATTCCCCCCGCCCAGCCCCCGTGCTTCCGGACGCCAGGGGATATCCCTATCGGCACATCTAAAACCAGGAGGATGTAATGACCAAGAAGATGGATGCACTTCAATACCACTCTACCGGACGCAAGGGGAAGATCGAGGTTGTCCCTACCAAGCCCTGCCTCACCTCCCGCGATCTTTCGCTTGCCTACACCCCGGGGGTGGCAGAGCCCTGCCTGGAGATCGAGAAGAACCCAGAGGACGCGTATAAATATACTGCCAAGGGGAACCTGGTCGCCGTGGTTTCCAACGGCACCGCAGTGCTCGGTCTGGGCAACATCGGCGCCATCGCCGGCAAACCGGTCATGGAAGGGAAAGGGATCCTCTTCAAGCGTTTCGCTGACGTGGACGTCTACGACCTCGAGGTGAAGTCGGAAAACCCGGACGACGTGATCAAGGTGGTGCAGCTGCTGGAGCCGACCTTCGGCGGCATCAACCTGGAGGACATCAAGGCCCCCGAGTGCTTCTACATCGAGGAGGAGCTCAAGAAGACCATGAACATCCCGGTCTTCCACGACGACCAGCATGGCACCGCCATCATCTCCTCCGCTGCGCTGATCAACGCGCTGATGCTGGTCAACAAGAAGATCGAGGACATCAGGATCGTAGTGAACGGCGCCGGCGCGGCCGGTGTCGCCTGCGCCAACCTTGCCATCTCTTTAGGGGCACGGCAGCAGAACGTATACATGTGCGACACCAAGGGGGTCATCTTCCAGGGGCGTACCGAGGGGATGAACGTTTACAAGGAGCGCCTGGCGGTCGACACCGAACTGCGCACCCTGGAGGAGGCGATGAGGGGGGCCGACGTCTTTATCGGCGTCTCGGCAAAAGGCGCAGTCACCCCGCAGATGGTGCGGGAAATGGCCAAGGACCCCATCATCATGGCGATGGCCAACCCGGACCCGGAGATCACCCCGGAAGAGGCGCTGGCGGTCAGAAGCGACGTCATCATGGCCACCGGCCGCTCCGATTACCCCAACCAGGTGAACAACGTGCTCGGCTTCCCCTTCATCTTCCGCGGCGCGCTCGACGTGCGCGCCTCCACCATCAACGAGGAGATGAAAGTGGCCGCCGTCATGGCGCTGGCCGAACTCGCCCGCGAGGATTGCCCCGACACGGTCTGCCGCGCCTACGGCAACGAGAAGTTCTCCTTCGGCCGTAACTACATCATCCCCAAGCCCTTCGATCCCCGCGCCCTTCTGCGGGTAGCCCCGGCAGTCGCCAAGGCGGCCATGGACTCCGGCGTGGCGCGCCAGCCGATCGAGGACATGGACAAGTACGTCGAGACGCTTGAGGCCCTGCAGGGCAAGGCGAAGGAGACCCTGCGCTTCGTCATCAACAAGGCCAAGTGCGATCCCAAGAAGATCGTCTTCCCGGAAGGGGACAACGAGAAGATCCTGAAGGCCGCCTACACCCTGATCGAGGAGGGGATCGCCCAGCCGATCCTGATCGGCAGCCGCAAGAAGGTGCTGGACAAGATCGCCGAACTGGGGCTCGACCTCAATGCCACCATCATCGACCCCGAGGACTCCGAGCTCACCGAGGGGTACGCACAGGAACTCTACCGCATGCGCCAGCGCAGGGGGGTCACCCTCTCCGAGGCGCGCCGTATCGTGCGCCGCAAGTCCCGTAACCATTTCGGCTCGCTGATGGTGCGCATGGGCGACGCCGACACGCTCATGTCCGGCATCGACTCCCACTATCCGGACACCATCCGCCCGGCCCTGGAGGTGATCGGCAGACAGCCCCAGCTTACCGGCGTGCACGGCATGTACATGATGATCTTCAAGAAGGGGATCTACTTCCTGGCGGACACCACGGTGGAGATCGAACCCACCGCCGAGGAGCTTGCCGAGACCGCGATCCTGGCCGCCGAAAAGGTCAAGCTGCTAGACATCGTGCCGAGAGTGGCCATGCTTTCCTTCTCCAACTTCGGCTCGGTAAACCACCAGCTGACCCAGAAGGTGAAGCGGGCGGTGGAACTGGTCAAGCAGAAGGCTCCCGACCTCGAGGTGGACGGCGAGATGCAGGCGGACACCGCCACCACCCCGGAATTGCTGGCCAACTACCCGTTCTCCTCGCTGACCGGTCCCGCCAACATCCTGATCTTCCCGGACCTCAACTCCGGCAACATCTGCTACAAGCTGCTGCACCGCCTGGGAGGCGCCGAGGCGATCGGCCCCATCCTGATGGGGATGAAGAAACCGGTCCACGTCCTGCAAAGAGGTGACGACGTGGCCGACATCGTCAACATGGCAGCCATCGCCGTCGTCGACGCCCAGAGCGTGGATTAGTTTTTTGGCTGGAACACTACGCGAAAAAGGGACCTTGAACCGGGTCCCTTTTTTATTGCCGCATCTAGCCCCCTGTAACTTCAGGTCTTTACCCCTGTATCCCCTTTCGGCAGAGTATTTGCTTCCCGACAGCCCATCAACCGCCAGCAGCTAAAGGAACCGTTTTTCCATGGAAGAAGCTCTGCAACCGCCGCTCGCCGGGCCGCCCGCTCGCCAGAATTACCTTGCCATCGGCGTCGCCGCCTCGCTCGTCCTGCATGTCGCCTGTACCGCCTTCCTCATCACCCTTCCCCAGGGGTCCCACGGGAGCCGGTCCGTTTCCTATATCGACCTGAGCCTTCCTCAAGCGCCAGCTCCCGCCAGGACCAGGCCGGCGGCCAAGCCGGCCGTCAACACCCCCCTTGAGCAGGAAACGCCCCAGCCCGTGCAGAAGACGCTGCTGGCCCCGGAAACGCAGCCAGCCCAGGCCCAGCAGCAGAAGGATCCGCAAGCAGAGCCAGCGGCAGAAAACAAGGTGGAAAAACAGGTCACCAGCACCTTCGGACTCGGCCTCAGCAGGGGATTCTTCAAAAGCATCCATGACGGGGAGACGCTGCGCGGTGACGTGAGGGAATACTATCTGGCGATGCTGGATGGGATCAACAACAAGTGGTGGATGGACAAGGAGTTCGAGAAGGTCCGTATCCAACCGGTCGAGGTATGGATCACGGTGGCGCGTAACGGCCAGGTGCTGGCCGTCCAGCTGCGGAGATCTTCCGGCAATCCCCGCTTCGACAAGATGGTGCTGGCGTCGCTCGGCGCGGCAGGGCCGCTGCCGCCGCTGCCTGCCAGTTACGAGGACGAGACCTTCCAGGCGCCGATCCGCCTGGCACCTCCCCTGGAACTGATGAGCTGGTAACTACTGGAGATCGGCCTCTTCCAGGTCGATAAAATCGAGCGACTCCTCCCCGGTCAGCGCGGAAAGCCTCTGCGCCACGTCGTGGAAGGTGGGATTCGCCTTGTGCACCTCGCGGTAGAGCTCGACCGCCTCCCGGGAGTCACCCTGGCTCTCGTAGAGAAAGCCAAGTTCATAACAGATGGTGATCCGCTCGCCGTCGGAAAGCACATCCAGCTCACGCCCGCGCTGTAAAAGCTCCCGGGCCTTCTCCGGTTCGCCATTGTCCCGAAAACAGGCGGCCTGCAGGGTCAGGCAGTCGACCCTGCGCTGGGGATTGCCGGCCGCCACCTCGAATTCCTTGATGGCCTTGTTGTACATCCCCATCTCCTTGTACCCTACCCCAAGGTCGTAGTGGGACTCCAGTTCCCCGGCATCAACGACGGCCCCGGAGTCCGCCTCCGGAAAGATCTCCTCCCAGCCCCGCAGCGGCCTGGCGGGCGGTTCCTCGGCAGCAACGGGTAGCGCCTCAGGGCCATGCTCGAGCTCCTCGACCACCTCATGGCCGAGTTTGAACTCCTCGGCCGTTTCGTGGCCTGGCTCGAGCTCCCCGACCGTCTCGTGGTCCAACTCGAGCTCCTCGACCGCCTCATGGCCGAGCTCAAGCTCCTCTACCGGTTCGCCCCAATCGGCAAGCTCTTCATGAGGCTCGAGTTCCTCGATCTCCTCCCTCACGACCTCGGCGGCCTCGGCACTCTGTTCCTCATGAGGCGCCGCGTCCCACGCGAAGTCAGGATGGACGGAGTGCTCAGGAAGCTCAAGCTCAAGGGCAAGGTCTCCTGCTTCCTCCAGCACGAAGTCACCACCCGGAGCGGATGCCGCAGGCTGCAGGGCCGGGACGGGTTCTTCCTGAAGGGACGGGGTGGGCCCGAACGGAGAGGGAAGTTCCCCGTCGGCAGCAGTCTTAGCAAAGGGGGAAGACGCCTCGGGGGGAGAAAGACTTTCCTCGCCAAAAGGAGAAGGCTCCTCGGGGAGGGAGAACCCGCTCTCGAAGGGGGAAGCGGCCTCTACAGGAGCGGCCGGCTCCGGAAAAGCAGAGGAGGCAGCCGGGGCGGGGCTCTCCTCGAAGAAGGAAAGGTCGCCGAAGCAGGAGGGGGACTCTGCGGCAGCGTCCGGGGGGCCGGCTTCGGAGGGGGGGGCGACGTGGTCCCCCTGCCCGGTGACGTCGGCATCGAAGGAGAGCAGGAAATCGACCGGCAGGTCGATCTCGCCGGCGACGGCAGCCACGCTGTCCGCATCGTCATCAAGATCGAGTTCGATCTCCTCTTCCCAAGGGGCAGCGCTGGCCGCGGAAGCCGCAGGCGCGGGGCTGGAGGCCGTCCCAGGTTCCCAAGGGGACGGCGCTTCCTGGCTGGCGGCAGCCTCCGGCAGGGGTGAAGCAAAGGGGCTCGGCAAAGCCTCGCTGGCAGACTGTGCTGAGAACAGGCTCTGTTCCGGCCTGAACTGCGGGGAAGACGCCGCGTCCTGGCGCAAGGCGTTCAGCTTGTCGACGGCACCAGCCGCCTGATAGACCCGGCTGAGAGCTTCGACCGCCCGGGGATCCCGGGCCACGTCGGCCGACAGGGACAGCAGCAGGGCCTCGGCCGCCAGAGGGCTTCCTTTCTCGATGAAGCGCTGCAGATGACGCTCGATCAGGGACAGGGCGCCGCGGGAGTCTGCCGAGTCGATATGGAAGCGGATCCCCCCCTCGATTACCTCCAGGTCGTCGGGAAAGAGTTTCAGCATCTGCTCGTAAGCCTGCCGCAACCCGGCGACATTGCCGCGGCTGCGCTCGGCGTCGCAGAGCAGCTGCCAGGCCCGCAGATTGCCGGTGTCACGCTTGAGCCGCTCCAGCAGCGCATCCACGGCAGCTTCAAAATCCCCCGCCTCGATGCGGGCGGCAACGGCATCGAGATCATCTTCCTGCCGGGAGGCGAACAGTTGCGCTATCCGGTCCGTCACCTGCTGGGCGGCCGCCTGGTCACCGCGGCTCTTCAGGGATCTCGCGAGGCTGCTGAAGGCCTGGTAGGAAGCGTCCTCGGCGCCGGAAGCAAAGAGGAGTTCGGCGTGCTTTAAACGGGTGGCGGCCTGGTCGGCATCGATCACCAGCATCTGCTCGAGGACCTTGACGGCCTCCTTGGCCTGGCCTTCCCTCTCGTACTGAGCCACCACCTGTCCGTACTCGGCGAGAGCGTTGCCGATCAGCCCCTGCTTGTGGTTGAGGGAGGCAACGGTGAGGGCGATCTCGATATTGTCCGGGGAGAGCCGCTGGATCTGCTTGTAGACGGCGATCGCTTTCAGGAAGTAGGAGTTTTCCGCGTAGTGCTTGGCGATCCCCTCGTACTGGGCGATGGCCTCATCCTTGCGGTTGTCGCGCACCAGGAGCTCAGCCAGCTTCTGCCGGTAACGGATCTCCTTGGGCTCCAGGGCGACCACCTGCTGATAGTCCTTGATCGCCTTGTCGAGCTGCCCTTTCAGCATGAAGCGCTGGGCGCTTTCCAGATATTTTTCTTTTTTAGAAGCCAAATTGACGCCTCGTATCTCGCAGAAATACCACGGCTAAAATTAAAACAATCGGGGTCCGGTGTCAAGACGGATGCTGACGGAAAGTGCGAATGATTTCCTGCAGCCGCACGGTTTCGGCGGGAAGCAGCCGCCGGTCGTGGTAGACGGCGTTGCCGTAGATGGCGGCGAACTCTTTCACCAGCGGGTCACCAACCTCCTCAGCCAGTTCGAAGAGTCCCCGCCCCTCCCCGGCGGCCGCTGGGTAGCGGCGATAGAGCACCCGCAGGAAGCGCCTGAGTACTTTCTCCTCGCGGGATTTGGGGCCCGCCGCCTGCAGGGCGACCAGCGCCGCCAGCAGGCCCAGCGCCGCAGCCCCCCCCGCCAGCGGCTTCCAGAAGCCGGCCGGCAGACGGAGGTTCCTGGCCTTGCTGCCGGCGGCTGTGAACAGTGCGATCTGCTTCTGCAGGTCATAGGTGATGACCGCCTTGTTCCAGTAGAAACCGAGGGCGTCGGCGTACATCCTGAGCTGCCGGGCCACCCCCTGGTTCCTGGCGAAGCCGGTTGACCAGGCGCTCGGGTCGACGGTCACCCAGCCCCGTGCCGGATCGTAGGCCTCCACCCAGACGTGGGCCATCTCCTCGGTGACCAGGTAATACCCCCCCATGGCGTTATAGGTGCCCCCGCGGTAACCTCCCACCAGTCGCGCCGGCACTCCGGCCAGCCGCAAAAGGGTGGCGCAGGCCGAGGCGAACAGCTCGCAGTGCCCGCGCCTTTTCACGAAAAGAAAGGAGTCCAGGGCGTCCGGCCCCACCGGCAGACCGCTGGTGGCGTAGGAGAGCCGCTGGTTGCGGAAAAAGCGCTCCACCAGCCTCAGTTTTTCCGGTACGGCTAGCCCCGGCCGTGACAGCTCGCGCCCCTCGGCACGCATCCTGTCGGAGAGGCGGGCGGGGAGCGTCAGGTAAAAGTCGCGGTCAATCTCCCCCCGTACCGCCAGGACGTCCGACAGCACGCTTTCCGCCTCGTACTTGATCCTCTTCTCGGAGCGCCCCTGCATGGTCAGCACATCGTCGCCTGAATCGCCGTAGCGTACGCCGGAGAGCCCGCGCGGGATGTTGAGCGCCAGCAGGTAAGGGGTGCGGGACGGTTCCGGGTAGATCTCCTGGTGCACGACGGCCCCCTTGCCAACGCCGGGAAGCCGCTCTTCTTCGACCGGGAGCCGCACCCAGTCGTTCCCCTGGAAGCCGTTCAGCACAATGCCGCGCCAGTAGAGGCGCTCTTCGGGAAGCTGGCCGCAGATCGCCCGCAGCACCACCCCCTTCGCCTCGTTCACCGCTGGAGCGCTCCCCGGCCTCACCGTGTCACTGAAGCCGGTCACCTTGGGTCCCGACTGGTTCATGAAATCCCACAGCGGGTACTGGGTCCTCGGCAGGAGCACGAACAAAAAGAGCAGGATCGGCAGCGAGGCGACCGGCATCAGGCAGGAGACGGCCAGCACCTTCTTCGCCTCGGGGCGGCTCAGGGCGATGGCCGGGTCGTGGGAGTGGAAGGTGAGCACCACCAGGGAAACCGCCAGGAGCAGCATGAGCAGCAGCAGGTAGACGATGAAGAGCGCTGAGAGGTTGTACAGCGAGGAGGCTGCCAGGCAAAAGAGCGCCAGGCCGAACACCTGCAGGTAGTTCCTGCCGCTTCGCTCGCCGAGCAACCTGATGCCGAGAAACACCACCAGCAGGTCCGCGGTGACCTGCATGATGCTGTTCAGCGAGAAGCCGGCCCCCAGGTAAAGGAAAAGGACGATGGATAGCGGGGTCAGCAGGCGCTCCGGCAGCTCGCTTCCCCTCTTGTCCAGGTAGAAGGCGAGCAGCAGGGCGGCCGGGAAGAACCAGCGGGGGAACGGGTCGAGGTACGGCTGCAGCGGCAGGTAGCCGATGACGGCTATGCAGACGGTGAGCCCAGTGAGGATCCCTTTAATCCTGACCATAGACCGCCAACTCCCCCAGCAGCTTCAGCCGGTGCATCCTGGTGGTGCCGGGCGCGATGACCCGGTCGCCGACCTTGAGCCCGACCGGCCGTCCACTTTTGATCAGCCGGTTGACCAGATAGGTGCCGCTCGACAAGCGCTCCTCCAGATCGCCCCCCGGCAGCTGATCGATCTCCAGGAGCACCGGCTCCTGGGAGGTTGCCGTCATCTCCTTCACCTTGAAGACCTCGTGCTTGGCCGACAGCCGCCAGTGTATCTGCTTGAGCGATTCGGCTCCCGTGTAATCGGAGATCTTGGCCAGATCTCCCTCGTACCCCTTGCCCGAGGCCGCCCGGGCCTGGCCGGCGTCCGGCTTGCCCCCCAAAAGCGGGGCGCTGAACGGTCGGGGCGCCGGAAAGACCGGATAGCTTCCCGTCACCTCGACCATGCGGAAACGAACGAAGAAGTTGACCGGAAAGGGGGAGCTGATCCGGGCGGCGGGAAGGGTCTGCAGGCCCCGGCGGCTGAAGGTAAGGAGGACGGAGCCGGTCTGCTGCACCCGCGGATCGAGCATGATAAAGGAGGCGGGGCTGCCCGACAGGGTTGCGGTGACCAGGAAGGAGGGGAGCACTCTTTTGCGGTTTTCGATGCCAATCGAGGCGAGGGTCTGGGTCCCGGCGTACACCTCGTCGGGAAGCCGGACCCGTACCGACAGGCCCCGGATGTTCATCCAGCCGAGCAGCCCGCTGACCGCCATGAAGCCCAGCATGGCGGAAACGACGAGGAAGAGGAGGTTGTTGCCGGTATTGACCGCGGCCACCCCCAAAAGGAGCGTGGAGGCCACGTAGAAAGCCCCTCCCTTGGTGAGCCTTATGTGAGAGGGAGCGGTATGTCCTTCAGGATCTGGTTTAATGTCTGCTCCTTGTCCACCCCCTCGTGTTCGGGGCGGAAGATCAGCCGGTGCGCGCAGACCACCCGGGCCACCTCCTTGACGTCCTCGGGGGCCACGAAGGAGCGGCCGTGCAGGTAGGCCGCCGCCTTGGCGGCGTCCACCAGGCCGATGCCGCCGCGGGTCGAGATGCCGGTCAGGATGAGCGGGTGGTTGCGGGTCGCCTTGATCAGCGCGTAGATGTAATCGGTCACCTTCTCTCCCAGAAAAACCTGCGTCTTCACCGTCCTGATCGCTTCCAGGAGGTCCTCATGGCTGACCATGGCCGGGATGTGCACGATCTCGTCGCGGATACTGCCGTGCATGAGGATCTCCTTCTCGGTCTCCTCGGGAGGGTAGCCGATGCCGGTCCTCATGATGAAGCGGTCCATCTGCGATTCGGGCAGCGGGTAGGTGCCCACCTGCTCGACCGGGTTCTGGGTGGCCAGCACCAGGAAGGGATCGGGAAGCTGGTAGGTCACCCCCTCCACCGTTACCCTCCGCTCCTCCATGGCCTCCAAAAGAGCGCTCTGGGTCTTGGGCATGGCCCGGTTGATCTCGTCGATCAGCACGATGTTGTTGAAGATCGGGCCCTTGACGAAGGCGAAGCGCCCCTCGGTGCGGTCGTAAATGGAGAGACCGGTGATGTCGGAGGGGAGCAGGTCGCTCGTGCACTGGACCCTCCCGAAGGAAAGCCCAAGCGAACTGGCGAAGGCAAGCGCCATGGTGGTTTTCCCCAGCCCGGGGATGTCCTCCAAAAGGATGTGCCCCCCGGTGAGAAGCGCCATCAGGCAGAGGCTGACCGCCCTCCCCTTCCCCTTCAGGTGGTGCCGGGAGAGGTCGTTCAGGACTGCCATCATTTGATCCCGTTTGGGCAGGCTTTCCACGTAACCTCCTGTGATCAATCAACTCATTGTAACAGAGACAGCCGGCACGAGAAAAGGGGCGCCCAGTGGACACCCCCTCGCTACCGCCATCGTGCTCAAACCGTGGTTAAATCATCCGCGTTCGCTGCTGATGCCCCATCAGCTCATATCAGCTCCCGGCAACTCCCCCTCGCCCTCCGGGAGAGGGTCGGGGTGAAGGAAGCGGCGCATCAAGGGGTGACCACTTCGTGGACAACGCCCTCACACTACCCCTCAGAGGGTACTTTCGGAGTGAGGTAGCATCTGGAGGTCAGGCAAGCCCCGCTACAGCTGCCCCATGAACTTGTGCGTCTGGGGGATCACCCGCACCTCTTTGAGCTTCGCTGCCAACTCCTGGAATTCCAGGGTACGCAGCGGCGAAAGGGGAATGCTGCCGTCGGCCAGGGTCATCGGCTGCAAGATGAGCGGAATGGCGGAGTCCACCGCGGCGATCATGGCGCAGGCCCGCTCCACCTCCCAATCTTCGGTGTTCTGGTCGATCACCACCTTCACGAAAACCTTCTTCGCTGCGGCGATCTTCAAAAACGCCTCGTGCTCCCGCCACAGGTCGCCGCAGCCGGAGGCCGAAGGGATCTTGATGTCCATGCCGATGTAGTCGAGATGGGGGATGAGCGGGGCCAGGGCATCGGGAAGGGTGCCGTTGGTTTCCAGGTGGATCGGCAGGAGCTTCCTCAGCCTGGGAAGCCACTGCGACAGGAACGCCCCGTGCAGAAGGGGTTCGCCGCCGGTGACGCTGATGGAGTGGTGGATGCCGGGCCAGCCAAGCGTCCAGCTCTCGATCAGGGAGAGCACCCGGTCGCAGCTTACCGGATTGGGCACCGTGAAGAAGTCGCGCCGCCCCGGGGTCAACTCCAGCAGACATTCGCCGGGAGTCTTGGCGGTGCCGGGCGTGTCGCAGAAAGAGCAGTTCAGGTTGCAGCCGGCAAAACGGAGAAAGGCCTGGCGCAGCCCGACCAGCACCCCCTCCCCCTGGATGGAGGAGAAGCACTCGACCATTTCGGCCGTCTGCTTATTCGAAGTAGCTGGCCGAGGCAAAATCGGACTCCCAGACGGTTACCATCTCGACCTTCACCTTGTCGCTGCCGAAGATCCTGGTCAGCTCCCCGTAGAGATAGCGGGCGATGTTCTCCGAGGAGGGAGAGATAGCGGCAAAAGGAGGCAGCTCGTTCAAGTACTTGTGGTCAAGGGTCTTCAAAAGGGCGTTGGTCTCCCTTTTGAGGATCTTGAAGTCCACGCCGAGACCCGCCTTATCCAGTTCGTTGGTGGTGATGGAAACCTCCACCTTCCAGTTGTGCCCGTGCAGGTTTTCGCAGTCACCCTGGTAGTGGACGAGGTTGTGGGCAGCCGCGAAGGATGTGTGAATGGTGAGACGGTACATGGGTCCTCCGTGTTGGTTGTGTTGCAGTTGCAGTGGGCTCGCCCCGAAACCGGCCTCAAGCGGCCTACGGGGGCTCCGTCCCAGGGATTTCTTGCCGCTGCCGGCCAGGGCCCAGCGCTAGATATTGATGGTCTCGCCCGGCTGCAGCGGCGGGACGCGCGGGGAGGTCATCGAATCGTAGGCGAGCACGAAGAAGAGGATCACCAGCGAAACGAGCAGCAGGAAGGTGGGGGCCAGCCGGACCCGATCGGAGTTGACACCGCCCTGTACGAAACCGGCCACCGCCAGCAGGGCGCCCCACCCGCTCAGCATCCACCCCAGGAAGAACCCCAGGAAGGTGAGACGCCCTTCGTCTGCCATGCCGCCGAAGAGCAGGCTGGCGAGCTGGGCGTGGAAAAAGGTGGCCAGGATGACGCAGAGGATCCCGGCAATCATGAATCTCAGCCCGCTGCGGATCGTTCTCTTACGCATGACGACGCCTCGAAAGCGTGCTTACCATCACTCGCACCAGCTTACGTCCCCCACCCCTTTCCTGAGCACCTCCGGCCGGTCGCCGATCAGGCTTACCACCGAACTGACGTCCGCAGTGAGCTCGCCGCCGTCCACCACGATATCGAGAAGCTTGCCCAGTTCCGACTCCACCTGCCAGGGGCTCCCGATCGGGTCCTCCCCGGAGAGGTTGGCGCTGGTGGTGACGATGGGGGCACCGAGTTCCTTGACGATAGAGAGGCAGATCTCGTTGTCCGGCATCCTGATGCCGACCGTGCGCTGCTTGGTCAAAAGCAGGTCAGGAACGATGGAGTTCGCCTCCAGCACGAAAGTGTAGGGCCCCGGCAGCAGCCTCCTCATCACCTTGAACTGGTAGTTGCTGACCTGGGCGTAGCGGGCGATCTCGGAGAGGTCGGCGCAGATGAACGAGAAAGGCTTCTTGCGGTCGCGCTGCTTGATGAGGTAGATCCGCTCGATCCCCTTCTTGCTGAAGATGCTGCAGCCGATGCCGTAGGTGGTGTCGGTCGGATAGGCGACTACGCCCCCCTTCTTCAGGGTCTCCACGACCTTGGCGATCAGCCGGGGTTGCGGGTTATCTGGGTTGATCTCCAGCAGCATGGTTACTCACCGGGGTTAAGCCCCAGAAGCGGCTCATGCACGAAGCGGCCGTCCTTCTGGATCAGGATGTCGTCCAACCACAGTTCTCCGTCGCCAGCCAAGATCTTCACCATGTCCCAGTGCACAGCGGAACGGTTGCCGTTGTCGCACTCGTCGTAGGCCTGGCCGGGGGTGAAGTGGATGGAACCGAAGATCTTCTCGTCGAACAGGATGTTGCGCATCGGCACCCGGATGCGCGGGTTGACGCCGATGGCGAACTCCCCTATGTAGCGCGCCCCTTCGTCCGTGTCGAGGATCCTGTTCAGGTCGTCGTCCATCCCCGGGGAGGTCGCTTTCACGATGCGCCCCTTCTGGAACTCCAGCCGGACGTTGGTGAATTCCTTCCCCTGGTAGACGGTCGGGCAGTTGTAGGTGATGTACCCCTCCACCGAGTCCCGGACCGGGGCGGTGAACACCTCGCCATCCGGGATGTTGAGCCGGCCGTCGCACTTGATGCCGGGTAGCCCCTTGATGCTGAAAGAGAGGTCGGTGTCGCTCGCTTTGATCCGCACGCGGTCGGCGGCGTCCACGCACGCCTTCAGGGCATCCTGCTTCTTCGACTCTTCCTCCCAGTCCATGCAGCACGCGGCGAACAGGTAATCCTCGTACTCGTCCAGGCTCATGCGCGCCTCCTGGGCGGCCGCCTGGGTCGGATAGCGGGTGATAACCCAGCGGGTGTGCTTGACCCGCTGGTCGATGATCGGACGCGTGAGCTTGGACCAGGCGATCATGTTGGCCTGGTTGGCCTTGGCCATCACCATGGAGTTCTCGGAGGCGTTCAGGCCGATGTAGACGTCGACCTTCTTCATGAACTCGAGCTTGTGTTCCGGGAAATAGGAGATCTGTTGCTGGTTGGCGCAGTTGTAGAAGTACCGGTTGATATCGGGGATGGTGAACTCGTACTCCACGTACTTGGCCCCCTTCTCCAGGCAAAGCGCGTAGATCTCCTTCACGAGCGGCGCGGCTTCCACGCCGGCGCAGGAGATGAGCACCACATCCCCCGGCTGCACGCGGGCCGAGTAGTTGACCAGCACTTCCGCCAGCTGTCTGTTACGAGGATCTTTCATACCGTTACCCCCCATCGGTTGGTTAAGTTTTGGGTGCGGCAATAACACGTTCATTGTAGGACAACGCGCGGCTAACTTCCAACCCCATCCTCCCCTCCCCTTGAAGGGAGGGAGGGTTGAGGAACGTGTCCGGGTGGGCGCCCGTGTGCACGCCCCGCAAGGCTCCACGTCCCGGCTCCCCTGGACAGAGGGCTTCTCGGCGTGCGTTCTTTCGGGGCAGCAGGGGTACGCGTCCCATCCCCTTCAAGGGGAGGGACAGGGTGAGGATGGGGTTTTCCCCTGCTACCTCCCCGTGTGCCCGAATCCGCCGCTTCCCCTGCCGGTCTCGCCCAACTCCTCCACCTCGAGGAACTCCGCGCGTTGGCAGCGTGCGAAGACCAGCTGGGCGATCCGCTCGCCACTGGAGAAGGTGAAGGGCTCGGAGCCCAAGTTGATGAGGATGACGCCGATCTCTCCCCGGTAGTCGGCGTCGATGGTGCCGGGCGAGTTGACCAGGGCGATGCCGTGCCTCAAGGCGAGCCCGCTCCTCGGCCTCACCTGCGCCTCGTAGCCGGGCGGGATCTCTAGGGCGATGCCGGTCGGCACCAGCGCCCGCTCCCCCGGCAGCAGGGTGAAGGGGCCCTCCAGGGCTGCCTGCAGGTCGACACCCGCCGCGTGTTCGGTCTGGTAACCGGGGATAGAGGTATCCCTAAGCCTTTTTATCCTTACCGTGAGTGCGTTCATTTAGACGTTGATGTCGGAAGGCGCGAAGGAAGGCGTGCCGACCCTCCCCAGCATGACCAGCGTGAGGGCGGAGTTGTCGAGAAGTTCGTTGGCGAGCTGCAGGATGCTCTCCGAGCTGACGCGATCGAACCCGTCCATGATGTCGGTGAGCAGAAGCGGCGCGCCGAAGTAGATCTCGTTCTTGGCGAGCCGGGACATCCGGTTGTCGCTGGACTCCAGCGAGAGGAGCAGGTTTCCCTTCAGCTGTTCGCGGGCGGCGTCCAGCTGGGAATGGGGGACCGGCTCCTCCTTGAAGCGGCGAAGCTCCTTCAGCATGATGTCGATCAGCTCCGCCCCGTTTTCCGGGCTGGCGCCGGCGTAGACCACCAGCGAGCCGGCATCGGCGTGGGAGGCGAGGTAGGAATAGACCGAGTAGGCTAGCCCGCTCTTCTCGCGCACCTCCTGGAACAGCCGGGAGCTCATGGAGCCGCCCAGTATGGCGTTCATGATGAAGGCGTCATAGCGGCGGGGATCGTTTTGCTGCACCCCCTTGAGCCCCAGGCAGACGTGCACCTGCTCCAGGTCCTTCTCCATCAGCTCGATGCGCCGCTCATAGACCGGCAGTGCCGTCTCGCTGCGGCCGTTGCCGCCCTGGACGGGAAGGAGGTGTCCCTCCACCAGGGAGACCAGCTCTTCATGGGTCAGGTTGCCGGCGGCCGAGACGATGATGTCCTCCCCGCGGTACATCTTGTCCTTGAAGCCGATGATGGAATCCCTGGTCAGCCCTCCCACGCTGGCGGCGTCGCCCAGGATGGACATCCCCAGCGGGTGGCCATTCCAGAAATGCTGGTGGAACAGGTCGTGGATCAGGTCGTCCGGGGTGTCCTCCATCATGTTGATCTCCTGGAGCACCACGCGGCGCTCCTTCTCGATCTCTTCGGGGTCGAAGGTGGAATGGAGGAAGAGGTCCGTCAGGAGGTCAACGGCGTTGGGGAGGAACTTGTCCAGCACCTTTGCGTAGTAGCAGACGTACTCGCGGCTGGTGAAGGCGTTCAGCACCCCCCCCACGGAATCGATTTCCCTGGCGATGTCGAGGGCGCTTCTGCGCTGGGTGCCTTTGAAGAGGAGATGTTCAATGAAGTGGGCCACGCCGTTTAGCTCCGGCGATTCGTGGCGGGAGCCGTTGGCGACCCAAATACCGATGGAAACTGAGCTGGCGTACGGGATGCGTTCCGAGATGACGCGGATGCCGTTATCGAGAATGGACTTTTTTATCATGGTTAGAACTATACCGTGAAAGTCTGGGAAATGCCAGCCAAGTGGCTACAAGGAGGGGACTGGCTCCGAAGGCGCCGGCCCCCTATTCTTATTCCTGCAAATGAGAAGGGCCAACGGCAAAAGGTACGGGTACAAGAGGACCGGCGCCTTCCGGAGCCGGTCCCCTCTTGAGCCCGCGCTTTTGTCCCTCAGCCCTTTGCTTCTCCGTATCCTATTCGGTGAAGGTGGCGCCCAGCGCTTCCTTCCTGGAGAGCTTGATTTTGCCCTGCTTGTCGATGCCGATGCACTTCACCAGCACCTTGTCGCCCTCGTTGAGGATGTCGGTGACGTTCTTGACGCGTTCGGTGTCCAGCTCGGAGATGTGCACCAGGCCGTCGGTGCCCGGGAAGATCTCCACGAAGGCGCCGAACTCCATGATCTTCTTGACGGTGCCCATGTAGAGTTTCCCTTCCTCCGCCTCGGCGGTCAGGTTGCGGATCATCTTGATGGCCAAGTCGCAGGCTTCCTTGTTGGTGGAAGCGATGTTGATCTTGCCGGTGTCCTCGATGTCGATCTGCACACCGGTCGCCTCGGTGACGCTCCTGATGTTCTTGCCGCCGGAGCCGATGACGTCGCGGATCTTGTCCACCTTGACCCAGATGGTGGTGATGCGCGGAGCAAACGCGGACAGGTCGGTGCGGGGCTTGGCGAGGGTCTTGGCCATCTCGCCCAGGATGTGCAGCCTTCCATCCTTGGCCTGGGCCAGGGCAGCCTGCATGATCTCGCGGGTCACGCCGCCGATCTTGATGTCCATCTGCAGCGCGGTGACACCTTCGGCGGTGCCGGCCACTTTGAAGTCCATGTCGCCCAGGTGGTCCTCGTCGCCCAGGATGTCGGAGAGGATGGCGAACTCGTCGCCTTCCTTGATGAGGCCCATGGCGATGCCGGCCACCGGGGCCTTGATCGGGATGCCGGCGTCCATCATGGAAAGCGCACCGCCGCAGACGGTGGCCATGGAGGAGGAGCCATTACTCTCGGTGATGTCGGAGACGATCCTGATGGTGTAGGGGAAATCGTCATGCTTGGGGAGCACCTGCTGCAGAGCACGCTCAGCCAGCATGCCGTGGCCGATCTCGCGGCGCCCCGGGGCGAGACGGAAGCTGGTCTCGCCGACGGAGTACGGCGGGAAGTTGTAGTGCAGCATGAAGCGCTTCCTGGAATCGCCATACAGCGAATCGATGCGCTGCTCGTCCACCGAAGTGCCCAGGGTGGAGGCCACGATGGCCTGGGTCTCGCCGCGGGTGAAGAGCGCCGAGCCGTGGGCGCGGGGCAGGAAGCCCGCTTCAGTGCTGATGGTGCGGATGGTCTTGGTGTCGCGGCCGTCAATGCGCTGGCCGTCCTTGATGATATGCTCGCGGACCAGGTTGTACTCGAAGTCCTCTATAATCGACTTGATTTCGCCTTCGGCACCCTCGAACTCAGGGGCCAGGGTGGCGACTGCCTCGGCGCTGATGGCGTCGATGGCGTTGTGGCGCTCGACCTTGGTCTTGATGCGGACCGCCTGCTTCATCCCCTCGTAGGCGATTTCCTTCACGCGCGCCTTGAGCGCCTCGTTCACCACCGGCGGCGCGATCTGGCGCTTGGCAGTGCCGACCTTGCCGGCCAGCTCTTCCTGTGCGGCGAGCACCGGCTGCACGGCGGCGTGGCCGAAGAAGATCGCTTCCAGAAGATCGTTCTCGGAGACCTCCTTGGCGCTACCTTCCACCATCAGGATGGCGTCCTTGCTGGCGGCGATCACGATCTCCATGTCGCTGTTCTCTTCTTCTTCCGCGCTCGGGTTGGCGACCAGCACGCCGTTCACCCGGCCGACCTTGACGCCGGCGATGGGGCCAGCGAAGGGGACGTCGGAGACCATCAGCGCAGCGGAGGCGCCGATCATGGAGAGGATGCCCGGGTCGTGGTCCTTGTCAGCCGACATCACGGTGGCCATCACCTGGGTGTCGTTCATGAAGTTCTCGGGGAACAGCGGGCGGATCGGACGGTCGATCAGACGGGAAGTGAGGGTTTCGTTATCGGAGGGACGCCCCTCGCGCTTGAAGAAGCTGCCGGGAATCCTGCCGCCGGCGTAGGCCTTCTCCTGGTAGTTGACGGTGAGCGGGAAGAAGCCCTGCCCTTCCTTGGCGCTTTTCAGCGCCACTGCGGTGACCAGCACCATGGTGTCGCCACTCGAGATCATGACGGCGCCGCTGGCCTGCTTGGCGATCTTGCCGGTTTGAATGGTGATCGTCTTGCCGCAACATTCTGCCTGTACTTTGTGTTCCATTAATTCGGCCTCCTGATGTAGTTCCGGGTTGGTGTTGGGGCCGCCGAGAAAAGAGCCTTGCGGACAATAGCGCGCCGCAGGGCAGTTTTATCCACGCCCCCAACAAAGAAAAGGGCACGAGGCCCTTACGAAAAAAGAGGAAAGGCAATATACCCGTAGAGGTATACTGCCTTTTCTTACCTTCTTATACCGAGTTTCTCAATGATCGCTTTGTACCTGTCGACGTCTTTCTTCTTCAGATAGTCAAGCAGACCCCTTCTCTGACCGACTATCTTCAACAGACCGCGACGACTGTGATGGTCTTTCTTGTGAACCTTGAAGTGCTCAGTCAGATACGTGATACGCTCTGAGAGAATGGCGATCTGCACTTCCGGAGACCCAGTGTCGGTGTCATGGAGCTTATGAGCAGAGATAATTTCCTGTTTCTTGTCCGTTACCAGCATTCGATTACACCTCCTTCCACTTCGACTATTTATAGCTGTCCGTGCCCCTTTGGGATACACGGAAAAGTTCGACATCCGCACTATTTACCACAAAAACAACTACGTGTAAAGGATAATAGCTAGTTGAATACCCTGGACAGCCTGATCCTGCTGACATCGTCGCATTCACCCACTGCCAGAAGCCTCTCCTGCTGATACAGTCGCACCTGCTCGCCGGGGAAAAGTTCCGGCAGCTTCTCCAGGAAATCGGGTCCCTCGGGCTTCACCCCGTTGCATACCTTCCTCCCCCCCTCGGCGCTCAGCTTGAGCTCCTTCAGGTGCGAGAGCGCCCGGTCCAGCGGCAGCAAAAGCCCGCCCTGGTCCGGCGAGGCTGCCAGCTGATCGATCTTCAGCGAATCGGCCTCGGCGAAAATCCCGGAGCTTAGCCTCCTTAATTCCAGCAGGTGCGCCCCGCAGCCCAGCGCCTCCCCCATGTCGGTCGCCAGCGTCCGCACATAGGTGCCACGCGAGCAGCGCACCGTGAAGCAGGCCTCGGGGAGCCGGATCCAGTCGAAGGAGAGCGAAAAGATCTCGATTTCGCGCGGCTCGCGCTCGATCTCGATCCCCTTTCTGGCCAGTTTGTAGAGCGGCACACCGTCGCGCTTAAGGGCCGAGAACATGGGGGGAAGCTGCGAGATCTTCCCGGAAAAGCGCGGTATGAGCCGTTCCAGGTCCTGGGCGGTGAGCTGGGACCAGGGGCGCTCCTCGGTCACCGTGCCGGTCAGATCCTGGGTGTCGGTGGAGATCCCCAGCCTAAGCACGGCCCGGTACACCTTCTGCGACTCGTCCAGGAACTGGATGGCCTTGGTCCCTTCCCCGACCGCAACCGGCAGCACGCCGGTGGCGAAGGGATCCAGGGTACCGGTATGGCCGACCTTCTTCTGGCCGATGGCGCGCCTGACCTTGGCGACCACGTCATGGGAACTGACGCCCGCCTCTTTGTCGATCACGAAAAATCCGCTCAGCATCCGCGCATCTGCTCCAAGCGCTCGAAGACCTGGGCCTTCACCTCGGCGAGACTCCCCTTGATGACGCAGCCGGCCGCGTTGTGGTGCCCGCCCCCGCCGAAAAAGGCGGAAACAGCCGCCACGTCGACCTTCCCCTTGGACCGGAAACCGACCTTGAACTTGCCGTCCTCGAGCTGACGGAAGAAGAGGGCCACCTCTACTCCGCGGATGGAGCGCGGGTAGTTGATGAAGCGGTCGGTATCCTCGGCGGTGGCGCCTGTCTCTTGGTACATGTCGGTGGTGACGGTGACCGAAGCGTATTCCCCTCTCGGGGAGATGGTGAGATCGGAAAGCGCCAGAGCCAGGAGGGCAAGCCGCTGCTTGGGCTCGCTTTCGTAGAGGTTCTCGTTCACCGTCCAGGCATTGACACCCTTGGCCACCATCTCGCCGGCGATGGCGAACGCTTCCGGATTGGAGTTCGAGTAGTGGAAGCTCCCGGTGTCGCTCAGAATGGCGGTGTAGATGCAGAGCGCAGTGGGGAAGTCGACCTCGTCGCCTGCCGCCTTGATGATGCGGTAGACGAGGGCGGCGGTGGCGCAGGCCTGCGGATCGATCAGGTTGTGGACCCCGAAAAGGTCGCACCCCAGGTGGTGGTCTATGTTGATGAAGCGGGCGATCCGCTGGGAGGTGGTGATGGCCTTGCCGGCCCTCCTAAACTCCCCCACGTCCAGCACGAAGCAGACCTCGAAGTCCCGCTCCGGCAGATCGTGGAGGACCCGGTCGGCCAGGGGGAGGAACTTGCAGCTCTCGGTGACCGGATCGCAGAGATAGACGGTGACGTCCTTGCCGCGCGCCGTGAGGTAATTGGCAAGGGCGAGCGAAGAACCGATGGCATCGGGATCGGGGCTCTCGTGGCTGGTGATCAGGAAGCTGTTGCTCGAGTCAATTTCGGCCAGGATTGCCGCAATCTCAGGTGTTGTCGCCGTCATCCGTGGAACCTATCTCCTTGAGGATCGATTCTATGTGCTGGCCGTACTCCAGCGAGGTGTCGTACTTGAACTGGACCTCGGGGGTGAAGCGCATCTTGAGGGCCTGTCCGATCTCCTTCCTGATGAAGCCGCGGGCGGAGTTCAGCCCGGCTGCGGAATTCTTCCTTTCCTCGTCGCCACCGTGCACGGTGAAGTAGACGGTCGCCATCCTGACGTCGGGGGTCATCTTGACCCCGGTGATGGTGACGAAGCCGATCCTGGGATCCTTGAGACCCTTGATGAGAAGTTCCGAGATGATCTTGTGGATCTCCTCGCCGACTTTATCCGAACGCTTAACCATAAATCTCCAAAAACGAGATTAAGGTTGAGATTAAGATTAAGAGATAACACCCTCACTCTTAACCTCGATCCTGCCCTCGCCCATTACAGGCTCGAACCGACTCTCAACCTTAATCTTAATCTTAATCTGCCTCTGCCTT
>DATFAB010000092.1:0-40091 GCA_035255025.1 Geomonas sp.
GTCAGCATGGTCTGGAAGCCGACTCCCAGCAGGATGGAGGCGAGGATCAGGGATTGGATGTGGCCGGAGCCGTCGCCGGTCAGGTAGTAGTAGAGAAAGCGCAGCCCGGCCAGCACGCCGGCGCCGAAGGAGAAGAGCCCCACCGACATGAAGAATCGGAAGGCCTTGTAGACCACGAAGATCCGCCCCATGGTGAAGACGGACTTCTGGACGTAGGAGGGGATGCTCTTCACCAGCCGGGAGGGGCGCAGCTCGGCGTTCACCCTGACCGGCACCGAGGTGATGGCTATGTTCTTCTGGCCGGCCTGGATGATGGTTTCCAGCGTGTAGGTGTAGTCGTTGAAGACGTTGATGCGGCGCGCCGCCTCGCGGCTCATGGCCCGAAAGCCGCTGGGGGCGTCCTGGATGTCGGTCCTGCTCACGAAGCGGACCACCGCGCTCCCCAGCTTTTGCAGGAGCTTTTTCAGGGGAGAGAAGGAGGCGATGGTGTCGATCGGCCGCACCCCCACCACGATGTCGGCCTTGCCCGCCACGATGGGGGCGGTGAGCAGCGGGATGTCGCCGGCGCAGTACTGGTTGTCGGCGTCGGTGTTGACGATCACGTCGGCGCCCAGGGAGATGCAGGCGTCCAGCCCGGTCAGGAAGGTGCGGGCGAGCCCCTGGTTCTTGGTCAGGCTGACCACGTGGTCGACCCCGTGCCTCTTGGCGATCTCGGCGGTGTCGTCGGTGCTGCCGTCGTTGATGACCAGCCATTCCACGGTGTCGAAGCCGGGAACCGCCCGGGGGAGGTCGTTGAGGGTGACCGGCAGCGTCTGCGCCTCGTTGTAGCACGGTATCTGGATTATCAGTTTCATAGAAGCGGCGTCATCCCTTCCGGCCGCCGTTTTCCGCCAATTGACGGCGAAACGGTGCAGCCAGGGCAAAAATTGCGAAGAGTATGCCATAAAGCCGCCTTAAGGTAAATAGCGGCATCCGTCCCCGCGCTCCCCGCGGCCGGCCGCACACATGAATTGTATTGACCTGATCGGAAAGCAGGTGCTATCCTCGCCCGCATCAAGCTGAAACAGCTACAGGGAAGAGGCATGTCGAACGTCGAATCAATCTTGTTCTGGACCTCGCTGGTGATCTACTCACTCGTCTGTGGCGGGTTCATCTACTCCATCGTCTTCAAAAATCCCCGGACCTTCCCCAAACTGACGGCGCTCCTTTTGGGGGGATTCGTCCTGCACAGCGCGGCCATCGCGGCCCGCTTCGCGGCGACCGGTCATCTCCCCTGGTCCGGCGATTACGAGTACGCACTGATGGGGGGCTGGTTCATCATCGGCGGCACCCTTTTGACCGGCTGGCGCAACGAGGGGCTGCGCCCCATGGCCGCCGCCACCGTCCCGCTGGTGACCGTGATGATGGGCTACGGCGTGATGCGCCAGCCCGGCCTCACCCCGCTGGCGGCCAGCCTGAAGACCGGCTGGCTCTACATCCACGTCTACTTCGCCTGGCTCACCTTCTGCTCCTACTCGCTGGCCATGGCGGCCGGCGTCTTCTACCTCCTGAAGAAAAAGAGCCTGGGCAGCGGCGAGTCCCACCCGGTCTACGACAAGTTCCCATCCCTGGAGCGGCTGGACGAGCTGATCTTCCGCTACGTCGTCTTCGGTTTCATCACCGACTCCATCATGCTGGTGGCCGGCTCCATCTGGGCGGAAGGCTTGTGGGGAAGTTACTGGAACTGGGACCCCGTCGAGACCTGGTCGCTCATCTCCTACCTCGTCTACGGCTCCGTCATCCACCTCCGTGTCACGCTCGGCTGGCGCGACCAGCGGCAGGCCTGGCTGGTGATCGCCGCCCTCAGCACCGTGGTCATCTCCTTCTTCGGGGTGAACTTCGTGGTCAACTCGAGCCTGCACGTCTTTAACGTGCGCTAGGAGCAATAGATGCCAAGGATGCTGCTGTTGGCGGTGATCTGGATGAACCTTGCGCTCATCTTCTATACCTGGGCGGTCTTCAGCGGCCGCAAGCAGGGGCTGCACACCAAGCACCTGATCATCTTCGGCATCGGTCTTTTCTGCGACTACCTGGGTACCCACCAGATGAACCTGTTCGCCCAGGCCTACGGCAAGGCGCCCGAGTGGCACAACATCACCGGGGTCGCTTCCCTGGCCGGCATGGCCTTCCACTTCCTGCTCGCCCTGATCGCCTCCCTGGCCAAGCGCACCGAGTCCGTGAACCGCGTCTTCCACCGGGTGAGCCTCAGCATCTACAGCTGCTGGCTGGTCGCCTTCTTCTCCGGGGCCATCTCCGGCATGATGCGCATGGGGCACTGACCGTCATTTTAGGCCCAAGCTTCCGCCATATCGCCGGATCCCTGCTTCTCCCTCCGTGAACTGCCTGAAATCATTACCCTCCACTTCTTGGTATGGCTCTTGCTCACTGTCTCCGTGGTGCCTCTCCCTGCTGCCAAGGGTCGCTTTTTAACGGATTGGCCGAAGATCAGGCAGGAACGCCTGTGGGAACCAAGATGGCAAAATCTGCGCATTCGAAAAAGATAACCTTCATAACGCCTCCCTATCACAGCGGCATACCGGAACTGGCCGGCCGCTGGCTTCCGCTGAACTTCGTCTACCTGGCCGGCAGCGCCCGCCAGACCGGCATGACGGCGGAGATCTACGACGCCATGGCCAAGGATCACGGCTATGCGCAGATCGAGGCTCACCTGCGCGAGTCCCGTCCCGACTTCGTGGCCACCAGCGCCATCACCGCGACCATCAACGACGCCCTGAAGACGCTGGAGCTTGCCAAGCGGGTGAACCCCAAGACGGTCACCATCCTGGGGGGCGTGCACGCCACCTTCATGTATGAGGAGATCCTGCGCGGCTCGGCGGCGGTGGACTTCATCATCGTCGGCGAAGGGGAACTGGCCCTGCGCCAGCTGCTCACCACCCTCGAGCAGGGGGGCGATCCCGCCAGCGTGCCGGGGCTTGCCTTCCGGCAGGGGGAGATCATCGTCGCCACCCCCAAGCGCTGCCTGGCCGAGAGCCTGGACGAGCTCCCCGCCGCCTGGGACCTGGTGGAGTGGCCGGACTACAAGTACTTCGTGATCCCCGATTCCCGTTTCGGCGCCATCAACACCTCGCGCGGCTGCGATCACCGCTGCACCTTCTGCTCGCAGCAGAAGTTCTGGGACAAGACCTGGCGCGCCCGCGACCCGCAGAAGGTGGCAGACGAGCTGGAATATCTCTACAACACCTACCAGGTGAACGTCTTCCTGATCGCCGACGAGTACCCCTCCCGGGACCGCGAGCGCTGGGAGGCGCTTCTGGACGCCATCTGCGAGAAGAACCTCCCCATCCACTTCATCATGGAGACCCGGGCGCGCGACATCATCCGCGACCGCGACATCCTCTGGAAGTACCGCCGGGCCGGCATCATCCATGTCGCCATCGGCATCGAGGCCACCACCCAGGAGACCCTCGACCTCCTGAAGAAGGGGATGCAGGCCAACGAGGCGAAAGAGGCGATCGACCTGGTGCACGAGTACGGCATGGTGACCGAGGCCTCCTTCCTGGTCGGTCTCCCGGACGAGACGCCGGAGAGCATCAAGGCGACCCTCAAGGTGGCCCAGTACTACAACCCGGACAACGCCAACTTCCTGGCGGTGACCCCCTGGCCCTATTCCGACATGTACGCCGAGCTGAAGCCTTACATCAAGGAGTGGGACTACTCGAAGTACAACTTCATCGAGCCGATCATCGAGCCCAGGCAGATGAGCATGCGCCAGCTCGAGGTCGCCATCGTGGACTGCTTCCGCAAGTTCTACATGGGCAAGATCCCCGACGTGATGATGATGAAGGACACCTTCAAGCGCGGCTACATCATGCGGACCACCAAGCTGATCATGGGGAGCACCTTCATCATGAAGAAGCTGAGCGTAGGGACCCTGAAGAAGATACCGGCCAAGGTCGACGAGATGGCCATGAGATTCAAGGCGTAAGCCTCCCCGAGAGCTTTCCACCTCTCCCACCAATGCAATAGATTCCTGCGATTCAATTTAATTTCATGCAATGACTGGCTCCCGGGCTTCGGCCCGGGGGCACTTTTTCTCTTTACGGCCGCTCTTTCCCGTCATATCCCCTCGCCCTCCGGGAGAGGGGCAGGGGTGAGGGAAGCCGGCTTCGCGAGAAACGCCGGCCTGGCGAGAAACGCCGGCTTCGCGCAACCCGGACAGCCGGAGTCGAGCCGCAAAAGAAGCCCCGACCCTCCTCCTGAAGGGAGGGAGTTTGCGGCCCCCGGACGGTGAGGAAGTGCGATGGCGCCGGAAATAAAGGAGTCCATATGGAAGCCAGGGAACTTTTGAAAAGAATGAAAGCGGGTAACGCCCCGGCCGTAGTCGATGTGCGCACCGGTTTCGAATGGCGCCGCGGCCACATCCCCGGCGCCCTGCACGCGCCGACCTGGAAGATCCTGCTCGGCATGGCCCCGCTTCCCAAGGACAAGCAGGCGGAAATGGTCGTTTTATGCGAGCTCGGGCCGCGCGCCCAGATCGCCAAGGCCCTTCTGGGGGTCTTTGGCTACCGCAACCTCGATCTTTTGGACGGCCACATGGCCGGCTGGCGTCACAGCGGCCACCCCGTCGAAAAATAGGCCGCCTCTCCTTCAGCACCTTCCCCCGGACGGGGGGAGGCTGGGAGGGGGGAGCGCTGCCCCGAAGCACCTGGCTCCATGCATAGGAACACCTGGGTTCCCCCTCCCTGACCCTCCCCCGTCCGGGGGAGGGGAGCTTCGGGCGGCCCTGGAACCTGTTTTCTGCTTGATTTTTGAAAGACCATAATGATATCGAGTATAAGGCGGGATTTAGCCATCCCCGGAAGACGGGGCTGGAGCGTTGCAGCATTTTCTATAGGCGGAGAACCGGATGCCACAATCGATCGACAGCCGCGACACGGTACTGATAGTCGAGGATGACCACAATACCGCCGCCCTGGTCGCCACCTACCTGGAGCGCGAGGGGTTCGCCACCGTGCTGGTGCACGAGGGGGACGAGGCCATCCCCGCGGCCGAGGCGTCCTCGCCGGTCTTCGTGATCCTGGACGTCATGCTCCCCAAGATGGACGGCTGGGAGATCTGCCGCCGGCTCAGGAAGAGCTCCAACGTGCCGATCCTGATGCTCACCGCCCGCGAGGAGGAAGTGGACCGGGTGGCCGGGCTCGCCATGGGGGCCGACGATTACGTGGTGAAGCCCTTCAGCCCCCGCGAGCTGGTGGAGCGGGTGAAGGCGATCCTGCGCCGCAGCAAGCCCGCGGCCGCGCCGGCCCCCGCCTCGGCGGTCCTCTCCTTCCACGACCTGGAGCTCGACCCCGAGAAGCACCGGATCACCCGCGCCGGCCGGCCGGTGCCCCTGACCACCTCGGAATACAAGATCCTGTTCGCCCTGATGAGCGCCCCCGGCAAGGCCTTCTCCCGCGAGGAGCTCCTCAACAACTGCTACCGCCACGGCGAGGTGGTGATCGACCGGGTGATCGACGTCCACATCGGCAAGCTGCGCCAGAAGATCGAGGACGACCCCTCGCATCCCCGTTTCATACTGACCGTGCGCGGCCACGGTTACCGCTTCAGCGACGAACTGTCTGCCCCGGTTTAGAACATGAAGTTTCTCCCCAAGGAAAAAAGCGCCCGTCAACGCCTGCTCTGGAAGCTGCTGGTCGGCCATATCGTCCCCACCTTCGGGGTGATCGCCGTGGTGATCTGGCGCGCCATCGACCACCATGCCGCCGACTACTACCGGCTGCTGCAGACCCGCCACCACATCTCGCCGGTCGACGCCCATGCCCTCTTCCTCGCCCAGGTGCACCGCGACCTCATGTGGGGAACCCTGGCCGCGCTGACCCTGACCCTGCTCTTGAGCTACCTCCTTACCCGCTGGGTGTTGAAGCCGCTTCTGGAGATCACCGCGGTGACCCGCCAGGTCGCCGACGGCAACTACTCCGAGCGCGTCAAGGCCGCCTCCCGCTACGAGGTGGGGGAACTGGTCGAGGCTTTCAACCACATGGCCGAGAACCTGGAGAAGATCGAGAAGCTCAGGAAGAACATGGTGGCCGACATCGCCCACGAGTTGCGGACGCCGCTCACCAACCTGCGCGGCTACCTGGAGGGGCTAAGCGACAGCGTGATTCCCCCCACCAGCGAGACCTTCCGGATGCTGGAACAGGAGGTGCTCCGCCTGGTCCACCTGGTCGAGGACCTGCAGCAGCTGGCCCGCGCCGACGCCGCCCGCTCCTACCTCGACCGGCAGCCGATCTCCCTGCACGAACTGCTCGGGCAGATCATGGAGCTCTACCGCCCCAATTTCCAGGACAAGGAGATCGAGGTGCAGTGGCGGCTCGAGGACGACACCGACACGCTGACCGCCGACCGCGACAAGCTGCTGCAGGCGATCCGGAACCTGGCAGACAACGCCTGGAAGTACACCCCGCGCGGCGGCAGGGTGACGGTCTCCACCGTCCGCTCGCCGGAAGGGATCAAGGCGGTGTTCACCAACTCCGGCGTGCTGGTCGCCGACAAGGACATCCCCTTCCTGTTCGAGCGCTTTTTCAGGGCAGACCGCTCGCGCTCGCGGGATGCGGGCGGGGCAGCAGGGGGGGCGGGCATCGGCCTTGCCATCGTCAAGGAGCTGATCGAGGCCCACGGCGGCTCGGTGGGCGCCTCCAGCGACGAGAGCGGCACCAGCGTCTGGTTCACCCTGCCGGCCTAAAGTACCTTCCCTTTGTGGCCAACTGCTCCCTCTCCCTCCGGGAGAGGGCCGGGGTGAGGGAAGCCAGGCATCTTCGTGGAAATTCCCCTCACGCTAACCCTCTCCGTCCGGGAGAGGGGACCGTTGGGGGGCGTGCGGGGGGAGGTTGGCGTGCGTGGGAAGAGCGGACAAGGCCACGATATTTTTGCGGTAACGATCTTTACCGCTTTGTCCAAAAATCTTTATCAAATCTTTACATTACCCTTATTGACAATTCATCTTGGATTGTTAGTGTGGGACGCTCGCTAAATGCGGAAAGACCGTCCAGAACCCCTGTTCGACAGGCTCAGGGTGAAGGAGCCAGGACGCAGAGAGCGGGCAATTGAAGCAGGCAGCTGAAGATAACGAGTCTGTCAAACTACAATTGAGGGAGAAAAGAATGAGCAAGATCCTTTTTGTAACTGCTCCATATCATTGCTGGGGGGTACAGGTCGTCGGCACCTGGCCGCCTCTGCATCTGGCCTACCTCGCCGGTTCCGCACGCGACGCCGGGCACGAGGCCAGAATTTTCGATGCGATGAACAAGGGTCTTTCTTTCGACGACATCAAGGCGGAGATCGAGCGCTACCAGCCCGACTACGTGATGACTCTCGACTACCTGCCGGTAACCGGGGCCATCAGCACCGCCACCGTTCCCGACGGTCTGAAGATCCTCAACATCGCCAAAGAGGTGAACCCCGAGATCGTCACCCTGATGGGCGGACCGCACCCGACCTTCATGTACGAGGAGATCTTCGAGGACCAGACGAACCAGGTCGACTACATCATCAACGGCGAGCCGGAGCACACCCTCAAGCAGCTTCTGAACGCCATCCCGGAAGGGACCGCCAAGGCGAGCGTGAAGGGGATCTCCTACCGCGCCGAGGACAAGGTGGTCGCCAACCCGCGCCAGCCGCACATCGGCAACCTCGACGAGCTGAAGCCGGCCTGGGACCTTCTGGACTGGAACGACTACAACTACCTGGTCGAGCCCTACGGCCGCATGGCCTCCATCCTGACCTCGCGCGGCTGCGACATGGACTGCGCCTTCTGCAGCCAGCGCATGTTCTGGCGTGAAGACTGGCGCTGCAGAAAGCCCGAGAACGTCATCGTGGAGATGCGCCACCTGCGCGACACCTACGACATCAAGTTCATCACCCTGATCGACGCCTACCCGACCAAGATCCGCGATCGCTGGGAGCTGTTCCTCGACCTGTTGATCGAGGCCAAGCTCGGCATCTACCTCTTGATCGAGACCCGCGTCGAGGACATCATCAGGGACAAGGACATCCTGCACAAGTACCGCGAGGCAGGGATCATCCACGTCTACCTGGGCGCCGAGAGCGCCGACAAGGACGTACTGAACAGCCTGAACAAGGGGACCAGCTTCGCCCAGAACAAAGAGGCGCTGGACCTGCTGCGCGAGGCCGACATCGTCACCGAGGCCTCCTTCATGATCGGCTTCCCGCACGAGACCTGGGAATCCATCCAGGACACCATCGACTCCGCCATCTACCTGAACCCGGACATCGCCGTGTTCCCGGTGGTGACCCCGATGCCGTTCACCCCGATCTACAAGGAGTACAAGGACAGGATCCGCGTGTGGGACTACTCCCAGTACAACCTGGTCACCCCGATCATCGAGCCCGAGAACATGACCATGGAAGAGATCACCCAGGCGCTGGGCAAGTGCTACATGATGTTCTACACCAACAAGATGCACGAGATCGTCAACCTGCCCGACGGCTTCAAGCGGAAGTACATGCTTTCCGCCTTCATGCAGATGATGAAGGACCACGGCTCCAACTTCGAATTCGAAGGGGTCGACATGGAGAAGATGAAGCGGACCATGCTTTCGGTCGCCGCCTAAGAGTCTCGATCCAGCCTGAAACAAAGACGGCCGCGGGGATGATCCCTGCGGCCGTTTTCTTTTTTGGGTCAAAAACTTCTCTAGCCACAATTCTTTCCGCGCAAGCCAGCCCAATCCGCGTCATCCGTGGTCAAAGCCTTGCCTGAGATCCGTCTCTATCAGTAAGCTTTTGTGTGCTTTTCTCTGCGCCCTTCAGCGTCTTTGCGGTTCGATGCCTTTAATGCATCGATGCCCTGATCCCTGCCACCGCTCCCGACACGAAAGCGACCACCCAGCCGGTGTAGATGGTGAGGCTCACCCGGTGGAACACCCGGTTCACCGCCTCGGCCCGCCGCACCAGGGTCGCCACCAGCGCCAGCAGGAAATGGAAGGCCATGCCGCACAACGATCCCACCCCGGTCACCGTGTGCCAGCCCGGGAAATAGCCGGTAGACATCCCGTAGCGAAGCATCAGGTCAGTCCCCAGGTAGTCGCACAAAAGCCCGAAGCCGAAGATGTAGAGGTGCTTCTTGTGCAGCCCCTGCTTTCTGGCGCTGAAAACTGCCCAGGTGTAAAAGATCAGGGCGAGGTTCATGAAAACCACCGCCTCGGCCAAAAGTGACATCTCGCTCCCTTTTCAAACTTCCAGAAACATCCCCTCTCCCGGACGGGGGAGGGCCAGGGAGGGGGAACGCCGCCGGCAGCGCCGGCGAAGCACCCCTCATCCGGAGAAACTAAAAAAACGCAGGGCGGTACTGTCCGCCCTGCGTTTTTATGTGCCCGACTGTCCTGTCAGCCTACTTCATCGGCCCGGTCGAGAAGATGATCTTGTCGAAGGTGCGGTTGAGCCCCTTGCTGTTGAAGTTGGACATCTCCAGGCCCGGCGCCAGGCTCACTTCCTGGCCGACCTTCACATCCATGGGGGGAACCGCAGCCCACACCTTTTTGCCTTCTTTTTCCAGGCAGATATAGGTGTAACCGCCGGAGTTCATGGTCTCCACCACCTTGCCGGTGACCGGGGTCATGGGCGCCGCCTCTTCCGGCTCGCCTGCCTTGGCTGCTGCCGCGTCCAGCTTCGGATGGCCGGAGGGGAGGCCGGGGACTGCCGAAGCGGTCTCCTTGCTGGCTGCTGCGTCCTTGGCCTCTTTGGCTTCGGCCGCGGCCGGCGCTACCGGCTGGCCGCCTTTCTTCAGGCCGCCCGAGAAGTAGATCTTGTCGAATTTCTTGCCCATGGTGGGGCTGGTGAACTCGCCCATCTCGGTACCGGGCTGCAGCTCGACCTCATCACCTACCGCCACCTTCACCTGCGGTATCGCCGCCCACGAGCTCTTGCCGTCCTTCTCGATGCGCAGGTAGGTGTAGGTCCCTGCGTTGATGGCCTCAGCCACCTTCCCTTCCATGAGGGTCGTTTCGGACAGCTTGTAGTCGGCCTTGGCCGCCTTGCCATGCAGGGAGCCGTCGTCAACACCGCCGGAGAAGATGATCTTGTCAAAGGTGCGGTGCAGCGCGGAGCTGGGGAAGTTGGTCAGCTCGCCGCCGGGAAGCAGCTTGAGTTGCTGACCCACGGTCACCTTGGTGGACGGGATGGCAGCCCAGCTCTTCTTGCCGTCCCTCTCCAGCAGCACGTAGGTATAGCCGCCGCCGTCCATGGTCTCGACGACCTTTCCGGAGAGAGCGCTGTATTCGGAGGAGGGAGCCTGGGTTTTCTTGGCCGGACCGGCGCAACCGGCGGCAACCAGAACGGTGAGTATTCCGACTGTTGCGAGCTTCCAATTTTTCATCGTTTGTACTCCTGAGCGGAATTCTGATCCTCACAGACAGGACCAGGTAGTTACTGCTTAACGGGGGAATGCGCCCTTTTGACCGGCGCTACTTCGGCTGATTGGGCGGAGCAGGGGTGTCCGGTGCCAGGGTGACCACGGTTACTACCGCCACCGCCCTGCGGTTACGTTGCCGTCCTTCCTTGGTGCTGTTCTTGGCTGTCGGGTGGGTGAATCCGTAGCCCCTGACGGCGATCCTGTTGCCGTCGATGCCCTGCCTGATCAGCTCGTTCTTGACGGCGGTGGCGCGCTTCAGCGACAGGGTGACGTTGGGGTCGGCCTTGCCGACGCTGTCGGTATGCCCTTCGATCAGCACCACGGCGTTGGGGGAAGACTGCATGGTGGCTCCCAGGTCGCTGATCGGTTTGCGGTAGACCGGCCGCAGCCGGGAGCTGCCGAAGTCGAATTCCACGGTGACGCGGGAGACCACGGTGACCAGCCTGCCGCTGCTGGTCCGGGCCGAGGCCGGCAACGGCTGGTCGTCCGCGGGGATATCCACCAGGGAAAGCTCCATGTCGAGATCATCCAGCCTATTCGACTGCGGCTCGGTAGCCGGAGCAGCCGGCGTCTTGGGCTTTTGGGTCTTCGGCGCGGGCGCAGGATAGATGATCGGTGCCGGTTCGGCGGCAGGCTCCGCAGCTGGAGCGGCCTGGGGCTCGGCTGTCGGCGCAGGAGCTTCCGACGGCGCTGTCGAGGGCACAGCCAACGGCTCTGCCGAAGGAGTTGCCCCAGGAGTTGCAGCAGGCGCTTCCGAAGGAGCCGTCGCAGGGGCAGCCGAACGACCAGCAGCAGGAGCAGCCGCACCACCTGCAGCAGGGGCTATCGAGGGAGCTTCAGCAGGAACTTCCACAGGCGCTGCCGAAGGAGCTGCCGAAGGAGCTGCCGAAGGAGCTGCCGAAGGACCTACAGTAGGGGCTGTCGCGCGACCTGCAGCAGGGGCTGTCGCACGACCTGCAGCAGGGGCTGTCGCACGGCCCGCAGCAGGAGCTGTCGAGGGAGCTTCCGAAGGTGCTGCCGAACGAGTTGCCGCAGGGGCAGCTGCCGGAACTTCCGAAGGAGTTTCAACAGGAGCTTCCGAAGGAGTTGCCGAGGGCTCTTCCGATGGAGCAGCCGAAGGAGCAGCCGAAGGAGCAGCCGACGGAGCAGCCGACGGAGCAGCCGAAGGTGCACCCGCACGACCTGCCGCAGGGGCAGCCGAACGACCAGCAGCAGGAGCAGCCACACCACCTGCAGCAGGGGCTATCGAGGGAACTTCAGCAGGCGCTGCCGAAGGAGCTGCCGAAGGAGCTGCCGAAGGAGCTGCCGAAGGAGCTGCCGAAGGAGCTGCCGAAGGTGCTGCCGAAGGTGCTGCCGAAGGTGCTGCCGAAGGTGCTGCTTTCCGGCGGGCCTCGGCGGCCTTGACCGAGGCTAGCGGCTCGGTTGCCGGGGCGGCCTGCGGTACTTCCGGCGCGGCGGGAACGCCCGGAGCAGTCGGTGCCACTTCGAAGGGAGGCGGTTGGGCCGGGAGCCCGAACACCGAGGGGCCTACCTCCAGGATGTCGAGGCTCGGCAAGACTGGCGGGGTTACCGGGGCAGCCGGGGCCGCCGGGGCCGACTCGGACTTGATGGGTGCCCCCGTCTCGTCGACGTTCTCCGATATCACCGGCACTGCCAGGAGCGGTTTCTTTTCGGGTGCCGCCTTCTGCTTCTTCTTGTGCTCCTTGCCGAACACGTAGGTGAGGCCGACGCTCAACTCGAAGTTGTTCCTGGTGTTGACGTCCCGGTAGATGAAGAGCTGCCGGAAGTCCACCCGCAAGGCGAGCCAATCCTCGTAGAAATACTTGAAGCCGGCCCCGTAGTTGAACAGCACGGAGCTGGTGATGTTCGGTTTGTTGTCGAGCAGGAAGTCACCCACCCCAGCCGCCAGGAAGGGGACCGTCTTGTCCCTGGGGGTGATCAGGTAAAGGAGGTCGGCACGCAGGATGTAGGCGTTTACGTTTTTCGGGTCGGTCGTGGAGGTGGACTTGGTGCTGAGGTAGTTGGCGGTGCCTTCCACGGCGAGGGAGTCCGCGATGGAGGTGCCGATGAAATCGTAGCTTGCCTTGAGACCGTAGAGGATGGCGGGGTCGAGGTTCTGCGGTCCTGCGAAAAGGTAACCGCCCACGGTGGGGGTGAGCGAAAACTGGGTGCCCGGCTCGCCGGGTTTCCTGCCTGATGCAGCGGCAAAGGCGTTTGACGATATAAAAGCCGCTATCAGGATCGCGGCCACTGCATTGCAAAAAACTTTCGGCAAAATATAGCTCCGAATTTACACAATTTGCAGCATCTTATACCAACTACACCACTACTTCAACTTTAAATATCGGTGCTGCTCCCGGTACTCAATCCCTGCTCCCCCCCCAAGGCCGCGCCGGGGATAGGTCGGCCTTTGCTGTGCAACTGCTGAACAGCGCCTTTCTGAAAACGAAAATCAACCTTGATGCCTCCTTTCACGATTTCCCCTTTCTAAACGGGGGGCTGCCGTGCTGCGCGCGGCGAAGGGCCGGCGGGTATGCCGCTTGTAGTTGCTTGGTCAACTACCAAACGGGAGGCTCGTCATGTCCATCAAGAACAGAGTAAAGGCAGTCACCGGTCCGGCCGCCATCCTGTGGTTCCTGTGCGGAGCAGGCGCCAGCTTGCTTGCAGCAGGTAACGCCTTTTCCTCGGTCCCCACCTCCGGCCCCACGGCAGTGACCTGCGAGTACACCTTGCAGTTGCTCAATTCGGCCCGCCTCCGCGGCCAGTACGTGGCGCAGGTGATCGAGTACGGCGGTATCGACCTGACCGGCGCGAGCCCGGTGGAAGCGATGTACGCCAACGTGCAGAAAGTCTCCTACGACAGCAGCGCCACCCCGTCCCCCGGAGGCGTCGACCTCTGGGGCCTGGGCCTCGATAGAGGCACCCGGCAGGGAAGCGTGCTCGACCCGATGTCCATGGAGTGCCTGGGCTGCCACGACGGTTCCACCGCCTCGGCCATCCACGTAGACCTGCGTAACGACCCCTTCGGCAAGTCCCGGGTCTCCTCCTTCAGGGGCGACCACCCGATGGGGATGAACTACGCGAGCTACGTGGGGGCGAGGAAGGGGTACAAGCAGGTCCTGGCCGGCACCAGCAACATGGTCTTCGTGAACGGCAAGGTCGGCTGCCTGACCTGCCACAACCCTTTGAACGCCGAGCCGGGACACCTGGTGATGAGCGACCGCAACAGCGCGCTCTGCCTGACCTGCCACAACAAGTGATCTCCATCAGTCCCCTGACGCGCCGGTCTCTGCGGACCTTCCGCCGTCATATCGTTCCTGGCAGGGAGAAAATGCCCGGGAGGCAGGTTTTTGAGAAGGCCGCAGAGAAGACAGACAAAGACGATACCTGGAGTTTAGGGGAGAGCTTTGCAGCACTTCTCTGCGCCGTATGTATCTCCCGCACGCATTTTTTCGGGATTTCCCATCTTTTTCTAGTTGTGGTGCTTTCTCATTGGGAGTACATTGCGGCTGGTCGGGGTGCCCTACAGGGCTCGGGCAGAGGGCTGTCCTCCGAGTCATCCTGGCCTTCGCCCGCAGCAGGCCTTCCTGCCGCGCAATCCCATGCTCTCGAGAACGTCGAATGCACCTGCTCAATCGGTCCAAGTTCCATGTCGCCCTGATCATCGCCTCGGTCGTCATCGTCTACGCCAATACCCTGCACTCCCCCTTTTACTTCGATGACTTCGTCAACCTGATCGACACCCCGCTCATCAAGGATCTTTCCCGTTTCTTCACCGATACCGCCTCCATGCAGAAGGATTTCGGCCGGCGCTGGTTCGGTTACCTTTCCTTCGCCCTTAATTACCGGCTGCAGGGCAGCCAGGTGACCGGTTATCACCTGGTCAACACCGCGGTCCACCTCTGTGCCTCCCTGCTGGTCTACTGGCTGGCCCGGCTCACCTTCATTACCCCTTTTGCGATGGCCCGCGACGAGGATTCCCGGCAACGGGGCGCCGGCTTCATCCCCCTGTTCGCTGCGCTCCTTTTCGCCGTCCACCCCATCCAGACCCAGGCGGTCACCTATATCGTTCAGCGCTTCGCCTCGCTGGCTGCCATGCTCTACCTCCTCTCCCTGGCAGGTTACGTGAAGTCCCGCCTCGCCTGGCTGCAAGGGGGCAAGGTGCGGGCGGCCTCGGTCCTCTGGGCGCTGGTCGCCGTGCTGGCGGGGATCCTCTCCTTGTTGACCAAGGAGAGCGCCTTCACGCTTCCCCTGGTCATCTTCCTGTACGAGGTGCTCTTTCTGGGGGGCAGCGCCAGGAAAAAGGTTGTCGCCGGCTCCCTGCTCTTCGCAGTCCTCGGCTTGGCCGGCATCGCCCTCGAGTCGGTCCGCTTCGGCGGGCTGGGCAAGTTCCTCGCCTTTCTGGACCAGGCGACCCGGCTGCAGACCGACCTGCCCCGCCTGGACTACCTGGCCACCCAGTGCCGGGTGATCGTCACCTACCTGCGGCTGATCGTGCTGCCGTATGGGCAGCAGGTCGATTATGACTATCCCATCTACCACACCTTCCTGGATGCCGGCGTCATCGCCTGCGCCCTCCTGCTTTGCGCAATCCTTGCCGCCGGCATCTACTGCCTCTTCCGCTCGGCAGGGCGGGAGGAGCGGATGGCCGTCCCGCTCCGGGTGGCCTCCTTCGGCATCTTCTGGTTCTTCATCGCCCTCTCTATCGAGTCGAGCATCATCCCCATCGTCGACGTCATCTTCGAGCACCGCATGTACCTCCCCTGCGCCGGGCTGTTCACGGCGATCGCCTCGGTCGTCTACCTGGCTGGCGCCGCCCGCTCCAAAGAGGCCGGATGGCCGGAGCGGCGTGTGGGGGCTGCAGCCTGCGCCGCCCTGCTCATTCTGGGGGTAGTGACCGTGGCCCGCAACCACGTCTGGCAAAACGAGATCGCCTTCTGGGAGGACAACTGCCAGAAGAGCCCGGCCAAGGGGAGGGTGTTTCAGCACCTGGGGACCGCAGCCGAACGCCACGGCGACCTGGACTACGCCGAGGAAGCGTACGGCAAGGCCATCGACCTCGCCCCCGCCGACCCCTATTCGCACCTGGACTTCGGGCGCCTGCTGTTGCTGCGCGGCAAGCTGGATCTTGCTATGAAGCAGTTCCAGGCGGTGGTGGAGCTCGACCCCTCGATGTCTGAGGTTTACAACAACATCGGCAAGATCTACGAGTTGCAGGGGGATCAGGGGAAGGCGATCGAGCAATATCGGCTGGCGGTGAAGGGGAAGCCATATCTGGCCGAACCGTACTGCAACATCGGAGATATCTACCTGAAGCAGAACCGGCTGCAGGAGGCGCTCGAGGAGTACAATAAGGCGGTAAAAAACGCGCCCGACCGCGATCTCGGCTATCTCAAGCGCGGCAGTGCACTGCTGGCAGCCGGCCGCAAGGACGAGGCGGTTGCCGACTTCCGCCGCGCGCTGCAGATCAACCCCGCCAGCTCAGAGGCGGCGAAGCAGCTCAAGCAGGCAGGAGGGTAGGGGCGGTCCACTTCGATTTCGCCTGCGGGATGTGGTACCCTGTACTGGGGACTGGCGCAGTGTCAGTGACACTGCTTTAGATGTGGACGGAGGTTCAGGATGAACAGAGAATACACCGCGATCATCAAGAAGAACGGCGAATGGTGGATAGGCTGGATTGAGGAAGTGCCCGGGGTGAACTGCCAGGAGCGATCGCGTGAGGAATTGCTGGAAAGTTTGCGCAGTGCACTGAAAGAAGCTCTGGAATTTAACCGTCAAGAAGCTCACAATGCCGCAGGGGCTGAATACACGAAAGAAAAACTTGCGGTATGAAGAGGACCGACCTTCTGAAGCATCTCCGCCGCCATGGCTGTGAGCTGTTGAAGGAAGGGGGGAGGCATTCCTGGTGGCATAACGCTGAGACAAATCAAAGGGCGGCCATTCCGCGACACTCGGAAATAGACGACCTGCTCGCCAAGAAAATCTGTAAAGACCTGGGTGTTCCGTTTAAGTAGCCAGGACAATCATCCCTTCAGTAGCTCCCCGTAGGCCGCCTCGATCTTCCCCACCACCGCTTCCAGCCCGAAATTTTCCCTCGCGAACCTTTCGCCGTTTTCCGACAGCCTGGCCGCGAGCTCCCCGTCCTTCAGGATCTCCAGCACCTTTTTGGCGAACTCCTGCGGGGTATCCGCCACCAAAAGGTCCCTGCCGTCAACCGCGCCGATCCCCTCGTTGCCGAAGCCGGTGGTCACCACCGGTGCCCCCGCCGCCAAGGCATCCAGCACCTTCACGATGATGCCGCCGCCGATCAGGATGGGGGCCACGAAAACCGCCGCCGTCTTGTACAGCTCATCGGTATCCTCCACGAAGCCGGTCACCGTGACGCCAGGGTCCTTCTCCGCGAGTTCCGTGAGGAAGGGGGGCGGGCCGTAGCCGGCGATCACGAAGCGGGCCTCGGGCACCTCCTTTCTCACCAGCGGCAAGACCTCCCGGTGGAAGTAAAGGGCCGCCTCCACGTTGGTCGGCCGGTACTTGTAGGAGGCGAGGAAAAGCAGGGTGTTCTTTTGGCGCGGGTAGACGGAGGGTTTCAAGTCCAGGCCGGCGGGGATGGGGACCGTGGTGACCGGCAGGGGAGGGTGGATTTCGGCGAGGAAGTTGCGGTCGAACTCCGACATGGTGAAGATGCGGTCGAAGCGGCGCATGATGCTCTTCTCCAGGACGCGCACCAGGGCGTATTTCAGGAACTGTACGCTTCGTCTCCAGCCGGTCGCCCTCAGGTACGAGCGGCGGGCCGGCTTGCTGATCACGTCGTGGGCGTCCAGCACCATGGGGGCCTTCCCCTTGCCGATCAGGATGGCGGTCTCCACCCACTCCACCTGCACCAGGTCGTAGTGGCCGGTCTGCACCAGCCAGTCCGCGTGCCTGCTGAAGCCGAGGTAGTTGGCGATCAGGAGGAGCTTGCCGAACAGGTTGCGGTTGGGGATGCTCCGGTAGCGGTAGGGGTGGATCTTGGCGCAGTAGGGGGCGAGTTCCGCGAGCGAAGCCTCCTCACCCTGCTCGAAGCGGGTGACCAGGTGGATCTCGTGGCGCTGGGAGAGGTTTCTGAGCAGTTCGAAGACGTAGCGCCCGCCTGCATGGTAGGCCTTTTCCTGGGGGAGGAAGAGGGAGACGAAGAGGATTTTCATGGTCCCTGGCCCTTGTTAGGTACGGGTGGAGTAGCCGTAGGCGGCGAAATGGCCCCACCTTACCCCGATCCGAGGCCAAGAAGCAAAAGAAAAAAGCCGGCGGCCGGCACCGTTGCCGCTCGTTCACATTGTTTCACAAACCACACCTTCAAGCTCTCCCTTTGGCAAGGGATCTAGAAAGCCCCCCTTTGTCAAAGGGGGGAGGTTGTACCCTGTCCCCTTCGCAAAGGGGGCGGTTGTACCTGTCCCTGAGGACGGGTGAGGGACCCAATCCCTTAGCTGCGCTGCTTCCCGGGAGAGGGGTCGGCAAAAAAGTGCCCTCGAATTAAAATTAACTTTTGACTTTGTCGCCCCCCGGCAGTAAGCTGCTGCCGCTACGGCTTTATCGTCTCCGCGTCCGTCAGCTGGCTGCCCACCCTGGCCGCCCCCCCGGACGATGCTATGAAGGTGTTTGCTAGAAGTGCATGTGATGTGTTGATCGGAGGGTATATGCCGACCTTCTCCTGCGGTATTCGTTCCATCCCCGCGGTCTTGATCCTTTCCCTGTTGTGCGCCGGCGCAAGCCTGGCAGATACCCTTCCCTCTCCCGTGCCGCTCGCCAGCGGCACCCTGAGCGGCAGCGGCTCCATCAATTCGCTGGGCGAGGCCGTCTGGGTCCAGTACGACCCGGGCACCGGCTTCAACCAGATCTTTTCCTCCTGGCGCGGCAGGCTAAGCGCCGACTCCACCGATCACTACGCTCCCGTCATCAACGACCGCGGCGACGTGGCTTGGCTCGCCTACGACCGGACCAGCTTCTCCCAGGGGATCATCGGGTACATCGGCGGCAAGCGGTTCACGGTGGCGCGCGGGGTCTACACCGACAAGCTCGACTTAAGCGACTCCGGCGAGGTCATCTGGAGCCAGCAGGACAATAACGGCACCGCCCATGTCTACTCCAACCTGCGCGGACAGCTGACCCGCGGCTCCCTTGACACTCTTAGGCCCGGCATCAACAACTCGGGCACCATCGCCTTCTCCCAGACCGACTCCAACACCGGCACCCCGCAGATCTTCCAGCTGCCGATGGCCGGCTCCCCGGTGGAGGTCCCCGGAAACGGCACCAGCCGCACCGACGTGGCGATCAACGACGCGGGCGAACTGGTCTGGACCGAGACCGACCCCTCCACTTCCATCACCAGCATCGTCTCCAGCAGCCGCGGCCAGCTGGTGAGCCAGGTGAGCCCGACCGCCCTCGACCTCAACAACTGCGGCGATCTCCTCTACTCCGTCCCCGGCTCAAACGGCTCCACCATCTACCAGCTGGGCGGCAACTCCCCCTGTGTCAGCTATGCCGGCGGCCATGCCACCCTGGATCAGGCGGCGGCGGTAACGGTGGGGAGCACCTTCACCGGGCTGGCCGACGCCACCTCCGCGCCCACAAACTGGTACCGCTTCGACGCCGCAACCGGCGACACCATCAAGATAGGGAGCTACTTCGACAGCCGCTCCCCCAACACGCTCTCCCTAAGCCTCTACGACGGCCAGGGAAACCTCTTGAGCGGCGCCGCCGGCTCGCCCCCGGCCATCCGGACCACCGCCAGCTACAGCGGCACCTACTACCTGCAGGTGACGGGGCAGGGGGGACGCTTCGGCTATGCCGTCACGGTGGAGAGCTTCGGCAACAACTGCAGCTCCGGGCTGTGCGCTCAACCGGTAGTGACCGGCAACCTCAACCCGGGCGCCTCGCTCAACTCGCTGGGCGAGACGGTCTGGAGCCAGCTGGAGCCGTTGACCGGCCGCTACCAGGTCTGGTCGTCGATCAGGGGACCCCTGACCTACGACGCCGTCGACCACAAGAACGCCGCCATCAACAACCTGGGGGACGTGGTCTGGACCGAGTACGACGCCCTGGCCGGCGAGCAGTTCTCCGTGGTCGGGAACATCGGCGGCCGGCGGGTGACGCTGGGGGTTACCTACTACGACATCGCCAAGGCCGATATCAACGACCGGCGGGAAGCGGTGTTCAGCGTCTACGACTGGATCACCGGCAGCTACCAGGTCTTCTCCAGCGTGCGCGGGCAGCTGACCGGCGGCGCGGCCGACAACCTGAACCCCACCATCGACAACCAGGGGAACATCAGCTTCCTGCAGCATGACCTCCTGTTGGGAACCTACCAGGTGATGAAGGTGGCCGCAGGCAGCAACCTGGCGGTGCCGGTGACGAGCGACAACGCCTACCGGCTGGACGCGGCGGCCAACGAGGGGGGCGAGGCCATCTGGTCCCAGCTCGACCTCGCCACCGGCTCCGGCGCCCTCTTCTCCAGCCTGCGCGGGGAGCTCATGTCCACCAAGGCGGGGAGCGTGGACATCAACAACTGCAGCGACGTGGTCTACCGCACGGTCGGCGCCGATGGCCCCGCCATCTACCGCCTGGGGAGCAACACCCCCTGCGTGAGCCTCCCCGGCACCCCCGCCACCATGGAGCAGGCGACGGCGGTCTCCTTCGGCGACGTCTTCACCGGCCAGCTGGACTCCGTGGCGAACCCCGTCGCCTGGTACCGCTTCGACGCGCTGTCCGGCGACAGCTTCCACATCGTGGTGAACTACGACCCCACTTCCCCCAACGCGCTGGCGGGCGGCATCTACGATGCGCAGGGGAACCTGGTGGGCGCCCTTTCCAGCTACGACCCCGCGCTCATCAACTTCCCGGTTCCCAAAAGCGGCACCTACTACCTGAAGCTGCAGGCGACGGGGGGGAGCTTCGGCTTTGCCGTCTCGCTCTCCAGGTACACCAGCAACTGCGGCGCCGCCGTCTGCCCGGAGCAGCTGCCAAGCGTCAGCCAGATCGGCGAGGGGATCTCGATCAACTCGCTGGGCGACGCGGTCTGGAGCCAGTACGACGACGCTTCCGGCCACCAGCAGATCTTCTCCTTGCTGCGCGGCAAGCTCACCTTCGACGCGGTCGACCACTACGCCCCCTCGCTGAACAACGTGGGGGACCTGGTCTGGGCCCAGTACGACGGCTCCCTCACCCCTCCCGCCTACGTCCTGCACGGCACGCTGGCCGGCAAGCCGCTCACCCTCTCCACCGGCCAGAACTACCAGGTGGTGAAGACGGATATCAACGACTCCCGGGAAATCGTCTGGAGCCAGGGGGGGAGCGTATACTCCAGCCTGCGCGGGGAAGTGGTCGGCTCCGGCAGCGGCGGAGGCTACTACCCGAGCATCAACAACCAGGGGGACCTCCTCTTCCTCAGGCAGCAAAGCTCCGGCGGCTACCAGGTCTTCAAGCTTCCGGCGGGGAGCAGCACCCCCGAGCTGGTCACCGACAACGCCTTCCAGCACCACGACGCCGCCATCAGCGACAGCGGGGAGATGGTCTGGAGCGAGGTTCCCCAGTCGGGCGCGGTGGCGCTGGAGTCCAGCAGCCGGGGGCCGCTCCTTCTGGCAGGCAACATCGGCAGCGTGGATGTGAACGGCTGCGGCGACGTCCTCTACGTCGCCAGCACCGTGGAGGGGTCGGGGATCTACCGGCTGGGGAACAACGCCCCCTGCGTGAGCTTCCCCGGCAGCCACGACACCTTCGACACAGCGGCCGTGGCGCCGTCGGCCGGGATCTTCACCGGCCTTGCCGACAACACCGCCTCCCCCTCGGTGAGCTGGTACCGGATCGACGCGAACGCCGGCGACACCCTGCACGTCGCGGTCAACTACACCGGCGGCGTCCCGCTCAACCTCGCGCTCTATGACGGCAGCCGCCAGCTGCTGACCCAGGCAAGCGGGGCCTCCCCGACCGCCCTGGAGTACCCGGTGACCGTTTCCGGCCCCTACTACCTGTCGGTTTCCGGGGTGAGCGGCCGCATCGGCTACGCCGTCTCGGTCGGCCACGACAGCGTCCCTCCCTCCGTGAAGCTGGTGGCCGGCGGCCTGGCCGACCAGTACTTCTCCACCCTCTCCCAGCTCTTCAGCCAGGCGCCGGCCGTCTCCGCCTTCCGGCTCCTGCTTGCAAGCGGCGACTACAGCGAGGTGGTGAGCATGAACCTGTGCGGCGAAGCGGTCACCATGAGCGGCGGCTACGACGCCTCCTTCGCGGGGCTCTCCGGGGAGAGCAGGATCGACGGCGCGCTCCGGGTGCAGTGCGGCAAGCTCGTCGCCGACGGCCTGGCGATCAGGTAAAGGGAGGGTAATGGTGACCAGAAAAACGTGGCTTAGAAACCTCTGGCTGATCCCGGCCGCCCAGCTCCTTTGGGCGGGGCCCGTCTGCGCGCAGATGCACGGCGATAAGGGGAACGCGGCCGAGCACAGCGAGGACGGGGTCATGCTGCCTGGGCCTGCCCGGGATCCCCTGGCGAAGCTCCCCCGCCACCTGCCGGGGCGGCTGGTGGTGAAGCTCAAGGAAGGGAAGAACACCGAGCATATCCGCGATTCCATCGACCGCCACGGCCTGAAGGTTTCCCAGAAGAAGCTCGCCAATACGAGCCACCAGCGCTTCAAGGACCTCTACGACCTGCGTGCCGGCAAGGACGAGGACCTCTCCGCCCTGGCCGACGAGCTGAAGGCCAACCCCGCCGTGGAGTACGCCGAGCCGGTGCCGCTTTTCTACACCCAGCTCATCCCCAACGATCCCCTCTACCCCCAGCAGTGGAGCCACCAGAAGACCCAGGCTTCTTCCGGCTGGGACATCACCACCGGCAGCCCCTCGGTGGTGGTTGCGGTGATCGACACCGGGGTCGCCTACAGCCATCCCGACCTCTCGGCCAACATCTGGCGCGACTCCCAGGGTAACCCCGGCAAGGACTTCGTCGACATCGTGCCGAGCGACTACATCGCCGCCGGCTACCAGCTGATCTCCGGCGAGGACTACCAGACGGTCGACTTCGACCCCTCCGACTACAACGGGCACGGCACCCACGTGGCCGGCATCATCGCCGCCGCCGGCAACAACGGGGTGGGGGTGAGCGGGGTCTGCCCCCAGTGCCGGGTCATGCCGCTTCGGGCCGGCTTCTCGGTGCGCCAAAACGGCTCCGACTACGGCGTGCTGGACGGCAACGCCATCGCCAACGCCATCATCTACGCGGCCGACAACGGCGCCAAGGTGATCAACATGAGCTTCGGCGGCCCCGCCTCCCAGCTGGAGAGCGACGCCCTCAACTACGCCGACTCCAAGGGGGTGGTGCTGGTGGCCGCGGCAGGTAACTCCAACACCTCGGCGACCGACAACTCCTACCCGGCCGCCTACAGCAACGTGGTCTCGGTGGCGGCCACCGACCAAAACGACGTCCGCGCCTGGTATTCCAACTACGGCTCCTGGGTGAGCGTGGCCGCACCGGGAGGCGACGGCAGCAGCAGCTACCCCATCGTGAGTACCGTCCCCTACACGGGGAGTCTCGGCAACTCCAGCGGCTACGCCGGGCTCTCCGGCACCTCCATGGCCTCCCCCTACGTGGCGGGGCTGGCCGGCCTGATCCTCTCCAAGAACCCCGCCTTGACCGGCCGCCAGGTGGCCGAGGTGCTCAAGCAGGGGGTGGATGCGGTAACCGTCAGCAACCAGCAGTACATCGGCAGCGGCCGGGTGAACGTCAGCAAGGCGCTGCAGATCAACACGGTCTCCTCCGCCACGGTTTCCATCACCTCGCCGGCCGCCGACTTCATGACCGGCCAGCCGCTGGCCATCACCGGCTCTGCCAGCGCCCCCTACCAGGTCTTCTACGGCGCGGGGAGCTACCCCTCCAGCTGGACCCAGATCGGCTCCGGCCCCGCCACCAGCGGCGTGCTGGCCACCCTGGACCCCGCCATCCTCCCCGCCCCCTACGGCGACTACACGGTGAAGGTGACCGCCCAGGATGCCAACGGCTCGGTCTCCAGCCAGGTGCACGGCAACATCGGCAAGCAGTTTCTGCCCGGCTGGCCCCAGAAGTTCACCTCCTACGGCTCGGCCTACCTGTGGAACTCCCCCAACCTGGCCGATATCGACAACGACGGGCTGGACGAGATCGTGGTGACCGGGCGGGACAGTTCCGGCCGCGGGACCATCAGCGTCTACAAGCAGGACGGCACCCTGCTCTCCGGCTGGCCGCAGACCATGGCCTACAACGGCACCAGCCTCGAACTGGGGGCGGCGGTGGGGGATCTCGACCAGGACGGCAACCGCGAGATCGTGGCGGCGGTGCAGGATCCCTACAACTCCCTGCATCCGACCCTGATGTGCTGGGACCGCTTCGGGAACCTGCGCTGGTCCAAGAACCTGGAGGCCGGCAATCCCACGCTGAACCCGACGCTCGCCGACCTGTACGGCGACGGCAAGCTGGAGATCATCACCGAGACCTACAACTCCAGCCTCTACGTGCTGGACGGGCTGGGGAACGTGAAGTGGTCCTATCCCTTGGGGGAATACGACAGCTGGTACAACGAGAAGACGGTGGCGGTGGCCGACCTGGACGGGGACGGCAAGAAGGAGATCGTCAAGAACGTGATCAGGAACATCCGCTACGCGGCCGGGGACACCTACCGGACCACGGGGGGGAGCCTGATGGTGTTCAACTCCGACGGCACCGTGCGCTGGCGCCACGACTGGCCGGAGGCGGGAGAGCCGCTGACCGCCAAGTACTACGAGTTCTACCCGGTCGGCTCGCCGGTGGTGGGGGATATCAACAACGACGGCTTGCCCGAGGTCATGGTCCAGCTTGCCGCCTGGAAGGGTAACGACAGCGGCACCACCGAGGTCACCACCCGCTTCTTCGCCTTCGACAGCAACGGCAACGTCCTGCCGGGATGGCCGGTGGTCACCCCGGGCTATTTCAGCTGGGCCGAGATGGCGCTGGGCGACCTGAAGCAAGACGGCTTCCGGGAGCTGGTTGCCGCCAACCGGAACTTGCTGTACGCCATCAAGTACGACGGCAGCCAGCTGTTTGCGCCGCTCTCCCTGCAGGTTCAGGGGAACCTCTCCATCGCCGACGTGACCGGGGACGGCACTCCCGATATCGTCGCCTTTGACGGCACCAACTTCAACGTGGTCCGCCCCGACGGCACCTATTCCACGCTTCCCATCACCAGCAGGAACTCGGGGAGCAACATGCACAACACGCCGGTGCTGGCCGATCTCAACAAGAGCGGCACCCTGAAGCTGGTGTTCCCCGAGGCGGGGAGCCGGGCGCTTTTGTGGGCCTGGGACCTGCAGGTCCCCTTCGACCAGCCGGCGCAGCAGTGGGGCATGTTCGGCTTCGATTCTCTGCACAGCGGCCTGTTGGCGAGCCCCTCGCTCTCGCCGGTCTCCATCGCCACCGGCACCCTGCCGTCGGCCGCCCTGGGGACCCCCTACAGCCTGACCCTGTCCGCCACCGGCGGCACGGCCCCCTACCGCTGGGCGCTCACCCGGGGAGGGCTCCCCGCGGGGCTCACCCTGAACGCCGCCACCGGGGTCATCTCCGGCACCCCCATCACCGGCGGGAGCAGCAGCTTCACGCTGAGAACGGTGGACGCCCAGTCCGCCTCCGCCAGCAAGTCGTTCAGCCTGGCCTCCACCGGCGGACTGGCTCCCGTGCTCCTGTTCGGGCGGGGGCTCTACTACAGCCTGTTGCAGGACGCCTACAACAACAGCCAGGACGGCGACATCATCGAGCTGCAGGGAATCACCTTCAGCGAGACCCCCTATTTCAGGCGGAACATCACCGTCACCCTGCAGGGGGGCTTCGATGGCAGCTTTGCGAGTGCGACCGGCAGCACGCTCCTTAGCGGCGCCCTCAGCGTGCGCGACGGCAAGGTGAAGATGAACGGGGTAGTTTTGAGGTAGGAGAGGCAGCCGGCCAGGGTTCCGCCGGCTCCGTTCCCGTTGAGGTGCGAGGCCGGGGGGAAGAGAGTTCAAGACACGAGATAGGAAGCTCAAACGGTAGATAGAGGATCTGCAATTCAATGAACAAAGGGAACAGCTAAAGGAGAGAAACCGATGAGAAGAAAGAACGCCCACAAGAAGCTAGCAGCCGTTTCTGCCGTCACGCCGCGCTCAGCCGTAGCCTGCGTGGTAGTCGCAGCCTCGCTCGCCCTGGTCCCCGCCCTGGCGCTGGCCGCCGAGACCGACAAGCTGACCGTGGAGGACCAGACCACCGGTGCCGTCATGTTCAGAGTCACCTCCGCCGGCAACGTGACCGGTAACTCCTTCACCGGCGACGGCAGCGGGCTCACTAACGTGACCCACTGGAAGGGGGTCTGGAGCGCCGCTTCTACCTACAACCCGTCCGACTGCGTACTCTATAACGGCAGCTCCTACATCGCCCTCCTCCAGAACACCGGCGTCACCCCCGGTACCGACGGCACCAAGTGGGCCGTGATGGCAGCCCAAGGTCCGGCCGGTGCAGCCGGCACCCAGGGGGCAACGGGCGCCACTGGCCCGCAAGGGCCGACCGGTCCCACCGGTCCGGCAGGATCGCCTGATACCCAGTCGCAGATCCTGGCGAAGGTTGCCACCCAAACAGATGGTAGCGTACTGGCCGTCCAGCAGGGGCCGACCGAAGCATCGACCGCAGTGAAGTTCAGCGTGAATGATAAAGCCGGCAATAAAAAGCTGGTCATAGACAATACCGGGCATATCGGGATTGGGGTTACTGCACCAATTGCAATACAGCACCTTTACGCTGACTATAGTTCCGACTTCTTTTACGGGGAAATGCCGTTTAACGATGGGTGGCCTACCTACAAGCTGCTGCGCGCCAGAAACACCAATGGAACTAAAATGCCGCTCCTTGATGGCGATATCATCGGCAGGTTCGTCATGTGGGGGTATGACGGGACAGCCTACAACAGGGCCGGCTCCTTCGAGGTCGCCGCTGACGGTGCGCCGACTCCAGGCAGCAGCCCGGGACGCTTGAGCTTTTCCACCACTCCGGCGGGGTCGACTGCCCTGGCCGAACGCCTGCGGATAACCTCGAGCGGTAACATCGGGATTGGGACTACCACCCCGGGACAAAAACTCGAAATTAACGGTGGCGTTCGCATCAACACCATTTCCGCCAAGCCGGCTTGCAACAGTGGAGCCCGCGGCACCTTCTGGCTGACCCAGAACGGTACAGGCACCTCGGACGCACTTGAGGTCTGCATCAAGGACGCGACCGACGCCTACGTCTGGAAGGCGGTCTGGTAACCGGCTGAACCGATATTGAGAATTGTGAACCAGAGAGCCCGCGGACCGAAAGGTCACGCGGGCTCTCTTTTGACCGCTTGCGCTGAGGTTGGCTCAAAAAACATCCGTGTCGCAATGAGCATTGTTGCTCTCAGTGCCCTTCGCGAGAGGACCGCTGTTGTCGCTCATGAAAGAGGTGCCTACAAAGCCTTCATTTGAAATAGTATTAGAAAACGTTGTTATTTTTAAGCATTAAAACAATGATGCCGGATGGTTAGGCCGAATTCCGGCATGCCGGAATCGCAGCTTTTTTAATGTTCGGCCGAGGTAGGGACGTGCGGGATGGAGAGGGGCTTCCAAGATCGGAGAGCCCCCCGAGGGAACAATCAAGTGGAACTGGATGCGGGTGTCTGCGTTTTCAGCGCCTTCAGTTTCTTGAAGGCTGAAGAGCGGACGTTCTCCAGGGCCAGCGTGAGCGGTTCGAGCTGGTCTGGGGTGGCCTTCGCTATGTCCAGCGCATCAAGGCGCTTTAGGAAGTTATCGATAAAAGTGATGTCAACAGGGTCGCCTGCGGCCGGGGCAGAAAGCTTGGCTTTGCGCGGCAGCGTTCGGATCTCACCCCTGGTCAGCCCGCGCTCCTTGTAGTTCTCATACAGTGCCTGCATCTTCTTTTCAGTGTGCTGCTTGGCGATCTCGACCAAGATGCCGCGGGCGATTTTTGGCTCCTTGCGGCAGTCATCCTTCACAGCCGCCGGCAGCTTATTGAGGGAAAGGATTTCGGAAAGGGTGGAATCGGAGAGGCCGAAGACCTCGCAGAGGTTGCTCAGCTGGTAGTTGTGGGAACTTCTCAGGGACTCCAGCGCCTCGGCCTGCTCGATCACCGTGAGGTCCTCCCTGAGAAGATTTTCGACCAGGCCGATCTCGCCGGGATCCCCGTCGGTGAGGACGGCCGGGATGGTGGCAAGCCCGGCCGCCTGGGCGGCCCGGTAGCGCCTCTCGCCGGAGACCAGCGCGAACTTGCTCTCCTTTCCCTCCTGGACCAGGACCGGCTGCAGGACGCCGTACCTCTTCACCGAAGCCGTCAGCTCCGCCAGCCCCTGCTCGTCGAAGTACTTGCGAGCCTGCACGTTGCCGACTGCAATGTCCGCGATAGCTACCTCGTACATCTTGCCGTTCGAATACCCTTTCATGGTCGCCTCCTTGTTGGGGGTGAAGACAATGAATATTAGAGTAAGCTAATCGATCCCGATGTCAAATGGCCCATTGGCCAACTTTCGCCAACACGTCCCCCCCTTGATAAAGGGGGGACAGGGGGGATTGCTCCACTGCCATGGTGGCAAGCGTTCCTCTTGACAGCAAAAGAGCGCGTGAGGTAGAGGTGAAAATGGTGCAGGACTGGATATGGTCAAAGACGTCATCCGGTTTTCTCTGCGCCCTTTGCGTCTCTGCGGTGAAAAGCCTTTCTTTCAGCATTTCTGCCTGGCGAATGCCAGGTTCTGCACGATCCGCTCCATATCGGTGGCGTCGATATCGCCCCCCTCGGCCGCCATGGCAATAAGCCGTTCGCAAAGCTCCCGCGCCTCCTGGTACTTCCCGGTCCAGTAGGCGGCGACCGAAAGCTCGTCCAGCATGCGCCACCGGTAGACGTCGTGGTGGACGAAGAGAGTGTCATCGGGACAGGGGATGAGGCTCCCCATCTTGGCAAACAGGTAGGCTTGCCCGTAGCGCCCCTGCAACCGGCAGTGGGCCGCCAGTTCGTGGAGCGGTTCCGCCCTGGCCGGCCGAAGGTCGTAGGCTGCAAGCAACTCCTCCAAAACGGCCGGGTGCGCCATCCCCAGACGCCTCGCCATCCGTCCCGCCTCCAGGCGTGCCATGAAGGTCTCCTGGTCCCAGCCCCCGGTCATCTCCGCCCGCAGACGGTAGTTGTCATAGGCAGCCTGCAACTCGCCCGCGTCGCGGTAGGACTGGGCGAGGTAGAAGCGGCTGCGGCAATCGGCAGGGTTTGTCTCCAGCTCCTTTTCCAGCAGGCGCGCGTCGCGCAGAAACTTCTCCCGGTCGCTCACCCCCCGCGACCTCGCCCCTTCCCCCTTGTGGTAGATGATCCAGGCCTCGGTTAGACGCTGGCGGGGCGAGGCTCCTCCCTTCTCCATCAGGTACTCGTGGACGGCCCCGTGCCACTGCCACTGCGTCCGGGTCAGGTCGATCAGGTTGGGAAGCGCGTAGCGCATCTTGCCGTGGTGTTTTTCCAGTTCGTAGGTAACTCCCGGCTGCAGCCGTTTCACGAAGGCAGAATCGGAGCAGCCGAGCTCTTCGTCGGCGTCGATGATCAGCGCCCAGCGACTCTTGCCGGCGGCGCAGGCGAGCTGCAGCGCCTGGTTCCGATTCACCGAGAAGTTCACCCACTCCCGGTGGTGGACCTCGCCGGGGATCCCGTAGTCGGCCATGCGCTCCCGGATGAGGTCAGGCGTGCCATCGGTGGAGCCGGTGTCGACGATCACGTAATAGTCGATGACATTTTTTAGCGAAAGGAACAGCCGGTTGAGCACCGGCGTCTCGTTCTTTACGATCATGTTGAGGCAGATGCCGGTGTTTCTTGCCAAGATCACGTGAATGTCCTTATCTGTCTGGAGAAAAGGTGCCTGGCAGGCCTCTGTCAAATTGGTTTCTTTCGATTGAGATGAATCGTCAACTGGATGGCCAAACACTGGTAAATTGATCCTTATGACGAAACTAGGAAGGGTCTATCTGTTGCAGTTCTTCTGCAGCCAAGGAAGTTCGGGCCACTAAGGGGACGTTTGACATCCGAACCGCTGCAAGGCTTTTTGCAAACCTTCGGCCTATGTTCATGAATCTCTTTTCGATGAGATGCCACGACAAAAATCCTAAACAAATGCTGATTATAAGTGAGATGATCTGGTTGAACCACACCCCATAATTAAAGGTTGCCGCCATCATTTGTTGAACCGGAAAACCCCAGAGGTAGACACCGTATGAGATGTCGACACTCGGTCTGTATTTCAGTAAAATCCTGGTGGTAGATAGATATAAGATGCTTGAAAACAAGGCAAAATAAAAAAAGTAGAAGTTGTAAGTCGAGGAGTGAAAAAGCAAGTACAGCATCCATGAACCTAAAATTGAGTTTGGGCATATCTCGATCTTATCTTTGTATAACGCAAAAATCACACCTAGAGCAAAACATGGCGCTAGCAGCGTCGCCTCTTTATTTTGTGAGAGCCATGTCAGAGCGAGTTTGTTTCCCAAAAGAGGATCAAGTATGATGGCAGTTGAGATAAAAAGCGTAATGCTTTTATTTTTAAAAGTTCCCATCATGTAGAGAGCTAGTAAGATCAAGTAAGCTCCTACTTCGTAAGGCAAAGTCCAAATGGCACCATTTACGACATCCTTGTATGGGTTGTTAAGAAATACATTTGGTAATTTGAAAACAGGATGCATTGAAATATTATTTGTTACATACTTAAGTACATCCCAATATTTAAAGTATTCTGTTGCAGGCATGGTAGAAAAAAACGGACCGATTACACACGCAGATATCAGTATGGTGACTATATAAGCTGGCCAAATTCAAAAAATCGCGCAATAGCAAAACCAAAAGGATCGTGCTTTTCCAAAAGGCTGTTTGTCACGACCAAACCACTCAAAAAGAAAAAGATCTTGACCGCTAACGAGCCTGAATAATCAAACCCTAAAGCACTGGCTACAATATCCTTTTTCCCAACTTCAGGAGCAAGTGCGAAACCGTGCCCGTATATCACCATGCATGCAGCGATAATTCTAAATATATCTAAGTTGTTGGCTCTTCTCTCTAAAATCTGCGAAACTTTCATGTCAGTACCTCAGGGGACGGTCGAAGGTAGGAGAAGAGACCGTAATGTTGTTAAACTCAATAAAACGATTCATTGTGGGTGTGGCAATAGCTTGCATGAAGCCCTGTTTACCACAGGGCTTCATGGATAATTAAAGTCGTCATCAATGTTTTACTTCACTACAACCTTAAGTTCGTTGGACTTGCTGCCACTCTTTGTGTCGATGAGATATATCGGATACGTCCCTGGAGTTGTGTAGCTTTGCTTCGGCACCAGGCAGGTAATCATCTTGCCGTCTTGCTTGGGGTTGCTTTTCATTTGTTCACCGTTAAGGACGATGACGGTTGACGGTGTTACGTTTTCCGCTTTCGCCCATAGTGCACTTTGTCCATTTGGCTGCACGTTGAAATCTGTGCCAACGGTTATGGTTTTCGGTCCAAAGTCTAGCAGTGCCAATTGTTGTTGGGTCTGCTGGGGGGCGGGGGCCGATGCCGTGGCTTGTTTGGAAGCATCTTGTGTCTCTTGACTTTTAGAGCACCCACTGGCGACACCTACTGCCAGCGCCAGTAAGATCGCAATACCGTTCGTTACCCTCATGAATTCCTCCTTCTCGTTATGTGCTTTCACCGACATTGCCGTCGATCTATCTCGTTCTGCAGGTTAAGTATATGTTTTTCTTTCTCAAAAATGGCGGCATCCAGGCTTTTGCCCCAACTCCCCAGTTCTTCGACTTCCCGCTGAAGTTCGAGTATCCTGGCATGACACTGGTTGAGTTCCTTGTCCAGGTTGCAACCCCATGCGGCCAACTTGTCAACTTCTTCCAGTCTGAATTGTTTAGCGAACCTCAGAAACTTGTCTTCGAAAATACTGTATAATGCATCGTCACCGACACTAAAAAGAGGTTTCTCTGTTATTAACTTTTTGTATAGCTCATGAGCTTCATTGATGTAGGGCTTACCTTTGGTAGCAGGATCAGTAAAGTCATCAGAGGCGCGCCCGGAGCTGTTGATCCTCTTTTTAAGCGGCGCCAAACACAATCCGCTGAAATTTTCGCCAATGAACTGCAGGCACTCCCTTATTACTTCCTCCGGTTTTTCGACCAGGTCGGCATAATGGATCCGGAGGACTTTGTCCGATCCCAACGCTGACTCTGCCTCGAGCGAAGCGCGAACCAGGCGCAGCCACGTACGGTAGGCATCCTCTTCGGAATAGTTCTTGCCGCCGATGCTGGCAAAATTCTGAAGGCTGACCGCGACGTCATCAGGATGCCGTAAAAGATGGATGAATTTTGCTCCTGGAAAGAGCTTGTTGAGGCCATAGACAAAGTGGGAATTCTCCGGTGTGCCGTCGACCCAGCGTTCTTTGGGATCGTTTTGCGACCGGGCAAGGTGGTAATGGTCAGAAATCAACTCGGGGCGCTCGAGGGCTCTTTTCTTTGAAGCATCTAGGTACTTTTTCAGATTTTCTTGAACGAAGTTGTTTATGCACCGCCCGAAGTAGCTGTTGAATTCCTGCACGGTAGTGCCGATCGAGCTGAGGTTGGAACGGTCTTTGTTGACGGAGCCCAAGCGGTACAGGTTGTCCATATAAACGCTGAGATAGGCGATCCAGTTGGTCTCCTCAAGCGCCAGGATGTTCGGGTTTTGACCAAGGCACCATGTCAACACGCTGGTGCCGGACCGGTAGGAGCCGATGACAAAAACGGGGTCAGACGAATTGCATGTGTTCATTCTCACAATCCTGCCTTTTATTAATATATTGTCGACTACTGGCCAAGAAGCTTGGACAAGGTTTCCTGGACTTTCTCGGCAAAAATTACTTGGGAGAAGTTCTGTTCCACGTGCTCTTGTCCGCTTACCCGCATGCCATTCCATAGATCCGGGTCTTGATACAACTTCACCACCGCGTCCGCAAAGCCGGCCGGGTCGTCCTCTATAAGCACATTTTTTCCATTGGTGAGGCCAATTCCTTCCGATCCGATGGATGTGGTCACCACGGGGAGGCCAAAGCTCAGCGCTTCCAGGATCTTTCCTTTGATGCCCGCGCCATAGCGAAGCGGTGCGACATACAGGCGGGCCTCCTCGAAGTAAGGAAGCAAGTCTTCAACGAAACCGGTGAAGACTACGTTCTTGTCAGCATAGTTCTTGAGCTTGGCTTTGGGGACCTGCCCAACGATGTAGAGTTTGAGCTCCGGCAACCTTGCCAGGACCAGCGGAAAGATGTCCTGCAGAAAGTAGGCTAGCGCATCGATGTTGGGGGGGTGGGTACTGCCGACGAACAACAGTCCGGCGCGGTCTGGAAACGGGGTGGCGCATGCCGTAATGCGGTTGATCGGTAGTGGAATTACTGCCACTTCCGCATCATGGAGCTCCTCCCGGATGATATCTCGTTCAACGGGGCTGTGGATCCCGATTATGTCGCAGTTTCTGAAGAGGTGGAATTCGCGCTCCTTTATCCTCTGCAACTCGTCTTCGAGACCTCCTTCGAAAGCTACTCGCCTCTGCTCACGAAGAAATTCGAGGTCGGGATCGTGGTAGATGACCTTTTGGATCTTTTTCCGTACGGCATCAATGAAGTTGATCGCGATGTGGTTTCTGGTGAGGATAGCCGCATCGAAGAAGGTATGGTGCTTCTCCAGGTACTCGTTGAAGTCGTGCCGGCCGTATATTACCTCGACTCCCATGCGCTGCAGCAGGGTCGTATATGGCTCGCTTCGATGAAGGTTGTCCGGCCAGAAAACGACACGGTATCCCTGTTGCGCCAACGCTTTCAACAGGCTGAACATGAAAAAAGAGCCGGCGTCCTTGTCGTAGGTCGGAACGTAGTGGTCTATTACCAGGATTCGCTTGCCTCCGTTACGATCCCTGGCTGCGAAGATGTTGTTGACATCATGATCTGACTGATGGGCAAGCTCGTGATGCCATTTCTCTATGAACTTGGCGGTGTTGATCTGCTGGTATCGCTTCATGCCCGATGAGATGCTTGTGCCAGCTGAAATGCCCTCATAATGAACAACGACAGATTCGGGTTGAAACATTACCCGGTATCCAAGTTTTCTGATCGAAAAGCACAAGTCGGTATCTTCCCAGTAGGCAGGAGCGTATCTTTGGTCGAAACCTCCCAACTGTTCGAAGAGGTTTTTTCTCACCATCAGGGCTGCACCGGAACAGTAATCGACTTCGCGCAGGTAGCAGTACTCCGGCTTGCTTGCGTCATCGAACTTCCCGTAATTCCAGCCGCTGGCATCCCGCCAAATAATGCCCCCTGCCTCCTGCAGGGTCCCGTCCGGATAGACCAGCTTGGCACCGACAGCGCCGCAACTGCGATCCTCATCCAAGGGGCGCACCAGCGCAGACAACCAGCCCGGCGTCACCGTCGTATCGTTATTGAGAAAGAGGATGTAATCGCCTCGAGCGGCCTCAGCCCCTGCGTTGCACGACCCGACGAAGCCCCTGTTTTCTTGCGCCCTGATATAGTGCAGGTTCTGCATTTTCAGGAGGGTTTCCTCCGTCTGGTCGGTGGATTTGTCATCGACGACAATGACCTCGTAGGCGGTGTCGTCGGTCTGCTCGAGAATGGATGCCAGGCAGTTTTGGGTGTAGAGGATCTTGTTATAGACCGGGATGACGATGGAGACGCTTGGGCGTTCGAAGAAGGGAAAGGTGAGCGGTCCAATGTCAGAGCGAAGCTGGGCCTGGATCTTGACCGGTCTTCGGGTCGTTAGCCGGTGCCAGCAGATATTGAGAAATGTTCGAGGACCTTCGTTGCGGAGCACCTTGATCCCGTCGTTCACGGTTCTCAGAACGCCGCTCCTGCTGGAGTTGAGGTAGCTGACCCACCTCCAGCGCAAATGGAGGTACATCTTCTTGTGGCTGTAATGAAAACAATCGCAGTTTTCATTGAATATCAGCAGATTGCCCTTTCTGGCTAATAACGCGAGAAGTTTGTGCTTGGTAAAGCCGGACTCCCGGGTGAACATGACAACAACGGTGTCATACCTTGTCTGCCACAGGCGGAACAGGAACAAGGTCGCCTGCAGAATCCCTTTTTGGAGAGAAATAAAGGTTCTTAAATCAGGAACGGCGGTCTTGGCGAGGGCGGGGTGGACGTCGTCTGCCAGGTAATCCAGTTGCACATCGCCCGGAAAAACTTTGCCTTTTATTACAGCGAGAGATTTCTCGGCGCTGCCGCTGTTGCCACTTTGGATGAAAAGAACTTTTTCCATTATCTGTTTTGCCCAATCCCTTTTGTTACCGAAGACCGAACCGGCCTATTTGCTTCTCTAGACAATGCCACTTTTTTTCTCGAGATCATTTTGTAGTTTTGTTGCCCATGATCCAAGCTTCGCAAGCTCCTCTTGGAGGGCAATGATCATCGAATCTTTCTGCTGGACTTCATCCCTGAGTTTCAACGCCCAATTGGTACGGTCGAGGAGTTCTTGCTGAAGGGCTAGGATCCTTGCATCTTTCTGCTCGACATTGCTTTTGAGCGTCATTGCCCATTCTGTGCGGTCGGCCAGTTCCTGTTGAAGCTCGACGATCCTGGTATCCTTTTGTTGGTCCTTCTCCTTGAGTGCCAAAGCCCATGCAGTTCGATCTTCAAGTTCACGTTGCAGACCGGCGACGCGCTCGTTTTTCGCCTCCAGTTCACCACTCAGGGCCAAAGCCCATTGAGCGGCGTCAGCGTTGTTCGACAGCCGTGCCGTCAGTTCGCTTCCCAGAAGGGACAAAAATCTCATTGCAAATCTCAAAGACGCAAATTTCGAGCGACCGCAAGTGGTAGAGAGCATTCCGTGCAAGTAGCCGAGTGTGATTCGATTCCTGCATTTCCTGTTAAAGGCAAGGCCTTCAGGTAAAGCATCCTCCTCAAGCAGGTTTGAGACCAGGGGGCGGAGCCGGGAGTAAGCGTTTCCGTTCGTGCCGGTATCGAGGACTGCGTCGGAAACTCCCTGATAAAAAGTGCGGTGGAAAAACCAAAGTTTGGTCAGCCTGTTAGGAGGAATTTTGTGATGGATGACGGCTTGAGGAGCGAATCCTATTTTCTTACCTGCCCGTTCAATTTTTCGGCACAGGTCTATTTCCTCATTGGAGAGAAGGATGTTCCCAATACGACCCAGTTCTGTAGGGAACAGGCCGACCTTCTTAAATACCTCTTTTCTGAAAGCAATGTTCGCTCCCCATGGATAATTGGGGGAGGTAAAGGAACCTGATTCTCGCGCTGACTCGAATTCACTCACGGTAAGGAATCGATGAAAATCATCAGAAAGCCAATGCGGTATCTCATGTGGCCATAGAGGTCGAATTGGGCCGCCAACACATGCAACCTCTGCACTTTGGAAAACTTTTGCCAATTCGCGCAGCCACTGTGGTTCGGCCTCGATGTCATCATCGGTAAATACTACGATCTCTCCCTGGGCCATTTCTAGCCCACGGTTGCGGGCGTAGGAAAGTCCTTGTCTGTTTTCAAAAAGGTAGGAGATCCTTACTGTAGAAGAGGCCGCAACGGCAAGGACGACAGCTTTTGTGTCGTCTGTAGAATTATTGTCTACTACGATTATTTCATAATCATCTTCAGCGAAGTCCTGTCGAATTACCGACTTCAACGACAGATCCAGTAGTTCGGAGCGATTATACGTGCAGATGACGACGGAGATGAGCATGGGATACCGCCTAGCGTGATTTTCCGAAAATTAGGGAAAGGAGGGTTCTTTTATTGGCCGAAGGATTCAAGGTCTCTGTTGGATCTAAGTCCTGACTCTTGGGACAATCGGACTCGCAAGTATTAGAGACGTCCGTTTCTTTCACCTCCGCAACCTGAAGAGCAGGGACGGTTCTTTCCCGATTCGATTCGAAGTTGGATAGATAGACCCCTCTATCAAATAGATGGTCCATGTCAAAATCAAAAAAACTGCTATACGTCCGGAATTCTCTGGCTAATTTACCGATGCTCTCGTAAAAAGACGCATCGGGGTGAAGCTTGCCTGTTTGTCCCAAAATGAGGTCATAAAGGTCCCTGATTGGGGCAGGGAGCACCTTGAGCTGCTCTATGCTGGACTTGTTGTGTCTGAGGCTAGGACGAATGAAAGACTCCACTTCATTTTTGTATTTTTCGTCACTTACTGGCCAAGATATGTTGAGAGCACGTGTGATCCGGCGCATTTCCGGTTCCCATCGTTCCACAAAATCGTCATAATTGAGGAGTACAGTGGGTATATTTGAGGAGGATTCAAGAGCACATATGTTGTGATTTAGCCAAAACCCTAGGGCTTTTTGAAACTGTATGTTATTTCTTTTCTGAAGGGACTTCGCGACATCAAGCGGGTTGCGAACAATAAAAACGCAGTTCACCTCCATTGAAAGGTCAGTCAGAACCTCCTTCCAAAGGTCTAGAAGCACACACGTTCGCGGATCTTTCCATGCCCAAAACTTGCGTTGTCCGAAGTTGTCTTCAATTAATTGTCGGAGCTCTTGTTTAAGAGCCCGCAGGTTGGCGGCTCGGTGCCAACCTAATGGCAAAGGCGTAATTATGTCAGGGGTCCTCTTAAACTTCTCGAGGATGCGATCGTGCAGATCTACGACATCGGTCCTTTCCCAGAAGCCCTCGGGGTTATCCGGCGCGGCGGGAATAAGATCTTGTTCATGACCCAAATACGCCCCGAGTAAATTGATTGTGCGAGTGATCGTGGAGGTGCCGCTACGATGCATGCCCAAGATGCAGATGACCTTCGATGGCATAGTTTCTGTCATTACTTATAATTCCTTTACGAAAAACAACGCTTACTGCTCCAGGCAGAACGGCTGTTCATTCCACATGATGCCTTTTGCAACTTTCAAGTCACTGGTTCGGCGAAAAATGGTGGTCTTTCCCAATTCTGCAGTCAAGCTCCATCTGTCCGATTCCATCGTCAGAAAATCCTTTAGTATCCTGCCCGTGGGGATTTGTGTGTCGTCGATGGCAAGGTAACCTCCCACTCGCAACATGTCTGCTAGGTAGTACCAATCAATAAAGGGAGCGGGAAATGCATGGTCGCCATCGATAAGGACGAAGTCAAAAATGGAATCTGGCAGGTTAGGGACCACATCCTGAGATGGCTTAGCTATAAACTCCAAACGGTCGGTTGCGATACCTTTTTCTGCGCACCAAGAAATTATTAACTGGTGCTCTTCTGTGAAAGGCGAGATGGCAATATGTTTGTTAGCTATACATCCAAGGATAATTGTGGAGTAACCGCACCCTGTCTCGATGGTGTTGCAACCATAGGGAAGGTACTTCGCCAGCCATTCAAGGACTTCGGTGGCGATGGCGTAATTATGTCTTCCAGCCAACTCACGACCGTGGAATTGCGGACGTTCGTTTAACAACAGATTTAGTACTTCAAGCCCTTCCATCTGAGTCCCCTATGACATGACGGCAATGCCACTAACTGAAATCTACGATCCCAGAACTAAGCACATCGTTTTCTGGCTGCACCTTAAACATAACTGCATCTATCAGCCGATGAAGATAAGTCTCATGCCCGGCGACATGCCCGTAAACACCAGCGTTGAGGAAATAAGTGCCGCTTGTTAGCGCGCACCTGAAGAGGAATGATTGTTTTTTTGACGTGTTCCGGGGGATAAAAGGTACAGGCCTGACGCGCGGGTGTGATACAAGCCCACCTAACTCCACCCCCATCACAGTTTTGATGAGCATGCCAAAGTGCACATTCTCGGCATCTTCGCTAAAGTCAACATAATAGTTATAGACATACTGTTGACCTCTGACCAGAATATTGACCTTTTCCCCAGCAACGGTAGTTATGTGAGCGTCCCGAATGGTCGCACCGCGTGATTGATAAGACACAGTGCTTTGCGGTAACAAGTGGGGGTCGTAGTAGGGGCGGTTTATCTCTGTTTTGTGATGTCCGGTCTCCTCAGGGGGCTGTTCCGCCAGGGCGCCAGAGGTTTCCGGTACCGTAGCTTGCAATGATTTTATCTCAGCTCTCATTGTTTCCTGCTTATCCTCTGAGGCGTATAGCAGTTTCTGGTATCTCGTTACTATTGGTTTCGGTGCACCACAAAGAAGAAGCTCACCACGATCGAAAAGCATAGCTCTATCGCAAAGTTCTACGACGGTGCCAGCGGAATGAGACACGAATAAGATAGTTTTTCCCATTTCCTTAAAGTCGATGATACGTGAGAAGCACTTCCGCTGAAAAGCCTCGTCACCCACCGAAAGGGCTTCATCGACGATGAGTATGTCGGGTGAAACGTTGATCGCCACGGCGAACGCCAGTCGTACGAACATACCGCTGGAATAGGTCTTCACTGGCTGGTGCACGAAGTGCCCGATGTCCGCAAATGAGAGAATGTTGTCGACCTTGCTTTCCATTTCGTCACGGGTATAGCCCATGATGGTTCCGTTGAAATAGACGTTTTCAAGGCCGGTGAGTTGTGGATTGAAACCGGCACCGAGTTCGAGCAATGCTGAAATTTTGCCAACGACGGAAACCGACCCGCTGTTGGGAGTCAGCACGCCTGTGATTGTCTTCAACAATGTAGACTTGCCACAGCCGTTCTTGCCGACGATACCGACGGTTTCCCCTTTCCTGATGTCAAAGCTGATACCGTTTAGGGCGTAGAAATCCCGATGGTATTTTTTGCCAAACGGGTTGATAGACTCCTTCAGGCGGTCCTGTGGCGAGTCGTACAGTTTGTAGATCTTAGTTATGTCTTTTACGCTGATCGCGATATCCGAGTTCATTTTTACGAGTACAACCCCGTCAAGTTATCTCACAGCACATCTGCAAAATGCGGCCTGAGCCTGCGAAACACAATAGCTCCAAGGAAAAAGAAAAAGACAGTAACACACCAGAAATAGAGGGTCATCATATAGTGCTTTTCCCAGAACCAGTTCTTGTATATGAAGCTTTCACGGTAGCCCTCAACTATGTAGTAGATGGGGTTCAGCTTGATCAGATTCATGGTGTTCGTCGACAGATGCTTTGTTGACCAGAATATAGGAGTCATCCAGAATCCGAACTGCAGGATCATGGTGATGATCTGTCCTGTGTCTTTTAGGAACAAGATGAGCGAAGAGGTGAGCCACGATATTCCCAATAAAAGCACCACCGCGCAAAACAGGTAGTAGAAGACCTGGAGATTGTACCAAGACGGAGGATAGCCATATATCAGGAACATGAGGAAGATGACGGCAATGAAGAAAAAGTGGATAATCAGCGAGGATAGGATCTTCACCAAGGGTAGCATTCCCATGCTAAAGACCACCTTCTTCACCAGGAATGCATTTTCCGTGATGCTTGACGTGGCGCTTACTAGACATTCCGAGAAGAAAAACCAGGGGATGATCCCAGCCAGCATCCATAGGACGAAGGGGAAATTGTCCATCGGCTGTGATTTGAAGCCGACCTGGAAGACGAACCAGACGATGCAGATGTAGATGGTGGGATGGATGAAGGCCCAGAGGATGCCGAGGTAGGAGCCGAGATACTTCTTCTGGAAATCCGTTTTTGTGAGCTCCATGACGATATGCCGGTTGCGGAGCATCTCCCCGAGGAACGCCAT
>DATFAB010000093.1:0-22912 GCA_035255025.1 Geomonas sp.
CGGGCAGCTCGGGGACATCTAAAACCTTTATTCTGAAAAATATTTGAAAGCATAAGAACAGAAGATTAACGGAGTGATTTACCATGCCTAAACGCACAGACATCCACAAGATCCTCATCATCGGCGCGGGTCCCATCGTCATCGGCCAGGCGTGCGAGTTCGACTACTCCGGCACCCAGGCCTGCAAGGCGCTCAAGGAAGAGGGGTTCGAGGTGGTCCTGCTCAACTCCAACCCGGCGACCATCATGACCGACCCCGACTTCGCCGATTCCACCTACATCGAGCCGGTCACTCCGGAAATCCTGGCGGCGATCATCGAGAAGGAGCGCCCGGACGCGGTGCTCCCTACCCTGGGCGGCCAGACCGCGCTGAACACGGCAGTCGCGGTAGCCGAGAACGGCACCCTCGACAAGTTCGGCGTCGAACTGATCGGTGCAAAACTGCCGGCCATCAAGAAGGCTGAGGACCGCACCCTGTTCAAGGAGGCAATGGTCCGCATCGGCCTCGACATCCCGCGCTCCGGCCTCGCCCACAACCGCCAGGAGTCGATGGAGGTCATCAAGCATGTCGGCTTCCCGGCCATCATCCGTCCCTCCTTCACCCTGGGCGGCACCGGCGGCGGCATCGCCTACAACATGGAGGAGTACGAGCGGATGTCGATGGCTGGCATCGACGCCTCTCCGACTGACGAGATCCTGGTGGAAGAGTCCCTGATCGGCTGGAAGGAGTACGAGCTGGAGGTGATGAGGGACACCGCCGACAACGTGGTGATCATCTGCTCCATCGAGAACCTCGACCCGATGGGCGTGCACACCGGCGACTCCATCACGGTGGCGCCTGCCCAGACCCTGACCGACAAGGAGTACCAGATCCTGCGCGACGCCTCGCTGAAGATCATCCGCGAGATAGGCGTCGACACCGGCGGCTCCAATATCCAGTTCGGCGTCAACCCCAAAAACGGCCGACTGGTGGTCATCGAGATGAACCCGCGCGTCTCCCGCTCCTCGGCGCTCGCCTCCAAGGCCACCGGCTTCCCGATCGCCAAGATCGCCGCCAAACTGGCGGTCGGCTACACGCTGGACGAGATCACCAATGACATCACCCGCGAGACCCCGGCCTGCTTCGAGCCGACCATCGACTACGTGGTCACCAAGGTGCCGCGCTTCACCTTCGAGAAATTCCCGGCCGCCGACGCCACCCTGACCACCCAGATGAAGTCGGTGGGCGAGGTCATGTCCATCGGCAGGACCTTCAAGGAATCCTTCCAGAAGGCGCTCCGTTCTCTGGAGATCGGCTCCAGCGGCTTCGAGTCCCGCTTCTTCGGCGTGGGCGGCGACACCCGCCGCGGCCTCACCGAAAAAGAGCGCGGCAAGCTGATCGAGAAGCTGACCACCCCCAACTGCGACCGCATCTGGTACCTGGGCGACGCCTTCCGCTGCGGCATGAGCGTGGACGAGATCTACAAGCTGACCGGCATCGACCCCTGGTTCCTGCACAACATCCGCCAGATCATCGAGAAGGAAGAAGAGCTCAAAAACGTGGCGATCAAGGCGGAGTCGCAGGAAAACCTGCGGGAGCTGCTTTGGGAGGCCAAGCGCTACGGCTTCTCCGACAAGTACCTGGGCCAGCTCTGGGCCATCCCGGAGGCTGACGTGCGCTCCCTGCGCCTCTCCGTGAACGTGAAGCCGGTCTTCAAGCGGGTCGATACCTGCGCCGCCGAGTTCGTCGCCCACACCCCGTACCTTTACTCCACCTACGAGGAGGAGTGCGAGGCCGAGCCGACCGACCGCAAGAAGATCATCATCCTGGGCGGCGGTCCCAACAGGATCGGCCAGGGGATCGAGTTCGACTACTGCTGCGTGCACGGCGTCTTCGCCCTCGCCGAGGACGGCTACGAGACCATCATGGTCAACTGCAACCCGGAAACCGTCTCCACCGACTACGACACCTCCGACCGTCTCTACTTCGAACCGCTCACCCTGGAGGACGTGCTGAACATCGTGGACGTCGAGAAGCCGGACGGCGTCATCGTCCAGTTCGGCGGCCAGACTCCGCTGAAACTGGCGGTGGCCCTGGAGAAAGCCGGCGTGCCCATCATCGGCACCACCCCGGACGCCATCGACCGCGCCGAAGACCGCGAGCGCTTCCAGGAGATGCTGCAGAAGCTCAACCTGCGCCAGCCCGAAAACGGCACTGCCCGTTCCTTCGAGGAGGCGGAGGCCGTCGCCGAGCGGATCGGCTACCCCGTGGTGGTCCGTCCCTCCTACGTCCTGGGCGGCCGCGCCATGGAGATCGTCTACGACGTGGACAACCTGCGCCGCTACATGCACACCGCCGTGCAGGCTTCTCCCGAGCACCCGATCCTGATCGACAAGTTCCTCGACGAGGCTATCGAGATCGACGTCGACGCGCTCTGCGATGGCCAGGTTGCCGTGATCGGCGGCATCATGGAGCATATCGAAGAGGCCGGCATCCACTCCGGCGACTCCGCCTGCTCGCTTCCCCCGTACTCCATCTCTCCGGAGATCGTCGAGGAGATCAGGCGCCAGACCAAGGTCATGGCGCTGGAACTGGGCGTGAAGGGGCTCATGAACGTGCAGTACGCCGTCAAGGGGAACGACATCTACATCATCGAGGTGAACCCGCGCGCTTCCCGTACCTCACCCTTCGTCTCCAAGGCCACCGGCAGGCCGCTCGCCAAGATCGCGGCCAGGGTCATGGCAGGCAAGACCCTGAGCGAGCTGGGCGTCACCGAGGAGATCGTGCCCGAGCACATCTCGGTGAAAGAGTCGGTGTTCCCCTTCGCCAAGTTCCCCGGCGTCGACACCATCCTCGGCCCCGAGATGAAGTCCACCGGCGAGGTCATGGGCATCGGCAAGACCTTCCCGGAGGCCTATGCCAGGGCTCAAGCCGGGGCCGGCGTCAAGCTTCCGGTGTCCGGCAAGGTGTTCATCAGCGTCAAGGATGCGGACAAAAAACATATTGTCTCTGTAGCCAAAAGACTGTATGATCAGGGCTTCGAACTGGTTGCTACGCGCGGCACCGCAAGCTACCTGCAGGAAAAAGGGGTGCCCGTTCAGGTCATCAACAAGGTGCTGGAAGGCCGGCCGCACATCGTCGACGCGATCAAGAACAACGAGATCTGCATGGTGATAAACACCACCCACGGTGCCCAGGCGGTGGCAGATTCCTTCTCGATTCGCAGGAACACCCTGATCAACAACATCGCCTACTACACCACCGCCTCCGGTGCACGGGCAGTGGTCGACGGCATCATAGCTACCTCGCAGTCGAAGCTCGAAGTGAAGTCGATTCAGGACTATCTGAAATAGCTGGCTTAACGGGGGAGCGTGAACTTTGCGTTCCCCCTTTACATTGTCTTTTTACAATCTAATCTGCCGAGACGGGGGGCCTCAAGGCCCCCCTATAAGTTCATCAAGGAGTAAAAAAGATGTCCCAGACTGTTCCATTGACTAAGGAGAGCTACGAGGCCCTCCAGGAAGACCTCCGGCGGCTCATCAAAGAGGAGCGCCCGAAAGTCATCCAGGATATCGCCGAGGCGAGGTCGCACGGCGACCTTTCCGAGAACGCCGAGTACGACGCTGCCAAGAACCGTCAGGGTTTCATCGAGGGACGCATCGCCGAGTTGCAGGACAAGCTGGCGCGCGCCTACGTGGTCGACCTGTCCAACCTGAAGCCCGACAAGGTCGTCTTCGGCGCCACCGTGACCGTCTACGACACCGGCTCCGAGGAGGAGATTACCTACAAGATCGTCGGCGAGGACGAAGCCGACATCAAGCTGGGCAAGATCTCCTGCACCTCGCCGGTAGGCAAGGCGCTGATCGGCCACAAGCTGGACGACACCGTGCGGGTCAGCGTCCCTTCCGGCACCAAGGAATACGAGATCATCGAGATCCGCTACGAGTAACCGATAGCGGTTCGCCCCACCGGGGCTGACACCGTGCCACCCATTTCAACCCCTCGGCAATCATACGTTGCCCAAGCCCGGGCAGGCAGCCTGCCAGCCCCTAAAACCGCGAAACGCGAGACTGTAACGGAGGTTTCAATGGTAACCAAGGATATGACTTTTGCTGCTGTCATGAGGATGCACCCGGACGTCGTCAAGGTCCTCAGCAAATACAACCTGGGCTGCATCGGCTGCATGGGCGCCCAGAACGAGTCCCTGGAGCAGGGCTGCTCCGCGCACGGGATCAATGTCGAGGAGATCCTCGCCGATATCAACGCCCTTTTCCCCTAATCCTTTCACCTTCCACCTCTCCCCCCTTTGAAAAAGGGGGGCAGGGGGGGATTTGCCTTTCCCAAGGTCCCCTCCCATGCCGACCCTCTCTCTGGCAGCAGACGGTTCCATCCAGCTTCCCAAGGAAGTGAGGGATTCCCTCAAGCTCAAGCCCGGCGACCTGCTGAACGTCGAGATCGTCGATGGCGTCCTGCGCGTTTCGCCCGCCCCGCAGCCAAAGCCCGAGAAAAAAACTGCCGCCAAAACTGCAGCTTCCGCCGCCGTACCCGTCAACGAGCAGCTGAAGACCCCCATGCGCTTCATAAAGGGAGTCGGCCCCAAGCTGGCCGAGGCGCTCTCCAAAAAGGGGATAGACACGGTGGAGGACGCTCTCTACCTGCTGCCCAACCGCTACGAGGACCGGCGTGACCTCAAGCGCATCGCCGAGCTGCGCCCCGGCGCGACCTATGCCTTCTTCGGTACCGTGGTTTCGGCTGAGCCGCAGACCACCAAGGGGGGCCGGCGGTATTTTGAGGCGATCGTGAAGGACGAGACCGGAAGCCTGACCCTCAAGTGGTTCCATTTCCATCCTGCCTTCATGAAGAAGAACTGGACCCCCGGCAGGCGCGGCATCTTCATCGGCGACGTGGCCCAGTTCGGCTTTCAGCGGGAGATGCACCACCCCGAAGTGGAATGGGCGGGGGAAGGGGAAGATCTCGCCCAGGTGATGGCCAGAGATCCCGATAATTTCGGCAGGATCCTCCCGGTCTACCCGCTGACCGAGGGGGTGAGCCAGAAGCTGATGCGCAAGATCATGAAGGAGACGGTGCAGCATTTCAGCCGCTACGTGACCGGCTCCCTTCCCGAGGACATCGTGCACCGTCACCGGCTCATGTCGCTGCCGGTGGCTCTTCGCGAGGCCCATGCGCCCGATGGATCCAGCAAGGTGGCGGATTTGAACGAGGGGAAGGGGGCGGCGCACCGCTCGCTGGCCTTTGACGAACTCTTCTTCCTGCAGCTTGGCCTGGCCTTGAAGAGGCGGGGGATCACGCTGGAAGACGGCATCAGCTTCAAGGTAACCCACCGCTACACCAAGGAACTCCTCAAATTGCTCCCCTTCAGCCTCACCAGCGCGCAGCGGCGGGTGCTCTCCGAGATCAAGGAAGACATGATTTCGCCGCATCCCATGCACCGCCTGGTCCAGGGGGACGTCGGCTGCGGCAAGACGCTGGTCGCCCTGCTAGCCGCCCTGATCTGCGTGGAGAACGACCACCAGGTGGCCATCATGGCCCCCACCGAGCTCCTTGCCGAGCAGCACTACCTGAATATTCACCACTACTGCGAGCAGCTGGGGATCAGCGTCGCCCTCCTTACCGCCAGCGTGAAGGGGAAGGGCGATACCCTGGGGAAGATCGCCTCGGGCGAGACGCGCATCGTGGTGGGGACCCACGCCGTCATCCAGGAAAAGGTGGAGTTCCACCGGCTGGGGCTGGGGGTGATCGACGAGCAGCACCGCTTCGGGGTGGTTCAGCGTGCTCTTTTGAAGCGCAAAGGGGAAAATCCCGACATCCTGGTGATGACCGCTACTCCGATCCCCCGTACCCTTTCCATGACCGTTTTCGGCGACCTTTCACTCTCCGTCATCGACGAGCTTCCCCCCGGCAGGACGCCGATCGAGACCCGCATTGCCCGGGAGTCGCGGCGCAGGGACGTCTACGGCCTGGTGCGTGAGGAGATCGCCAAAGGAAGGCAGGCCTACGTCATCTACCCGCTGGTCGAGGAGTCCGAGAAGAGCGACCTGAAAGCGGCCGTGCAGATGGCGGCCCACCTCGACGAGGAGATCTTCCCGGATCTGCGGGTGGCCGTGCTGCATGGCAGGATGCCGGCCGCCGAGAAGGAGGCGGTCATGCTTTCCTTCAAGGCGGGCGAGGTGGATATCCTGGTTGCCACCACGGTCATCGAGGTCGGCATTGACGTCCCCAATGCCACCGTGATGATCATCGAGCATGCCGAGAGGTTCGGGCTTTCGCAACTGCACCAGTTGCGGGGCAGGGTGGGACGCGGCAGCGAACGGTCGCGCTGCATCCTGATGACCGGGGATCGCCGCTCCGAGGATGGTGATAAACGATTGCAGGTGATGGTGGATACCAACGATGGTTTCCGGATTGCCGAAGCCGATCTTTCCATCCGGGGCCCCGGCGATTTTCTTGGCACCAGGCAGGCAGGACTTCCCGAACTGAAAGTCGCCGATATTCTCAGGGATGGCGGGGTGCTGGAACAGGCCAGAAAAGAAGCCTTCGCACTGGTGGAGGCCGACCCGGACCTGAATGCTCCAGGTCATGAGCGGCTGCGTGGCGAGCTTAGGGTGCGCTGGGGCGGCAGACTGGAACTTGCCTCCATCGGCTGACCGGCGTCCTTTCGAGGGGCTCTGGTTAGCGCGTACCCCCCTTGATAAAGGGGAGACAGGGGGGATTCTTCTGCTCTTCTCCCTTCCCTGGATAATCCTGATCGCCCCCTTCAGCTAGATGCCCCGCTTTAGTTCTGGAATTCAGGATACTCCACTCCGGCTAATCGACTGCCTCCTTTTGCTTTTTGCAAGGCATCCATATCCAGCTTTTTCATCCTGATCAGCGCTTTCATCACGCTGGCCGCCTTCTTCGGGTCTGCATCGGTCAGCAGTTCTCCCAGGTTGGCCGGGACGATCTGCCAGGAAAGACCGTACCTGTCCTTCAGCCACCCGCACATCTGCGCCTTCGGGTCGCCACCTTCCGAAAGTTTTTCCCAGTAATAATCGATCTCTGCCTGCGACTCGCAATTCACCACGAAGGAGACGGCCTCGCTGAACTGGAATTGCGGACCGCCGTTGAGGGCGACGAATCTTTGGCCGGCCAATTCGAAGGCGACGGTCATTACGCTCCCTTTCGGCATCCCGGAGACCTCCGCGGCTTCGGACGAATACCGGGTCGTCATCACTACCTGCGAATTTTTGAAGACCGAGGTGTAGAAGTTGACAGCCTCCTCGGCGTTGTTGTTGAACCAGAGAAACGGCGTGATCTTCTGAGCCCTTATTTCCATGGTTAACCCTCTAAAAAAGTCCCGGTGGAGGCAAGCTCCACCGGGACCCGGTTTTTTACAGCCTGTTTTTGAGGAGGTCTTTCCCTTTCTGGACCAAATCTGCGTTAGTGTCTATTACGTTGTTGAAGAACCTTTCGACTTCCTGGTCGCCCTGGCAATCCTCCATGTATTGGCGGCAGGTATCGGCGGCCTGCGACGCGTTGTAAATGACGCTGACGAGGTCGTATTCCTTGTTGTGGAGCAGATCTTTTTCCATACAATGCCTCCTTTACCTTTTTCCTGTAACGCAGCCTGTTAAGGTGGAGCCATTTATCAACGTCAGTAGCATGCTCCCCTGTTGGCGGTGCCTTGTGCCCCTCCTGGAGAACCTTCATAACAAAGCCGGTACCCAAACGTTTACGCCGGACCGGCCATTACCCGAACATGTCTTCATTCTACTATCACCGGACCGTACTTTTCCAGACCGGAAAAAAGGTATCCCGATTGGCCGCCAGAATATCGGATTGACGGTTTGCCCTCGAGCGGGTACGATCTCAAATCTTGAAGCGCGGCCGGATTTTTGTTGGTGGATGTTAATTTAGCTGTGGGATGGATATGGAATCGTCAGATAAAGCAGCGCGAAAACCGGCTGGCACTTCCCTCATCTTCGTGAACTCCAGGAGGCAGGTACTCCTCCTGCTCCGGGACGATAAACCCGAGATCAAATATCCGGGGATGTGGGACATTCCAGGCGGGCAGCTGGAAGAAAATGAGACTCCAGCCCAATGCATCAAGCGTGAGATGGACGAAGAACTTGGTCTGTCGATCGAGGATCTTCATCTCTTTGAGGTCAAAGAATTCCCGGACCGCCTTGAGTACACTTTCTGGACCGAGGCTGATCTACATATAGAAGGCATTACCCTGATGGAAGGGCAGAAGCTTTGCTGGTTCTCGGAGGAAGAGGCTGCCTCAATCCAGCTCGCCTTTGGTTTTAACAGTACGATACGCGAATTTTTCAGCAGAGCTCCTTTCCTGTCCGGACGAAAATGATAAAAAAAGGAACGAAATACGACGTAGTCGGGTTGGGTGTCTCCACCGTCGACCTGCTGATGCTGGTCGATGAATTTCCGGATCAGGAAATGGTGCAGCGCGCGCACGACTCCACTCTTGCCGGCGGAGGTCCGGTGGCGACGGCGATGGTCGCGCTGGCGAGACTTGGCGCGCGAACGGCCATGGCAGATAAACTGGGTGACGACTGGCGGGGCCGCCTCATCGTTGAAGAGTTCCAGCGGGAAGGTGTTGCCACCGACCTTCTGGCCATCGCAGAAGCTTCCTCCTCCATAGCCTCCATTCTCGTTCGCAAGCGCGACGGCGCCAGGACCATCGTCTATGCACCAGGAGACGTCGGGGAGATGCTTCCGGCAGAGATTTCCCACGACGCGCTCGCCGCCAGCATCCTCCACCTTAACGGGCGTCACCTGGAGAGCTGTCTCTTCCTGGCGGAGCGGGCCAAAAAAGATGGCGTCCTGGTCTCTTTCGACGGTGGCGCCCATCGGTACAGATCTGAACTCGATGAACTCCTGAAGCTCACCGACATCTGCATCGTGGCGCGCGAGTTCGCTGCTTCCTTTTCGGGGCAACCGGAAGAGGTGGCCGCCTCGGCGGCGAGTTTGATGGACGCCGGTTCGCAAATTGTGGTCATAACAGGCGGGACCGATGGCTGCTGGGTCTTTAGAAAAGGTGAAGCAGCCTTTCATCAGCCTGCTTTTTTGATGCCGTCGGTGGTCGACACTACTGGAGCAGGCGATGCTTTCCATGGCGGTTTTCTTTTCGGCATGCTGCGAGGGTGGACCTTGCCGGATTGTGCAGTTGTCGCCAGCGCAGTTGCCGCCTTGAGCACCCAGAAACTTGGTGGCCGCGCCGGCCTTCCTTCGCTGTCCGAGGTGCGGGCGTTTCTTTTCTCAAGAGGCCCATATTCTCTTCCGTTGTAATGCAGGTGACTTCTCAAACCGATGACCAATTCATCATACTCAAAGGTAATGCTGCCCGATGTCCCGAACCACGTTTTGACTGTTCTGGATTTCCTGATCGGCCGCTTCCCCGGTGTTTCGGGGGATACCTGGACAAAACGGGTCGCAGAGGGAAAGGTTTTGGACGAGGATGGCCATGCCATCACCGTCAACACCGGCTATCTCCGTGGTAAAAAGATCTACTACCGCCGGGAGGTGGAGCAGGAAAGGGTGATCCCTTTTGCCGAGACCATCGTTTTCGAAAATTCCGCGCTGCTGGTCGCCTGCAAACCCCACTTTTTACCGGTGAATCCGACCGGTCCGTTCGTAGCCGAATGCCTTATGAACCGGCTCAGAAAGAAAACCGGCAACGAACAACTCGTTCCCATCAACAGGATCGACAGGGAGACCGCGGGGCTCGTCCTTTTTTCGGCCGATCCCAAAACGCGGGACAGCTACTACCGGCTTTTTCGCGAGGGCGAGGTCGAAAAGTATTACCAGGCGCTAGCATCGGTCGATGAGGAGCCGGCTCAAAGGGAGTGGATTGTAGAAAACAGGATGGAAAAGGGAGAGCCGTGGTTCCGGATGAAGATTGTCCCGGGCCAGGCGAACTCCCGCTCGGAGATCAGGTTGGTTGAGAAAAGGGGCGACCGGGCGCGCTTTCAATTGCGCCCGTTTACCGGCAAAACACACCAGCTGCGGCTTCACATGAGCAGCCTTGGGTTCGGAATACAGAACGACCGCTACTACCCCCACTTGCAGCCGGAATCTGCCGACGATTTCGGGCGGCCGCTGCAACTGCTGGCTAAAACGGTGCGGTTTCGTGACCCGCTCACGGGTAAGGTGCTGGAATTCAACAGCGAGCGGAGGCTGGACTGGTAGTTCGGGAGGGGCTGGTGAGTGACACCTTCGGCTGGGCGTCCCTTCCCCTTCAAGGGGAAGGACAGGTTGAGGATGGGGTTCACAAATCGGTTGCTAACCCCATCCTCACCCCGACCCTCTCCTTGAAGGAGAGGGGGAGTTAAATGGAGCCCCTCTCCTTGGCGGAGAGGGGGGAGTTGGAACGGGACCTCGCCTTGCAGGAGAGGGGATAGCCGGGTTCAGGAGCTTATTTCTGGCTGGCCTGCAGGGCCTGCTCGACATCCTCGATCAGGTCGTCGATGTGCTCGATGCCGACGGAAAGCCTGATCAGGTCGGGGGTGACGCCGGAGGCGATCTGCTGCTCGGCCGACAGCTGGCGGTGGGTGGTGCTGGCCGGGTGGAGCACGCAGCTTCTGGCATCACCGACATGGACCACCAGCGCGATCAGCGAGCAGGCCTCCATGAACTTCTTGCCGGCCTCGGCGCCTCCCTTGATCCCGAAGGTCAGCACGCCGCTGCCCCCCTTGGGGAGGTACTTGTTCGCCCGCTGGTAACTCTTGTGGCTTGCCAGCTTCGGATAGGTGACCCAGTTGACCGACTCATGGCTTTCCAGGTATTTGGCGAGGGCAAGCGCGTTCTCGCTGTGGCGCTGCATGCGCAGCGGCAGCGTCTCCATGCCGAGGTTGAAAAGGAAGGCATTGAGCGGTGCCAGGCAAGCCCCCAGGTCCCGCATGTATTGCACGCGAGCCTTGACGATGTAGGCGAGGTTGCCGAATGTTTCCAGGTACTTCAGTCCGTGGTAGCTGGAGTCCGGCTCGGTAAGTTCCGGGTACCTGCCGTTACCCCAGTTGAAATTGCCGCCGTCCACGATGACGCCTCCCACGCTGGTGGCGTGGCCGTCGATGTACTTGGTCGCCGAGTGGATGACGATGTTGGCGCCATGCTCGATCGGCCGGCACAGGTACGGAGTGGGGAAGGTGTTGTCGATGATGAGGGGCACCTGCATCTTCTTGGCAATGGCGGTGAACTTCTCGAAGTCGAGCACGTTCAGTCCCGGGTTGCCGATGGTCTCGCCGAACAGGGCGCGGGTCTCGGGACGGAAGGCCGCCTCTATGGTGGCCGCATCCGCTTCCGGATCCACGAAGGTGACCTCGATCCCCATCTTGGGAAAGGTGTTGGCGAACAGGGAGTAGGTGCCGCCGTACAGGGTGCTGGCCGCCACCACGTGCTGGCCGGCCTGGCAGATGTTCATGATGGCGATGGTAGAGGCCGCCTGCCCGCTCGAGGTGGCCATGGCAGCGATGCCGCCTTCCATGGCGGCAATTTTCGTTTCAAAACCTTCAGCAGTCGGATTGCTGAGGCGGGAGTAGAAGTGTCCGCCAACCTCAAGGTCAAAAAGCTTGGCCACGTGGTCGGCGCTCTGGAATTTGAAAGTGGTGCTTTGAACGATGGGAAGAATGCGCGGATCTCCGTCTTTAGGGGTATACCCGCTCTGAATTGCCTGAGTTTCTATGCGCCAATCCTTTTTCATCAACTTTCCTCCTGAGGTGGTATCGTGCCGGACAACGGCGGCATAATAGCAGATTGTCGCACTGTTTGCAGGGGAATTATGAGAGAAAACGAAAATGCTTCAAAATGATCCGGTAAATGTGGCAGCAGTGCGGCTGGAAAAGGTCTCTTTTGTCAAAGACGGCGCCGGCGTGGCGGCTGAAATCCTCCGGGAAGTCTCCTTTTCGGCCGGTAGCGGGGAGATCACCGTCATCATCGGTCCCTCGGGCGGCGGCAAAAGTTCCCTGATCAGGCTGATCAACCGCCTGGCCGAACCCTCCGCTGGGACCATCTCCCTGGCCGGCGTCGACATCAGGTCCCTGGACCCCCTGGAGCTTCGGCGCTCGGTCGCCCTGGTTCCCCAGAAGCCGTTCATGTTCGAGGGAAGCGTGCTTGCCAACCTGCAGCGCTCCTTTCTCTATCACCAGCAGACGCCTCCGGCGGCCCAGAGCGGTGAAATCCTGGAGTGCCTCACTCTGGCGCGCCTGGAGCCCGGCCTGCTGGAGCGGGATGCCCGGTCGCTTTCCGTTGGCCAGCAGCAGCGGGTCAGCCTGGCCAGGGCGCTGATCATGAGGCCGAGGGTGCTTTTGCTCGATGAGCCGACCAGCGCCCTTGACCGGCGGACCGCGGATGCCCTGGCTGGCACCCTGCAGGATATCTGCCGTTCCCGGGGGCTCACCGTCATCCTGGTGACCCACGATCTGCGGCTGGCCGAACGGGTCGCCGATCACTGTCTGTATCTGGAGGCCGGCCGCATCCTGGAGGAGGGGAGGGGGGCGGGGATCCTGTCCCGGCCGGCGACCCCGCATTTGCGGCACTTCCTGGAGGAACCGCTGCACGAGGAGGTGTCTTGATGGAAGGCCAGGGGCTGGTCAATCTCGAACTGTCGGATCTGGTTTTAGCCTACGGGCTGGTACTCATCTCCATCGCGCTGGCCCGTCTGATGCGGATCGGGCAGGAGTGGCAGATGCTCTGGGCATCGGTGCGCATGGTGGTCCAGCTCGTGCTGGTCGGCTACCTTTTGCACTTCATCTTCAGCGTCAAAAATCCCCTGCCAGTGATGGCGGTGCTGCTTGTGATGGGGGCTTTTTCCCTGCAGGTGATAGGCGGGCGCATCAAGCGGAAGATGCCCCATTTCTACCGGGTGGCCGGCACCTCACTCTTCATCGGCTGCGGCGGCGCCACCTTCCTCTTCTCCGCTGTGATCGTGCGCTCTTCGCCGTGGTACGACCCGCGCTACCTGATCCCCCTGGCCGGCATGATCATCGGCAACTCCATGAACGGAGCCACCCTCGCCGCCGAGCGACTGGCCGCCGAGATGAGGGAAAGACGGGAAGAGATCGAGACAGCCCTCTGCCTGGGCGCCAGCGGCAAGCAGGCGTCCGCGCCGTCGGTGAGGACCGCCTTCCGCGCGGCGCTGTTGCCTACCGTGAACACCATGGCTGCCATGGGCATCGTCTCCCTGCCCGGCATGATGACGGGACAGATACTGTCCGGAACCGAGCCGATCGTGGCGGTCCGCTACCAGATCGCCATCATGTGCGCCATTACCGGGGCGGTGTCGGTTACCGCCTACCTCATCCTGCTGCAGGGATACCGGTACTTCTTCAGCGACGCGCAGCAGTTCCTGGGGGAATAGCTGACACGGCATCTGCCAGGAGCTGCTTGACGTCCCTGGCCTGCCCGGCCGCATCGATATGGTAGTTATCGTCGGTCGCCAGGCGGAGTGAGGTGATCACCTCGATCCTGCTCCCCTTTTTCAGCGGATGCACGGAGACGTAAAAGGTGGCAAGCGTGTTGTCGCCGGATTGCAGCAGGTAGGAGGTGGTGAAGGTCTTCTTCAGTATGGTCACCGGCTGGTTCCCATGGGAAGTGGTCTTGAAGTACTTCTGGAGGTTTTTGGTTACCGCCGCCGGGGCAAGCGGCGACCCGACCTGAAAGCCGTAGATCAGGACTCCGGATGTTGCCAGCACTTCCAGGGCGTTTGCGACGCTGTGAGGAGGCGAGATGTTTTTACTGCCGAAGTTGCGGTAGGGGGGAATCCCCTCAAAAAGCGGCTTGAATTCCACCCTGGTGAAAGCCTTTTCGCTGCTCTTCTTGATCTCGAACAGGTAGTTGTCGTAGGCGATCTGCTTTGTGGTGCGCGCACCGTTGGCTGCCATGATGAAGGTCATGAAGTTGACCGTGCAACGGTCCTCGCCCTGGCGGGCCAGTTTGGTGTCGCGCAGGTACCTGTAACCGGCGCGTGTACACTCGTAAGGGCGAACCTCGAAGTTGATTCCGTGAATGCCACCTTCGGCCAATCCTTCGGTGGGCAGATCGAATACCACCTTGTCGCTGGTAGCGACTCTTCTCATCCCCTCAGGCGTTGCGCACGCCACCACTAAAGCGGTGACCAACAGTACGAGCATCTTTTTCACGCAAACCTCCTTCTGGCTTCCGGTGCAGCCCCTTGGTTTCCCTCCTTCCTTTATGCGATATCAAATAATTTTCTAGTTTATCGTATTAGCTGAAATGTGCTGTGCCAGTCAGTGGAAATCTGTGTGACTGTCAAATCCTGCGCTATGTCAGAAAAATTGTGCCTTGAGGGTGACATTTGCCCTGTCAGTGATTATCATTACCTGGGTGTAATTCAAGGAGGAGGTTGTTATGAGGAAAATCATCAAGGTAATTCTTACTACTGCGCTGCTTTCGGTTTCCCTGCTCCAGTTATCGGGGTGCGGTTACAACACGATGCAGGCCAAGGAAGAGGCTGTTTTTGCTTCCTGGGGTGATGTCGAGGCAGCCTACCAGCGCCGGGCCGACCTTGTGCCCAACCTGGTGGAAGTGGTCAAGGGATACGCGAAACACGAGTCCGACACCCTGGTGGCGGTCACCCAGGCACGGGCCAAGGTAGGCTCGGTACAGCTTACCAAGGACACGGTCAATGATCCGCAGAAGCTCCAGCAGTTCCAGCAGGCCCAGTCGGTACTCTCCGGCGCGCTCTCCCGCCTGATGGTGGTCGTGGAACGCTATCCCGAGTTGAAGGCCAATCAGAACTTCATGGACCTGCAGAACCAGCTGGAAGGGACCGAGAACCGGATCAACGTCGCGAGGGTGCGCTACAATCAGGCGGTGCAGGACTTCAACACCACCATCAGGGTGTTCCCCAATTCGATGACCAACTCGCTTCTCCTGCACCTGTCCCGCAAGGAGCCGTTCAAGGCGGAAGAGGGAGCACGGCAAGCGCCCAAGGTAAAGTTCTAAGGAAGTTATGTTCTGCTGAACCTAGAGGTTTTCGATGCGTACCCTGTTAGTCGCACTGATGATGCTGATCTTCACCTCCATCGGCCAGGCCGCCGATCTGCCGCCTCTGCGCGGCTACGTGAACGACTACGCGTCGATGCTCTCCCCGCAGGCCGCCAGCCAGCTGGAACAGGAACTGGCTGCCTTCGAGCAGAGCGATTCCACCCAGGTCGTGGTGCTGACGGTGCCCTCCCTGGAGGGACAGCCGATCGAGGATTACTCCATCCGCGTGGTGGAGGCCTGGAAGATAGGTCAGAAGGGAAAGGACAACGGCGCCCTGCTGCTGGTGGCCAAAAACGACCGCAAGGTGCGCATCGAGGTCGGCCGGGGGCTGGAGGACAGGCTCACCGACCTGGTCTCCGGCCGCATCATTCGTAACGAGATCTCTCCCGCCTTCAAGCTTGGCGACTTCGACGGCGGCATCGCTGCCGGCGTCCACGGCATCATGGCTTCCGTGCGCGGGGAATATAGCGCCGAGCCGCGGGACATCAGGCATGGCAAAAAGGGGGCCAACCCCATCTTCACTTTGCTGATCTTCGTGGCGGTTGCCTCCGTGTTCCTGGGGGGCATCTCGCGTCTGCTGGGAGCCCTGGCCGGCGCGGTCGGCCTGCCGATAGCTGCCTTTCTGTCTTTTTCCGGGCTGTCCGTGGTCGTGCTGGGGCTGCTCGCTTTTGCCGGCTTCCTGCTGGGGCTCTTTCTCGCCTTCCTCTTTTCTTCAGGGGGGCGCGGCGGGTTCTTCGGTGGCGGCCCCTTTTTTGGAGGATTCGGCGGCGGTGGCTTTGGCGGCGGTGGTTTCGGTGGCGGTGGTGGCGGGTTTTCCGGCGGTGGAGGTACCTTCGGCGGCGGCGGCGCTTCGGGAGACTGGTGATGGATAGGTCAAGGTTGAAAATTGCCGCTTCTTTTTTTGATGCGGGCCAGACCGAGGCGATCAGGAGCGCGGTGGCGGCTGCCGAGTCCAGGTCGAGCGGCGAGATCGCGGTCATCGTGGTGCCCGAGAGCGAGCGGTACCGGGAGGCTGAAAAGCTGGGGGCACTCCTTCTTGCCGGGCTGGTTTCCGTGGTCATCTCGGTAGCCAGCGGCCACGTCTCCATCTGGAGCTACATTCCCCTGGTCTGCCTGCTCTTTTTCCCGAGCCTCTGGCTGTTCCGTCTCTGCCCGCTGCTGAAGCTTTCCTTTGCCGGTCCCAGGCGGCAGATCGAAGCGGTTCGCGAACGCGCGCTGGCCACCTTCTACGAAAAGGAGCTCCACCGTACCCGGGAGGAGACCGGCATCCTCATCTTCATCTCCTTGCTGGAGAGGAAGGTCTGGATCCTGGCCGACCGCGGCATCAACGAGAGGATCAAGCCCGGGCACTGGCATGGGCTGGCCAGAAAGCTGGCCGGGGGGGTGCGGGCCGGCCGGGCCGCGGAGACCCTGTGCGAGGTCATTTCCGAGTGCGGCGACGAACTGGCCCGCCACTTCCCGCGCCGAGTCGACGATGTGAACGAATTACCCGACGCCCCGCTCACCTTAGACCGGCGTTGATTTTATGTTGACTTCGAGACCCTTTCCCTTTCATTATGGGCGGCCGCTATCCCGGCCCTTGACAGCCCCGGCAGCCTGGAGCCGTGAGAAAGACCGCTTCGGCTTGATCTCAGGCATTGTTCCTGTTGCCGCTTCCTCTCTGAATCCGGAGACCCTCGATGAGTGACGTCAACGCTTCCGCAACCACCACGCCGCAACCTCACAAGCCCCTCGGGCAGATCTTCGCCGAGCGGGGGCTTTTGACCGAGATCTCCGTCCAGCGCCTGATCGAGCATGCCAAGAAAAAGAACATGCGGCTTGGCGAGTTGCTGGAGGTGATCGGGCTGGTCACACCTGAGGAACTGGCCGAGGCCCTGGCGATACAGTACCGCTGCCGCAGGATCTCCGATTTCTCCAAGTACGCCTATTCTCCTGCCCTGCTGAAGGCGGTCCCCATGGAGGAGGCGGTCAAGAACACCATCTTCCCGCTCAAAATCGAGAGCGGCAAGCTGGCTTTGGCCGTTGCCGATCCCACCACTGGTGAATTGTTCGAGGAGATCGCCAGCAAGCAAGGGGTGAAGCCGGTCATCTACGTCGCCACCCGGGCCGAGATCAACCGCGCCATCGCCCGCCACTACCTGGGGCAGACCACCTTCGGCCCCGGCAGTAGCACCATCCTGGTGGTAGAGGACGACCAGATGGTGCGGGAGATGATCGCCAAGATCCTGACCAGGAAGGGGTACAGCGTGGAGACCGCGGTGGACGGCATGGAGGCCTTCAGCAAGATCTTCGCGCTAATGCCCAAGGTGGTGATCACCGACAAGGTCATGCCCAAGCTGGGCGGCTATGAATTCCTCTACGCCATCCGCAACATCCCCGAGTTCCGCTACATGCCGGTCATCCTGATGACCGCCGCCGCCACTCCGGATGAGGAGAAAGAGGCCCTCGAGCGGGGCTTCTTCGATTACGTCCTGAAGCCGGTCAAGGAAATCGGCCTGCTGACCCGCGTGCAGCGCGCCTTTCAAAGCACCGAACGGCTGTACGGCAAGACCCCCTAAAGCCCGAGCCTACCTTCCCCCCCTACCTTTACACTTCTAATGAATTAACACGTCCTGCCGATGAGGAGCGGGTGTTCTCTTTCCAGGTCCTCCTGTACGCCGGGGGAGACCCCTGGCGGGTGGTCCCGTGGGGATCGCCCCGGCCGTGGGCTATGCCGCGGCCCGGGAAGAGGGCGCCTTCAATTCGGCTGCTGATACCGCCTCTGCAGAGGCTTAATCAGCAGCGAGGTGACTCCTATGGCGGACCTACAGCAAGAAAAAGCACGCCCGCAGGTCAGGTGCTTCGCTATCCGGCTGATCGGCGTGGTGCTGCTCCTCGATCTGTTCGTGGTGACGATGGCCTTTGTCTCCCTGCGCGAGAGCCGGCGGCAGTACGCCGAGCGTGCGACAGTGCAGAGTCAGAACCTGTGCCAGGCGTTGGTCTACAGCATGACCGGGATCATGGATACCGTCGATGTCGCGTTAAGAGACGTCGTTGATGATGCCGAGGAAGAACTGGCGTCCGGTGGCATCAAGGCAGGCGTCCTGAACGCTGCCCTCGAAAAGCAGCATAAGAGGCTGCCGGACCTGGACAGCATCCGCATGGCCGACGCCAAGGGTGACATCCTTTACGGAAGCAGTCTGGGCGTAGGCGGTGTGAAGAGCGTTGCCGACCGCGACTACTTCCGGCTGCTGAAAGATAAAGCTCCGGGGGGGCTGTACCTCTCCAAGCCGCTTCTCGGCCGCATCAGCGGCAAGTGGGTAGTGATCGCCGCCAGACGCGTGAACCGTCCCGACGGCTCCTTCGGCGGCGTGGTGTACGGTGCCATCACCCTGGAGCGGATCCAGATGATCCTGGGCGCCATCGCTGTCGGACCGCATGGCGGCATCAGCCTGCGCGAACCCGACACCACCATCATCGTGCGCGAGCCGTCGAGGAAAACGGGAGGGGAGGCGGGACGTAAGGCGGTCTCCGCCGAACTCCTGCGCCGTCTGAAATTGCAGCAGCCCCGCGGCACCTTCTACACCGAGCTGAGCTGGGATCAGACCCCCAAGATGCTCACCTATCAGAGCCTCGAGCGGTATCCGCTGTTCATCCTGGTCGCCCTGGCGGCCCGCGACTACCTGGCGCCCTGGCAGCATGATCTTTGGCGGATGTCCGGTCTGGTAGGGCTTTTCCTGGCGATGACGGTCATTTTGTCCCGGCTGGCTTACCAGTGGTGGTGGCGTGAACAGGTCGCCGCCGCGGCCCTGCGCAGATCAGCGGCCGAACTGGAGCAGCGGGTGGCTGAGCGGACCGGCGAGCTCTTTGCGGCCAACTCCCGCCTGGTCATGGAACTCGCCGAGCGTGAACGTGCGGAGGAAAAGGTCCGGCAAAGCCGCAACATGCTCGCCCAGATCATCAATGCCATCCCCCAGTCGGTTTTCTGGAAGGACCGCACCTGCGTCTATCTCGGCTGCAATCTGGTTTTCGCGGTACGGGCAGGCTTTGACGATACCGCCCTGGTGGTCGGCAAAACGGACTACGACTTTCCCTGGCTTAAGGAGGAATCGGACGCCTACCGGCAGGACGACCAAGAGGTGATGGAGAGAAACGCTGCCAAGTGTCACATCGTGGAGCAGCAGCTTCAGGTCGGCGGGAGCCGGGTTTGGGTCGATACCACCATGGTTCCCCTCTGCGACGAGGACGGCGAGGTCTACGGGGTCCTGGGGATCTACGAGGACATAACGCAGCGCAAAGCTGCTGAAGAAAGCAGGGACAAGGCGCTCACCCTCTTCGAAACGCTGCTGACCTGCTCGCCGACCGGCATCCAGGTCTTCGATGGCGAAAGCGGCGATTGCCTCATCGTCAACGACTCGCTCGTCCAGATGACCGGCGGCTCCCGGGAGACGATGCTCGCCCAGAACTTCCGAACCATAGGCTCCTGGAAGCAGGCGGGGATCGAAAAACTGGCCGAGGAGGTGCTGGCCGACTCGATCACCAGGCACCTGGAGAAAGAGGTGACCACCACCTTCGGCAAGCTGGTCCATATCGATTTCTTCCTGACCCGCTGCGACGTGGATGGCCGCCCCCACCTGATGATCATTTGCCAGGACGTCTCGGAGGCCAGGCGGCTCGAGGAAGAGAACAAGAGGATCGCCGCCCGGATGCTGCACGTGCAAAAGCTGGAAAGCCTGGGGGTGCTGGCGGGGGCATCGCCCATGACTTCAACAACATCCTGATGGTGGTGGTGGGCAACACGGACCTGGCACTCATGCAGTGCGTCGCGGACTCCCCGCTGCGGGAAAACCTGCTGCAGATCGAGGAGGCGGCCACCCGGGCCTCCGAACTGGCCCGCCAGATGCTGGCCTATTCCGGCAAGGGGCGTTTCGTCATAGAGAACCTGAACCTGAACGGGATCGTGGGCGACATGGTGAAGATGCTGGAGGTCTCCGTTTCCAAGAAGGTCGACCTCCGCTGCGGTTTCGCTGCCGGGTTGCCGGCAATCAGCGGGGATGCGACCCAGATCCGGCAGGTCGTCCTGAACCTGGTCATCAACGCCTCTGAGGCCATCGGCGAGGAAAGCGGCTCCGTCGCGCTACGCACCTACGCCACCGAGTGCGACCGGGGCTATCTCTCCGATTGCTTCATCGACGACCGCCTGCCGGAGGGGATCTACGTTGTGCTGGAGGTGACCGACAGCGGCTGCGGCATGGACCGGGACGTGGTCGCCAGGATCTTCGATCCCTTCTTTACCACCAAGTTCACCGGCCGCGGATTGGGCATGGCTGCCGTGCTCGGTATCGTGCGCGGTCACAAGGGGGCCATCAGGGTGTACAGCGAGAGGGGGAAGGGGACCACCTTCCGCCTGCTGTTCCCGGCCGTGGCCGGCGCCGCTACCCGGCAAAGGGAGGCCGCCCTTCCCGGTGGTCCTTACCGGGGGAAGGGGACCGTGCTGCTGGTCGATGACGAGGAGAACATCAGGAACCTGGGCAAGGAGATGCTGGAGAGGCTTGGTTTCGGCGTGCTCACCGCCGGTGACGGCAGAGAGGGTCTGGCCGCCTTCTCACGGCATGGCGGCGAGATCGTCTGCGTTTTGCTGGATCTCACCATGCCGGTGCTGGACGGGCGGCAGACCTTCAACGCGCTGCGCCGCCTGCGACCCGGGCTCAAAGTCATTATCTGCAGCGGCTACTCCGAGCACGAGGTAAGCCGTAAATTCGCCGGCCAGCGGGAAGTCGCCTTCATCCAGAAGCCGTACAAGCTGGCCGAGGTGAGCAGCAAGTTTAAGGAGCTTTTGGGGTAGGGGATGCAGCGGTAAAAGAAAAAAAGCGGGGCGGATTCCAGGATCCGCCCCGCTTTTTTCTTTGTCGCGCCGGTCGTCCCCGCTACTTGCCGCCGGCCACCATCAGTTCGGCCACCAGCTTGCTGAAGCGAAGCGGATCCTTGATCGGGCTTCCCTCGGTGAGGAGAGCCTGGTCGAACAGCAGCTCGCAGTAGTCGGCGAGTTTGGGATTGGCCTTGTCCTTGTCGTACATGGAGGTCATCACCTGCAGGATCGGGTGATCCGGGTTGAGTTCCAGGATGCGCTTGGACTCCGGTACTTCCTGGTTCATCGATTTCAGGATCTTCTCCATGTTGGCGTTCAGCCCCATCTCGTCGGCCACCAGGCAGCAGGCGCTCTCGGTGAGGCGGGAGGATAGGCGCACCTCCTTGACGTTCTCCTTGAGGGTCTCCTGGATGAAGGTCATGACGCCGCCGAATTCCTTCTTGGCCTCCTCCTTCTTGGCCTCCTGCTCCTTCTTCTCCTCTTCGGTTTCCAGTTCGAGGTCGCCGCGGTCGATCCCCTTCAGCTGCTTGTCGCTGTAGGTACCGATGGCGGGCACCACCCACTCGTCCACCGGGTCGGTCAGGTAGAGGACCTCGTACCCCTTCTTCCGGAAGACCTCCATGTAGGGGGAGTTTTCCACCGAGGCGCGCGACATGCCGGTGATGTAGTAGATCTCCTTCTGGGTCTCCGGCATCCGCTCCACGTACTCCTTGAGGGTGACGAACTTGCCGCTTTCGGTCTTGGAGCTTTCGAAGAGCAGGAGATCCTGCAGCTTTTCCTTGTTGGCGTAGTCGAAGTGGATACCTTCCTTGATCACCGGCCCGAACTCGTTCCAGAACTTCAGGTAATCCTCGAAGTTCTTCTCCTTCATCTCGGAAAGAGTGGAGAGAACCTTGCCGACCAGGCTCTTCTGGATCCGCTTGATCTGTACGTCCTCCTGCAGGATTTCGCGGGAGACGTTGAGCGGCAGGTCGCTGGAGTCCACCACCCCCTTGATGAAACGGAGGTAGTCCGGCAGCAGCGCCTCGCAGTTGTCGGTGATGTAGACCCGCTTCACGTAGAGGTGGACCCCCTTTTTATGGTCGCGCAGGAAGAGGTCGAACGGCTTGTGCGACGGGATGTAGAGGATCGACTTGAACTCGCTCACACCTTCCGCCGAGTAGTGGATGGTGGAAAGCGGCTTGTCGTAGTCGTGGGAGATGTGCTTGTAGAACTCGAGGTACTCATCCTCGCTGATCTCGCTCTTGGACCTGGTCCAGATCGCCTTCATCGAGTTGAGGGTTTCCTCGGTGGTCTTCTCGATGGTGCCGCCACCCTCGATGACCTTGCCGTCCTGGTCCTTGACTGGCTCGCTGCGGGTTACGTCCATCACGATGGGGTACTGGACGTAGTCGGAGTACTTCTTGACGATCGAGCGGATCTTCCACTCGTCGAGGAATTCCTTCATCTCCTCCTTCAAGTGGAGCACGATCTCGGTGCCGCGGCTCTCTTTCTGGCATTCCTCGATGGTGTAGCTGCCGTCGCCGGTCGATTCCCAGCGGCAGCCGTACTCCTTATCGCCAGCCTTGCGGGTGGTGAGGGTCACCTTGTCGGCCACCATGAAGGAGGCGTAGAAACCGACGCCGAACTGGCCGATCAGTTCCGGGTTTTCCGCGAGGTTCTGCTCCTTGAGCGCCGCCACGAAGTTGCGGGTGCCCGACTTGGCGATGGTGCCGATGTTGTCCGCTACCTCGTCCATGCTCATGCCGATGCCGTTATCGGTGATGGTGAGGGTGCCGGCCTCCTTGTCAGGGTGCAGCTTGATCTTCCAGTCGGCGTTTCCTTCCAGCAACTCCATGTTGGAGTGGGATTCGAATCTAATCTTGTCAATAGCGTCGGAGGCGTTGGAAATCAGCTCCCGCAGGAAGATCTCTTTGTTGGAGTAGAGGGAGTGGATCACCAGATCCAGCAGTTGCTGGACCTCGGTCTCGAACTTCTTGACGGTTTTGGCCATGTGTAGAAAGTCTCCTTTAATCGCATTTTGGTTAGCCTTCGGGGAAACTAATCATCCAGGGTGGGGATTTCAAG
>DATFAB010000094.1:0-18385 GCA_035255025.1 Geomonas sp.
TTATTTAGTCTTGACACTATTGTGTGACAACCTGCAACTATATAACGTACCAATGCTTACTCCTATTCCAAATACCGAAGGTTAAGATGCTCGATTTTGTGAGCGGTGGCATGCCTTGGCACATCGTATTCTCAATTGTGACGATGTCTTCTGTGGTATTTTTCTTTCTTGGGAGAAGAACAGTGGGAGCTGATTACCAAGTTGCCGTGACTCCCTTCTGTCGAAGCGACAGTACCAATTGGCTCGGGTATAAGAAAGTACGTTACGAAATTGGTTATCGACAACAACTTCTCGTCAAGGGACTACCCTGCCTTGATGCCACTGAAGTCGTGTTAGAGTCGAGCAAGATAAAGGAAATGACGAGAGAGGACTTGGTGCAGATAGCACAGGATGCAGTAAAGGCCGTTCTCGTTCTGCAAGGGAAGGGGGCTCCTATCGTTCTAAAAGATGTACTGATGGAAACAATAAGGAATAATAAAGCGGTCCTGAGTCCTGAGCGGTCCTGAGGGGTCAGGTCTGGACCTTGACAGCGGTCCTGAGGGGTCAGGTCTGGACCTTGACAAGATCCCAAGCCAGGCGAGGGAAAAGCTTATGCCTTTGTCCAAGTCCAGATCTGCCCCCTAGAAGTTGGGCTAGAAGTTGGATCCCTCGAAGTTGTGCAGAAAGTGCCAACGCCTGGACCGATCTCCGCAGCTGAGGCAAGTTGATGTAGGGGGAGTATTGAGGATGATTGCGCGATTCTATACGCTTCACGAAAAAAACTGCGAAGCTCTACTTGCTGCGGCCAGACCTGAAATCAGATGGAATGACACGGCAATTTTTATGTTCAAGAAGCCCATCGAGAAACAAATTGATCATTTTCCGAATTTTTTGAGCGAATATGCGGTTGAGCCGCAGGAGTACCACTACTCCGGTTACGGGTTTTGCGATCTTGACTCGTTGCTGAAGGAAAAGAACGGGTGGACACTGTTTGAGCTCGGCAACAGCAACCTTGCCACCAAGATCTCTGAGGCACGAGCCACTTCAATTGCAGTTTTCAATTCCGATGCAGCTAAAGCCGCACTTGCAAGGCTTAACTCCACCCCCCTTGAGGAGTCTGAGGTTCGGGAGTACTTCCAGAAACATCATCCTCCTGAAGACGAAGACCCGGGTACTGAAGCTGTCCTGTCTGCCTTCAAGGTCAGCAAAACTTGGCTGGCCGCTGTGGGCGAGAACGAAATTGGTTTGTTAATCCTAGAATGAGACAGGCTAAGGGACCAGGCTTTGATAATGGATAACTACCTGCGACGGATCCCAACAACGCCAGTGGACCGGTCGCGATGAACCGCGCCGGTCCCCGCCCAGCCGTTGGAAGGGAAACAAAGGATAGTTTGGCAACCGCCGCGAAGATCGGTTCCTGCCATGACAGGGGGCTCGTAGAGGTGCCAAGGAGCTAAGGGGACTGGCACCTGCGGAGCCAGTCCCCTTTCTCATTCAGCTTTATTACCAGCCGCCTCCCTTCCGGTTTGACGGCTCAGAAAAAAAGAAGGGCTCACAGCATGAACTGTGAGCCTTCGTTGTTTTTGGCTCCCCAACCCGGACTCGAACCAGGGACATGGTGATTAACAGTCACCCGCTCTACCGACTGAGCTATTGGGGAATATTGAGCAGCAAGGCGTTAATCTTGCCGGCTGTTGCGCTTCAACTCTCTTTCGAGAACCCTCCGCGACAAAAGCTCATGTGATATAACATGGCCGTTTCAGAGTGTCAATATCAAATTTCACTTTTTCACCTCGGCTGTCGATTCAACATGCTGAAGCCCCTCCACTCCGCCAGTCCTGTTCCGGGAGGAGGTTCTTCCGGATCTCATGGCGTGAGCTGACATGGCAGTTGATTCCAGCTTCTTGGCTATCACGGCCTGCTTGGCACTGCCCTACCCTCCAGCGGTTGACTTGCCGGACGAGGGCAGGCTATATTCGGATGGTTCCATCTATCCCTCCGACCGGCGGTTCATAATGACAGGTGTTCCAACCAGGGAAAAACTCTACCGCGCAGTTTTCGCGCTCGCCTTCTTTACCATCGCCTACAACCTTGCGGAAGGGGTCGTCTCGGCCTGGTTCGGCGCCGGCGATGAATCGCTCGCCCTCTTCGGCTTCGGCCTCGACTCCTTCGTCGAGGTGATCTCGGGGGCGGGAATCCTGCACATGGTGCGGCGCCAGCGGCAGCACGGCGAACGGGGGCAGGATATCTTCGAGAGAAATGCCTTGAGAATCACCGGCTTCGGCTTTTATCTGCTGGCAGTCGGCCTGGTCATCTCGGGAGCCTACGATCTTTACCTCGGCCACGCCCCCACCACCACCTTCTGGGGAATCGTCATATCCTGCGTCTCGATCCTTTCCATGTGGCTGCTGATCCGCCTGAAGGTCAAGGTCGGCCGGGCGCTTGGCTCACAGGCCATCCTCGCCGATGCCGCCTGCACCAAGGTGTGCCTGTACCTGTCGGCCATACTGCTGGCATCCAGCGCCGGTTACCAGTTAACCGGCATCGGCTGGCTGGACGCTGCCGGCGCGCTGGCAATTTCCTGGTTCTGCATCAAGGAGGGGCGCGAGGCCTTCGGCAAGGCGCGGGGGGAATCGTGCGGCTGCAGCTGCAGCTGTAGCGGGCAAAGCGCAAAGTGAGTGTAGATCATTGCTGGTTACCAAGCCCCGGCCGGGGCACGAACCGCACGAGCTGAAGAGCCTCCAGACAACAAGGAGAACATAAATATGGCACTAACCAAGGCCGTTTCATTCGTGGCAAAATCCGGCACCGGCAAGACGACGCTGCTGGAAAAGGTAATTGCTGAGCTCAAGTCGCGCGGCTACCGGATTGGCGTCGTCAAGCACGACGCCCACCGTTTCGATATCGACCATCCCGGCAAGGACAGCTACCGGCTCACCGCAGCCGGCGCCGATACCATGCTGATCTCCTCGCCCGAGAAGCTCGCCATGGTGAAGAAGCACCAGGAGTCGCCCCCCATCGAGGAGCTGATCGCCACCTACTTCGCGGATGTCGATATCGTGCTGACCGAAGGCTTCAAGAAGAGCGGCATGCCCAAGATCGAGCTGCACCGCAGGGAAAGGAGCGAAACGCTGCTTTGCCGGGGGGAGAACCACGATCCCACCCTGATTGCCATCGCCAGCGACGAGCCGCTCGAGGTTGATGTGCCGGTGCTGGACCTGAACGATCCGGGCCAGGTGGCCGGCTTCATCGTCAGCTACTTCCTGGCGCCGCAAGGGTAGGAAGAAGAGTGGGAGAGGGCGAGTGGGGAAAGGTGTTTGAGGGGGGATTATTACTTGAAGCCGAACACCGGGATCTGCCGGACGGCCTCGACGCGGTCGTCGGCTGAGCCGCCCAGGTAGACCATGTTGATTATGAAACCGGTCACGTCGGCAAAGGCGATGGCGCTTTCCATAACCCTGTCGTAGTCGGCCTGGTCGGCCGGCTGGCGGGATGGCAGATAGACGATGGAGCGGTCGCTGTCGATCTGGTGGAGGGCGATGTAGACCGCTTTGCCGCCGTGCTGCCGGATCCCGCAGATGTAGGCCGAGCACTTATGGGGGATGCCGGTGTGGTCACTGCTGATCTGGATGGCATTGACGGAGACGCGCAGGTCGATGATCTCGTCGGCAGATGCACAGGGAATCGCGCTGAGACAGTGATCGGGCCGGAAGAATACCTCTCCATCGGTGGTGGGGAAGGTGTCCCCCAGCCAGCCGGCCTCTTCCGCGGCCGCAGGTGAGGTTGCCGCGCTTTCGGCGGCTGCCGCCGGCAGCGCTTTCCCGGGCGTGGTCTCGGCGGGGGCCGCAGAAACGGTCACGGAGGGCGGCGCAACGGCAGCGGCACCGGCCGCTTCGACTTCCACGGCCAGCGGAAAGACCTCCAGCGTCCCCACGCCTTGCAGCCGCTCCACTTCTTTTTTCAGCCCCACCACTTCCGCCGCGGCGGCAGCGGCAGCCGCCAGCGCCACTTCCTTTTCACCACGCAACTGCAGCAGCCCGGCGCTGCGCTGGGCGAGTTCCTCGTTGATCAGCGAGTACTCGGCCCGCAGCACGTCGTAATCCTCGCGCAGCGAGGCAAGCTCTCCTTCGGCGGCGGCCAGTCGGGCCGCCACGGCCTCGGCCAGGGCGCTACGCGCTGCAGCAAGATCCGCTTCCAGCCGCGAGATACGGCCGGCAATTTCAGTTTCCTTGAGTGGGGACATCGGGGCCTCCCGGCACAGAGGGTAGTTGCTAGCTGGCAGGGGTGGGCGGCGCCAGCTCCAGCGCCCGCTTCACCCGCGAGATCACCCGGGACGGCTGCACCGGCTTGGGAAGAAAATCGAGGAATCCCGCTTCCAGTGCCCGCTGCTCGTCCTCGCTTCCCGACTTGGCGGTCAGAAGGATCATGGGGATGCTTGCGGTATCCGGGTTCCCCTTCAGTGCCCGCAGCAAGCCGAAGCCGTCCAGCCGGGGCATCACCGTGTCCGTGATGATCAGGTCCGGCTTTTCCGCCACCGCCAGCTTCAGCCCCTCCAGGCCGTCGTGCCCCACCGATACCCGGTACCCTTCCTTCTGCAGCACCCCCTGGATAATGGAGGCGATAGCCTGGGAATCGTCCACCACCAGGATCTTCGCCCCTGCAGGAACGCCGGTAAGTTCCGGGTACTTGGCCTTGATGGCGGCCTCGATGTCGGCAGAATGCGCGAGGAAGGGGACGATCTTTAACCCGGTCCTCGCGGCCAGGGTGTCGAGTGTATCGGTGTCGAAGGGATCGCTGATGGCGACGGCAAGCATCCCCTCCTTGTCCTTGAGCGGAAACACCAGGCGCTGCAAGGCGAACTCCATCGGCACCAGGGCCAGCAGTTCCGGAGCGAAGCTGTAGGACGTTATGTTGCTCACCTTCTTCAGACCGAAAGCCTTGGAGATCGCCTCCATCCAGTGATCTTCCCCCAGCACTCCCATCTCGGCCAGCACCGTGCCGAGCCCCTTGCCGGACTCCTTTTGCCGGGCCAGCGCCTGTTCCAGGAGGGACGCGCTGATGAGCCCTGCTTTCACCAGTGCCTCTCCCGGCTGCATTTGTGACGTCATTACACTCTCCTTAGGTCATGCACCGGAACCGGGAGGGTTCCGGATCACCTCTGCGATGGTCTGCAGGGTCTGCTTGAAATCGATCGGTTTGCTCACGTAGCCGTCCATCCCGACCGCCAGGCATCTCTCTTCGCTCTCCTTGAAAGCGTGGGCGGTCATGGCAATGATGGGGACGTGCCCTCCCCGCACCCGTTCCTGCCGGCGGATGGCCGAGGTGGCGTCGAAGCCGTTCATGGCAGGCATCTGCACGTCCATCAGGATCAGGTCGTAGGATCCCAGCTCCCACATCTCCACCGCCGATTTGCCGCTCACGGCAAAGTCTACCTGGTAGCCTCCCCGCCGCAGCATCCTCCCCAGGACATCGCGGATGGTATGATCGTCCTCGGCCACCAGCAGCCGGGGGGTGAGCATCCCCTCCACCGGCGACACTGCGCCGACAGCCCTGCTGTCGCCTGCCGCCCTCTCCCCCTCCACGGCAGGCTGGGCGCGCCGGAAGGGGATCGTGCAGGTGAAGGTGCTCCCCTTGCCGTCTTCGCTGGTGAAGGAGATGGTCCCCCCCATGCGCTCGACGATCCCCTTGCTGATCACCAGGCCGAGCCCGGTACCGCCGTAGCAGCGGGAGTGCGACTCGTCCACCTGGCTGAAGACCTTGAACAGCAGGTGCTTCTTGTCGTGGGGGATGCCGATGCCGGTATCGGAAACACTCAGGGTGACCTCCCAGCTGCCGCCGCAGGTTTCCGCCGCCTGCACCCGGATCGCCACCTCCCCCTTGTCGCAGAACTTCACCGCGTTGCTCGCCAGGTTGGTGACCACCTGGCTCAGCCGGGTCTGATCCCCCAGCAGGTGATCGGGCACCCCCTTCGCCACCTGCAGGATGAGCTCCAGCCCCTTGTTGCGGGCGGCGGGCAGCAGCAGGTGAACGGTGTGTTCCAGGCACTTCCTGATGGAGAACGGCTTCACCTCGATGGAGACCTTGTCCATCTCCATCCGGGTCAGGTCGAGGATGTCGTTGAGTATCCTGACCAGGGAGCGGGCGGAGTTGTAGGCGGCCGCGATGCATTCGCGCTGTTCCTGCTCGAGCTCGCCGGAGAGCGCCAGGTCGAGCATGCCCAGCACGCCGGTCATGGGAGTGCGCAGCTCGTGGCTCATGTTGGCCAGGAACTGGCTCTTGGTGCGGGTGGCCGCCTCGGCGGCCTCCTTGGCCTGGCGCAGCTCGGCCTCCCTCCCCTTGCGGCGGGTGACGTCGCGGATCACGCTGATCAGGATGCGGGTGTCGCCGATGGTGGCACCCTGGCTGCTGACCTCGACGGGGAAGCTGCTGCCGTCCTTGCGGTAGTGGGTGGTCTCGAAGGAGCTTTCCGCCAGGTCGGCCTCCTCCAGCTGGGCGGCGACCTCTTCGGAGCCCCCCGGCTCCCGCAGCTGGGCGATGGTGAGCGACAAGAGTTCCAGGTAACCGTACCTGTAGCTCTTGACCGCCGCGGCGTTCGCCTCGATGATGCGGCCGTCGTCGCGGCGCACGAACAGGATGATGTCCCTGCTGTTCTGGGCCAAAAGCTCGTAGCGGCGCTGGATCTCCTCGGCCTTCTTCAGTTCCGTGATGTCGTCAGAAAAGATCAGGATGCCGCCGATCCTCCCCGCCAGGTCGTGCCAGGGGCGGATCTCCCAGCGTATCCACTGCACGCTGCCGTCCTGGCGCTCGAAGCGGTCGCCGTCGCTGCGCAGCACCTCTCCCGCCAGCCCGCGCCGGTGCGCCCGACGCCAGCTATCACCGATCTCCGGGAACACCTCGTAGTGGCAACGGCCGATCAGCTCGCGCCCCTCCAGCCCGTAGACGTTCAGCCAGCGGCGGCTGACCGTCAGGTAGCGCATCTCGTTGTCGAACATGGCCAGCGCGGCCGGTGCATGCTCGATGAACAGCTGCAGGCGCTTGTCGCTCTCCTCGAGGGACTGCATGAGCAGGTCGCGTTCCCCCAGCGAGCGGGCGAGTTTCAGGTTGCTGAAGCTCAACCGGGAGATGCCGTCGGCAAGCTTCATGAAGAAGCTCATGCTCGTTTTGAGGGTTTCCCTGGTGAGGCGCGGCACCGAGGCGATGGCGGAGAGGTAGCGGTCCTCCTCGAAACCGTAGCGCCGGGCCTGGGCGCGGAACAGCTGGTAGTCGACCGGCTCGTCCTCGAAGAAGAACTGCCCCATGAAGAGGTTGCCGAACACCCGGTCGCCGATCATCACCGGGGTAGCCACGTCCCACATGTTGTTCTTGCACTTGTAGACCCTGTACTCGCCGGGCGGCACCCCTGCGCTCAGCACGGTGTCGCTCTCCAGGCAGTTGCGGTTGGAGTCGGGATTGGCCCGGTGAAACATGGTGCAGGCAGGCTGCCAGCCGGTACCCACCAGGATCTTGCCTTTGATGTCCAAAAGCCCCATGGGAAGGCGGGTCAGCTGGTAGAAATCGTCCATCAGCGATTGCAGCCCCGGCGCGTCCAGGATGTCGCCCAGCTCCAGGCTGCCGAGCTCCCCCTCCGGGGAGAGGATGCTGGAGAGCTTCAGGCGGACCCGCTGCTCGCTCTCCCGGAGGGCCTCCTCCATCTCTTTCCTGTCGGTGATGTCGATGAAGGTGACCACCACGCCGTCGATCCTGCCGTCCTGGGTCCGGTAGGGGGCGAGCCGCTTCAGATAGCAGCGCTGGCCGTCCAGGGTGCTCACCTCCCGCTCGGCGAACGGCTCTCCCGCCAGGACCGAACCGGCGTCCTGCTGGAAGGAGGGCCAGTCGATCTTGCCGGCGAGGTGACGGAAGGGGCGGCCGAGGTCGGAACGGATCAGGTTGAAGAGGGCGGCGAAGGCGGGGGTGAATCCCTTGATGTTCAGGCCGCGGTCCAGAAAGATGGTGACCGTTGCCGAACTGGTCAGCAGGTTCTCCATGTCGGTGTTGGCCTGGTTCAGCTCCTCCACCGTTCCCTGCAGCTCCGAGTTGAGGGTGGAAAGTTCCTCGTTCAGGGCCTGCAGCTCTTCCTTGGAGGTCTCCAGCTCCTCGTTGGTGGACTGCAGCTCCTCGTTGGCCGACTGGAACTCCTCGTTGATGGACATCAGTTCCTCGTTGGCGGAGAGGAACCCCTCATGGCAGGAATCGAGCTGCTCGGTGGTCGCCTGCAGCTGCTCGTGGGTGACCCGCAGCTGCTCCTCCAGGTGGCGCACCAGCTGCACGTTGCCACCGTCGCTCTCCTCGGCCGGGACTGAGGCGACCGGTGCAGGAGGGAGCGCGGCCGGCTGGAACACCACCAGCGCGAGCCTCCCCGCCGACTGGGGCGCCTCGACCGGCTCGACCACCACGTTGACGGCCACCGCCCTCCCCTCCTCGACGAAACTCACCCCCTTGAACTCCACCCGGCGCTGTTCGCTGAAGGCCTTGTAGATCGCCGCCCTCAGGGCCGGACGCAGTTCCACCCTGGCCATGCGCAGGATGTCGCGGGTCGCCTTGCCGCTGGGGACCTCCAGAAGCCCCCTGGCGGAGACCGACACGTGGACCACCTCGTACTTCTCGTTGACCATCACCGAGGGAGGGGCGAAGCGCTCTACCAGGAGCTTCTCCGCCAGCACCCCGGGATCGGCCTCCTGGCTGGCGGCGGGCTTGGCAAAGCGGACCAGCGACGGGCGGACCGGCACCTTGGCCGGCAAGGGGAAGCCTTCCTCCTGCCGGCGCTCGCCCGCCTGGCGCTGAAAGAGCTTCCATTTCTTGTCCACCGCCGCGAACAGCTCGGGGCTGCGCTCCACGGTCTCCGCCGCTCCCAGGAAGAGGAACCCGTGCGGACGGAGGACCTGGTGGAAAGTGGCGGTCAGCCGCCTCTGCATGTCCGGGTTCAGGTAGATCAGGAAGTTGCGGCAGACCAGCAGGTCCAGGCGCGAGAAGGGGGGATCCTTCACCAGGCTGTGCTGGGCGAAAACGACCATCTCCCGCAAGGCCTTCACCACCTGGCAGCGGCCGTCCTGGCCGGTAAAGAAGCGCGCCAGCCGCTGTTCGCCGGCCTGCTCGGCGACCTGCCGCTCATAGATGCCGCTGCGTGCCTGGGCGATGGCCGTCTCGTCGATGTCGGTGGCGAAGATCAGCACCTTGGCGTCCAGCCGCATTTCCTCCAGGTATTCCCGGATCAGCATGGCCGTGGAATAGACCTCTTCCCCGGTCGCGCAGCAGGCGTGCCAGATGCGCACCGGCTCATCCGGCCGGCGGTCGGCGAACAACTTGGGGATGACCTGGTTTTTGAGCAGGGAGAAGGCTTCCGGGTCCCGGAAGAAGCTGGTGACGCCGATCATGATGTCCTGGCAGAGGGCGTGCGCCTCGCCCCTGTTTTCGCGAAGCAGCGAGGCGTACTGGGCGAAACTCTCCAGATTGTTGATCGACAGGCGGCGGGTGATGCGGCGGGTGACGGTGTTGGTCTTGTAGGCGTTGAAATCGTGGCCGGTGGCCTTTTTGACCGCTTCCAGGATGGCGGCGACCTCGGGGCCGGGCTGGCTGCCGCGGCGGGAAGGGGGATCGTTGCGGTGAGGGGGGGATTCAGGGGGGGCAGGCTCCGGCCCCGCCGTGCCGCCTCCGGGGGAGGCCGCCGCGGAAGCGGGAAGTATCTGCGTTACTTGTTGCTCCAGCCCGACGTCAGCTTCATCCATTGCACTCATCGTCGCTCCCGGCCAACCGTTACAGGTATTGCCATCCTGCGAAAAGATCACACTGACTGCTGTTACTGAATGAAAAGAGACATCGCTCGCCTGGCTACTGAATCAGCGGGCGCTAAAAGCGCTTAGGCAGAAAACGGGCGACAAGCATAGCACAACGCGAAGTGATTATGTGAGTTTTTTCGTTGGCAGGCGGTAGGATTGCCCGTAAAAAATGGTGTGAGAGTGTATCGGTGCCACCCCTATGACTATGCCGGTAACTCTTTGGCACTGGAGACCAGCTCCACTACTCCCCCCTTTGACAAAGGGAGGCCGGGGGGATTTAGCAGGGTGGCACAGAGATCCAGTACCACCCGAAAGGCAAATTTCCCTTTATTAAAGAAGGAGCAAAGCGGTCGTCGTACCGATTCTGTTTGGTCGCCCGGCGAACAGATCCTGCCGGATCAGGCCGGGCTCACGCTTATGCGCGGGGCGGGGAGGCGGCGGGCGACGATGGCCCGGTGGCGGCGCCGGAGTTCGGCCAGGTTTCCCTCCAGGAAGAAGAGCGGCGAGTGGTCAGGGAGCCTTGCCAGGTAGGCGTCCACCAGCGTACCCATCAGCGCGTTGTAGCTCTTGGTGGAGGAGCCGTGCGCGTAGTTTCGGCCAGGAAAGCGCCGGATGTCGCCGTCGAAGCAGGGGGAGATGTGGTAGAGCTCGTGGAAGATGGTGATCAGCTTTTCCCGCGGGGAGAGTTCCAGGAAGCGGGGGACCAGGAAGTAGACCACGTAGAGGATCTCCTCGCCCTGGTGCATGATGGTGGGCATGGTGCAGAGCACGCTGCGCCGTCCGCGCCTGCGCGTGACGGACTTCTCCCCCCCCTCGAAGCGCAGGGGGTGGATCTTGGCCAGGCTTCCCCCCGGGCTGGGACGCCCGGAGGAAACGCAGACCAGCAGCTTTTCGGTGGCTATGTGGTGAAACTCCGGGGTGCGGGAGACGATGTCGGCGATGACCCGCTCCAGCTCCCCGGTCAGGTTCAGCGTGGTCACTGCTGCTTGACTCCGGCTACTTTCAGCTTGTGGCAGAACAGGCAGCGCATCGGGCCGCCCTGGGGCTTGACCGGATGCTTGGCCGGGAAGGGGACGCCGCCGGGGCCTTCGAAATGGCAGGCGGGGCAGCCTTTGTCGGCCTCCATCTTGCTCTGGGTCTTGTTGAACAGGTCGTAGGAGGCCTGGTGGTTGGCGTCCAGCGGGACCCGCTTGGTTTTTTCCTCGCCGGAAATCGCCCAGAATATGGCGATCACCGCGACTATGATGGCAACGAACAACCAGTCTTTCTTGCTGATACGCATGAATTCCTCCGGAAATTAAACTTTCGGGAGGTTACCCGCGCGGCGAGCAAAATTCAAGAAAAATCAGTGGGAAAACCATCTGCCACGGAGACACGGAGCACACGGAGAAAGGCAAAGAAATATCATTCCACCCTTTCATACGGTTCATCCCGGAACTCCTGTGGGGTAAAAGTATCGAGAGCTGGTCTCCGTGCTCTCCGTGCCTCCATGGCTAACGGTTTCAAGGTAGAGAGGCGCAGCCGATGGCGCCGTTATGCTGGGGATGCTCGGGGATGATCACTTCCATGCCGCAGTCGGCGGACAGCAGCCTGACCATGGCGCCGTTCAGCGCGACGCCGCCGGTGATGACCAGTTTCTTGGAGGGAAAGCGCTTGAGCATCGGCATCACCCGCTTGACCAGGGTCAGGTTGACACCGGCGCACAGGCGGGAAAGCGGGTAGCCGCGCAGGATCTGGCCGATCAGCTCGCTTTCCCCGAAGATGCCGCAGGTGGCGTCCAGCGCGACCGGATCCTCGTAGTGCGAGGAGAGTTCCTGCAGGGAGACTTCCAGGACGGCGGCCATGTTTTCCAGGTAACGTCCGCTGGAGGCCGCGCACTTGTCGTTCATCACGAAATCGGCCAGCCGGCCGGAGACCACCTGGGCCACCTTGGTGTCCTGCCCGCCCATATCGAGCAGGGTGAAGTCGGTGAGCCCGGTCTGGCAGCGTGCGCCGGCCACGTGGGCCTTGATCTCCGAGATAACCCGGGCGCCATGCAGGTTGATGCTGTTACGGCCATAGCCGGTCACCGTGATCTCCGCCTCGGCCAGCTCCTCCCCGCTGAAGATGCCGCTTCCGGCCAGGTCCAGCGACAGCTCGTCGCCTACCATGCTGCCGTACTTCTTGTAAAAGGCTATGGTATCGAGGTCCGCCAGCCTGACGATCCCGTTTTCCCGCATGAGGGCGAACTTCGCCTTTCTGCTCCCCAGGTCAATCCCTATTCTAAGCATACCGTCTCCGTCAGAAAGCACCCTCTCTATCTCAGGCGCATCTCACAGTCAAAGCACCGACTTTATTTCTCATAGCTGCTTGCCATCGCAGGAAGCCATTGTACTATTTTCAAGCTGAGAACGCGGCAGCTGACAAAACGACCGCAGGATCTGTGTCAGAGTTCCAGCTTGAGAGTGCAACTCTCAACCTTCCTCTACCGGTCCTCAAGCAGCTCCAGAAAACCCTCGATCCTGATCTTTGTTCTGGCGTCGACCTCGCCGGGTTTGTCACCTTCCAACGTGAGGATGGGGACTCCGATCCTTTTTCTCAGCACCATGTCCTCGATCTGTCTGAAGCAGAACGACTGCACGTAGTGTATGACGCCATCCACCCTGCGCGCTTCGATCTCGCGGGCGATGTCCTCTATGCGGTGGAAGATGTCATAAGGGTAGGTGTAGGCCAGGTACTGCTCCACCATGTCCTCGATGCCGTAGGGCATGGAAAACTGGCGCTGCGTCTCGTTGAAAACCACCCGGGCACCCTGCCGTTCCAGGAAGCCGTACAGACCGGTTAAGATGGGGGGGACACCCAGGTAGGCGAGCCGGATGCGCTCTTTGCGCGCCGGCCTGGCGGAGGCCTCGGCCAGAAACGCGTCCACCTCGGCCTCGAAGGCATCGGGGTCGCCATTGAGATCGGAGGTGCAGACCTGGAAGTAGTGGTCCTCCTCACCGGTCACCTGGTTCAGCTCCCAGCAGCGCCGGTCGATCTCGTGCACCTTGGAGCGGATGCCGTCCAGCCGCCGCTTGGCCTGGTTGACCTCAACCCAGCCGACCCCGAAATGGGCCATCAGCTTCTCGATCTCCAGCCGCAGGGCGGAGGCGTCGCGGGCGGTCGGGTAGGCGAAGGGATAGACGCGCACCCCCTGCAGGGAAAGCACCTCCATGAGCGCCTTGGTATAGCTGCAGTCCCCTTCGGTGACCGCGATCATTTCGGTGACGCCGCTGACCAGCACGGAGCTGTAGATCCCCTTGATCCAGGCGCAGACGTTCCTCGGGAAGCCGGCCAGTTCGGCATCGTCTATCAGGAGCTGACTGTTGGGATGGGTGATGAAGATATTGTTGAGGTCGACCGGGACGACACCCGCCGCCACCAGCACCTCGACGGGGATGGTTGAGGTAAAGCCTACTCTCTGCAAAATCGGTTTACTCCGTCTTTATGAAGTAGAGATAGATGATGAAGGCGCCGATGGCGAGACCGCCAAAGGCGAAGGGGAGGGTGGAACTGACCGAAAGGGTGTCGCCTTCAGCCGGCATGGTGTACCGGATCAAGAGCAGGATCGACACGGCGGCGAACAGGATGCTCAGCACGAATTTGGAGCGCACCACCACCGCGTAGAAGGCCAGCACCAGGAAGACCGTGACGATGTAGGGGTTGGAAATGGCGCTCTTCACGGTGAGGTTCCGCAAGAAGTTCATGATGTTTTCGGTCTCGAACGGAGAAAGCGTTTCAACCGTCTTCTGTACCATCCGGGGTATGTCCATGGCTCCTCCAAGAAGTCGGTATAAGATTATAGATATAACCCGGTTTTGGCAAGAAGTTATAACTGCCCCCGGACGCACCGGAAATCAGGCAACGGCAGGCTGATTCTTGTTTACACGACGGGCAAATTTTCTTAAAGTTAGCTGCCCTTTCTTTTCAAAAGGAGGACCCCATGAGCGAAGAGCTGAAAGCCACCCCACTGCGTGCGCACCACGAGGCGCTTAAGGCGCTGATGGCCCCTTTCGGGGGCTGGCTGATGCCGATCCAGTACGAGGGGATCATCGCCGAGCACAAGTGGTGCCGGGAGAAGGCCGCCCTCTTCGACATCTGCCACATGGGGGAATTCCTCTTCAAGGGCGACATAGAGGCGGCCGGGCTGGAGCAGGTGTTCACCTTCTCGGTAAAGAGCATACCGGTCGGCCGCTCCCGTTACGGTTTCCTGCTCAACGAAAAAGGCGGCGTGATCGACGACCTGATCGTCTTCCGGCTGGCGGAGGACGAGGTGATGATCGTGGTGAACGCGGCCACCACCGGCAACGACTTCTCCGTGATCCGCTCCCGCCTCAAGCCGGACGCCAGCCTGACCGACATCTCCGAGCAGACCGGCAAGCTTGACCTGCAGGGGCCGCTCTCCCGCGAGATCCTGGTGGAGCTGTTCGGCCCCCAGATCGGCGAGATACCCTTCTTCAAGTTCATCAGGACCAAGCTTTTGGGCGTCGACGCCCTGGTCAGCCGAACCGGCTACACCGGCGAGCTCGGCTACGAGATCTTCCTCCCCTCCTCGAAAATCCCTGCACTGTGGGAACTCCTGCTGGAAGAACAGCGGGTGAAGCCCGCGGGCCTGGGGGCGCGCGACCTGCTCAGGCTGGAGGTCGGCTACTCCCTCTACGGCAACGACCTCGATGAAGACACCACCCCTCTTTCCGCCGGGCTCATGTCCTTCGTGAACATGGACAAGGAGTTCATCGGCAAGCAGGCGCTCCTTGAAGAGCAGAAAAAAGGGCCGGCACAGGTGAAGATAGCCTTCAAGGTGAATTCCCGCCGCTCCCCGCGCCACCACTACGAGATCTTCCACGAGGGAGCCAAGGCCGGCTCGGTCACCAGCGGCGCCTTCTCCCCCATGCTGAGCTGCGGCATCGGCCTCGGCATGGTGAAACCGGAGGCGGCCGCGCCCGGCAGCAGGCTTGCCATCAGGCACGAGAGAGTCGAGATGGAAGCCGAGGTGGTCGAGCTCCCCTTCTACTCCGGCGGCTCGCTGCGCTCGTAATCAAGTCAGGCCCTTCTCTGTCAGCTCTCCCTCGCCCTCCGGGAGAGGGCCGGGGTGAGGGAACTTTCCACGAAGATGCGAGGCTTCCCTCACCCTACCCCTCCGGTGGGGTGAGGCGACTCTCCGACTGGTGGGCGATGCCCACCCTACAGAACAGCGCAATCCATTTTTTCACCCTATCTTCCTGGAGGTCTCAACATGGCAAAGCACTACACGAAGGAGCATGAATGGGTTTCGGTCGAAGGGACGCAGGCCACGGTCGGCATCAGCGACCACGCCGCGCACGAGCTGGGCGACATCACCTTCGTCGAACTCCCCCAGGTCGGCAAGACGGTGAAGCAGTTCGATACCCTGGCGGGGATCGAATCGGTGAAGGCGGCCAGTGACATCTATGCACCGATCTCCGGGAAGGTGGTCGAGGTGAACTCCAAGCTGGAGGACGCGCCGGAACTGGTCAACGAGAGCGCCGAGGAGTCCGGCTGGATCTGCAAGTTGGAGGCGACCGATGTTGCCGAGCTCGGTTCGCTGATGGACGCCGCCGCCTACGCCGCATTCCTGAAAGGGCAAGGGTAATGGCCTACTGCCCCAACACCCCGGAGGAGATCCAGGAGATGCTGGCGGTGATCGGCGCCAAGAGCATCGACGAGCTGTTCTCCCCCATCCCTGAGGCGCTCAGGGCCAGATCGTTCGACCTCTCCGAGGGGATGTCCGAATTCGAACTGATGCGCGTCATGCAGGAAAAGGCCGCCGCCGGCGGCACCGAGGTGGTTCCCTTTATCGGCGGCGGCCTCTACGATCACTTCATCCCCGCCGCCGTCGACCACCTCTCCTCCCGCGCCGAGTTCTACACCGCCTACACCCCCTACCAGCCCGAATGTTCGCAGGGGACCCTGCAGGCCCTCTACGAATACCAGTCCGCCATCTGCCGGCTGACCCGGCTGGAATCCTCCAACGCCTCCCTGTACGACGGCGGCACCGCGCTGGCGGAGGCCGCGCTGATGGCGATGAGGATCACCGGACGCCACGCGGTGGTGCTCGACCAGTCGGTAAACCCGCTGCACCGCGAGGTCGTGCAGGGATACCTCGCCAACCTGTCGGACAAGGTGGTGGAAGTGGCGCCCAGCGGCTGCAGTTCTGACATCGAGGCACTGATGGCGGCCATCGGCGAGGAGACCGCCGCCGTCATCGTACAAAACCCGAACTTCTTCGGCTCCGTCCACGACTTCACGGCGCTGGCGGCCAAGGCGCACGAACACGAGGCGCTCCTGATCGTCTCCTGCTACCCCATCTCGCTGGGACTGGTCAAGCCGCCGGGCGAGATGGACGCGGACATCGCCGTCGGCGAAGGGCAGAGCCTCGGCAACAAGCTCTCCTTCGGCGGCCCCTATTTCGGCTTCATCACCACCAGGAAGCGCTACATCAGGAACCTGCCGGGGCGCATCGTGGGCGAGACCATCGACAAGAGCGGGCAGCGCGGCTACGTGCTGACCCTGCAGGCGCGCGAGCAGCACATCAAGAGGCAGAAGGCCACCTCCAACATCTGCAGCAACCAGAGCCTGTGCGCCCTGCGCGGCCTGATGTTCACCGCAGCCCTCGGCAAGAAGGGTTTCGAGGAGCTGGCCGCCCTCAACTACGACAAGGCGCAGTACGCGAGCGCCGCCCTGATCGGGATCAACGGGGTGAGCGTCCTGAACGAGGGGGCAACCTTCAACGAGTTCACCCTCTCGCTGCCCAAAGCGGCCTCCGACGTGGTAGCGAAGCTTTTGGCCTCGGGAGTCGCCGCCGGCGTCCCGCTGGGGGACTACTACCCCGACCTTGGGCTGGAGAACGCCCTGGTGGTGACGGTTACCGAGAAGAGGACCAGGGCGGAGATCGACCGGCTGGTGGTCCTGCTGGAGGAGGCGCTATGGAGCTGATCTACGAAAAATCCGTTCCTGGCCGCAGCGGCGTCAGGGTACCCATTGCCGACGTCCCCAAGGTGGTGGGCTTCCCCCCCGAGCTGAGGAGGCAGTCTCCCGCCGCCTTCCCCGAGGTGAGCGAGCTGGACCTGGTGCGCCACTACACCAACCTCTCCCGGCGCAACTTCTCCATCGACACCAACTTCTACCCGCTCGGCTCCTGCACCATGAAGTACAACGCCAAGATCATGGAGAATGCGGCGGCGCTCTTCGCCAACTGCCATCCGATGCTGGCCCTGTTGCCGGGAGGGGAGCAACTGGTACAGGGACCGCTGTCGCTGGTCTATGAGCTGGAGCGGCAGCTGGCCGAGATCACCGGCATGGACGAGGTGACCACCCAGCCCTTGGCGGGCGCCCACGGCGAGATGACCGGCATCATGGTGATCGCCGCCTACCACAAGGCGCGCGGGGAAAAGCGCAAGTACGTGATCGTACCGGATTCCTCGCACGGTACCAACCCGGCCAGCGCCGCCCTGGCTGGCTACGAGATCGTCACCGTCCCCACCGCTCCCTACGGCGACATGGACCTGGACGCCTTCCGGGCCGCCATGAACGACCAGGTGGCGGCGGTCATGATGACCTGTCCCAACACGCTGGGGATCTTCAATCCCTACATCGCCGAGATCTGCGAGATCGCCCACCAGGCCGGCGCCCTCACCTACTACGACGGCGCCAACCTGAACGCCATCATGGGCAAGGTCCGCCCGGGTGACGTAGGCTTCGACGTCATTCACGTCAACCTGCACAAGACCTTCGGCACTCCCCACGGCGGCGGCGGCCCCGGCAGCGGCCCGGTCGGCGTCAGGAAGGAGCTGATCCCGTACCTGCCGACGCCGCGGGTGGTCAGGAAGGAGGACGGCAGCTTCGCGGTAGAGGCGCACCCGGAGGGGATCGGCCGGGTCTCCGACTTCTTCGGCAACTTCGGCATCATGGCGCGCGCCTTCGCTTACATCACGCTGCTCGGGCGCGAGGGGCTGATTGAGGTGAGCGAGCAGGCGGTCCTGAACGCCAACTACATGATGGCGAGGCTCAAGGAGGAGTACGAGCTACCCTTCGACACCACCTGCATGCACGAGTGCGTCTTCTCGGCCAGCCGGCAGCTGAAAGACGGCGTGCACGCCATCGACATCGCCAAATACCTGATCGACAGAGGCTTCCATCCGCCGACCGTGTACTTCCCTTTGAACGTGAAGGAAGCGATCATGATCGAGCCCACCGAGACCGAGAGCAAGGAGACCTTGGATGCCTTCATCGCGGTCATGATCGAGGCGGCCAGGACCGCCAAGAGGAGCGCCCAGGAGCTGCAGGAGGCGCCGGTGACCACCCCGGTCGGCCGCCTGGACGAGACCCGGGCGGCAAGGGCCCTGCAGGTCTGCTGCGAGTAAATCTCCTGTGCTGCTGTCAATGCTGCCCCCTCTGGTTCCCCCCTGATAAAGGGGGGACAGGGGGGATTGCTTTTCCCCCGTGCCCGCCAGATCCGCCCCCCTCCCTAGCCCTCACCCTTCGGGAGAGGGGACTCTCGGACAGTAGAGGTTAGTTACTATGTCTTCCTCCTTGCCCACCTGGCGCCTGATCGATGC
>DATFAB010000095.1:0-24656 GCA_035255025.1 Geomonas sp.
CTGGCGGAGCTGCGGGACTGGCATCCGGGAGGCGGAGAGGACGGCCACCGGGTGCGCGAGGCGGAGAGCAAGCCCGAGGCGCCCGTGCTGAGCGGGTCGCCCCGCAAGGGTGGGGTGCCGCACAAGAGTAGGTAGCGAGGAGCTCACGCGAGCTTCATTTGCCACCAGCTAGGTCCCCCTCGCCCTCCGGGAGAGGGCCGGGGTGAGGGAGATCTCAAGCGCCGCCCCTGTGGTAGCTCGCCGCTTTCTTTCCCCCCCAGCCCCTTTCCAGCTGGGCAAAGCGAGCGCGGCAAGGCGGTGGTGAGACGGGAATTTCCTTCTAGGGTGAGATTTTGTCTTGACATGCTTTGTCGAATCGGTTAAATTTTCAAACTTCCGTAAGTCCTAGTGCTAACGAGTGCTAATTCCAGATAGCTGTGAGGTTTCAATGAAGACGCAAGTTGCCAAAAAAGAAGAAGTGACCAGGGATTGGTATCTGGTCGACGTGGATAATAAGGTGCTCGGCCGTGTGGCTACCGCAATCGCCAACGTGCTGCGCGGCAAGAACAAGCCCACCTTCACTCCGAGTGTCGATACCGGCGACTTCGTCATCGTCGTGAACGCGGAGAAGATCGCCCTCACCGGCAAGAAGCTTTCCGACAAGACCTACTACAGCCACTCTTCCTTCCCGGGCGGGCTGAAAGAGATCACCGCCGGCAAGCTGATCGAGAAGAAGCCCGAAGAGCTCCTGAAAAAGGCTGTCAAAGGCATGCTTCCCAAGAACAAGCTGGCTCGTCACATGCTGAAGAAGCTGAAGATCTACAGCGGCTCCGATCATCCGCATGCAGCCCAGCAGCCGAAAAATCTGAACATCTAATTCGTTCATCAGGAGATATAAAATGGTAGGAAGCTTTTACGCTACAGGCAAAAGGAAGTCGTCGATCGCCAGGGTTTGGATCAAGCCCGGTAGCGGCGAAATCACCGTTAATACCAAGTCTCTCGATCAGTACTTCGGCAGGGAAACCTCCAAGATGATCGTCAAGCAGCCGCTTGAGCTGACCGACAACGTCGGCAAGTACGACATCTACGTGACCGTCAAGGGCGGTGGCGACTCCGGCCAGGCCGGCGCCATCAAGCACGGCATCACCAAGGCCCTCATCGAGGCCGAGGCGGAACTGCGTGGTACCCTGAAGAAAGCAGGCTTCATCACCCGCGATTCGCGCATCAAGGAAAGAAAGAAATACGGCAAGAAAGCTGCCCGCGCAAGCTTCCAGTTCTCCAAGCGTTAATCCGCTTCCCGAGACAGCCGTTTTTTCAGTACCGCAAAGGGGGAATCCGCAAGGGTTCCTCCTTTTGCTGTTTCATCGGGGATAATCTTTGTCGCCTGTCCCCGGCAGCGGCAGGTTCATGAGAAACAACATTAGAAAACGTTGTTATTTTTAATCATCAAATGAATGATGCCGCGAGCTTAAGCCCGAAATTCGGCCGGCCGAATTCGGCCCTTTTTTAATGTCGGGGAGCTTTTTATCACGCTGGGGTAGCTGGCCGGAGTTGGCTTTTGTTGGCGTCCTTGTCTAAACCCCATCCTCACCCTGTCCCTCCCCTTGAAGGGGAGGTGACGCTGGGGCATCCTCATCCCTTCAAGGGGAGGACTTTGGGGATCTCCCAATAGGCGGGCATTGGGCGGCAGCTCCTTTTTCTTTACACGAGTTGTCCTTTTCGTCTACATTTTCACCTGACCATACACGGAGGCGTTTCATGCTTAAGGTTGCCATCGTCGGCGCAAGCGGCTACACCGGAGTCGAACTGCTGCGCATTCTTCATGCCCATCCCGAAGTCGCGGTTACCGTTGTTACTTCCGAACAGAACGCAGGGCGCCCGATCAGTACCGTTTTCCCGACCCTGCGCAACAGGTGCGACCTCGTGCTGGAGAACGTTGAGCCGGTCAGCATTGCCGAGAGGGTGGATGTGGTCTTCACCGCCCTGCCGCACAAGGCTGCCATGGAAGTGGTGCCGACTTTCCTCAAGATGGGGAAGGACGTAGTCGATCTCTCTGCCGATTACCGTCTCAGGGATGCCGATGTCTACGGCCGCTGGTACGAAAAGCACATGAACCCGGAACTGCTCGACAAGGCGGTTTATGGCATACCGGAGTTGCGCCGCGACCGGATCGCCGAGGCTTCCCTGATCGCCAATCCCGGCTGTTACCCGACCAGCGTCATACTGGGCCTTGCCCCGCTCTTGAAGGGGAAGGTCATCAATCCCCGGTCGATCATAGTCGATTCCGCCTCCGGCGTAACCGGCGCGGGCCGCGGCGCCAAGGTCGACAATCTCTACTGCGAGGTGAACGAGGGCTTCAAGGCGTATGGCGTGGGCGGCGTGCACCGCCACATACCCGAGATCGAGCAGGAGCTGTCGCTATTGGCCGGCAGTGATCTCGCCATCACCTTCACCCCCCACCTCGTCCCGATGGACCGCGGCATCCTCTCCACCATCTACTCCATGCCGCTTGGCGAGGTGAAGGCTTCCGAACTGGTCGAAATGTACAAGGCCTTCTACGACGGCGAGCCGTTCGTCAGGGTGCTGCCGCAAGGAAGCGTTCCCTCCACCGCCCACGTGAGAGGTTCCAACTTCTGCGACATCGGGGTCGTGGTTGATGAAAGGACTGGCAGGATCATCGTGGTCTCCGCCATCGACAACCTCGTGAAAGGCGCTTCCGGGCAGGCCGTCCAGAACATGAACCTCATGTGCGGGCTGCCGGAGACCCTTGGCCTGGACATACTGCCGGTCTTCCCGTAACGGTGCATGGTTTCTCCACCCTCCCTTGTCAAGGCTCCCCCCTTGACAAAGGGGGGCCGGGGGGGATTGCTTCTGGATCGCTGACGCCGCCTGACGAAAAGCAATCCCCCTAAATCCCACTTTATCAAGGGGGACTTTCAGAAGCCCTCGCGAGCGGGAGCGTTTTCGTCCCTTCTGACTTCAATCAAGGTAGTTATGAAACAAGCACGTCCCCTAAAGCAGCGTTCAGCTAAGCAGCACCCGCCCAAGAAGCAGCAGTCCAAGCCGCACTCTCCGAAACCGAATGCTTCGAAACCGCACGCTCCCAGACAGACAGCTTCCAAGCCACAAACGTCTTCGGCTGAGCACCCGTCGGGCAAGCAGCAATCCCCGGGCAAGCAGCAGCCGAAGCACTCCGGCCCGCATCAGCAGGCGTTTACCTCCCGGTTTCTCCCCATCAACCTTGCCGAAGCCAGGGCCCGCGGCTGGAGCGAGCTCGACGTCATCTTCGTCACGGGCGACGCCTACGTGGACCATCCCGCCTTCGGGGTGCCGCTTCTGGCGAGGCTTTTGGAATCCAAAGGGCTGAAGGTCGGCATCATCCCGCAGCCGGACTGGCGCAGCAAGGAGCCGTTCATGGCGCTCGGGCGCCCGCGCCTGTTCTTCGCGGTGGCCGCCGGTGCCATGGACTCGATGGTCGCCCACTACACCCCGGCCAGAAAGCTCCGCCGCGATGACGCCTACACCCCCGGCAACCGCCACGGCGCCCGTCCCAACCGTGCCACCATCATCTACACCTCCCGGCTGAAGGAAGCCTACCGCGACGTGCCGGTGGTGATCGGCGGCATCGAGGCAAGCCTCAGGCGTTTCGCCCATTACGACTACTGGGAGGACAAGGTTCGCCGCTCGGTACTTTTCGATGCCAAGGCGGATCTCCTGATCTACGGCATGGGAGAGTCGCCGCTGCTGGAACTGGTGCGCAGGCTGCAGGCGGGGGAAGATTTCTGCGCCATCCAGGATATCCGCGGCACCGTCTATGCCTCCGCGACCCTTCCGGAGAGCAGGGAAGTCGTGGAGCTTCCGGCCTACGAGAAGGTCTGCTCGGAGAAAGTAACCTACGCGGAATCCTTCCGGCTGCTTTCCGCCGAACAGAACCACGCCTGCGCGAAGACGGTCGTTCAGAGACATGCGGAGCGCTACCTCGTGTGCAACCCTCCGGCCGAGCCGCTCTCGGAGCAGGCACTGGATGCTCTTTACGCGCTCCCCTTCAACAAGGCGCCGCATCCCTCCTACAGCGCCCCGATCCCAGCCTATGAGCAGATCAGGAATTCCATCACCACCCACCGCGGCTGCTTCGGCGGCTGCGCCTTCTGCGCCATCACCCATCACCAGGGAAAGACCATCCAGTCCAGAAGCCAGGCGAGCATCCTGCAGGAGCTGCAGAGGCTGGCGGCCCTTCCCTGGTTCAGGGGGAGCGTGAGCGACCTGGGCGGGCCTACCGCCAACATGTTCGGCCTTTCCTGCGGCGACCGCAAAGCCGGTGCCGTCTGCCGCCGGGAGAGCTGTCTCTATCCGAAACCCTGCGGCAACCTGGTGACCGACGACGCCAAGAGTGCGCGGCTGCTGGGTGCCGCGCGCAGCGTCCCCGGTGTACGGAACGTGGCCGTTTCCTCCGGCGTCCGCTACGATCTTCTCGAGCGCCAGCCCAAGTATCTGCGCGAACTGATCGGACATCACGTAAGCGGCCTTTTGAAGGTAGCTCCCGAGCACCTGACCGACCGGGTCACCTCCGTGATGCGCAAGCCCGGGCGGGCGACCTTCGAGAGGTTCAGGGACGCCTTCTTGAGAGAGAGCGGCCGGATCGGCAAGAAGCAGCACATCGTTCCCTATTTCATCTCCGGCCATCCCGGCTGCACCATCTCCGACATGGTGGACCTGGCGCTCATGCTGAAGCGCTGGGGGATGAAGGTCGAGCAGGTGCAGGATTTCACCCCCACCCCCGGCACCTTGTCCACCTGCATCTACCACACGGGCATCGATCCCTACACCGGCGAAAAGGTCTATGTCGCCAAGACCGACCGGGAGAAAGGGCTGCAGAAATCGCTTTTGCTCTACCATCTCCCCGAGGAGCGCAAGAACTGCCTGCTGGCTTTAAAGGAATGCGGCCGGGAGGATGCAGGGGCGGAGCTGTTCGGGAGGGGACGGTAGCCGGCAAAGGTTGCCCCCTGGCCGAAGCTTGTACCATCAGCATTGCTGACCTTTCCAAACTCTCCCTCCCCCTCGGGGGAGGGGTGGGGTGAGGGAGGCCTCGCATCTTCGTGGAAGGGGCCGTCACCCCGGCCCTCTCCCGGTGGGCGAGGGGGCGTTGGCAGAAGGGGATAGAGGTAAGGCAATCTCCCTTACCGGTCGATCATGATTCTGGTCGTCGATGTCGCATATTCGGAAGAGGACGCTGTCGCTGCTGGCGTTCTCTTTCGGGATTGGCGGGACGATGCTCCCGTGAGGGAGGTCGTCAGCCACCATCCCCACCCCGCTTCCTACCAGCCTGGCGAGTTCTATAAACGGGAACTCCCCTGCATCCTCAAACTCATCACCGACCACGCTCTGCAGCCAGACTGCATCATCGTCGACGGCTTTGTCTACCTCGATGGCTGCCATCAGCCGGGACTCGGCAAGCGCCTCTATGACGCTCTTGGCGGCGAGGTGGCCGTCATAGGTGTTGCCAAGAGCCCCTTTAAAGGGATCGGTCCCGAATTCGCCATCTACCGCGGCGAAAGCGTGAAGCCGCTCTTTGTCACCGCCGCCGGCATAGATTTGGAGCAGGCAAAGGCGTATGTCCTGGGCATGCACGGCGGGTACCGGGTTCCCTCTCTTCTGAAACGGGCTGACCAGCTGTCAAAAAAGTTTACGGAATAACTGCAATAAAACGTTTGTAAGGTGAAACGCAGCGATGCTACTATCCCGTTTACATGTCTACAGGTTCGTGCTCCGCCATCAAAGGCCGGCGGGGGCGAATGGTCCGATGCACGGCGGGAGCTGCGATGGCACTGAGAAAAATTCTCATATGTGATGACGAAGAAGGTATCCTCAACTACCTCCAGAAGCTGTTCAAGGCCCAAGGTTATGCCGTGGAGACCTTTACCAGCGGGATAGACCTGCTCTCGCGCCTGAGAGGTGCCGATGCGCAAGACGCCGATCTGCTGCTGCAGGACGTCAGGATGCCGGAGATCGACGGCATTTCCGTCCTGCAGGAAGTGAAGAAGATCTGGCCGGACTTCCCCGTCATCGTGATGACCGCCTTTGGCACCATCGATGCCGCCGTGGAGGCGATCAAGCTCGGCGCCTATGATTACGTCACCAAGCCCTTCCCGAAGGAGAAGATCCTGGGGATGATCAAGAACGTCCTGGAGAAGGAGCAGCTGATCCAGGAAAACCTCTCCCTGAAATCCGAGCTGGAGAAGCCGGTCCGCCAGGAAAATATCGTCTTCCGGAGCGCCGTGTTCCAGGAAATCTACGACATGACCCTGCAGGTGGCGGCCAGCGAGGCCAACATCCTCATCCTCGGCGAGTCGGGCACCGGCAAGGAGCTGATTGCCGGCGCCGTCCACTACAACAGTCATCGCAAGGCACGCCGCTTCCTCTCCATAAACTGCGCGGCACTCACGGAGACCCTGCTGGAAAGCCAGCTGTTCGGCCACGTCAAGGGGGCCTTCACCGGAGCTACCACCACCCAGAAAGGGCTTCTTCTGGAAGCCGACGGCGGCACCCTGTTCCTGGACGAGATCGGCGACATGAGCCTGCCGATCCAGGCCAAGCTCCTCAGGGTGATCCAGGAGCGCGACTTCATCCCGGTCGGTTCCACCAAGCCGATCACCGTCGACATCCGCTTCGTGGCGGCCACCAACAAGAACCTGGAGAACGAGGTCCGCCAGGGGCGCTTCCGCGAGGACCTCTTCTACCGGTTGAACGTCATCAGCATCCAGCTGCCACCCTTGCGGGACCGTCGCGAGGACGTGCAGCCGCTGGCGGAGCACTTCCTGAAGAAGTCGTCGCTCAGGATGCAGAAGAGGGTGACCTCCATCTCCCCCGAGGCTCTCAGGCTGTTGAACGATTACGACTGGCCCGGCAACATCCGCGAGCTGGAGAACGTCATCGAGCGTGCCGTCATCCTTGCCCGCACCGATGCCCTCACCCCCAAGGAACTGCCGCTCTGGAAAAAGGAACCTGAAACGGTCGAGCTGCCGGCGGAAGCTCCCTCCGACGCCCCGATGGTCTCCCTGGAGAACATGGAGCGGGACCACATCGCGCGCACGCTGGCCGGTACCGGCTACCACAAGAGCAGGTCCGCCGAGATCCTCGGCATTTCGCGCCGCACGCTGGACCGCAAGATCGCCGAATACGGCATATCCATCCCCTGATGAACTTCTCCACCCTACGTTTCCCGATCAAGACCAAGCTCACCATCGCCACCATGATTCCGCTGGCGGTGGCGATCTTCTGCTGTTTCCTGGCCGGCATCTTCATCCTCAATGCAAAGGTGGCCGGACAGGCCCAGGAGAAGGTGAGAAACGACCTGAGCGTTGCGCGGGAAGCGTATCAGAGCGAGCTTTCCCGCGTCTGCGACGTGGTCCGTTTCTCCGCCGCCATCGGCACCACCACCCAGGCCATCGAGAACGTGAACCGCAAGGCCCTCGCCGAGGTGCTGGCCCCGGTCCGCTCCAACGAGCAGCTGGACATCATGGCGGTGGTCGATGCTTCCGGCAAGGTCATCTATCGCACCAATAATCCCGACGTTTATGGCGACCTGAAAACCGACCGCTTCGTGGCCCGCGCCCTGAAAGGCGAGGTGGTCACCGGGAGTTCGGTCCTCTCCGCCGGTCACCTCGCGGTGGAAGGAGCGGCGCTTTTGCAGAAGGCGCGCTCTGGGTCGGGCGCCGATGCCACGGATGCCGGTCTTTTCCTGATGGCGGCGGTTCCGGTACGCGATCCCGGCGGCGCCGTGGTCGGGGCGATCTACGGCGGGGTCCTGCTCAACAACAATCACGCCCTGATGGAACACGTCAGGGGCGTGGTCTACGAGGGGACCAGGTCGAAGAGCAGCAAGATCGGCAGCGCCAGCGTTTTCCTGAAAGGGACCAGGGTTGCCAGCAGTTCCCAGCCCCCCGCCGGGGCAAGGCTCGCCGACGAGGTGTTCCGCAGGGTGATCCTGGAAGATGGCCACTGGGTGGGCAGGGCACAGGTAGGCTCGCAGTGGTACCTGGCCGCGTACGAGCCGATCCGCTCCCTGCAGGGGGTGCCGATCGGCGCGCTATACGTGGGAATGCCGGAGAGCCAGTATTCGTCGGCGCAGGGAGGCACGGCGCTCCTTTTGGGGAGCGTCGTCCTGATCTGCACGCTGATCGGCGTGGCCGTTTCCGGGGTCCTGGGCGGCCGGCTGGCCCAGCCGGTCAAGGAGCTTTCCATCCTGGCCAGGCGGCTGGCGGCCGGGGAGAGGGGAGTCAGAAGCAACATCGACTCCCGCGACGAGATCGGCGACCTGGCCGGCAGCTTCAACGAGATGAGTGCCGCTCTCGCCGAGCGTGAGGACCGCATCATCGAACTCAACCGCGATCTCGAGAAAAAGGTCGAGCAGCGCACGGCAGAGCTCGAGGAGAAAAACAGGCTCCTGGTACAGACCCGCGAGGAACTGCTGCGAGTGGAGAAGCTGGCGGCCATCGGCGAGCTGGCGGCAGGCGTGGCCCACGAGATCAACAACCCGATGGCCATCATCCGCGGCAACACCGAACTGTTGCAGCTTGCCCTGCCCGAGGAAGATCCCAACCGCGAGGAGGTGGATACCATCTTCACGCAGGTCAAGCGGGTGGAGCGGATCGTTTCCAGCCTTCTGAAGTTCGCCCGGCGCGAGCGGAGGGAGCTGGGGACCGTCCAGCTGAACGCGCTGCTGCATGAAATCGTTGCCCAGATCCGGCACCAGGAGCCCTTGGATGGCATCAAGGTGCAGGAGCAGTACGATCCCGAGGCGGAGATGGTCTCCGGCGATGCCGATCAGCTGCGCCAGGTCTTCACCAACCTGGTGATCAACGCGGTGCAGGCGATGTCCGGCGGAGGGGTGCTGAGCATCGAAAGTTCCCGGGGGACAGAGGGCGCGGGCTTCCAGGTGCGCATCTCCGATACCGGCAGCGGCATCAAGCCGGAGAACATGCACCAGATATTCAACCCGTTCTTCACCACCAAGGCCACCGGCACCGGGCTGGGGCTCTCGGTTTCCTACGGCATCGTCAAGGAGCACGGCGGCTCCATCGAGGTGCGCAGCGTGCCCGGTGCCGGGACCTGCTTCTGCGTTAACCTTCCGAGCTGAGGCAGAACCCCATCCTCACCCTGTCCCTTGAAGGGGAGGGGACGCTGGGGGCACCGTGTCAGAGGATTCCACCTTCCCGGTCAGGGAGCTCTGTCTTATGGAGGGGACTGAGGAACGCAGTACCTCCCTCTCCCTCCGGGAGAGGGTCGGGGTGAGGGAAGCCCCGCTCCTCCGTTGAAACCTCCCTCACCCTAGCCCTCTCCCGGAGGAGAGGGGACTGTCGGACTCAGGGCGCGAGCAGTTGGTCAAAAGCCTGAGTTGATGGTGTGGTGAGTGTGGGGCGTCTGACCTCATGATCCGGCAGGCGGCTTCCTCTTTTCCCGCAGGCGGCAATTATCGAGTTACCAGGAGTAACACAATGCACGAGATGTCGATAACCCAGAGCGTGGTCGAGCTTTGCGAAGAGCATGCGAAGGGGCACAAGGTCCTGACGGTGGTGCTGCAGATCGGCGCTCTTTCCGGGGTGGTCCCGGAGAGCGTGGAGTTCTGCTTCGAGGCATGTAGCAAAGGGACCAGCCTGGACGGCGCCAAGTTGGAGATCGAGCAGGTGGCCGGGGAGGGGCGCTGCCCGTCGTGCGGGCGCTGCGGCCCGGTCGAGACGCTCTTCGATTCCTGCCCGTCCTGTGGTGCTTTCGGCCTGGAGTTGCTGGCGGGGGAGGAGCTGAGGGTCAAGGAAATCGAGATCGACGACTAGGAACCCATCCTCACCCTGACCCTCCCCTGTTCCCCTTGCCGGACAGGCAACTGCAATCCCCCCTGTCCCCCCTTTATCAAGGGGGGGACGAGATACCTGAAAGTATTAGCCCGCTTCGGATATGCGCACATCTGCGCACCGGGCGAGACAAAAGGATACAAGCGGCGAGACAAAAGTACCCATTTTTCAACACGGCGCGCCCAATGCAATGGGCGCGCCGTCTCTTTGCGGGGTATGTCTCAGTGATGTTTACGTGTTTACAAGATGTTACGTTCTCGTAAAGCAACCCTTCGCAAGTAGGCATACCTGTTGCTGTATACCAGCGACTCGATCTTGCCGGAGGTGTTATGAAAGAGAATGAAATGTTTTGTGAGGGCGTAACACGTAGGAGCTTCATGAAGGCGTGCGTTGCTGCCACTGCCATGATGGGGCTGCCTTTCGCCATGCACACCCAGATTGCCGAGGCGGCCGAAAAGGCCAGCGGCAATCCCTCGGTGATTTGGCTCCACTTCCAGGAATGCACCGGTTGCTCCGAGTCGCTCTTGCGCTCGACCCATCCGACCATATCCTCTCTGATCCTGGACATGATCTCGCTGGACTACCACGAGACCCTGATGGCCGGTGCGGGGCATCAGGCCGAGAAATCGATGCTCGACTCGATCGCGGCCAACCAGGGCAAGTACCTGCTGGTGGTGGAGGGGGCCATCCCGACCAAGCACAACGGCATCTACTGCAAGGTGTCCGGCAAGACCGCCCTGGAGTCGCTGCAGCACGCGGCCAAAGGTGCGGCGGCCATCATCTCCATCGGCAGTTGTGCCAGCTACGGCGGCGTGCAGGCGGCCGCGCCCAACCCGACCGGCGCCGTAGGCGTCCGGGACATCATCAAGGACAAGCCGATCATCAACATCCCCGGCTGCCCGCCCAGCCCGTACAACTTCCTCTCCACCGTCCTCTACTACCTGACCTTCAAGAAGATCCCGGAGCTGGACGATCTCGGCCGCCCGAAGTTCGCCTACGGCAGGAGGATCCACGAGCACTGCGAGCGCCGCCCCCATTTCGACGCCGGCCGCTTCGCCCAGGCCTACGGCCACCCGACCCACGCCCAGGGCTACTGCCTCTACAAGCTCGGCTGCAAAGGGCCGGCAACCTACGCGAACTGCTCCGTGCAGCGCTTCAACGACGTGGGCGTCTGGCCGGTCTCCATCGGTCACCCCTGCATCGGCTGCACCGAACCGTCCATCCTGTTCCAGAAGGCGATCGCCGAAAAGGTCCAGATCCACGAGCCGACTCCCTTCGACAGCTACGCGCCGGTCGACCTCAAGGAGAAAGGCAAGGGGCCGGATCCGCTGACCACCGGCTTCGTCGGCCTGGCCGCGGGCACCGCGCTGGGCGCGGGCGCCATGCTGGCCAAGAAGCTTCCCTCCGGCAAGGATGGGGAGGAGGGGCACGATGAAGAATCAAAGTAGACGCGATTTCCTGAAGGCGGTCGCCGTCGGCGCCGGGGCCCTGGCGGGCACCGCATCGGTGGCCGGCGCCAACGAGGGACTCAAGGTCAACAACGAGGAACTCGGCATGCTCTACGACGCCACCAAGTGCGTCGGCTGCAAGTCCTGCATGTCGGCCTGCAAGCGGGTGAACCGCGACTACGGCAGCCTCTCCTACGAGAAGGCGAACTTCGACAGCGACGGCCTGTGGGATGCCCCGAGCGACCTCGATGGCAGCACCCGCACCCTGATCAAGCTCTTCAAGGAGACCGAGCAGCGCTGGAGCTACGTGAAGTACTCCTGCATGCACTGCCAGAAGCCCTCCTGCGTCTCGGTCTGCCCGGTTTCCGCCATGACCAAGGACAAGGTTTCCGGCATCGTCGACTACAACAAGAACACCTGCATCGGCTGCCGTTACTGCCAGGTCGCCTGCCCGTACAACATCCCCAAGTTCCAGTGGGACAAGGCGATCCCGCAGATCGTCAAGTGCGACCTCTGCAAGAACACCAACCTGCGCGAGAAGGGGATTTCCGCCTGCGCCGAGACCTGCCCGACCGGCGCCATCAAGTTCGGCAAACGAAAGGATCTGATCGAGGAGGCGCACAAGAGGCTCTCAGACGATCCGGACCGCTACATCGCCCACCTCTACGGCGAGCACGAAGGGGGCGGCACCAACCATCTCTACCTGGCCGCGCTCCCCTTCAACAAGCTGGGGCTCCCCAACATCAAGCCGGAGGCGCCGGCCGAGTTCTCGGAGAAGATCCAGCACACCATCTACAAGGGGTTCATCGCCCCGGTCGCTCTCTACTCCACGCTCTGCTTCATCGCGGTGAAGAACATGAAGAAGCACGGCAAGGAAGGCGATCATCACGATCATAAGGAGGAGAGCTGATGGGACACAACGACGAATACCAGAGACTGGAAGGAAAGATCTTCACCAAGTCGTTCTTCATCCTCCTGTTCGTGGTGCTGGTCGGCTTCTTCTTCGTGGGCGTGCGCTACGTGAAGGGGATCGGCGCGGTCTCCAACATGAGCGACGGCTACCCGTGGGGGATCTGGATCACCTACGACGTGGCGACCGGCACCGCCATCGCCTGCGGCGGCTACGCGGTGGCCATCCTGGTCTACATCCGTAACCGCATGCAGTACCACCCGCTGATCCGCTCGGCCATCCTGACCTCCATGTTCGGCTACGGCCTGGCCGGCTTCTCGGTCATGGTGGACCTCGGGCGCCCCTGGAACGCCTACAACTTCTTCATCCCCTCCAAGTGGCAGGCGAACTCCGCCATGTTCGAGGTGGCGCTCTGCGTCATGGCCTACTCCACCGTGCTCATCATCGAGTTCATCCCGGCCATCCTGACCACCATCGAGAACAGCAAGTGGGAGCGGATGAACATGGTGCGCGAATGGCTGCACCCGCGCATCGCGCCGGACGCGAAGTCCATGACCGACAAGCTGGAAGCGGTCCGCCTGGGGGCTGCCTGGCTGAAGCCCCGGATCAACAAGGTACTGATCTTCTTCATCGTCTTGGGGATCACCCTGCCGACCATGCACCAGTCCTCGCTGGGCTCGCTGCTGCTGATCGCCTCCACCAAGCTGCACCCGCTCTGGCATACCGGCTTCCTGCCGCTTTTGTTCCTCTTGAACTGCATCTTCATCGGCTACTCGATCGCCATCCTGGAGTCGATCATCTCCTGCTACTCCTTCCATCGTCCCTACGAGGTGGAGGAGCTTTCCGGACTTGCCAACCTGATCCCGTACGTGACGGTGATCTGGCTGTGCGTCGTGGTGGGGGACCTTGCCCACCGGGGGCAGATCGGCGCCGCGCTGAAAGGGGATTTCTATTCCGGCTTCTTCCTGACCGAATTCCTGCTGGTGGCTACCGGCTCGCTGCTCCTCTTCTTCAAGAAGATGCGCAGCTCGCCGCGCTGGCTGTTCATCTCCGCCGCCCTCATCGTACTGGGCGGGGCGCTCTACCGCTTCAACGTCTACCTGATCGGCTTCAACCCGGGCAAGGGGTGGAGGTACTTCCCCTCCTTCGCCGAGGTGATGATCACCGTCGGCATCGTGGCGCTGGAGATCCTGGGCTACAAGGTGTTCGTGGCACTCTTCCCGGTGCTCCCCAGGGCCCACGGCCAGCAGAAGCCGGCCGGCGGTAAGCGGCAGGAAAAGGGTGCCGTGTCCCGGCAGCCCTCCATCGACCTCGGTGCACCGGTGGCCGATGGCCAGTACAAAACTTCCATTCAAAATCAATTGCCTTCGGAGGGATAAATGTCTACTAGAGTAACGCTGGATCCGATCACCCGCATCGAGGGTCACCTGCGGGTCGACGTGGAAGTAAACGACGGCAGGGTCGCCAACGCCTGGTCCTCCGCCCAGATGTGGCGCGGGATCGAGGTTATCCTCAAGGGGCGCGACCCGCAGGACGCCTGGAGCTACGTGCAGCGCTTCTGCGGCGTCTGCACCACCGTGCACGCCATCTCCTCCATCCGTGCCGTGGAGAACGCGCTCAACGTGGAGGTGCCGCTCAACGCCCAGTACATCAGGAACATCATGATCGCGCAGCACTCGGTGCAGGACCACATCGTGCACTTCTACCACCTGTGCGCGCTGGACTGGGTCGACATCGTCTCGGCGCTTTCGGCCGATCCCAAGAAGACCGCCCAGATCGCCCAGAGCATCTCCGACTGGCCGGGTAACTCCGAGAAGGAGTTCAAGGCGACCCAGGAGAAGCTGAAGAAGTTCGTGGCCGGCGGCAAGCTCGGCATCTTCGCCTCCGGTTACTGGGGGCACCCCGCCATGCGGCTTTCCCCCGAAGTCAACCTGATGGCGGTCACCCACTACCTGAAGGCGCTCGACTACCAGAGAAAGGCGTCGCAGGCAACCGCCATCCTGGGGGGCAAGAACCCGCACATCCAGAACCTGGTGGTGGGCGGCGTGGCTACCGCGATCAACGTCGACAACCTGGCCACCCTCAACATGGAGCGCCTGATCTACATGAAGACGCTCATGGAGGAGACCAGGGACTTCGTGCAGAAGGTCTACTATCCGGACCTCCTGGCGATCGCCGGTGCCTACAAGGACTGGTTCAAGTACGGCGCCGGGGTCACCAATTACATGGCAGTTCCGGAATTCCCGCTCGACACCAAGGGGACCCAGTTCGCCCTGAACGGCGGCATCGTCACCGACGGCAACATCGCCGGCATGCGCCCGGTGAAGGACCACCGCGACGACTACCTGATCAAGAACATCAAGGAGAACGTGACCCACGCCTGGTACGAGGGTAGCGGCACCCTGCATCCGTGGGAAGGCGAGACCAAGCCGGACTACACCGACTTCAAGGAAAACGGCAAGTACTCCTGGTGCAAGGCGCCCACCCTCGACGGGCGTCCGGTGCAGGTCGGCCCGCCGGCGCAGATCATGGCCGCCTACGTCTCCGGCAACGCCAAGGTTAAGAACCTGGTGGACGGCGCCGTTTCCAAGCTGGGGATCAAGATGTCCGACATCCACTCCACCATGGGACGCATCTACTGCCGCGGCGCTCGCGCCCACCTGATGGCGGACATCTCGCTGGACAACCTGGACAAGCTGATCAACAACCTCGCCTCCGGCGACAAGACCTACGCGAACCACACCGAGATCCCCTCCGGCGAGCACCGCGGGGTCGGCTTCCACGAGGCTCCGCGCGGCACCCTGAGCCACTGGATCGTGATCAAGGACAAGAAGATCGAGAACTACCAGGCGGTGGTCCCTTCCACCTGGAACGCCGCGCCGAGAAACGACAAGGGTGCGCTGGGTCCCTACGAGGCGTCCCTGATCGGCAACCCGGTGGCAGTGCCCGACAAGCCGCTGGAGGTGTTGAGGACCATCCACTCCTTCGACCCCTGCATCGCCTGCGCGGTGCACGCGATCGACCCGGAAGGAAAAGAGATCACCAAGGTAAAGGTGATGTAACGGTTCCTGCCCCGTCCCTCCCAACTTCTCCTCCCTCCCTGTGCCGGGAGGGACGGGTCCAGGATGAAAAGTGATGTCAAACAGCAAGATGCTTGACGTACAGCTGTCTTTCCAAAAGTCCCCTCCCCCGAACGGGGGAGGGCTAGGGAGGGGGAACCTTCGCCGGAACGGTCGATACTGTTCCCCCTTCCCTACCTCCCAACCTCCGGGGGGAGGGGGCATAGGACCGCCACCAGCTTGCGCAGCGCCAGGCACACCCAATGTGGAGTATCCATGCAAGTCCTGATCTACGGCGCCGGCAACCTGATCCTCTCGGATGAGGGTTTCGGCGTCCATTTCGTCAGATACCTCGAAGAGTTCTACGAAATCCCCCTTAACGTCGAACTGTACGACGGCGGCACCCTCGGCATCATGGTCAGCTTCAAGATCGAGGAAGCCGACAAAGTCATCATGGTCGACGTGGTCGACGTGGCGGGAGAGGCCGGCGACATCTTCCGCTTCGACCTGGAAGACATCAAGCTGAAGAAGCTTCCCATCAAGATGTCTCCGCACCAGATCGGCCTGCAGGAGATGCTTTTGATCAGCGAGATGCGCGACGCGTCGCCAGACGACCTGACCCTGTACGGCATCATCCCCTCCTCCCTCGATCCCGGCTACACCCTCTCTCTCCCTCTGCAGCAAGGCCTGGAAAAGGTGGCAACCCTGGTGGTGGAGGAGTTGAAAGAGGCGGGCGTGGAGTTGAGGCGCAAGGCCGTAACCGCCGCCTGATGATGTTTTAAGTCGCCCTTGTTTTGAAGTCCCCCTTGATAAAGGGGGATTTGGGGGGATTGCCTATCCCTTCCTGACCCTGAAAGTTACCGCAAAGCAATCCCCCCCCTGCCCCCCCTTCATCAAGGGGGGAGCTACCGTCCCGTCTTTAATAAAGAGAGAGGCAAAGGCCTCCCTTGGCCAGAGTTTAAAAGGAGAAAATCTATGTTCGGTTTTGGTTTACCCGAGTTGTGCGTCGTGCTCGCCATCATCCTGGTGGTGGCAGGCCCCAGCAAGCTTCCCCAGTTCGGTCAGGCCCTCGGCAGCAGCATCAGAGGTTTCAAGAAAGCAGTCGATGGCAAGGACGTAATTGAGCTCGAAGAAAAGAAGTAACCGGTGGTTCGTGAGAGGCGACACATTTCTTGACCTTTCCCATGCTCTACGGTAGGCTCATGAAAACCTGTCGCCCTCCGCTCTCATCAAAATGGAGATTTATAGATGTGCATCGATTGCGGCTGTCCCGGTTCCGACCAGTACGATCACGGTTCTGATCATCACCACCACCACGGCCATGACCATGGCCACCATCACGATCACGATCATGAACATGATCATGACGACCATCATGATCACCACCACGATAACCTCCATTCCCAGCATGACGGCGAGCACCACGACCACCACGGCCATCATCACCATGATCAGCACGAGCATCACGAGCATCACCACGATCATGGGGAGGCCGCTGGGCAGGCGCAACGCTCGGGACTGAAGCTGCAGGTGGAGACCGACATCCTGGCCAAGAACGACCGGATGGCCGAGGCGAACCGCCTGCTGTTCAGGCAGAAGGGGCTCTTCGTGCTGAACCTGGTCAGCTCGCCCGGTTCCGGCAAGACCACAATTTTAGAGCGGACCCTGAAGGACAACGCCGGCTCCTGCCGCTTCGCAGTTATCGAGGGTGACCAGCAGACGGACAACGACGCGGTGCGCATCGCGGCGACCGGGGTGCCGGTCAAGCAGATCAACACCGGCGCCGGCTGTCATCTGGACGCCCACATGGTGCTGCACGCCACCGAGCACCTGGACCTCGACCAGCTGGACCTGCTCATGATCGAGAACGTCGGCAACCTGGTCTGCCCCGCCTCCTTCGATCTCGGCGAGCACCACAAGGTGGTGGTCCTGAGTGTTACCGAAGGGGAGGACAAGCCTCTCAAATACCCGCAGATGTTCCACGCCGCCACCGTTATGCTGCTCAACAAGGTCGACCTTCTCCCTTACCTCGATTTTGATGTCGAGAAGTGCAAGGAGATGGCGCGCAGGGTGTCGCCGGGCATCACCATTTTCGAGGTCTCCAGCCGCACCGGTGAGGGGATGAACGAGTGGTACGCGTGGCTTAAAGGTGGGGTAGCCGGGGCAAAGGGGTAGGCTTGTCGGTCGAGGGGAGCCTGGTAACGACGCAACGGGAGCGGGCGGCCATCGAGGTCACCGGCATCGTCCAGGGGGTGGGATTCCGCCCCTTCGTCTACCGGCTCGCCCAGCGTCTCGGCCTGTGCGGCTGGGTAAGGAATACCGGCCGCGGTGTCGATATCGAGGTGGAAGGAGACCCGGAGTCGGTGCGGCTGTTTCCGGTCGCCCTGAAAGAGGAAGCGCCTCCTCTGGCGCTGATCTCCTCGCTTTCCGTCGCCAGCCTCGCGCCCAGTGGCGAAGAAGGCTTCGCCATTTTCGAGAGCGCCGGCTCTGCAGCCGGCGGGGAAGTCCCGCCCGACTGCGAAGTGTGCGACGATTGCCTCGCCGAACTGCTGGACCCCACCAACCGGCGTTACCACTACCCGTTCATCAACTGCACCAACTGCGGTCCCCGCTACTCCATCATCACCGGCATCCCCTACGATCGTCCCGTCACCACCATGGCCCCCTTCGAGATGTGCCCGGATTGTCTCAGGGAATATCACGACCCCGGCCATCGCCGTTTCCATGCCCAGCCCAACGCCTGTCCCGTCTGCGGACCCCGGCTGCGCCTTTGTGGCGGCGGGGGACGCGAGCTGCCCGGCGATGCTCTTTCCCTGACCCGGGCGGCCCTGCGGAGTGGCCAGATCGTCGCCATCAAGGGGGTGGGCGGCTTCCATCTCGCCGTGGATGCCTGTAACGAGGCGGCCGTTGCCAGGCTGAGGGAGCGCAAGCAGCGGGACGAAAAACCGTTCGCCCTGCTGGTTCCCGACCTGGATGCCGTCCGGCGGATTGCCCATTGCGGTGAAACCGAGGCGAGGCTGCTGATTGGGACAGAGCGCCCGGTGGTGCTGCTGCCGAAGCTTGATGACCTGCTCGGCGCTCCCCCCTGCGAAGGCGGCCATCCCGTGTCGCCGCTGGTTGCGCCCAACAACCACTGGTTGGGGGTGATGCTCCCTTCCAATCCCCTGCAGCATCTTCTTTTCCTCGATCAGCCGGGACCGCTAGTGATGACGAGCGGCAACCTTTCCGGCGAACCGATCGTCTATAGCGAGGAAGAAGCCTTCAGCCGGCTCTCCGGGATAGCCGACCTGTTCCTTACCCACAACCGGGAGATCCGTACCCGCAGCGACGATTCGGTCATCCGGGTATTCCGCGGCGAACCGCTATTCCTGCGGCGCTCAAGGGGATATGTGCCGCGGGCCGTCAAGCTGCCGGCCGAGATACCAGCCGTACTCGCCCTGGGGGGAGAGTTGAAGAACGCGTTCTGCCTCACCCGCGGGGACCGTGCCTTCATGAGCCAGCACATCGGCGATCTCGCCAACACCGAGACGGTGGCGAGCCTGGAGGAGAACGTCGGCCACCTGGAGCACCTGCTGGAGATCGAACCCCGGCTGGTAGCCCATGACCTCCACCCTGACTATCTTTCGACCGCCGTGGCACAGCGCATCCAGCTGCCGCGCCTGGCCGTGCAGCACCATCACGCGCATCTTGCCTCCTGCATGGCCGAAAACGGTCTGGACGGTGAAATGATCGGCGTGATCTTCGACGGCACCGGCTATGGGCTGGACGGCGCGATCTGGGGAGGGGAGTTCCTGGTTGGCGGCTACCGCGGTTTCAGGCGGCGCGGGCACTTGAGATATCTCAGGCTGCCGGGTGGCGACGCCGCCGTCAAAGAGCCGTACCGCATGGCGATCGCCGCGCTGCACGGTGTCTTCGGGAGCGAGCTGTTTGGGCAGGGACTTTCGGTAACCGAGCTGGTCGAGCCGGCGCAGCGGGGAATTCTTCTGAAGATGATCGAGCGTGGCATCAACTCGCCGCTCACCTCCAGCTGTGGACGCTTGTTCGACGCCGTCGCCGCGCTGATCGGTGTGAGGACACAGGTCAACTATGAAGGGCAGGCGGCCATGGAACTGGAGGCGCTAGCGGAGCGCGGCCATGCTCGGGAGCCTTATCCCTATCTGATCCAGGAAGGAGATCCTCTGCAGGTCGATTTCCTGTCCACCGTTGCCGCTATCTGCGAGGATATCGCACGCGGTAGGGACGTCTCCGGGATGGCTGCCGCATTCCATCTGGCCCTCGCCGATGCCGTTGTGGAGGTCTGCAGCAGGCTGCGCAGCGAGAGTGGGTTGGAGCGGGTGGCCCTGTCCGGCGGGGTGTTCCAGAACAGGCTGTTCACCGAAACGGTGGCGGACAAGCTGGAGGTGGCGGGGTTCGAGGTGTTCTGTCACCGGCTGGTCCCGCCCAACGACGGCGGCCTGGCGCTCGGCCAGGCCATGGTGGCGGCCGCGCAGTGGCGGCAGCCGGGACACGCGTAATCTTAGATTCCCGTCAGACAGTCCCCTCCCCCGAACGGGGGAGGGATAGGGAGGGGGAGCACAGCCGGCGATTCCGACGACAGCTCCCCCCACCTAGCCTCCCCCCGTTCGGGGGGAGGGACATTCGGACGCAGCGTATTCGACCTCATCCGCCGACCCAGCGTCCCCTCCCCTTCAAGGGGAGGGACAGGGTGAGGATGGGGTTATCACCGCAGCAGCAACGCCAAATCCCCCTCAATCCCCCTTTGCAAAGAGGGAATTTGTAGATCCTAAAGGAGTAAAGATATGTGTGTCGGAGTTCCCATGCAGATCGTCAGCATCGAGGGAGATAACGCGGTCGCCGAGATAGACGGCGTCAAGCGGGAAGCAAGCCTCATGCTGTTGGGCGAGGAGGTCGCCTTGGGCGATTTCGTCATTGTCCATGCCGGTTTCGCCATTGCCAAGCTCGACGAACAGGAGGCGCGAGAGACCCTGGAATTGATGCGTGAGGCCTTCACGCCGGAGAGCATGGCATGAATTACCAGGACGATTTCCGCAGCAAGGAGTTGGTGCAAGGGCTGGCCCGGCAGATCGCGGCGCTTGCCAAGGGAAAGGGACCATTCACCTTCATGGAGGTTTGCGGCACCCATACCATGGCCATTTATCAATATGGCCTCCGGCACCTGTTGCCCCCGGAGGTTCGACTTATTTCCGGGCCTGGCTGCCCTGTCTGCGTGACCCCCAACGGTTACCTTGACCGTGCCATAGCGTTTAGCCGCTTGTCCGATGTCATCATCGCCAGCTTCGGGGACATGCTCCGGGTGCCGGGATCCAGCTCCTCGCTGCTGCGGGAGCGCGCGAAGGGGGGAGATATCCGGGTGGTTTATTCCCCGCTCGATGCCGTGCAACTGGCAGTCAAGAATCCGGGCAAGCGGGTGGTCTTCCTCGGTGTTGGTTTTGAAACCACCGCGCCCACCATTGCCGGCAGCATCCTTGCCGCGGACAAACTCAGCCTTAAAAACTACTTTGTCCTCGCCTCGCATAAAACGATGCCGCAGCCGATGAGCATCCTTTCGGCCGACCCTGAACTTGCGCTTAATGGCTACCTTTGCCCTGCGCATGTCAGCGCCATCATCGGCGCCGATGCCTATCGTCCGCTATGTGAGAAGTACCACGTCCCCTGCGTGGTGACAGGTTTCGAGCCTGCTGATGTCATGCAGGGGGTGGAGATGCTGGTGCGGCAGGCGGTCGCTGGCGAGAGCCGGGTGGAGATCCAGTACTCACGTGTGGTGAGCTGGCAGGGGAATCTCAAGGCCCAGCAGATCATTGCCCAGGTTTTCGAGCAGTGTGACGCCGACTGGCGCGGCATCGGCACCCTGCCGGGGAGCGGCCTGAGGATCGCCGGGCGCTATCGGCTATTCGATGCAGAACTGGCCATCCCGGTAGAGGTCGAGGCGTTGAAGGAGCACAATGGGTGCCAGTGCGGCGAGATCCTGAAGGGAAAGGTGGCTCCCTTCGACTGTCCTCTTTTCGGCAAGGCGTGCACCCCGGAAAACCCGGTCGGCGCCTGCATGGTCTCCTCGGAGGGAAGCTGCGCCGCGGCGTATAAGTACGGCAGATAGAATCACCCCATCCTCACCCCGGCCCTCCCCTTGAAGGGGAGGGGGAGATGGCTGTGACGGCGGGCGTAGCGGTGGGCGTAGCGGTGGGGGCTTGGTGGTATCCGATGCCGGCCCTTGCCTCGGCGTGACTGCCTGGTTTTAGCGGCGGCGGTTCCGCCTCCGTCCCCTCTCCTTCACGGAGAGGGACAGGGTGAGGATGGGGTAATAGCCTTTGACTACCCCGGATGCAATCCCCCCTGTCCTCCCTTTATCAAGGGGGGACCTAATCACCACCATCATCAGTAGTGATGACAATTTCGAAGACAGTACGCTAAGGAGCTGAACTGCATGGACAACGACATCATCCTTCTCGGCCACGGCAGCGGAGGAAAGCTCTCTCACCAGCTGCTTGACGAGCTGATCATTCCTCACCTGTCGCAGAATCCTTCGGCGGGGCAAAACGATGCCGCGCTGGTCGAGGTGGGCAGCGGCAGGCTCGCCTTTACCACGGACAGCTATGTGGTCGATCCCATCTTCTTCCCCGGCGGCAATATCGGGGACCTGGCGGTGAACGGGACGGTCAACGACCTGGCCATGATGGGGGCGCGGCCGCTTTTCATAAGTGTCGCGCTGATACTGGAGGAGGGTTTCGGCAAGCAGGAGCTTGCGCGCATCCTTGCTTCCATGCGGCAGGCTGCCGATGCTGCCGGCGTTGCGCTGGTCACCGGCGATACCAAGGTGGTGCCGAGAGGCAAAGCTGACCGGATCTTCATCAACACCTCCGGTATCGGCGTGGTGGAACACGGGCTCGCCATCGACGGGGGGCAGGCGCGGGTGGGCGACCAGGTCATTGTGAGTGGCACTATCGGCGACCACGGCGTGGCCGTCCTCTGCGGCAGGGAAGGGCTGGAAATGGAGACGGACGTCCGTACCGATTCTGCTCCCTTGAACGGCCTGGTGCAGGAATTGCTCTGCCTTGGGGAGGGGCTTCATGTGTTGCGTGACCCGACCCGTGGCGGGGTGGCAACCACCCTCAAGGAAATTGCAGTGCAGTCGGACGTTACTGTCACGCTGAAGGAGGATGCCCTCCCGGTGAATGCCGGCGTCAAGGGGGTCTGCTCGATTCTGGGGCTCGACCCGCTCTACATCGCGAACGAGGGAAAGCTGCTGGCGTTTGTGGCGCCCGAACTGGCGGAGGAGGCCTTGCGGCTTATACGGGCGAACTCTCTCGGCGAGGATGCTGCCATTATCGGCGAGGTTACCGCTGCCGGCGGCGGCAGGGTGCAGATGGAGACGCTGGTGGGTGGCATGCGGGGGGTTGAGATGCTGTCCGGCGAGCAGCTGCCGCGCATCTGCTGAGCGGAAGGTGTCATTTGCTTCTGCTGAACCTGTAGATGCAAATCCCCCCGCCCCTCTTTGATACAGAGGGGGATTAATGGTGACTCTTGTTCAATGGGGTGATGTATTATGCCCAATTCAAAGGAGGCCTCATGGCGAAAGCGCTGCTTCTCATCGATATCCAGAACGATTATTTTCCCGGCGGCGCCATGGAACTAGTGGGCAGCGTCGACGCGGGGATCAAGGCTGGCAAGCTCCTTGAACTCTTCCGGCGCCGTTCGTTACCTGTCATTCACGTGCAGCATCTCTCCACCCGCGCGGGTGCCACTTTCTTCATCCCCGGCACGGCAGGGGCCGAGATGCACCCGTCGGTGATCCCCTTGGAAGGGGAGAAGGTGGTGGTCAAGAACTACCCCAACAGCTTCAAAGAGACGTTCCTTCTCGAGGAATTGCGCAGGCTGGAGGTCGACCAGCTGGTGATAGCGGGGATGATGACCCACATGTGCATCGACACCACCACGCGTGCCGCCGCCGACCTTGGCTTTAAGTGCACTCTCGCCCATGACGCCTGCGCGACCAGGGCGCTCTCTTTCGGCGGCGTGGCCGTGCCGGCAGAACAGGTCCAAACTGCCTTTATTGCCGCCCTGAATGGGATGTTTGCCACGGTGCTCTCTGTGGATGAGATCACCTCCAATCTCAACTCGTAGTGCGGTAAGACCAGGTCAATCCCTGTCCGGTTGAAGGGACCGGCTGGTTCTCCACTCTCAAGGCGCTCCCTCCGGAAAGGGGAGGAGCGGTCGACGCCCCAGCGGAGAAAAAAGGACGTCTTCTGTGCCAAGGCCCGGTGAATCAGATAGTTGAACTCCACCAGGACCGTTGCTTCCTCCTCCACGCGAAGTTTCTGTCACCGTTAGCAAAAATTGTTGTTGCCAGCGAAAGACATTTGTGTATAATGCTCGTTTGTGCCTCAAGCGGCGCTGGCTCTCTTTACAATTTGGAACGGTCCTGACGGTGGAAAATTATTTCTGCGGACCGGAAAAAATAAGTTGACACCCGACGCGTTTTGCTTTAGAAGATGGACTTCGCTTTGGCAAGCAGGTTCCCAAGCGGAACGGGGCAGATGATAGGCTGGCGTAGCTCAATTGGTAGAGCAGCTGACTTGTAATCAGCAGGTTGCGGGTTCGAGTCCCATCGTCAGCTCCATGTACAAAGCAAGCACTTCGTCTGGAGGGATTCCCGAGCGGCCAAAGGGAACAGACTGTAAATCTGTCGTCATCGACTTCGGAGGTTCGAATCCTCCTCCCTCCACCACTAAAACTTCAGATGAGACGGCCGCCGGCCGATCCAGGAGACCTCAGGTCGCTTGCACTGGTAAGACGGGGACCGATCGAATCAAAAAACTTCGCTGTTGGTAGGGATTGGCGGGAATAGCTCAGTTGGCTAGAGCGTCAGCCTTCCAAGCTGAGGGTCGCGGGTTCGAGTCCCGTTTCCCGCTCCAATATCACGTGCCCACATAGCTCAGTAGGCAGAGCACTTCCTTGGTAAGGAAGAGGTCACCGGTTCGAATCCGGTTGTGGGCTCCACTCCCCTAAGTAAAGCTTCTCGTACATAAACAGGCTGTAGCAACATAACGGAGGAATCCTCATGGCAAAAGCTAAATTCGAAAGAACTAAACCGCACGTAAATATAGGCACCATCGGCCACGTTGACCACGGCAAGACCACCCTGACCGCAGCCATCACCAAGGTTCTGGCAGGCAAAGGCCAGGCCGAGTTCAAGGCCTTCGACCAGATCGACAACGCTCCGGAAGAGCGTGAGCGCGGTATCACCATCGCCACAGCCCACGTCGAGTACGAGACCGACAAGCGCCACTACGCGCACGTCGACTGCCCGGGCCACGCCGACTACGTGAAGAACATGATCACCGGTGCTGCCCAGATGGACGGCGCGATCCTGGTCGTGTCCGCCGCTGACGGCCCG
>DATFAB010000096.1:0-129233 GCA_035255025.1 Geomonas sp.
CGGCGAGGCCACCCTGGCCATGCTCTACGTACCGCTCTTCTTCTACCTGTTCGACAACTGGACCGAGCGCAAGAAGGCGAAGGCGGAGGCCAAGGCTGCCGCCCGGGCCGCCAAGGAGGGTGGCGAGCCACCGCATGAGGGAGGTCCCCCTCCCACTGCCGAGCCCACCGGGGAAGGAGGAAATTGACATGCGCCGACTCATGATACTTGCGGCAGTTCTCGGGCTTTCCGGCTGCATGATGGGACCAAACTACCACCGTCCCGCGGTGGACACCCCGCAGTCCTTCCGCTTCGGGGACCAGGAGGCCCAGGACACGGCGAACACCCAGTGGTGGAAGGGGTTCCAGGACCCGGTGCTGGACAATCTGATCGCCGAGGCCCTGGCCAACAACAAGAACGTGCAGATCGCCGCCGCCAACATCGAGCAGGCGGAAGGGGTGCTCACCCAGACCCGTGCTCCGCTCTTCCCGCAGGTGAGCTACGGCGCTAGCGCGCTCAGAACGCGGGCCAGCGAGAAGAACGCGGTACCGGTAAGTTCAGGGGTCTCCAACCCGGCCTCCTCCTTCCAGGCGTTCGGCGGCGTCAATTGGGAACTCGACCTGTGGGGGCGGGTCCGGCGCCTGTCGGAATCTGCCAGGGCGAACCTTCTGGCAAGCGAAGAGGCCCGCCGCGGCGTGATCCTCTCCCTGGTCGCCTCGGTAGCCGGCAGCTACCTGCAGCTGCGCGGCCTCGACGAGCAGCTCGCCATCGCCAAGCGCAACCTCTCCGCCTATGGCGAATCGGTCCGGCTCTTCAACCTGCAGTTCCAGTACGGCCAGGTCCCCCAGTTGAACGTCGAGCAGGCCAACTCGCAGTACGAGACCGCCGCCGCCACCATTCCCGGCATCGAGTCGCAGATCGTGCAGGTGGAAAACGCCCTTTCCATCCTGCTCGGACGCAACCCGGGGCCGGTCGCCAGGGGGAAAACCGTCTACGAGCTCTCCTTCCCGGCCGTTCCCTCCGGGCTCCCCTCGCAGCTTCTGGAGCGCCGCCCCGACCTTGCCCAGGCCGAGCAGAACCTGATCGCTGCCAACGCCCAGATCGGCGCGGCCAAGGCGCTCTATTTCCCGACCATCTCGCTGACCGCCAGCTACGGTTTTGCCAGCCAGTACCTGGACAACCTGTTCAAGGGGCCGGCCCGCACCTGGAACTACGGCGGCTCCATCACCGGGCCGATCTTCACCGCCGGGGCCATCTCCGGCCAGGTGCAGCAGTCCGAAGCGGCCCGGAAGGCGGCGCTGATCGCTTACCAGGCGGCCATCCAGAGCGCCTTCGCCGATGTGGAGAACGCCCTCGTCATACGCGAGAAGCTGGTCGAGCAGATCAAGGCCCAGGAGCGCCTGGTCAAGGCTAACCAGGAGTACGAGCGGCTGGCGAAACTCCAGTACGACGGCGGCTACGCGCCCTACCTGACCGTTTTGAGCGCGCAGCAGCAGCTCTTCCCGGCCGAGTTGAACCTGGCCCAGTTCAGGGCGCAGCTCTTCACCGCCTACGCGAACCTCTACAAGGCGATGGGGGGGGGCTGGGTGACGGAAGCGGAGAGGATGACCGCGGCTAGCGGCCAGGCTTCGGCTGCCCCGCCAACGGCGGGTGCAGCCAGCGGGAAACCATGAAGCGGTCCCGGCTGGACATAGTGAGGCGCTGGACGGAGCTCTGGCTGGGAGAACGGGGGCTTAGCGCCCTGCTGGTCCTGGTGTTCATCGCGCTGTTCCTCGGGCCGATCATCGACTGGCCGCCGGTCAGGCTGATCACCAGCCTGCTCCTCTCCCTGCTGATGGTGTCCGGGGTGCTCGCCATGTCGCGCCGCCCCTGGATCCGCTACTGCGCCGGAGCGCTGGCCTGCACGGCCATCGCGCTGCGCTGGCTGACGCACCTGTTCCCCTCTACCGCCATCTACCGCTGGAGCAGCTTTTTTTCGCTGCTGTTCATGGTTTTTCTGACCCTGGGGACCCTCTGCAAGGTGTACCTGGACGACAAGCCGGTGACCGCGCACCGGATCATGGGAGCGGTGGCCGCCTACCTTCTGTTCGGGGTCACCTGGTCCATCCTGTACGGACTGCTCGACCAGGTGCTGCCGGGAGGGGCCTTCAGCATCTCCTCGGCGGGCGTCTACGACCCGGAGCGCCAGGAGAGGCTGGTCTTCTTCAGTTTCGTCACCCTCACCACGGTGGGGTACGGCGACATCACCCCCACCCACGACGTTTCCCGCATGTTCGCGGTGGTGGAGGCGCTGGTGGGGCAGCTCTACCCGGCCACGCTTTTGGCCCGGCTGGTTTCGCTGGAGGTGTCGCGGCGCGGCAGCTGAGTACGCTGTCTACGGCTCAGCCAGCTCCCCCTCGCCCTCCGGTAGAGGGCCGGGGTGAGGGAATCCTCAGCTCTTCGTGGAAACTTCCCTCACCCTTACCCTCTCCCGGGGGGAGAGGGGACAGTTGGTTAAAGTGGAAACGAGCCTTACCGTTGTCACGCAGGCAAGGTGCCCGATGGAAAAGCGGATCAACATCATCCCCATGCTGGATTGGCTCGGCTGCTACCGCAAGGAGTGGCTGCGCTTCGACCTGGTCGCCGGGCTCACCACCGCCGCGGTGGTGATTCCCAAGGCCATGGCCTACGGCGCCATCGCCGGCCTGCCGCTGGTGGTGGGGCTCTACACCTCGCTGGTCATGCTGGTGGTGTACGCCGTCCTGGGGACCTCGCGCCTTTTGAGCGTGACCACCAGCTCCACCATCGCCATCCTGGCGGCCGGCGTACTGGGCGAGGTGGCCCCGGGCGGCGACCCCGGCACCCTTCTGACCGCCTCGGCCACGCTCTCCTTCCTGGTGGGGCTCTTCCTGATCCTGGCGGGGCTGCTCCGGCTGGGAGTGGTGGCCAACCTGATCTCCGACCCGGTTTTGACCGGCTTCAAGGCGGGCATCGGCCTGGTCATCGTGCTGGACCAGCTCCCCAAGCTTTTGGGGGTGCACATCGAGAAGGCCGGCTTTTTCCGCGACCTCTTCTCCATCGTCCGCAAGCTGCCGGAGGCCTCCATCCCCACCTTCCTGCTTGCCGCGGCGATGCTTTTCCTCATGCTGGGGATCGAGCATTTCGCCCCCCGCCTGCCGGCGCCGCTTATCACGGTGGCGGCGGGCATCGCCCTCTCCGCCTTCGCCGGGCTGGACCGCTTCGGCATCTCGCTGGTGGGAACGGTGCAGGCCGGGCTTCCCGGCTGGGGGCTCCCCGACCTCTCGCTGCTCGAGCGGCTGTGGCCGGCCGCGCTGGGCATCGCCCTGATGAGTTTCGTGGAGACGGCGGCCGCCGGGCGCGCCTTCGTCCGCAAGGGGGACCCCCAGCCGGACGCCAACCGTGAACTGGTGGCGACCGGCATGGGTAACCTGGTGGGGGGCTTCTTCCACATCATGCCGGGCGGCGGCGGGACCTCGCAGACCGCGGTCAACGAGGGGGCCGGCGCCCGCAGCCAGATTGCCGGGGTGGTGACCGCCCTTGTGATCGTGGCGACCCTGCTCTTCCTGGCGCCGCTGTTCGGGATGATGCCCAACGCGACCCTGGCCGCCGTGGTCATCATCGCCAGCATCGGCCTGGTGAGCCCGGCCGAGTTCCGCGCCATCCTCAACGTGCGGACCATGGAGTTCGCCTGGGCGCTTTTGGCCGCCCTAGGGGTGATGGTGCTCGGCACTTTGCAGGGGCTCCTGGTGGCGGTGCTGGCCTCCATGGTGAACCTCGCCATCCGGGCCAACCGCCATCCGGTCGCGGTTTTGGGGCGCAAGCCGGGAACCGGCATCTTCCGTCCGCTCTCGGACGAGCATCCGGAAGACGAGACCTTCCCCGGCCTTTTGCTGCTGCGGCCGGAAGGGGCGGTCCACTTCGCCAACGCCCAGCGCATCGGGCTTAAGATGCGCGAGCTGATGGAGGAGGCGGCCCCCAGGGTGCTGGTCCTGGACATGAGCGCGGTGCACGAGCTCGAGTACACGGCGCTCAGGATGCTGACCGACGCCGAGGAGAGGCTTGGCGAGCAGGGGATGGCGCTCTGGCTGGTGGCCATGAACCCGGAGGTGGTCAAGGTGGTCCGGCTGTCGCCGCTTTGGGAGCGGCTGGGGCGGGAGCGGATGTTCCTTGGCCTGGAGCAGGCGGTGGCGAAGTATCGGCAGCAGGCCGGCAGCTGCGCATCGGGACCGGCGGAGGGGGGCCCATGTTGAGACTGTTGCACTCCATCTTCGGCAGCGAGAAGCAGGGGGACTATCCCGAACCGCTGATAAAGGAGGCCATCGAGCGGGCGGTGGACGGTACCGACGCCTGGCTGCGCGCGGTGTCCGGCTACAAGAAGAAGCTAAGGCCGGCGGTGGTAGCCGCCATCGATCACGTGGTGACCCTGGTGGGGACGCTTCCTCCCGCCACTTCGGTGCGGCTGGCCGCTTCCGGGGAGGACTCCCCCCTGAAGAGGTTTTTCATCTCCTCTTTGCACATGCAGAAGACCTTCCGGGAGGATCCGACCCTGGCTGAATACCTGGAGGGGGACGGCTGCGGGACGCAGCAGGTGGTCGCCCTTTTGGCCATGGAGAAGCAGGAGCGGGGGATCTTCGGCGCCGAGCTCAAGGGGGACGTGGTCATCAAGGACGTCCCCCAGGTGACCCTTTGCTTCGACGCCCACCGCTTCATCGACCCCTCTGCGGATGAGACCCTGACCCGCCGCCTACTCATGCGCCGGGCTTACGACCACCTGATCTTCCTGACGCTGAAGCACCTTACCGCCCTGAAATCGGAGCGCGAAGAACTGGAGAGGCGGCGTGCGCTGCTGCAGGCGAAGTACAACCTGCTGGAGCGCGGCGGCTGGGGGTTCGACCCGGCCGATCCCGCCGGGAAGCTGAGCGTCGCCGAGGTGGAGAGGGGGATCGGGGAGATCGAGGGTCAGCTGAAGAAAGTGGGGGGGGACGACCGCATGCTGGAGACCTACCTGGCCCTGGTCGCCGAGGTGCTGGGACACCCGGAACGGCTTCTGTGGGGGAGCCGGCAGACCGTTTTCGTGGACCGCATGAGCATCAAGCGGACCGAGGCCAGCGACGACGCGCCGGAGCTCACCTTTAACGAGCTCTACAACGTCGAGGGGCGCAGCATGGTGACCACCCTGGTCTCGCTCGACAGGGGGGAACTTGCAGCAGGGTGAGGCTGTCTTCCACACTCCCCCCTTGCCGGCTCACCCTCCCCCTGCGGGGAGGGTGGCGGTGAGGGAAGCCTCGCGTCTTCGTGGAAAGTTCCCTCACCCCGGCCCTCTCCCGCAGGCAGAGGAGTGCTGGTGCCAGAGGAAAAAGGTGAAGGGAACAAGACAATCGAGAATACCGGCCGAGGTCCAGACCCTGCCACTTGCCGCGGGTCAGGCCGCCAATGACGCCACTCCCCTGGACGGGGAGTGACCAGCCGCCACTTGCCCCGGCTTTCGCCGGGGGAGCGGACAAGAAAAAGGAGGTCGTCATGCCTGCAACGATCCTTACCCCTTCGGTCGAGCAAAGGATGAATGCCTACCACGCGCTGAGCAGCCGCGCCAGGTCCCTGGTGAAGGGCGCGCCGCTCAAGCCGACCGTCACCCTGTCCCGGGAGTTCGGCTGCGAGGCCTTCCCGGTGGCCGAGGAGGTGGCAAAGCTGGCCGAGCAGAGCACCGGCGAGCAGTGGCTGATCGCGGACATCACCCTGCTGGACGCGGTCGCCAAGGAGCACAACATCCCCGAGCACCTCATGCTCTCCCTGGGCAACAAGCCCCGCTGGCTGGATGACGCCTTCGCCACCTTCTCGGCCAACTGGAAGACCGACGCCGACTACTACCGGCTACTCTGCGAGCAGGTGGTGATGATCGCCACCGCCGGCAACGCCATCTTCGTGGGGCTGGGCGCCGCCATCATCACCAAGGCCATGGAAAACTGCTTTCACTTCCGGCTGATCGCCGAGCAGGAGTTCAAGGTGAAGTCAATCGCCCGCCGGATGGGGATCTCCAAGCAGGACGCGGACCTGACCGTGGTGGACCAGCAAAAGGAGCGGGACCGGATCATCAGAAACGTGCTGGACGCCGACGAGCACGACCCGCTCTACTACCACGCCATCTTCAACAACGGCAAGCTCAAGAACCGGCAGGTAGCCGGCATGATAGCGGACCTGGTCTTCCATAAAGGGTAGGGGGTGAGCTGATGAGCGATAAAGGCCCGGCCGGAACTGGCAGCAAGGCCCTCTCCGGCAGCGAAATCGAAAAAGGAGCGGACCTGCGGCGGGGGATGAGCGCGCGCGAACTCCAGCAGGGGATCCTCGACCATCTCCACTTCACCCTGGGGCGCCCCGTGGCGCTCGCCACCTGCAACGAGTGGTACCTGGCCGTGGCCTACGCGGTGCGCGACCGCATGCTGGACGACTGGCACCAGTCGATGCGCCATTTAAGCGACCGCAAGGTCAAGCTGGTCAGCTACCTGTCTGCCGAGTTCCTGATGGGGCCTCACCTGGGGAACAACCTGGTGAACCTCGGCATCATGGAGCCGGTGCGGGAGGCGGTGGCTGGACTTGGCCAGGACCTGGAGCTGCTCATCGCCCAGGAGGAGGAGCCGGGGCTGGGCAACGGCGGCCTCGGCCGGCTGGCCGCCTGCTATCTCGACTCCCTGGCCACCCTGGCGGTCCCCGCCATCGGCTACGGCATCCGCTACGAGTTCGGCATCTTCGACCAGGAGATCCGGGACGGCTGGCAGGTGGAGAAGACCGACAAGTGGCTGCAGATGGGGAACCCCTGGGAGATCAGCCGCCCCTACATCGCCTACCCGGTGCAGTTCGGGGGGCATACCGAGCCGCAGCGCGACGATTCCGGGCGCCTGAGGGTGCGCTGGGTCCCCGACCGGGTGGTGAAGGGGATTGCCTACGACACCCCGGTAGCCGGCTACCGGTCGGGGATGACGGACCTGCTCCGGCTCTGGAAGTCCGAGGCCATCGAGTCCTTCGACTTCCAGGCCTTCAACGTGGGGGATTACTACCGAGCTGTTGAGGAAAAGCTGGTCTCGGAGACCATCTCCAAGGTGCTCTACCCCAACGACGAGCCGGCCATCGGCAAGGCGCTGCGCCTGGCCCAGCAGTACTTCTTCGTGAGCTGCTCGCTGCAGGACATGCTGCGCATCCACCTGATGCGGGAGGGGAGCCTGGAGGAGTTCGCCGAGAGTTTCGCGGTGCAGTTGAACGACACCCATCCCTCCATCGCGGTGGCCGAGCTGATGCGGCTGTTGGTGGACGAGCACGGCATGGAGTGGGAGAGTGCCTGGCGGATCACCCGGGCCTCGCTTGCCTACACCAACCACACCCTGTTGCCGGAGGCCCTCGAGAAGTGGCCGCTGCCGCTCTTCGCCCGCATGCTTCCCCGCCACCTGGAGATCATCTACGAGATCAACCGGCGCTTTTTGGACGAGGTGCGCACGCAGCACGGGGGAGACGACCAGCTGCTCGCCCGGCTCTCCATCATCGACGAGGCCGGCGAGCGCTACGTGCGCATGGCCCACCTGGCCGGGGTGGGGAGCCACGCCATCAACGGGGTGGCGGCACTGCACACCGAGCTCCTCAAAGAGACCGTGATGCGGGATTTCTACCAGATCCATCCGGAGCTCTTCCTGAACGTCACCAACGGCGTGACCCCGCGCCGCTGGGTGGCGCTCAGCAACCCCGGCCTCACCCGGCTCGTCTCGGGGAAGATCGGCGAGGGCTGGCTGACCCAGCCGGACCAGCTGCGCAGGCTTGCCGACTTCGCGGCCGACCCCGAGTTCCAGGCGGGGTGGCAGCAGGTGAAAAAGGAGAACAAGGTCAGGCTGGCGGCGCTGATCCGGGAGCGGACCGGCATCGAGGTGGACCCCGGCAGCCTGTTCGACGTGCTGGTGAAGAGGATCCACGAGTACAAGCGCCAGCACCTGCAGGTCCTGCACGTGATCACCCTCTACCAGCGGATCAAGCGCGACCCCAAGGCGAAGGTAACCCCGCGCACCTTCATCTTCGGCGGCAAGGCGGCCCCCGGCTACTTCATGGCCAAGCTGATCATCAAGCTGATCAACTCGGTGGGGGCGGTGGTCAACAGCGACCCCGAGGTGGCCGGCCGCCTGAAGGTGGTCTTCTTCCCGGACTTCAACGTGACCAACGGGCAGCTGGTCTACCCGGCCGCCGACCTCTCCGAGCAGATCTCCATGGCCGGCAAGGAGGCGTCGGGAACCGGCAACATGAAGTTCTCCCTGAACGGCGCGCTCACCATCGGCACCCTGGACGGCGCCAACGTGGAGATCCGCGAGGAGGTGGGGGAGGAGAACTTCTTCCTGTTCGGCCATACCGCTGACGAGGTCTGCCAGATCAAGTCGCAGGGGTACCAGCCGCGCAGCTTCTACGAGGGGAACCCGCAGCTCAAGGAGGTGATCGACGCCATCGCGGCGGGGGCCTTCTCGCCCGGCGAGCCCGCCCTGTTCAAGCCGCTGGTGGATCACCTGCTTTGCCACGACGAGTACCTGCTTCTGGCCGACTACCAGCGTTACATCGACTGCCAGGACCGGGTGAGCGCCCTGTTCAGGGACCAGCAGCGCTGGACGCAGATCTCCATCCTCAACGTGGCACGCATGGGGAAATTCTCGTCGGACCGCTCAATCCGCGAGTACTGCGAGAAGATCTGGGGGGCGCCTCCGCTGGCCAAGGATTGAGCTGTGACCAGCAAAGGGGGGGCGGTGGTTATGAGTCGGAAGCAATCCCCCCTGTCCGCCCTTTATCAAGGGGGGGACGGTGCAACGGAGCCGGCTAGCCAAAGATCAAGCTTCTCCTGTGTCCCCTCCCCTTGAAGGGGAGGGGACACAGGGTGAGGATGGGGTACAGGGGCTTGGGCAGATCAGGTTCCGGGAAGGAGGATTCATGGACAGGTCGAGGTTAGTAAAGGTGGCGGCTGCGCTCTTGCTGCTTCTGGCCGCTCTGCCGGTCGCCAGCAGCCAGGGAGCGGAATCCGCGGAGTTCAAGGGGAGCTGGATCGCCAACGGCACCCGCACCACCTTCCCGTTCGTGAAGGGGCGGAAGGTCTTCACCTTCCAGATCGGCGGACACGTCAGCCTGCAGACGGCGCTGCGCGGCAAGAAGGACTACTGGTCGGACTGCATCGGGCTTGCCGACGCGGTGACCGGCATGATCGGACGCTGCGTCTGGAAGGACCTGGCCGGCCCGGAGCTCTACGTGGTGCTGCAGAGCGACCGGCTGGAGCCGGGGAGCCAGGTAAAGGGAACCATTGTGGGCGGTACCGGCCCGCTCTCCGGGCTGAGCGGCGAACTCTCCTTCAACTGGTCGTCGATCATCGTGCAGACCGATGCCCAGGGGATCGAGGAGCTGACCGGGCAGACCCTGAACCTCGCCGGCCGCTACCGGGCGCCGTAAGGAGAGGAGACGGGGGCATGGCAGGCAAGGCAATCCCCCTGTCCCCCCTTTATCAAAGGGTGACGCAGGGGTTGCTTATCTCCTGCTGCCCGGGCTGCGGTGGCGGGGCGTAGGTGAACTTTCTCAGCATTGGCGGTGCCCCGCATAGGCCCCCCCTTGATAAAGGGGGGACAGGGGGGAATGCTTCTGGCCGTTTAGCGGATCCAGGCGGAAGAGGTTGCAAACCTGAAAGGAGAACGCCATGTGGATCGTCGAATTGCTGGTCGTGCTGCTTTTCATCTGGCTGGGCGCGCGTCTGGGAAGTATCGGCATCGGCTTTGCCGGCGGCGTGGGCGTGCTGGTCCTGTCAATCTGCTTTGGCCTCAAGCCCGGAACCATTCCGGTGGACGTCATCCTGATCATCATGGGGGTCATCTCCGCCATCGCAGCGATGCAGGAGGCAGGAGGGCTCGACTACCTGGTGCAGATAGCCACCAGGATCCTGAAAAGCAAGCCGAAGTACATCACCTTCCTCGCGCCGGTGGTCACCTACACCATGACGCTGTTCGCGGGGACCGGGCACACCGCTTTCTCGACCCTGCCGGTGATCGCCGAGGTGGCCAAGCGGGAAGGGATCAGGCCGTCGCGCCCGCTCTCCATCGCGACGGTCGCCTCCCAGATCGCCATCACCGCCTCGCCCATCTCGGCGGCCGTGGTCTTCTTCTCGACCGAGCTGGAGAAGGTGGGGGTGGACTACGTCAAGCTCCTGATGGTGGCGATTCCGAGCAGTTTCCTCGCCTGCCTGCTGGGGGCCGTGGTGGCGAACTTCCAGGGCAAGGATCTCAAGGATGACCCGATCTACCAGGAGCGCCTGGCCAAGGGGCAGGTGAACCTGGAGGAATCGGTGGCTGCGGAACGGGAGCTCTCCGCCGGTGCCAAACGTTCCGTGCTGATCTTCGGCATCTGCCTGCTCTGCGTGGTCTGCTACGCCATGGCCATCAGCTCCACCTTCGCCCTCATCAAGACACCGATCCTGAAAAGGGACGACGCCATCATCACCTTCATGATGGGGGCCGCCACCCTGATCTGCCTCTTCTGCAAGGTGGACGCGAAGAACATCCTGAACGCCGCCACCTTCAAGTCGGGGATGAGCGCCTGCATCTGCGTCCTGGGGGTCGCCTGGCTGGGGACCACCTTCGTCTCGGCGCACATCAAAGAGATCGAGGTCTTCGCCGACAACCTGCTCAAGTCCTATCCGTGGATGCTGGCCGTGGTGCTCTTCTTTGCCGCCATGCTCCTCTACTCGCAGGCAGCGACCACCAAGGCGCTCATGCCGGCGGCGCTCGCCCTGGGGGTCAGCCCGGTGGCGGCCATTGCCGCTTTCGCCTCGGTGAGCGCCCTCTTCGTGCTGCCGACCTACCCGACCCTGATTGCCGCCGTCGAGTTCGACGACACCGGCTCGACCCGGGTCGGCAAATACGTGTTCGACCACCCGTTCCTGATTCCCGGCACCTGCACCATCGCCTTCGCGGTGGCCCTGGCGTTTTTGTTCGGCGAGCTGATCCTGTGACCGTTGGCGGGCGGGGAGGTCCCGCCTGCCCAGGCAATAACTTCGACAGCATAAGGAGGAAGTCATGTCAGTTCTCGATCAACTAATCACCCAGGCATCGAAAGCCACCGGCATCTCCGCCACCGACCTCAAGCTGATCGCCTCGGAAGGGGAGCACAAGAGCTTCGCTCCCGGCGAATATCTCTTCCACGAATCGACCCCCCGCCTTTGGTGCGGCTTCGTGGAGGAAGGGGAGGTCGAAATCGTCAGGGGGCTGCACGGGGCACCCCGGCACCTCTCCACCCTGGCGCAGGGCGCCATGATCGCGGAAGGGGCCCTCTTGGGGGATACCCCGCACGCCACCAGCGCGTTCACCCGCACCGGTGCCACCGTGCTGCAGATACCCCGCAAGGTCTGGGCGGATCTGCAGAAGAGCCGCCCCGACGTCTACTACCGCATCGTCGCCCGCTGCGCCGAGCGGCAGAGCGAGCGGCTCACCCGGGCCGCGGAAATACTGGCCGGCCAGGCGGGACCGGAGTCGCTGGTCACGGCGGTCCGGCGCGAGCACGACCTTTTGGGCGACCGGGACGTGCCGCTGGCGGCCTACTACGGGGTGCAGAGCCTGCGCGGGCTGGAGAACTTCCCCATCTCCGGCATGCCGCTCTCCCATTTCTCCCACTTCGTCGATGCCCTGGCCATGGTCAAGAAGGCCGCCGCCCAGGCCAACGCGGAACTGGGCGTTCTGGCCGGGAGCAAGGCTGAGGTGATCTGCCAGGCCTGCGACGAGATCCTCTCCGGCCAGTACCACGACCATTTCGTGGTCGACATGATCCAGGGCGGGGCCGGCACCTCCACCAACATGAACGCCAACGAGGTGATCGCCAACCGGGCCCTCGAGCTGATGGGGCACAACAAGGGAGAGTACCAGCATCTGCACCCCAACGACGACGTGAACTGCTCCCAGTCCACCAACGACGCCTACCCGACCGCCATCAAGCTGGCCGCCTACTTCTCGCTGCAGGACGCCATGGGGGCTCTGGGCGAACTGCAGACCTCGCTCAAGGCCAAGGAAGCGGAGTTCTCCCAGATCCTCAAGATGGGGCGCACCGAGAACCAGGATGCCGTGCCGATGACCCTGGGGCAGGAGTTCGGCGCCTACGCGGTGATGATCGGCACCGCCATGCAGAGCATGCGCACCGCCGCCGAGGAGTTGATGGAGATCAACATGGGCGCCACCGCCATCGGCACCGGCATCAACAGCCCGCCGGGCTACGCCGAACTGGTCACCGAGAAGCTGTCGGCGGTCTCCGGCCTGAAGCTGCGCAAGGCGGAAAACCTGGTGGAAGCGACCCAGGATTCCGGCGTCTTCTCGCAGATGTCCGGCAACATGAAACGGGCGGCAGTACAGCTCTCCAAGATCTGCAACGACCTGCGCTGGATGTCGTCGGGCCCCCGCTGCGGCCTGTACGAGATCAGGCTCCCCGCCATGCAGCCCGGCTCCTCCATCATGCCGGGCAAGGTGAACCCGGTGATCCCGGAGATGGTGAGCCAGGTCTGCTTCACCATCATCGGCTACGACGTGACCGTGACCATGGCCTCGGAGGCGAGCGAGCTGGAGCTGAACATGGCCGAGCCGATCATCGCCTACTGCCTGCTGCACGGCATGATGATCCTGAAAAACGCCGCCATCACCCTGGCCGCCCGCTGCATCGACGGCATCCAGCCCAACGTGGAGAGGTGCCGGGAGTACGTGCAGAACAGCATCGGCCTGGTCACCGCGCTGAACCCGGTGCTGGGGTACGAGAAGTCGGTTGCCATCGCCAAGGAGGCGCTGGAAACCAACGGCAGCGTCTATGAGCTGGTGCTGCAGAAAGGGTGGCTGACCAAGTCGGCTCTCGACGACATTTTGCAGCCGGAAAACATGACCAAGCCGCGCAAGCTGTAACGGGGAAAACCCCATCCTCACCCTGTCCCTCCCCTTGAAGGGGAGGGGACGCCGGGCCGGCGTCGTCGGAAGGGTGGCCCGGCGTCGGAAGGTGAGCGTTGGCGGAAGGGGAGCGTTGGCGGAAGGGGAGCGTTGGCGGAAGGGGAGCGTTGGCGGAAGGGGCGCGTCCGGCGCCGGGTCCCCCCCTTGATAAAGGGGGGACAGGGGGGATTGCTTCCGGCGGTGCAACGGGGATGGCAAAGCTACCAACAGGTGGATCATGATCATCGGCGCCGTTTTCATCCTAGTGGTGTTCCTGTACAGCCTCATATCCCGGCGGCTGGAGAATACCGTCATCACGGCGCCCATCATCTTCACCTGCGCCGGAATGCTGCTGATCTTCGCCGTGCCCGGCCTGCACGAGGTGGACGTGGAGAGGGAAAGCATCCTGAAGCTCGCGGAGCTCGGGCTGGTCATGCTGCTCTTCACGGACGCGAGCCATGTCGACCTCAAGAGTGTGGGGAGCCGGGAAAGGCTGCCGCTGCGGCTTTTGACCGTCGGCATGCTGCTCACCATCCTGCTCGGGGCGCTGGCCGGCGCGGCCGTCTTCCCCGAGATGTCCCTGTGGGAGGCGGGAATCCTGGCCGCCGTGCTGGCGCCTACGGACGCCGGCCTGGGGCAGGTCATCGTGTGCAGCGAACGGGTCCCGCTGCGCATCCGCCAGGCCCTGGGGGTGGAAGCGGGACTGAACGACGGGCTGTCGGTCCCCTTTCTCATGCTCTTCATAGCGGTGGCCCGCGCCGGTACCGAAGGGGCAGGCCAGGTCTTCCTGAAATATATCGCCGAGCAACTGGGGATGGGCGCCCTGGTGGGGGTGGGGATCGGGCTGATCGGAGGGTTCCTCCTGGGGTATGCCAACCGCAAGGGATGGATGGCGGCGTCGCTCCAGCAGCTCGGCCTGGTCAGCCTGCCGTTTCTAAGCATCCTGGCCTGCCACCCGGTGGGAGGCAGCCCCTTCATCGCGGCCTACGTCGCGGGCCTCTGCGTCCAGATCGGTTTCCAGGATGCTGACACCCATAGCGCAGAGTTCGCCGAGGGGTGGGGGCAGCTGTTCGATTACTTCATCTTCTTCTTTTTCGGGCTGATCGTGGTCTTTTCCATCGGGCACTTCACCATGCGTCACCTGCTGTACGCGGTGCTCAGCCTGACGGTGGTGCGGATGCTGCCGGTGGCGATCGCCCTGCTCGGGACCGGGCTTGGTCCCGCCACGGTCCTCTTCATGGGGTGGTTCGGGCCCAGGGGGCTTGCCTCCATCGTACTCGGGCTCGTCTTCCTGGAGGAAGAGGCGCGGCTTCCCGGCGAGGAGACCATCAAGCTCGCCATCATCACGACCGTCATGCTCAGCATCTTCGCCCACGGCTTCAGCGCGCTGCCCGGGATCAACCGCTACGCCCGCACCGTGGAGGCCGCCGGCGCGGGCGTCAGGGAAGAGGGGCACTAGGGCCGGGCGGGAAGGAGGGTGGATCGGGAAAGGAAAGCTTGCACGGAGGCAATCGCACAGCGTTCGCAGAGAGGAGAGATAGAGAGTCTCCTCCCCTGCAAGGGGCGGGACAGGGTGAGGACGGGGGCTTTGCGGTAAGACGGTACAAGAATGCGGGGACAAAGGGCGGGCGACGCCAAAGGAGACAGCGATGGGAGCAAGAGTAGCGATCAACGGCTTCGGCAGGATTGGGAGATTGGTGTTGATGTCGATGGCCGAGCAGGGACGGATCGGCAAGGAGCTCGAGGTGGCCGCGGTGGTCGACGTGAGCACCGACGCCAAATACTTCGCCTACCAGCTGAAATACGACTCGGTGCACGGCCGCTTCAAGGGTGAGGTGAGCACCGCCAAGAGCCGTCCCTCCCTGGAGGAGGACGACATCCTGGTGCTGAACGGCCAGCAGATCAGGTGCGTGCCGGCAGCCAAGTCGCCGGAACTGCTCCCCTGGCGGGAGCTGGGGGTCGACTACGTGATCGAGTCGACCGGCCTCTACACCGATGCCGCCAAGGCCTCCCTGCACCTGGCGGCGGGCGCCAGGAAGGTGGTCATCTCGGCGCCCGGCAAGGGTGAGCTGAAGACCTTCGTGATGGGGGTTAACCAGGGCGAGTACGATCCCAGGGCCCACCACGTTGTTTCCAACGCCTCCTGCACCACCAACTGTCTCGCTCCGCTGGTGCACGTCCTTTTGAAAAACGGCATCGGCATCGAGGCCGGGCTGATGACCACCATCCATTCCTATACGGCCACCCAGAAAACGGTGGACGGCCCCTCCCGGAAGGACTGGCGGGGAGGGCGCGCCGCCGCGGTCAACATCATCCCGGCCACCACCGGCGCGGCCAAGGCGGTGGGAGAGGTACTGCCGGCGGTGAAGGGAAAGCTGACCGGCATGGCCTTCCGGGTGCCCACCCCCGACGTCTCGGCGGTGGATCTCACCTTCCGCTCGGAGAAGGAGACCTCCATCGAGGAGATAGACCTACTCATGAAGGACGCCTCCAAGACCTATCTGAAGGGGATCCTCGAGTACGTGGACGAGGAGCTGGTCTCCACCGATTTCATCCACTCGGAGTGCTCCTCCAGCTACGACTCTCTTGCCACTCTCCACAACAACCTGAAGGGAGAGAAGCGGATGTTCAAGGTGGTGGCCTGGTACGACAACGAATGGGGGTACTCGCACCGGGTGGTTGACCTTCTGCGCTACATGATCGCCCGGGAGGGGTAACGGGGAGAGCGGGCCGGCTGCGGCAACGGGCGGGAAGCGGAGGCGGGTTATGGCTGCCACCAAGAATGACCAGGGCAAACAAGTACCGGACGCGACGCGGGGAGAGAGCTTCCCGCTGGGGGCCACCGCCATGGCGGACGGGGTCAACTTCAGCCTCTTTTCCCGCGATGCCAGCGCCGTCGAGCTCCTCTTCTTCGACCGGGTCGACGACGGCCAGCCATCCCGGACCCTGACGCTTGCCGCCAGGCAAAACCGCACCTATCACTACTGGCATCTCTTCGTGCCGGGCATCGCTGCCGGCCAGCTGTACGGCTACCGGGTGGCCGGCCCGTACGATCCGGCGCGCGGGCTGCGCTTCGACGCCTCGAAGCTGCTGATCGATCCCTACGGCAGGGCCGTGGCGGTTCCCTCCGGCTACCGCCGCGCTGCCGCCAGCCACCCGGGGGACAACGCGGCGCAGGCCATGAAGAGCGTGGTGGCGGATCCCCGCAGCTACGAGTGGGAAGGGGATATCCCGCTGAACCGCCCCTTCGCGCAGACCGTGATCTACGAACTGCACGTGGCCGGCTTCACCCGTCACCCTTCCTCGGGCGTCGCACCCGGCAGGCGGGGGACCTACGCCGGGCTCATCGAGAAGATCCCCTACCTGCAGGAGCTGGGGATCACCGCCGTGGAGCTCCTGCCGGTTTTCCAGTTCGATGCCTCGGACGCTCCGGGAGGACTCCCCAATTACTGGGGGTACAGCCCCGTTTCCTTCTTCGCCCCCCATGCTGCCTACAGCTCCAGGAAGGAGCCGCTCGGCCCGCTCGACGAGTTCCGCGACATGGTGAAGGCGCTGCACCGGGCCGGCATCGAGGTGATCCTCGACGTGGTGTTCAACCACACCGCCGAGGTGGGGGACTGGGGCCCTACCTTCTGCTATCGCGGGATCGCCGACAACGTCTACTACATGCTGGAGCCCGGCGGGAGCTACGCCAACTACTCGGGCTGCGGCAACTCCTTCAACGCCAACAATCCCATCGTCCGCAGGCTGATCCTCGACAGCCTGCACCACTGGGTCCGGGAGATGCACGTGGACGGCTTCCGCTTCGACCTGGCCTCCATCCTGGCCCGCGACGAAAAGGGTTGTCCCATGAGCAACCCGCCCCTGTTGTGGGACATCGAGACCGACCCCGCGCTGGCCGGGGTTAAGCTGATCGCCGAGGCCTGGGACGCGGCCGGCCTGTACCAGGTGGGGAGCTTCATCGGCGACAGCTGGAAGGAGTGGAACGGCAAATTCCGGGACGACGTGCGGAGCTTCCTGAAGGGGGACCCCGGCATGGTCTCCCGCTTCGCCTCCCGCATGCTGGCCAGCCCCGACATCTACGGGCACGAGGAGCGGGAGCCGGAGCAGAGCACCAATTTCATCACCTGCCACGACGGCTTCACGCTGAACGACCTGGTCTCCTACAACCGCAAGCACAACGAGGCCAATGCCGAAGACAACCGGGACGGCAGCGATCACAACCTGAGCTGGAACTGCGGAGTCGAAGGCCCCAGCGACGACCCGGAGGTCGAGGCGCTGCGCAGCCGCCAGGTGAAGAACTTCCTCGCCTGCACCCTGTTGGCGCTCGGCGTGCCGATGCTGCTGATGGGGGACGAGGTGCGGCGCAGCCAGGGGGGGAACAACAACGCGTACTGCCAGGACAACGAGACCAGCTGGTTCGACTGGGGGCTTTTGACCCGGCATGCCGACCTGCACCGCTTCGTGCGTCTTTTGATCGCCGTCCGGCTGAAGCGGGAAATGTCGGTGGACCACCCCGAGCTGACCCTTAACCAGCTGCTCGGCCAGGCCCGGCTGGAGTGGCACGGGGCACGGCTTGGCCAGCCAGACTGGAGCGATCAGTCCCGCAGCATCGCCCTTACCGCCTGGAGCCTGAGCGGGAGGACCGTCTTTCACTTCATGGTGAACGCCTGGTGGGAGCCTTTGGAGTTCGAGCTGCCACCGGTGGACGAGTTGCCGGGACGGTGCTGGTGCCGCTGGCTCGACACCTCGCTCCCCTCGCCGCAGGACATCGTACCGGCCGGCGAGGCACCGGTCGTGGCAGGCGGCAGCTACACCGTGCCGCCGCGCAGTATGGCGGCGGTCTTGAGCCGGGAGCGGCGCGCCCGATAGCGCAAAAAGGAGGAGCCATGGGAGCGACCATTAATCGCGACAGGAGCGGTATCTGGGTGTTACGTGTCCGCGACGCCCTGCAGAAGGAAGAGCTGGATGCCGCACTGACTGAATGTCTCAAGACCTCGGGGGCTCATGACGACCTGAACCTCCTGGTGATCGTGGAGAACGATTTTATCGGCTGGATGGGACGGGAGGTCTGGAACGACATGACCTTCTTCGTGCGGCATGGCGACCGGGTGGCCAAGATCGCCATCGTCGGGGATCCCAAGTGGGAAAGCAGGATGCTGATGTTCACCGGGGCAGGTTTCCGCCGCGCCCCGGTAAAATACTTTGCGGAGAACCAGCTCTCCCAGGCCTACGACTGGCTGGGGTGAGGAAGTCGAAGGCGAGATCGAAAGCGAGATTAGGACCGAGATCAAGATTGAGATTGAGGATACCGAGGCCGACCAGGGGAGGAAACTATGCCGGTTGCCGATTTCGATACCTATTGCCAGATGCTCGACCGGGCGCGGGAAAAGGGCTTCGCCTACCCGGCCATCAACGTCACCTCGCTGACTACCGCCAATGCCGTCCTGAAAGGGCTGGCCGAGAGCCGCAGCGACGGCATCATCCAGGTTTCCACCGGAGGCGGCGCCTTCGCGTCGGGGACGGCGGTCAAGGACATGGCGCTGGGGGCCATCTCCATCGCCGAGCACGTGCACCGGGCGGCGGCCCGCTACCCCGTCTACGTGGCGCTGCACACCGACCACTGCCAGGCCGACAAGCTGGACAGCTTCGTGATGCCGCTGGTGGAGGAGACCGAAAGGCGGCGGGCGGCCGGACAGCCGAACCTCTTCAACAGCCACATGTTCGACGGCAGCGCGCTCCCCTTGCAGGAGAACCTGGAGATAGCCGCGCGGCTGCTGGAGCGGTTCAAGAGCCACGAGCTGATCCTGGAGATCGAGGCGGGGGTGGTGGGGGGCGAGGAGGACGGCGTCCGGGCGGATGCCAATGCCCGGCTCTACACCACGCCGGAGGACACCCTGGAGGTGGCCCGGCGGCTGAACGGCATCGGCGGGCGCTACCTGCTGGCTGCCACCTTCGGCAACGTGCACGGGGTCTACAAGCCGGGCGCCGTCAAGCTGAAGCCGTCCATCCTCAAGGAGTGCCAGCTCGCCGTTACCGCCAAATACGGCAGGGAGGCCCTCTTCTACCTGGTCTTCCACGGCGGCTCCGGCTCCAGCCGGTCCGAGATCGAGCAGGCGCTCGACTACGGGGTGGTGAAGATGAACATCGACACCGACACCCAGTACGCCTTCACCCGCTCCATTGCCGGTCATATGTTCGCCAACTACGACGGCGTCCTGAAGGTGGACGGCGAGGTGGGCAACAAGAAGGCCTACGACCCCCGCACCTACCTTTCCCAGGCCGAGACGGCCATGGCAGAGAGGGTAAAAAGGGCGGTGACCGAGTTGAGGGGGGAAGGAACCACCTTGTTCAAGGGGTGAGAGGACGGCCCTTCGCGGAAAGTTCCCTCCCCCCGCCCCTCTCTCTCCTTTGCCCGAGGGGCTTCGGCGGACAAGGCCGCAGGGAGAGGGAGCGCTGCACGAGATACAACCACCTTACTTCCTGCCCCGAAGGAGGGGACCATGACTGACCAGGAATTTGACTTCACCATCGACAGGCTGGGCGAGTGCCGCTTTCCCTCTCCCATGCGGCAGGGGCGCTTCGCCACGGACGGGGACCGGGTCTTGTACCACTCCCGTTTCGACGAGATCAAGCCCTACCTCGAGGCGGGGACCGAGCCCCCCCAGCTGGAGCTGGCCGGACCCAGGGAGCGGCTGTTCTTCGATCCGGCCACCATCGCGGCCGGCATCGTCACCTGCGGCGGTCTCTGCCCGGGGATCAACGACGTGATCCGGGCGCTGGTGCTGAGCCTCCACCATCACTACGGTGTCCCCACGGTGTACGGGTTCCGGTACGGCTACGAGGGGCTGGTGAAGCGCCTCGGGCACCAGCCCCTCATGCTCACCCCGGAGGGGGTGGACCGCATCGGCGAGCTGGGGGGGACTATCCTCGCCTCCTCGCGGGGTCCGCAAAAGCCCGCCGAGATGGTCGACTACCTGGAGGAGCTGGGGGTGGGAATCCTGTTCGCCATCGGCGGCGACGGCACCCTGAAGGGGGTTCGGTCCATCGCCGAGGAGGCCGCCAGCCGGGGCAAAGCGATCAGCGTGATCGGCATCCCCAAGACCATCGACAACGACATCTCCTTCATCCAGAAAACCTTCGGCTTCGAAACGGCCGTCGCCGAGGCCCAGCGCGCCATCTACGCCGCTCACACCGAGGCCTTGGGGGCACGTAACGGCATCGGGCTCGTGAAGCTCATGGGGCGGGACTCCGGCTTCATTGCCGCTTATGCCTCCCTGGTCGAGAGCCAGGTGAACTTCTGCCTGGTGCCGGAGGTTCCCTTCACCATCGCCAGCTTCATAGCCAGCCTGGAGAAGCGGCTGGAGATGCGGGGCCACGCGGTGATCGCGGTGGCCGAGGGGGCCGGCCAGGAGCTGATGGCCGCCGGCTGTGGAAAGGACGCCTCAGGCAACGTCAAGCTGGGGGATATCGGCATCTTCCTGCGCGACACCATCAGGGAGCATTTCGCACGCATCGGCCGCGAGATAAACCTGAAGTACATAGATCCGAGCTACATAATCAGGAGCCAGCCGGCCAACTCGCACGACTCGGCCCTCTGTCTGCTCTTGGGGCAAAACGCGGTGCACGCGGGGATGGCGGGGCGCACCAACATGGTGGTCGGCTTCTGGAACCACCAGTTCACCCACGTGCCGATCGGCATGGCCACCCGGCTGAGAAAGAAGATCGACCCGCAGGGATGGCTCTGGAGCAGCGTGCTGGCTGCCACCGGCCAGCCGCGGGTGATGTACTGACCGACTCGAGGGGAACTCGGCATCCGCCCCATCCTCACCGTGACCCTCCCCTTGAAGGGGAGAGAACATGGGACGGGCATCTGGGAAACAAGAGTTCCCCTGCTCACCTTGTTGACCAAGGGGCCGGGCAATTACAGGGGAAAGGAGAACCGAAATGGGCAAAGATAAGAAAAAGGGGCATGAGGGGAAGAACGGGGACAAGGAGAAAGCGGAAGGCAAACTGAAGGAGAAGGATTACCAGAAGGAGCTCACGAAGCTGCACGTGGAGCTGGTGAAGCTGCAGGAGTGGGTGAAGTACAAGGGACTCAAGGTCTGCGTGGTATTCGAAGGGCGTGACGGCGCGGGGAAGGGAGGGGTGATCAAGGCCATCACGGAGCGGGTAAGCCCGCGCGTGTTCCGGGTGGTGGCGCTGCCGGCCCCTACCGAGCGGGAGAAGACCCAGATGTACGCCCAGCGCTACATGCCGCATCTGCCGGCGGGCGGAGAGATCGTCATCTTCGACCGGAGTTGGTACAATAGGGCTGGTGTTGAGCGGGTCATGGGGTTCTGCAGCGAGGACCAGGCGAGGAGGTTCCTGCAGGGGGTGCCGCTGGTGGAACGGGCGATGGTCGATTCCGGCATCATACTCATCAAGTACTGGCTGGAGGTGAGCCCCGACGAGCAGACCAGGAGGCTGGAGGGGCGCATCGACGACGGCCGCAAGATCTGGAAGCTGTCACCCATGGACCTCAAGTCCTACAGCCACTGGGACGATTACACCAAGGCCCGTGACGAGATGTTCGCGGCCACCGACACCGCCTGGGCGCCGTGGTTCGTGGCCCGCTCGGACGACAAGAAGCGCATGCGGCTGAACCTGATCAAGCACCTGCTCAGCAAGATCCCCTACAAGGAGGCGCCGCGTGAAAAGGTGGAATTGCCGCAGCGCAAGAAGATCGCCAAGTACAAGTCACCCGATTACACGTTCAAGTTCATCCCCGAGGTCTCTTGAAGGGGCGCGACGCAGGGAGGAATGACATGAGGAAACTGGTCCTTCTTCGTCATGGCGAAAGCGAGTGGAACAGGGAAAACCGCTTCACCGGCTGGACCGACGTCCCGCTGAGCGAACGGGGAGTGCAGGAGGCCATCGCCGCCGGCAGGCTTTTGGCCAGGGATGGCTACACCTTCGATGTCGCCTTCACCTCGGTGCTCAGGCGGGCGATCAAGACCCTGTGGCTGGCCCTGGAAGAGCTTGACCAGATGTGGATCCCGGTCTGCAACAGCTGGCGCCTCAACGAGCGCCACTACGGGGCGTTGCAGGGGCTCAACAAGGCGGAGACGGCGGAGCGCCACGGCATGGAGCAGGTGAAGCTCTGGCGCCGCAGCTACGACGTTCCGCCGCCACCGCTTGCACCCGACGACCCGCGCTACCCGGGGGAAGACCCCCGCTATGCGGGGCTTTTGCCGGAGCAGCTGCCGCTGGCAGAATCGCTCAAGGACACCGTGGAGCGCTTCCTCCCCTACTGGCACGGCACCATCGCGCCGATGGTGGCGCAAGGGAAGCGGGTGATCATCGCCGCCCACGGCAACAGCCTGAGGGCGCTGGTGAAGTACCTGGACGACCTGAGTAACGAGGCGGTCGTCGAGTTGAACATACCTACCGGCATCCCGCTGGTCTACGAGCTGGACGAGTCGCTCCGCCCGCTGAAAAGCTACTACCTGGGAGGGGAGGAAGCGGCTGCCCAGGCAGCGAAGGCGGTGGCCGAGCAGCTCGGTCGGACAAAGTAAATCCCCTTGCTGCTGCTTCCTTACCGGTGCGAAGGGCGCGGGCCACGGCTTGCGCCCTTTTTGTTGCTCGAGGGAGGCTATCCCGGCTCTTGTCCTTCGTCGCCCCTATTGCGAGTTCACACGATCTATGCAATAACGGCAGGTGGCAGAGCAGTCGCCAAGCTCCTCCTTGTGGAAGGGGGAGTTGGATGATTGCTTTCCGGCTGCCGGCTTTGCTAACGGCAAATCCCCCCGGCCCCCCTTTGACAAAGGGGGGAGGCTGTGGTGTCTAGGGGGCTGGTGCTGGTGCTCATGGTGCTGGAGCTTGTAGCGTGGGGCTGGGCGGGACCTGCCGGAGTGGACGGGACCGGTGAGGGGCGGCTCCTTTGAAAAGGGAGAGGAGGGGAAACTCGATGCTGAAATCATTGCCTTACCCACGGTGGCGGGGAGCCTTGCCGGGCGGAAGCCGGGAGAGAAGATGGCTGCCTGCTGCTGGCCTGCTGCCGCTTCTTTTGCTGCTGGCTGGCCTGCTCTCCCTGTGGGGGTGTGAGTCCAAAAAGAGCCTGATGACCGGGGACCCCGCTCCCGACTTCTCGGCCCCGGAGGTGGCAGAAAAGACCTTCACCCTAAGCCAGCAGCGCGGCAAGGTGGTGGTGCTCTACTTCTGGAGAGCCTCCTGCTGCAGTGACCATCTGAAGCTGGTCGAGCCTCTCTACCGGACCTACAGGAACAGCAAGGTCGAGGTGGTGGCGATAAATGCCGGCGACCCGGTGGAAAAGGTCGCGGCTTTCGCCCAGGGGGCCGGTCTCAGCTTCCCCATCGTGACCGACCAGCAGCTGGAGATCTTCAACCGCTATCATGTCCTCGGTTTCCCGACCGTTTTCATCATCGACCAGCAGGGCACCATCCGCAACAAGATCCTCGGCGAGGTGTCCAACCAGGCACTGGAAAAGCTGATCCGGCGGCGTCTGGAAATCCAGCAGAAGGCTGACGAAGCGTACCGGAAGGCTCACGGCCGCTAGCTGGTGGCACCGGCAAACGGGTACTCCATCTGGCGGGCGGTGGCGCGGGCCACCTGTTCGCCATGGTAGCGCTGCACCACGGCCAAGGCCATGTCGATGCCGGCCGAGATGCCGGCGGAGCTGATCAGGCTGCCATCATCGACGACATGCTGGTCGCGCACCACGGTGGTCTCTGCGAAAGATTCGGCCATCCAGTCGAGCGAGCGCCAGTGGGTGGTGGCCCGGCGCCCCTGCAAAAGACCGGCGAAGCCGAGCAGCATGGCACCGGTGCAGACCGAAGTCACCAGTTCCACCCGGGCGGCGCGGTCCCGCAGCCAGGCCAGCAGCGCCTGGTTTTCCATTTCTCTCCTGGTACCCCATCCTCCCGGTACACAGAGGATGTCGAACTCCGGGCAGTTTTGGAAGCCGAAGTCCGGCATGACCCGCATCCCTCCCGTGGTGGTGACCAATTCTCCCCGTTCCGAAACCAGCTTGACGTCGAAGGGCGAAGGTTCTTCCCGGCGTCGCTCTTCATCAAGGCGGGTTACCGAAAAAACTTCGAACGGTCCGCAAAAATCCAGGACTTCGATGCCTTCGAATATGAGGATGCCGACGGTTTTCCTGTTCATTTCCCCTCCCTGTTTGCCTGCCTGGCGTGATTTCCCGCCGCCAACATGTCACATAACCCGCTGAAGTTCAAGGCGTTAATGGCCTGTCATGAAAAAGGGGCGGGCGCTGCAGCTGGCGGTGCCTATCTTGCGCAAGAGGAGCAGTTTTTGCTAACCGGTGACCAAACGCTTCGGGGCGCTGCCGGCAAAATTCGGCAGCGAAAATGTGCAGTTGGAAATGAGGTGCTTTAAATTTCAGCTTGACAGGTGAGGCCCAAACGTATAAGAAGAATTAAGTTTTTTGGAAATATTTTATTCTCTGGTACAAAGGCAAACCCGGGGCGACCCGGGGACGCAAAGTCACAGATCCTGACAAAGGATGGCTGGGCCGCCGAAAGAGGGGGCCCGTATGCGTTTTTTTCATCCACGCTACCTTTACGATAGACGTCTGGTTTCGAACTTCGAAACAGGCGTCTTTTTTTGTTTATAAAAGTAATTTTTCCTGACGAGTTTTGCAGTCAGCCGTTTGAATTTTTTTCCCGACGCCGGTCAGCGCTGACCGTTTTTGACGGCAGCAGCCAGGAGTCTTCGTGCAGATTCCGGAAGCAATACGCGATTCAGTAGAAGCGCTCCGTCTCCCCTCCATGCCGCAGGTGTTGCTGCGGTTTTTGGACCTGGTGGAAGACGGTCAGGCCTCGCTGGACGATCTTGCCGCCCTGGTCGGGCAGGATCCGTCCTTGAGTGCCCGCTTCCTTGCGGTCGCCAATTCTCCTTTTCTGCGCCGGAATCAACCGTCGACCAGCCTGGCCGGCTGCCTGAACACCCTGGGTCCCCGCCTTGCGCGCACCATCGTGCAGTGCCTGGTGATCGACCGCGGCCTGTCGGGCACCGATGCCGAAAACGTCTACCGGCTCGGGGGGATCTGGGGGCATTCGCTGCGGGTCGCCGAAATGGCCCGGGCGATGGCGGTCCTGACCCGTTACCACGACTGCGAGGTGGCCTACCTGGCCGGCCTGCTGCACGACATCGGCCAGCTGCTCCTCTTGGGCTCTGGCGCCGAGCACTACGGAGAGTGGCTCCAGAACGTCCCGCTGGAAGCGAAGCTGCGCGACGTCGAGGAACTCCTGTACCATACCGATCACGCCGCCATCGGCGCCTGGCTGGTCGACCAGTGGCAGCCCTCCTCTTTTCTCTCCGATGCCATCCTCTTCCATCACCAAGACCGCGGCGATATCGTCGATGCCGATCTCTTGAGCAAGATCGTCTGGTCCTGCCACGCCATCGACACCCTGGACCTGGAAAGCTCCCTCTCCAGCGGGGACATCCCGCCCGAGTTGGCCACGGTATCCTCCATGCTGGAGCTGGACCTCGCCGCCCTCTGTGCGCTGCAGCGCCAGGCCCGGGAAAAGGTTGCCGCGCTGGCCGGCCTGCTCGGGATAACCGAAGGGGCCGACCAGGATGGCGATAGCCAGCGGTCACGCCAGTACCAGCCGGCCTTCCCCGATGACGAGCTGGAAGCACGGGTGCGGGACCTGGCCGTCATGCAGTTGCTGCAGCGCGACCTGTCGCAACTCTGCCGCGAGGAGGAAATCCTGGTGGCCGTGCACGAGTGCGCCCGCATCCTGTTCGGCGCGGGAAAGCTTGCCTTCCTGTACACCGATGCCGAGCGCCCTCTCCTGTCCGCACCGGCTTTGGCTGGCCAGCCCCTGCTGCTGCAGCAGCTGGAGATCAGGCTGGACAGCGGGCGCAGCCTGGCGGCCGCCGTGGCCCAGGGGAGGGAGCCCCGCTCCAGCTTCGATAAGGAGCCGCCGGTGCCTCCTTCGCTGGTCGACCTGCAGGTCGCCCGGGCGCTGGGGAGCGAGGGTGTGCTGTACGTCCCCATGAGCACGGCCGGCCGGCAGGTCGGCGTGATGGCCTACGGGCTGTCCCCTGCGCAGCACGCCCGGCTGCGGGGCAAGCTCCCCAGGATGGCCCGCTTCGCACAGCAGGCGGCAGCCAGCATCGAGGGGTGGCGTGCCATGCGGGGCAACGAAGAGAGGATGGCTGCGACCCTGAACAGCCGCTTCCAGCAGCACGCACGCAAGGTCGTGCATGAGGCGGGCAACCCGCTGGGCATCATCAAGAACTACCTGACGATCGTCGCCCAGAAGCTGCCGCCCGAGTTGGCCGCCGGCCAGGAACTGGAGATCCTCGGCGAGGAGGTGGACCGGGTCGCCCTGATCCTTCAGCGGCTGGGCGACCTGAGCGAACCGCCGCCGGCCACGGATTCGGTGGACCTGAACGGCATGATCAGCGGACTGCTGGCGCTGTACGGCGAAAGCCTGTTCGCCGCCCGGGGCATCGTGGTGGAAAAGGAACTCTCACCCTCGCTGCTGCCGGTGGCCGGCAACCGGGACAGCATCAAGCAGATCCTGCTGAACCTCTGGAGCAACGCGGCCGAGGCGCTCTCCAGCGGCGACCGCCTGTCCATCGGCACGGCCGACAACGTCATCCTGAACGGCCGCTTCTACGTGGAGATCCGCCTGAGCGACTCCGGCCCCGGGCTGCCGCCGGACGTCATGCAGTGCCTCTTCCAACCGCTGGATGCCCGCCGCCGCCCCGGCCATTCCGGCATCGGACTGTCCATAGTCGCCTCTTTGATCGAGGGCCTGGACGGGTTGATCACGTGCCGCAGTTCGGTAGGGAGCGGCACCAGTTTTGTTATTCTCTTGCCGCAGGAGATGAAGTTGGGAGCCGGACCGCGCTGCGCCTGAAAAGGTTTCCGCTGCGCCGGTCGCGAGCTTGCCCTTGAGAGGAGATGATATGGCCATTGCCGACATGAATTCACCAGCCGAGTGGTTGCAGCCGCCTCCGCACATCCTGATCGTCGACGACGAGCCCCTCATGCGCGCCAGCTTGCGGCTGCTTCTGAAGGGGGGCGGCCGGATCATATCCGAATGCGAGACCGGGGAAGAGGCCATCGCACTGCTGAGCTCCCGGGAGATCGATCTCGTGCTGCTCGACATCAACCTGCCGGACATCTCCGGGCTGGAGGTGATGGAGTGGATCACCAGCGACAACATCCCCACCAGCGTGATCATGGTGAGCGCCGACGACAGCATCGACTCCGCCATTCGAGCCATGCGCCACGGTGCGGTGGAGTTCGTGAGAAAGCCGAAAGAGCTGGAAGGGATCCAGTTCAAGGTGGAGAACGCCCTGCACCGGCGCCACCTGGAGCGGAGCAACCTCCTGATCGCGGCACGTCTGGAGCAGTCCGAGCGCATGCACCGCTTCCTGGTGGAAAAGTCCCCGGACCTCATCTACACGCTCGATCCCAACGGCTGCTTCACCTTTACCAACGAGCGTTTCGAGTCCCTGCTCGGCTATTCCCGCGAGGAGCTGAAGGGACGCAAGTACACCACCATCGTGCATGAGGAAGACGTGCACCTGGCCACCTTCGCCTTCATCGAGCGCCGCCGCGACCACCGCGCCACCACCAACCTGGAGTTGCGCCTGAAATGCAAGGAGGACCCCCAGCGGCACCTGGAGCGGCGCTACGTGGTGGCGATCCTGAGCGCCATCGGCATCTACGAGACCAAGGAGAAGAAGAGGGACCTGCAGGCGGTCTGCTACGCGGGGACCTACGGCGTGGCACGCGACATAACCGAGCGGAAGATCGCCGAAGAGACCATCAACTTCCAGGCACTGCACGACCAGCTCACCCTGCTGCCCAACCGGCGGCTCTTCAAGGACCGGCTGGAGCTGGCCATGGCCCAGTCCAGGCGCAACTCCAGGATGGTGGCGGTGATGTTCCTCGACCTTGACCGCTTCAAACGGGTGAACGACACCCACGGCCACACCGAAGGGGACGAGCTCCTGAAGAAGGTGGCCCAGCGCCTGCAACGGTGCATCAGGGCCAGCGATACCCTGGCCCGCCAGGGGGGAGACGAATTCACCCTGCTGTTGCCCGATCTGTATCATCCGGACGACGCGGCCGTCATCGCCGGCAAGATCATGGACGAGCTGAAGTTGCCCTTTCCGGTGGCGGGGCAGGATTTCCGCGTCATGGCCAGCATCGGCATCGCCGTCTTCCCCCGAGACGGGGAGAGCGCCGACCAGCTGTTGAAGCACGCCGACATCGCCATGTACGAGGTGAAGGCGAACGGCAAGAACAGCTACGCCTTTTTCACCCCGGACATGAACGCCTGCTACCACGAGCGGATCAGCCTGGAGAACGAACTGCGGCAGGCAGTCCAGAATTCGGAATTCGAACTCTTCTACCAGCCCCAGGTGAGCGTGAGCGGCAACCGGATCGTGGGGCTGGAGGCGCTTTTGCGCTGGCGGCACCCGGTCCACGGTCTGCTCACTCCCAGCAGCTTCATCGACATGGCGGAAGAAAGCGGGTTCATCAGCGAGATCACCGACTGGGTACTGGCCGAGGTCTGCAGCCAGCTCTCCCGCTGGCGCAGCATTGGGCTGGAAGGTTTCCGGGTGTCGGTGAACGTTTCACCCAAGGAATTCAACCAGAACAAGGTGGTGGACCGCATCACCGCGAACGTGATCAAGTACGGGCTGCCGGCCAACGTGCTGGAGGTGGAGATCACCGAAAACCTGCCGGTGGATGACGTTTCGGGGGTCATCGACAAGATGCGGGCCTTGCGCGAGCATGGCATCCGCATCTCCATCGACGATTTCGGGACCCGCTACTCCTCGCTCAACTACCTGCGCCGCTTCCCGATCAACGCCATCAAGATCGACCAGTCCTTCGTGCGGGACCTGTCCGAGGAGAAGAATTCCACTCCCATCATACATGCCATCATCGGGGTGGCCCGCGGTTTCGGGCTGAACCTGGTGGCCGAGGGGGTGGAGACGGCCTACCAGATGAAGACGCTGAACGAACTGGGCTGCGACGAGATGCAGGGGTACCTGTTCAGCCGGCCGTTACCCGCAGCCGAGGTGGAACTCTTGCTGCGCGCTTCCCTCACCGAGACGGCGGCCGGGGGGGCGACCGGGCTCACTTACCAGCACCTGCGCTGCGCCTAGCCGCCTCGCCATCCCGTATGAACCTCCCCCCTTCGCAAAGGGGGACTTGAAGTCGACGACGAAGGCTTGCTTTCCCGGCCTGGTTTCGCCTCCCGCAGAATCCTCCCCCCTTTGGCAAAGGGGGGCCGGGGGGATTTGCCGTTGGCATGGCCGGCAGCTGAAGCCAAATCCCCCTAAATCCCCCTTTGCAAAGGGGGACTTGAAGTTGACGACGAAGGCTGTTGCTCTTCCGGTTCGGGTCCCCTCCCGGCCTCCTCCGGTTGGAATCGCGCCTGACGGCCTCCCGGGAGGTCGAGATCTCAACCAGGAAGACGATATTTCGTCCCGCCACAGCTCCCCGCCACCCACTGCCGCCCCCTTAGCACCCGTGAAATCGCCCTGTTAGTCGCTTCCTCCCGCCCATGGCATAGTAATCGAATGTTTGTAGCAGGCAGATCATTGCCAGGTTCGCCCCTGCCTGAGGCCCAGCCACACCCGGCCCGGACCCCGGCGCAGCGAAAGGAGATCCCGACCATGAAACGGACAGCAATCGTTGTGGCTTCCCTGCTGCTCTTCGCGCTGGCATTGCCGTTGACGCTGCACGCCCTGGAGACCCCGCCGCCCGCCGGGGAGGTGACTCCCGATCCATGGCCCAAGAGCGCCAAGGTGGCAGGCGCGGAGTACACCATCTACCAGCCGCAGCTGGACAGCTGGGACGGCTACCAGCTGAAGGCGCACGCCGCGGTGTCGGTGAAAAAGGAGGGTGCTGCCGAGCCGTTCTTCGGCATGCTGGCCTTCTCTGCCTCCACCCTGGTCGACCGGGTGGGGCGCACCGTCCATCTCCAGGATTTCGCCGTGCAAAAGCTGTTGTTCCCGTCGCAGCCGGACTCTGCCGGCCAGTACCAGGAGGGCTTCCAGTCCATGGCCCCGCCGCTGGGCGCCACCATTTCGCTGGACCGGCTGGAGGCCATGCTCGCGGTGGAAGGTGCCGAGCAGAAGGCGCGGGCGGTGCAGGTGAAGAACGAGCCCCCCAGCTTCGTGTTCAGCCAGAAACCGGCCATCCTGATCCCCATCGACGGCCAGCCGGCCTGGCGGGAGGTCAAGGAGGGCTCGCTGGAGCGGGCCGTCAACACGAGGGCCCTGGTGTTGTGGGACGAGAGGAACGGCGGCTACTACATCCACCTCTTCGACGGCTTCGTGACCGCCAACTCGCTCTCCGGCCCGTGGAGCGTGGCGAAGAGGGTGCCTCCCTCCATCGGCAAGGCAGCCCAGGAACTGGCCCAGCAGAAGGCGGTCGACCTGATGGAAGGTCAGCCCGACGCGCAGACGGGGAAAAAGCCCTCCCTGAAAAACGGGGCGCCGCAGGTCGTGGTAGCGACGGTCCCCACCGAGTTGATCGTCACCCAAGGGGTGCCGGACTTCGTTCCCATCCCGGGGACCATGCTGCTCTACGCGCAAAACACTACCGGCAACCTGTTCAAGAACCTGAACGACCAGATGACCTACCTGCTGGTCACCGGCCGCTGGTTCCGGGCCCGCGACCTGGCCGGACCGTGGCAGTTCGTGGCGGGGAGCGAGCTGCCGCCGGACTTCGCCAGTATCCCGGACGACAGCCCCAAGGAGAACGTGAAGGCCTCGGTGCCGGGCACGCCGCAGGCCAGGGAGGCGGTGATCGCCGCCCAGATCCCCCAGACGGCGACCGTCTACCGCGACAAGGTCAGCTTCACCCCGGTCTATAACGGCGATCCGCAGCTGGCGCCGGTCCCGGACACACCGCTCAAATACGTGGTCAACTCGCCTTTCCCGGTGATCATGGTGTCGGCCGATTCCTGGTATGCCGTGCAGAACGGGGTCTGGTTCAGCGCGCCGGCGGCCGGCGGCCCCTGGACCACCGCGGCTTCGGTCCCCGCGGTGATCTACTCGATTCCCCCGTCCTCGCCGATCTACTACGTCACCTACGTCAAGATCTACGCGGCCACCCCGCAGTACGTGGTGGTCAGCTACACGCCGGGCTACCTGGGGACGCTGGTCACTAGCGACGGGGTGGTGGTGTACGGCACCGGCTACTACTACCAGCCCTACATCGCGGCCGGGGTCTGGTATCCGCCGCCGGTGACCTACGGCTACGCCGCCAATGTCACCTTCACCCCCTGGACCGGCTGGGCGGTCGGCTTCGGCATGGGGTGGGCCATGGGTGCGTCCTGGGCCTGCGCTCCAGCCCCCTACTGGGGCGCCATGCCCTATGCCTATGGCGGCTACGCGTACGGGGCGCACGGCGCCGCGGCTGCCTGGGGCCCGGGCGGCTGGGCCGCGACTTCCGGCAACGTCTACCAGCACTGGGGCTCGACCGGCGCAGTCAGCCGCTCCTCGGCAGGCTACAACGCCTGGACCGGCAACGCCTGGAGCAGCAAGGTAGGAGCCTCCTACAACTCGACCACCGGCCGCATCTCGGCCGGCCAGAAAGGCTCGGTCTCCAACGTCTATACGGGCAACTACGCCTCCGGCCAGCGGGGCGCCACCTACAACCCCTCCACCGGCGTTTCCGCCCGGGGCGGCTCGGCAACCTACGGAAACGCCTACACCGGCGCCCAGGGGAGCGCCAAGTGGGGAGAGGCCACCGGCCCGGGGGGGCAAACCCATGCAGCGGCGGACGTGAACAACACCTACTACGCGGACCATAACGGCAACGTCTACAAGTACAACCCGCAGACCAACTCGGCCCAGAAGTACGACAACGGCAGCTGGAACGAGGTGCCCAGGGAGCAGGCCCCCTCATCGATCAAGTCGCAGCAGGCGGCGAAAACAGCCGGCGATGCACGCTCCGCCGGGGCCTCCTGGGGATCGTCCAAGTGGGGAGGGGGATTCGACAGGACCGCCAGTTCGGCAGGTACAGGGCGCGAAGGCGGCTGGGGCCATGAAGGGGGCGGCTGGGGAGGCGGCGACCGGAGTTTTGGCGGCGACAGAGGCGGCGGAAGGAGCTGGGGAGGCGGGAGCTTCGGCGGGGGGCGCGGGCGCCGCTGATTTTTCGGAGAGGGGGTGAACAAAGGGGGCTCGAGGGGAGGAATCTCCGCGGCTACCTGCTCCGGCCATAAAAAATCACACAGTGATAAAAAATTAGTTGCTTTTATGTGAGGCTTTTGATAAAAGTCAGCCACCCAAGCTTAGGGTGACACAACTGACGTTCTCCGAACGGGCAAAACCAGAGAAATCTGGCGACGCAAAGCCACGGGTCCTGAAAATGGACAGCCGGGTTGCCGAAGAGATGAGTTTAAACTCCTGGCATCCGGTTCTACCTACCACACAAGGAGCACTCTCATCTTCGGAAGATGTCAGTGCTCTTTTTTTGTTCGCGGCGGTAACGGTCTTTACAACTGAATTACGTTCTCCGAACGGGCAAAACCAGAGCAATCTGGCGACGCAAAGCCACGGGTCCTGGAAAATGGATGGCCGGGTTGCCGAAGAGATGAGTTCAAGACTCCTGGCAGCTGTCCGTCCGTCTGCCAATCAGGGAGCACTCTCATCTTCGGAAGATGACAGTGCTCTTTTTTTTAATGTTGTTATTGCGAATGTGAATGCAGCCAATGACTGCAGGGTGTGTGAGGATGACCATGGAAACGGCAGCGATCAGGAAGCCGCAGCTTGACCCGGAGTGGAAACGGAAACTGACGGAGTGTCTTAAGGAGATCGGCCTGCTCTCCTCGTCCTACCTCCAGGTGACCATCAACGTGGCCGACTACCGGGTGAGCGACGTGATGAAGCAGGAACGGTTGAAGTAACCGGGACGTTTGTCTCAGCAGTGAGCGGCGGGGCCGGCTGCGGTTCCCCCTCCCCGGCCCTCCCGCGTTCGGGCAAGGGGATAAAGGATGCAGCCTCCCGCTCGGGGGCGAAGAGTTGAGGCGGGATCCCTCCCTTCCGGGGGAGGCGATGGTTGGACGCCGGATAGATAACATCTCGAATAAAATGAAGCGGTAAGTCTCATCCCTACGGGGCAAGTGAAACCCGCGCTCTCAGTCGCATCACGCGATCGGCTGTGGCGCGGGTTTTTTTATTTTCGGGTCTGCGGAATCAACGAGAACGCTCAGAGGTTAGAAGGCGAATGCAAAGTGTCATGCAGTTAAAGCCGACCGTATCGTACCTGTCCCGCAAGCTTTTGGCAGTCATCCTGCTGCTTTTGATGCTGGGGCTGGCCCCGCAGGCACAGGCCGCGGGGATCTTCTGCTCCGAGTTCGGCGGCATGGTGGATGGCTACAATCCCGCCACCTTCGCCGCCGTGCAGTCCGCCTCCACCTTCGGCATCGACACGAACTGCACGATCAAGAACTTCCCGCAGTCGATGGGCGGCTTCCCGATCACCAACATCAACTTCAACTTCCCGCAGCAGCAGTCCTACTACATCGCCTTCGAGAACGTCTACTACTACGGCAACATGTCGTGCAACGACCCGACCCACTCCGACTTCTGGATCTACTGGGCGCCGGGCGGCTACAACAACATCAGCCCCTCCTGCCAGGCCTTCATGGTGCCGGTCGACGCGGTGAGCAAGAAGAACCCGGCCGGCCAGAGCAGCGCCGCGGTCGGTGTCCCCTTCACCTACACCATCACCGTGCCGCTCCTGGGCAAACTGGACCAATACGGCGTCTTCCAGTACATCGCCACCGCGGACGACACCAACGTCACCAACGTGGTGATCCCCGACGATCTCACCGCCACCGGTGCCGCCTTGACCTACGTCACCAACAAGGCGTATCTGGTGAACCCCACCACCGGTACCAGAACCCCCTTGAACGGCGGGGCTCCCCTCAACCTGGGGGCAAGCGCCAGCTGGCTCGCCAACCACCCCGGCATCCAGTCCGATGCCAGCAAGCACCTGGTCTTCTCCTACGAGAACAACCCGGACCTCCTCTCCCTGCCGGCCGGCAACAACGTGGAGATCGATCTCACGGTGGTGTTGGACAACAACCCGCTGTCGGTCAACCAGGCGGGGACCCAGTTCACCAACAGCGCCTACATGTGGTTCAACAAGACCATCAACTCGACCAACATCCTGGACCTCGAGGCCTGGCCGGGGACCACGCCCCCCATGGCGGTGGTGGAACCTAACCTCACCCTCACCAAGTCCGGCTCGGCCGCCACCGCGAACCTCAACTCGCAGCTCAAGTACACGCTGAACGTGCAGAATACCGGCGGCGGCGACGCCTGGAACACCACCATCACCGACAACCTGCCGGCCGGCATGTGCACCGTTTCGCCGGTCCCCGCGCTCACCGCGCAGCTCTTCGCCTCGGACGGGGTCACCCCGGTCTCGGCCCCGCTGGCAAGCGGCACCGACTACCAGTTGAGCTGGAACGGCGGCAGCAGTAACCCCTGCCAGCTCATCCTCACCATGCTGGACCCGGTGAAGATCGCCCCCAGCCAGCGCCTGATCGTCAACTACCAGGGGCAGATCGACAGCAGCGGGGTCGGGTCAGGAGCCACCCTCACCAACATCGCCGGCGCCACCCGCTGGTTCAGCGCGAACGGCACCTTTGCCGGCCGCCGCGAGTACGACCGCACCCTCACCGACGGCACGCCGGGCACCCTCGACTTCCAGGACGCCTACTCCGTGACCGCCGCCCTGGCCGGCTACTATTTCCAGAAGACGGTGAAGGATCTCACCACCGGGACCAGCCCGGCCAGCGCAGCCTTCCCGGGAGACCGGCTGCACTACACACTGCTGCTGCAGAACTTCACCTGGCCGGCGCTCAACAACGTCACCATCAGCGACCCGCTGCCGGCGGGAATCACCTCGGTCGCCAACGTCACCGTCTCGCCGGCGGGCGGCACCGTCAGCGTAAGCCAGCCCAGCGGCGGCACGCCCGGCTCGATCACCATCTCCGGCCTCAACCTCCCCGGCGGCGCGAGCACGACCTCCCAGATCCAGATCGACTTCGACGCCACCCTGGCCGCCAACCTCCCCAACGGCACGGTGGTCTCCAACCAGGCGAACCTGACCGGCAGCGACTCCAACGGCAAGAGCTGGTCCGGCCCCAGCGACGACCCCTTCGTGAACGGCACGGTGCTGCTGGGCTCCGGGGGCGATCCCACGGCGGTGATCGTCCAGGCGCCCGGGGCGCTCGCCAAGGCGAACGAACAGGGGAGCGCCACCATCGGGCAGCAGTTCAGCTACCTGATCAAGGTCCCGGCGACCCCCAGCAACGTCCCTTTGTACGACGTGAAGATCCTGGACAACCTGGCGCTCACTTCGGCCGACCTGGCTTTCGTGAGCGCGCAGGTGATCTCCGGCGGCAGCTGGAACCTGACCAATACCGGCACCCCCTCCAACGTCATCCTTCAGGACGTGAACACCGGCATCGACATCCCGGCCGGGGGGCAGGCGGTCGTCCAGCTGACCGTGTCGCTTTTGAACTCCAGCCTGAACCACAGCGGCCAGAGCTTCGCCAACACCGCCTCCTACACCTACGACAAGATAAACGGCGACTACTCGACCCAGGCCAGCGGCGGGGCGGCCACTACCTCCCCCATGACGGTGGTGGAGCCGCACCTCACCGCGGCCAAGGCGGTCGGCTACGCCTCTCCGGCAGGGAAGGCGACCAGCGCCGCCGCGGTGCCGGGCGACGTCCTCCAGTACACGGTCACCGTCAAAAACGACGGCAGCAGCGAGGCCTACGAGGCGGATCTCCTCGACTTCATCCCCTCCAACCTGTCGCTTGTCCCTGGCTCGGCCAGCGCGCAGATCAACGGCAGCGCGGTGAGCGGGTTCAAGAGCACCCCCAGCGTGCTCCCCAGCGGCGCCGTGGTGTGGGGAAACCAGAACGGCGACCCCAGCCTCGACATACCGGCGGGGGGGACGCTGCTGCTCAGCTACCAGGCGAGCGTGCTGCAGACTTCCGGCGCACCCATCGCCAACAGCGCCTACCTCGACTGGAGCTCGCTCTCCGGTACCATCCTGGGAGAGCGTACCGGCGCGGGCTGCCCGAACTGGACCACCCCCAACAACTACTGCTCCGGCCCGGCCTCGGCCGCCGTCTCCTCGCTGGACCCCACCACCCTCGCCAAGAGCGTGGTCTCCGACTCCTGGACCAGTTCGCCCAGTAGCGCCACCGACTCCACCCTGCGCGTGGGCGACAGCGTGCTCTACAACCTGGCGCTCACCCTGCGCGAAGGGGTGACCCAGAACGTGGTGGTGACCGACCAGCTGCCGGCCGGGCTCGCCTTCGACTCGCTGGTGAGCGTCGCCCCCGCCTCGGGAAGCGGCACCTTCACCTACACGGTCGGCTCCCAGCCGGCGGCGGGCGCCATCGGCACCCTGACCTGGAACCTGGGGAACGTCTCCAACGCGGCCGACAACAACCCGGCCAACAACACGCTGGTCATCCAGTACCGCGCGAAGGTGGTGAAGAACACCCTGCAGCAGTCCCCCTCGGCGCAGCAGCTCACCAACAACGCCAGGCTGAGCTACGCCATCAGCGGGACGGCCGCCACCCCGAAAACCTCCAGCGCCACCATCAACGTCTGGCAGCCGATGCTGAACGTCTCGAAAAGCGTGGCTACGGCCAACGGCGGCACGGTGGTCACCGTCGGCGAGTCGATCACCTACACGGTGAAGATGGCCAACAGCGGCACCGCGCCCGCCTACAACCCGGTCCTTTCCGACACGCTGCCGGTGGGGCTGCGCCAGGGGGGGCTCACCACCACCGGCGTCGCCCTGGTCGACAGCACGACCGGCGCGGTCACGGCGACGCTCCCCACCATCGCCCCCAGCTACAGCAGCGCCAGCGGCCTCGCGCGCTGGAACTTCGACATGCCCGGAGTGGCCAACCTCTACACCATCCCGCCCGGCCAGAGCCTGCAGGTGGTCTACCAGGTGAAGGCGGACGCCGGCATCGGCGCGGGGGCGACCCTCAGCAACACGGCGCAGGTCACCAGCTACTACTCCTTCGACAGCCAGGAGGTGCCGGCCAACAGCCAGATCGACAACCGGCAGGCCTACGGTCCCAGCAGCCCCGCCACCGTGCAGCTGACCACCGCGGCGGCCACCGCGCTTGCCAAGCAGGCGCTGGTGACCACGGCGGCCATCGGCCAGCCCTTCACCTACAGCATCACCGTGCCGGCCACGCCGCAGCCGACCGCCATGTACGACGTGCGCATCCTCGACAACCTGGCCGCCTCGCTGACCGGGGTGGACCTCGCCTTCGTCGGCGTGCAGCGGGTCTCCGGCCCCGCCTTCAACCCGGTCAATACCGGCAGCGCCACCAGCCTGGTGATCCAGGACACCGCCGGCGGCATCGACATCCCGGCCGGGCAGCAGGCGGTGGTAAACGTCACCGTGCTGCTCACCAACAGCGCCAACAACACGCTCGGCAAGCAGTTCCAGAACAGCGCGACCTACAGCTACGACAGCATCGATAATACCCCGGCCACCCAGGCGGCCGGCGCTCCCGGCGCCAGCGGCGCGGTCACCATCGTGGGGCCGGCCCTGACCCTGGCCAAGAGCGGCCCGGCCACCATGAGCGCGCTGGCTGCCGGCACCTTCACCCTTAACGTGCAGAACACCGGCGGCAGCCCGGCATACCAGGCGACCGTCACCGACAACCTCCCCAACGTGACCACCCCGTCGCCGGGGAGCATGTGCGGCAGCGCCCCCACCGGCGTGACGGCCCGCATCTACCAGGCCGACGGGGTCACCCCGGTCTCCGCTCCGCTTGCCAGCGGCAGCGACTTCACGACGAGCTTCGCGGGGGCACCCGCCTGCAGCTTCACCCTCACCATGAAGTCCGCCGCGGCGGCCATCGCTTCCGGAGAGCGGCTGATCGTCACCTACAGCGCCGCGCTCGACCCGGGCACCGCGGGGGGGATCAACCTGACCAACGTGGCCGGCGCCACCAGGTGGCTCTCCGCGGACCCCGCGGCCACCCAGGCCGCCAACATCCAGACCCTGACCGGCCCCTTGACCAACGGCACGCCGGGGGTGACCGACAACCAGGACGCCTTCACGCTGACCACCCAGGCGCCGCTTCTCACCTTAACCAAGACGGTGGCCAACCTGACCACCGGCGGCTCCGGCGCCAGCGCCAAGCCGGGCGACACGCTGCAGTACACGCTCAAGGTGGCAAACGTCGGCACCCTGGCGGCCTCCAACTTCACGCTGACCGACGAGCTGGACAAGCTGAACGCCTCCGCCATGTTCGCGCCGGGGACCCTGAAGCTCACCTCGCTGCCGGCCGGAGCCACCAGCTCGCAGACCTCGCCCATCGGCGGGAGCAAGGGGACCGGGCTCATCAGCATCGGCAACCTGAGTGTCGCGCCGCAGGGGCAAAGCGGTGACTCGCTGGTGATCCAGTACCAGGTCAACCTGGCGCCGGTGATCGACAGCGGCTCCCAGGTGCTGAACCAGGCCCAGATCGGCTCCACCGTCCTGCCGGCGCAGCTTTCCGACGACCCGTCCCTGCCCGGGGCGACCGATCCGACCCGCACCCTGATCAGCTCGGCACCCTCCTTCCAGGTACTGAAGACGGTGCAGGACATCACGTCCGGCAGCTCCACGGTGATGGCGGGGGATACCCTGCGCTACACCATCACGGTGAAGAACATCGGCACCGAGAACGCGACCGGCGTCACCCTGCGCGACCTGATCCCGGCCAACACCAGCTACGTGCCGAAGAGCACCACCCTGAACGGGATCGCCGCCGCCGACCCCAGCGTGGGAGTGAGCCCGCTGCAAAACGGCATGCCGGTCAACTCCACCATGAACCTGACCTCCGGCGCCATGCCGGCCAACGCCGGGAGCACCACCGCCAACGTGGCCACGGTCAGCTTCCAGGTGCAGATCAGCAAGAGCGTGGTGGCGGGCACCCTGATCTCCAACCAGGGCTTCGTGGACGGCTCCGGTGCCGCCAGCGGGGCCTTCCCCGAGCAGGCCTCGGACAACCCCGCCACCCCGGTGGCGGGCGACCCGACCACGGTGGTGGTGGGCAACCTGCCGCTCATCTACGCCCTGAAGAGCGTGCAGCTCGTGGGGGACGCAAACGGCAACGGCCAGGTCGACCCGGGCGACACGCTGCAGTACACCATCACCCTGACCAACTCGGGCTCGGCCCCGGCGAGCGGGGTGGTGCTGACCGACCAGGTCCCCGCTAACACCAGCTACCTGGCGGGCACGGTGCAGGTGAATGGGCAGGCCGTCTCCGACAGCTCCCCAGGCGTTTCGCCCCTGGCCAGCGGCCTCACGGTGGGGAGCGGGACGCTCGCCGCCGGCGCCAGCAGCACCGTCAGCTTCCGTGTGCAGGTGAACCCGGCGGTCGCCTCCGGGACCATCATCAGCAACCAGGGGAGCATCTCGACCGCGCAGCTGCCGGCGCTTTTGACCGACTCGGACGGCAACCCCACCAATGGCTACCAGCCCACCGTCATCACGGTCGGCAACGCCCAGCAGCTCGCCATCACCAAGTCGGTGTCGGTGGTGGGTGGCGGCGCCGCCCTGACCGGGAGCGTCCTGGAATATACCATCCAGGCCACCAACATCGGCTCGGTCCCGGCCAGTTCGGTGGTCCTCACCGACGACCTGGCCCCGCTCACCCAGGCGGTCTACCTGGTGGGCTCCGCGGCCATGAACGGCTCCGCCAACGGGGTGAGCATCGCCTCCTCGGTGATCAGCGCCAACTACGGCGCCGCCTACGGCAACCTCGCGCCGGGCGCCACGGTGACCCTGCGCTTCCGGGTCACCCTGAACTCCAGCGCCACGGCCGGCGTGGTGGTCAGCAACACCGCACTGGCCAGCTGGAACTCACCCACCCAGACCGCGGGCGCCAGCGCCTCGCTCACCGTCGGGGGGATACCCGGTAGCGGCACCCTGAACGGCTCTGTCTGGCAGGACTTCAACTACAACAACGTCCTCGACGCGGGCGAGCTTCCCCTGGCCAACTGGGCGGTGGACTTCTACGAGAACGGCCAGCTGCTCTCCTCCGTCTATACCGGCGCCGACGGCTCCTACCGCGTGAGCGGGGTGACCCCCAACTCGGGCACCTCCAACAGCTACCAGCTCCGCTTCCGGGCGCCGGGCGCGGGTGCCAGCACCGCCATGCTCGGCTGGTGCAGCTCCGCCTTCACCAACGGCATGCAGAGCATCTCCAACATCGTGGTCGGCGCGGGCGGGGTGCTCAGCGACCTGAACCTCCCGGTAACCCCCAACGGCGTGGTGTACAACTCGGTCACCCGCCAGGCGGTGGCCGGCGCGACGCTCAGCATGGTGCGGGCGGCCAGCAAGGCTCCGGTCTCCAGCAGCTGTCTGAAGGATCCCAACCAGCAGGGGCAGGTCACCACCGGCAGCGGCTACTACAAGTTCGACCTGAACTTCAGCGATCCCTCCTGCCCCTCGGGCGGCGAGTACCTGATCCAGGTAACCCCTCCCGCCGCAGGCTTCAGCACCGGCATCTCCAAGCTGGTGCCGCCCACTTCCAGCGACAGCACCGACTCCTTCAACGTCTCCTCCTGCCCCGGCTCGGCGGCGGACGCGGTGCCGGGGACGGCGACCTACTGCGAGGCGCAGGCCTCCAGCCTGGCGCCGGCCGCCTCCATCGCCGCGGGTACCCGCACCGCGTACTATCTCCACCTCACGCTGGACAACACGGAGCCGGGCTACAGCCAGATCTACAACAACCACATCGCGGTGGACCCGACCCTCGACACGGCGATCGCCATCACCAAGACCACGTCGCTCATCAACGTGACCCGCAGCCAGTTGGTCCCCTACACCATCACCCTGAACAACACGCTGGGGGTGGCGCTGCAGAACCTGCAGGTGGTGGACAGCTTCCCGCTCGGCTTCAAGTACGTGGCGGGTTCGACCCGGGTCGACGGCCAGAAGGGGGAGCCCGTCACCAACGCGCGCCAGATCATCTGGAACATCGGCTCCCTCTCCAGCAACACCACGCACACCGTCACCTTCCTGATGATCGTCGGCTCCGGCGTCTCCGAAGGGGAGTACGTGAACCGCGCCCAGGTGGTGGACAAGGCCACCGGCGGCTTCGCCTCCGGGATGGCGTCGGCCACGGTGCGGGTGGTGGCCGACCCCGACTTTGACTGCAGCGACGTGATCGGCAAGGTGTTCGACGACAAAAACGCCAACGGCTATCAGGACCAGGGCGAGAAGGGGCTGCCCGGGGTGCGACTGGTGACCGCCAACGGCCTGATCACCACCACCGACGAGTTCGGACGCTACCACATCACCTGCGCGGTGGTCCCCAACGAGGAGCGGGGCTCCAACTTCATACTGAAGGTCGACGAGCGGACCCTGCCCACCGGCTACCGGGTGACCGGCGAGAACCCGCAGGTGCAGCGCGCCACCCGCGGCAAGATGCTCCGCTACGACTTCGGGGCCAGCATCCACCACGTGGTCTCCCTGGACGTGGCCGACGGGGTGTTCGAGCCCAAAAGCGCCAAGCTCAGGCCGCAGTGGCAGCCGAGGATCGAGCTCCTGTTGAAGGAACTGAAGAAAGGGAGTTCGGTGTTGAGGCTCTCCTACCTGGCCGAGAACGAGGACAAGGGGCTGGTGGAGGAGCGTCTGAAGGCGCTGAAGAAGGAGATAAACGGCAGGTGGAACGGCAGCTACCAGCTGACCATCGAGACGGAGGTCTTCTGGAGGCGGGGCGCGCCCCCCTGACCGGCTTTCCGCCTCCCTCCTCTGCAAGGAGAGGGTGGGGATGGGCTCTGGTGGAGAAATCCCCCCCGGCCCCCCTTTGGCAAAGGGGGGAGAGCAGGCAAGGGCTGGATCCCTCGCATGAAGAGGGGCCTGGCTGGCACACAAAAGCAGTAGCGGCAAGTCACAAAACGATCCTCCTTCCCTGTGCATTGTGACTCCAACTTTATCCGGTGGTTCGATAGCGATCCCGGGGAGACCTCCGTTTCCCGGGGCGGATAGTGGACTCTAAGCACATGGGAGCAATGGTGAAGCGCTGTATCGCCCTAATCTTATTCCTGGTCTCCGTAGCCGGAGTGAAGACCGTCGTCTGCGCCGAGAGCGCGCCCGCGGGAACCGCCAACAAAGGCGCGGGGACGAGGGAGACAGCCAGCTTCGGCCCCGCCACCGAAATGCACCTGCCCAAGGAGCAGCCGCTCACCCCCTGGCTTTTGGACCCCTCCATTTTCAAGGAGGACCAGGGGGACCGCACGGAGAAGCGCCGGGTCGCCGAGAAGGAAGTGAAGACCGTCAAGGTGGCCAACGTGGTCCCCGCCATCCACTTCCGCACCGGCGAGGCCGACATCCCCGACGACTACGTGGCCATGCTGCGCGGGGTGCTGGACCGGATGCGCGGCCGCCTGAACGTCCGCCTGCACTTCGTCGGCCACGCCGATTCCCAGAACCTGATCGGCCCCTTGAAGGCGAAATACGGCGACAACGTCGGCCTCTCCCGGGAGCGGGCGGGGACGGTGGCCGAGTATTTCAAGAAGGCGCTCGATCTCCCCGCCGAAGCCATCTCCTATGAAGGGATGGGGGACTCGAGGCCGGTCGCCAGCAACGCCACCGAAGCCGGCCGCGGCCAGAACCGCCGGGTGGAGGTGGAGGTCTGGTACGACGAGATCGGCGAGAAGATGGTGGAAAAGGAAGTGATCGTCCCCCGGCAGGTGAACCGGGTCAAGGTCTGCCGCACCGAGACGGTCTGCAAGATGCGCTACAAGGAGGGGAACGCGCACCGCATCCGGGTGAAGAACCTGGTCGCCCCCCTGCAGTGGGACGCCGACACGGTGGTGGTCCCCGAGGAATTCCAGCAGCGGGTACGCCAGGCGCTTACAAACCTGCAGGGCAAGGAGCATGTCGCAGTGCGCTTCGTCGCCTACTGCGACAACAAGCCGCTGGAAGGGCGCAACGAGCGGATCTACGGTGACCAGGCGGGGCTCTCCAAGGCGGTGGCACGCCGGGTCGCCCTGGCCGTCCAGGACGGGCTGAAGCTCCCCGGGGTGGCGGTGGAAAGCGACGGCAAGGGGGCCACGCACCCGGTAGCACCCAACGAGACCGAGCAGGGGAGGGGGCTCAACCGGCGGGTCGAGGTCGAGTTCTGGCACGACGATGCCCTGCAGGAACTCCCCGACGGGCCGCAGCTCTGCCCGGAAGAGGCCGGTTCGGAAACCGTCACCAGGGTCTACAATCCCCCCTCCGGGCCGATCGCTCCCATCCTGTTCCAGGACGGCAACCCGGTGGTCCCCGAAGGGTACGCGGAAAGGCTCAAGTCCCTGATGGAGGAGATCAAGGAGAGGGCCAACGTGCGGCTGCGCTTCATCGGCTACCTCAACAACGAGCGGCTCGACCGGCGTAACGCCGCCATCTACGGCGACGATATCGGCTGGTCCACCGCCCGCGCCCGCCGGGCCATGGCCGCCGTGAACGGGAAAATGGGGCCGGCGGTGAAGCCGGCGGAATTCGAAGGGCACGGCTACGTGCAGTCCTCCGACGTGGTCAACACCGGCTTCACCGAGTCGGCGGTGTCCCGGGTCGAGGTGCAGGTCGTCTACGACGAGCAGGTGCCGCTCAACGACTACGACGGGGTGGACATCACCCGCCTGAGCCGCGAGATCAAGACGGCCAACGCCTTCGACCTCAACCTGATGCGCATCTCGGTGGACGGCAAGCCGGTCGACGATCCCCAAAAGAGCATCCCGGACGTGGAACGCTGTACCGACGTGGCGCTCGACCGCGCCCAAATCGAGTTCCACTACGACAACCTGCGGGCCGAGCCGAGGCTGAACGTGACCGCCTGGCCGCGCAGCATCCGCTACCAGGCAAGCCCGGGCGCCTCCCTCGCCGACAACCTGGTCCGCTTCCGCCTCTACGCCAACTACCACAGCTTCATCAAGAAGGCGGAGGTGCGGCTCTTCGACGAGGCCCAGTCCGTCCACGACACGCCGCTCGCCGTGGTCCCCATGAACAATGAGGGGATGGCGGAATGGAAGGCCAATTTCCCCTCCTACTCGGCCCCGGGGCGAAAGCTCAAGTACCTGGTCCGGGTCTATGACGCACAGGGTAACTGGGACGAGACCGTCGACCAGCCGCTGTGGGTCCTGGACCAGGTCGATCCGGCCACCGCCAAGGCGGACCCGGCCAAGGAACTTTTGGCCGGCTACGGCGCGAGCCGCCTCGCCCGGCGCAACATCCCTGTGAACGGCGGCACCGTGCAGGCCTACGGCAGCGAGCTGCCGGCGGGGCACCGCGTCTGGCTGGCGGGCTACCCGGAGCCGGTGGACGGCAAGGGGCGCTTCATCGGCGAGGAGATCCTTCCCAAGGGGTCCCACACCGTGGAGGTGGCGGTGCTGGACCAGAAGGGGAACGGGGAACTCTTCCTGCGCGACCTGGAGCTGAAGCGAAACGACTGGTTCACGGTGGGAATCGCCGACCTGACCCTCTCCGCCGACAAGACCAGCGGCCCGGCCGACCTGGTAACCGTGGACCAGGAGCAGTACAGCCACAACTTCAACGCCCAGGGGCGCCTCGCCTTCTACAGCAAAGGGGAGTTCGGCAACGGCTGGGGAGTGACCGCCAGCGCCGATACCGGCGAGGGGCCGTTCGACGAGATCTTCTCGAACTTCCTGGACAAGTCGCCCCAGGCGCTCTTCCGGCGCATCGATCCCAAGTACTACTTCCCCACCTTCGGCGATGACTCCACGGTCATCGAGGACGCCCCCACCAGCGGCAAGTTCTACTTAAAGGTGCAAAAAGACCAAAGCTACGGCCTGTGGGGGAACTTCCGGGTCAGCTATACCGACAACGACCTGGCCCACGTCGACCGCGGCCTGTACGGCGGGAACCTCCACTACCAGACCACCGGCATCACGAGCTTCGGCGAAAAGCGCCTGCTGATCGACGGCTTTGCCGCCGATCCCGGCACGGTGGCGGGGCGGGACGAGCTCAGAGGCACCGGCGGCTCCCTCTACTACCTGCGCCGGCAGGACGTCCTGCAGGGCTCGGAACGGGTGCGCGTGGAGGTGAGGGACAAGGCGTCGGGGATCGTTCTAGCCAGCAAAGAGCTGACCGCGGTCACCGACTACAACATCGACTACCTGCAGGGACGCATCCTGCTGACCCAGCCCCTGGAATCGACGGCCAGCGACGACCTGCTGGTGCACAGCGATACCATCGGAGGAAACCCGGTCTACCTGGTGGTCCGCTACGAATTCACTCCCGGCGTGGAGGAGCTGAACGCCATGAACTACGGCGGCCGCGCCCATTACTGGTTCGGTGACCACCTGAAGCTGGGGGTGACCGGCGACCTCAGTAACGACGCGGGAGCCGCGCAGACCCTGCTGGGAGCCGACCTCACCCTGCGCAAGTCCGCCGGCACCTGGCTGAAGGTGGAGAGCGCCCGCAGCAAGGGCTCCGATCTCTTCACCTCCACCTCCTCCGACGGCGGCTACAGCTCCAGCACCGAGACCATCCCCGCTTCCGGCTCGCCTGCCATGGCCTACCGGGTCGACGGCAGCGCCGGCCTGCAGGATTTCAACAAGAACTGGCGGGGCAAGGTCACCATGTACACCCAGATCATGGAGGCGGGCTATTCGGCCCCCGGCCAGATCGCCGACAGCCGCACCTTCCAGCTGGGGGGGAGCGCCGATCTCCCGGTCACCGACCGTATAGCCCTCAAGGTGAAGGGGGATGGCAGGAGCGTCGAGCAGGGGCTGGAGACCCAGGCGGTGGAAGCAAACGGCAGCTACCAGGTGAACGAGAAGTGGTCTACCGCCCTAGGGGCGCGCTGGGACCGCCGCGACGACCACTCAGCGGTGGTGCCGCTGACCCAGGAGCAGGGCGAGCGGACCGACCTGGTGGCGAAGGTGGCCTACGACTCCAAGGCGCGCTGGAACGGCTACCTATTCGGCCAGAAGACGGTGGAGACCTCGGGCAACCGGGACGACAACGACCGGATCGGCCTGGGGGGCGGCTGGAGGCTCACCGACCGCTTCAAGATGACGGGCGAGATCTCCGAGGGGAGTTACGGCCTGGCCGGCAAGCTGGGGAGCGAGTATCTCTACAGCGACAAGAGCACCATCTACCTCACCTACGCGCTGGAGAACGAGCGCTCCGACAACGGCGTGCAGGCCAACAAGGGGACGCTGACCTCCGGGTTCCGCACCCGCTACTCGGACAGCACCAGCGTCTATGGGGAGGAGCGCTATACCCACGGCGACACCCCGACCGGCCTCATCCACACCTACGGCATCGACCTCACACCTTCCGACCGCCTCAACCTGGGGACCAAGGTGGAGTTCGGCACCCTGCAGGACAACCAGACCGGCGCCACCACCAAGAGGACGGCGGCCGGCCTGAACGCCGGCTACGGCTTCGACAAGGTAAAGCTGGCCAGCGCCGTCGAGTACCGGCTGGATGACGAGGAACAGCCGGACACCAGCACGGTCGACCGCACCACCTGGCTTGTGAAGAACAGCCTCAAGTACCAGCTGACCCCCGACTGGCGGCTGATCGGCACCTTCAACTATTCCCGGAGCTGGAGCTCGCAGGGCTCCTACTACGACGGCAACTTCACCGAAGGGGTGCTCGGCTACGCCTACCGCCCGGTGGCCAACGACCGGCTGAACGTCCTGATGAAGTACACCTTCTTCTACAACGTGCCGGCAGCCGACCAGATCACCGGCAGCACCAGCTCGGCCAACTACCTGCAGCGCAGCCACATCGCCTCGATAGACGCCATGTACGATCTGACGGCGCGCTGGACGGTGGGTGGCAAGTACGCCTACCGGCTCGGGCAGGTGAGCATGGACCGCGTCAATCCCGAATACTACGACAGCCGCGCCCATCTCGGCGTGGCGCGGGTGGACTGGCACTTCGTCCACTTCTGGGACGCCATGCTGGAAGGGAGGATCCTCGACCTGCCGGATGCCCACGATCTGAAGAGCGGCGTGCTGGTGGGGATCTACCGGCAGGTGAACGATCACTTCAGGATCGGTGGCGGCTACAACTTCAGCGATTTTTCGGACAACCTGACCGACCTGAGTTACCGGCACCAGGGGGTGTTCATCAACGCGGTCGGAACGATCTAAGGTTTCCCCCTCTTCAACGAGGAGGGCAGGGTGGAGATGGGGTGCCCCCCGGCTGCTGAAACCCATCCTCACCCCCGCCCTCCCCTTGAAGGGGAGGGAGAGTCGGGGAAGGTCGTGAAAAGTTGAGGATTTGCCTCGGCCCCCTCTTCCTAGTGAGGGACAGTGAGTGAGGCTCAGAGGGAGGTTGGCGGGAAGGAAGAGATAAGCCCAGCGTCCCCTCCCCTTCAAGGGGAGGGCCAGGGTGAGGATGGGGTTGACAGTTTAACGTTCCATTGGCTGCAACAGCACCACAACCATAGGTGGCAAACATGTTCAAAGTACTCAAGGTGTTCGTTTTAGGCGGGGTCACCCTCTTCTTCTCGATGCTTCCAGCCTGGGCGGAGGACGCTCCCCAGGCCCAGGCAGCTCCCCAGGCCCAGGAAGCTCCGAAGGCCCAGGAAGCTCCCAAGGCCCAGGAAGCTCCCAAAGCCCAGGAAGCCGCCAAGGGGCAGGGGAAGGGGCTGGACGAACAGGTGCAGGAGATCAAGACGGATGTGCTCTCCATCGCCGCGGAACTGAACCAGCTGGAAGAGAAGCTGATCTACCCCTCCGACACCCAGCTGGCGGTCTTCGTCTCGGTGGCCAAGGGGGAGAAGTTCCGGCTGGACGCCGTCAAGATCGAGGTGGACGGCAAGACGGTCGCCCATCACCTCTACACCCACAAGGAACTGGAAGCCCTGCAAAAGGGCGGGGTGCAGCGGATCTACGTCGGCAACGTCCGGACCGGCGAACACGCTCTGAAGGTGACCTCGCTCGGGAAGACGGAGGGTGGATCGGATTTCCAGAAGGATGAGAGCTTCAAGGTCGCCAAGAACGTCGGACCCAAAATGGTCGGGGTCGTCCTGGCCAGCACCGGCATCGGCAGCAAACCCATCACCGTCAAGGATTGGTAATCATGGCCAGGCTGATGCTCATACTGGGGTGCCTGCTCCTTGCGGTTCCCGCGCTGGCAGCCAATCCCTACACCGCGAAGGGGCTCAAGGACGTCTTCTACGGCGAGGCGCTCTACGAAGCCTTCCAGGGGGAATGGTTTGACGCCATCGCGCGGCTGGACACCGAACTGGGCCAGCACAGAAGGCTCGACGAGCCGACGCTCGACCCGCTCAACTACCACCTCGACCAGGCGGAGTTCGGGGTGGGGGATTTCGAGCTCGGCTACCGGATGCACCTGAGAGCCGGACGCGCCATCAGCGCGGTAGTCGAGGGGAACTTCGCCGACCCGGTGAGAAACGAGGCGATCTACCGGCTGGCCCGGCTCTACTTCCAGGAAGGTCAGCCCGCGGACGCCCTGCAGGCGCTGCAACGCATGCGCGGCACGGTGCCGGAGCCGGTGCGGGACGACGTGCAATTCCTGCGCGGCGAGATCCTGCTGGCGTCCGGGCGCTTCCCGGAGGCTGCCAAGGCCTTCAAGGATCTGCAGAAGGCCAAGAACCTGGAAGGCTTCGCCGGCTACAACCTGGGCATAGCCCTCATCAAGGAGAGGAAGGAGCAGGACGGGCGCCAGTACCTGGACCGTGCCGGACAGATCCTGGCGAAGACGCCGGAGGCCCAGGCAATCAGGGACAAATCGAACCTGGTGCTGGGCTACAAGCTGCTGGACGAAAACGCGGGCGAGAAGGCCAAGCTGGTCCTGGAGCGGGTCCGGCTGAGCGGCCCCTTCTCCAACCGGGCCCTGCTGGGCGCAGGGTGGTCCGATGCCTCGCGCGGCCAGTACGAGCGGGCGCTGGTCCCCTGGAGCATCCTGGCGGAGCGGGAGGTGACCGATCCCGCGGTGCAGGAAGCGATGCTGGCGGTGCCCTATGCCTACGGCAAACTCAACATCTACGGCAAGGCGGCGGGGCTGTATGGCCGGGCGCTCGATTCCTTCGGCAAGGAGGCAGACAAGCTGGGCGCCTCCATCAAGTCGGTGCAGGATGGGAAGTTCCTGAAGGCCCTGGCGCGGGAAGAGATGAAGCTGGACGCCGACTGGGTGGTAAAGCTGCGCACGCTGCCGGATGCGCCGGAAACCCATTACCTTTTGGAACTGATGACCTCCCATGAATTCCAGGACTCCCTCAAGAACTACCTGGACCTGAACGAGATGCGTCAGAAGCTCGCCCGCTGGGAAACGGACCTGGATGCCTTCGAGGACATCATCAAGCAGCGCCGGGGGTATTACCAGCCGCTGCTTCCGGAGATCGACCGGGCCTTTCGGCAGCTCGACTCGCAGATGCGCCTGCGCATGGAGCAGAGGGAGCGGATCCGCAAGCGCCTGAAGGCGATGCTGGTGGAGCCCCGTCCCGACAACCTGGCCACCGGCGAAGAGAGGATCGCCCGGGAGCGGATCGCCCACCTGGAACAGGCCCTGGCCGCGGGAGGCACGGCCCCCGCCGAGACGAGGGAGCGGATCGCCCGCCTGAAGGGGGTGCTCCTCTTCAACATCTCCACGGAGTACGACCAGCGCCTGACCGACGCCTACAAGGACCTGCACGACCTGAATGTAGAGGTGGACCGGTTGAAGAAACAGTACGATTCCTTCGTCCGCACCCGCCAGGCCGCGACCCAGAGCTACCAGGGGTACGACGACGCCATCCGCGGCCAGCGCTCCCGGATAGCCTCCGCCAAGGAAACGGTGAAGGATCTGATGACGCGCCAGGGTGCCGTGCTGGAAGCGATGGCGGTCGACGAGCTGACCAGGCGCCGCGAGCGGCTGGAACAGTTCAAGGTCACCGCCCGCTTCGCCATAGCCGACAGCTACGACCGCGCGACCAAGGCGCAGAATGAGGCTAGCACGCTGAAGGCGCCGGCCGGCACCGCAGAGAAATCGGACAAGACAGGTAAAGCTTTCGACAAGGCTGCAGACAAGGCTGCCGACAAGGCTGCCGACAAAACTGCCGACAAGGCTGCTGACAAGGCTGCTGACAAAGCGAAGGCAGCAAGCGGACAGGCACCTGCGGATACAGCCCCCGACAGCGCCGCCAGCAAGGAAACGGGAGTGGCTCCGAAGGTGCCTGTCCCCCTTATGCCAGTCAATGTCCCCCTTACGCCAGTCAATGCCCCCGTTACCAAGGTCGACAACCCAGTGGCCGCCACGGCACAAACCGAAAAGAGTGTTGGCAAATGAAACGAATCGGACTGGTACTCTTTGCAATTCCGGCACTCCTCACCGCCTGCCAGTCGGGCGGCGGCAGGGAGACCATCGCCCAGCTGCGGAACTTGAAGGTCGACATCAAGGAGGTGGCGGTCCAGGGCGGCCTCGACAAGGCGATGGACGGCTACCAGCGCTTCCTGGACGAGACCCCCGAATCGCCGCTGACCCCCACCGCGATGCGCCGGCTTGCCGACCTGAAGCTGGAGAAGGAATACGGCTACCAGGCTCCGACGGTGGCAGCGGCCGGGCGGCCCGCCTCGCCGGTACTCCCCGCGCCCGAGCGCGCCCAAAGCCCCAAGGTCGCTGCCGCCCGTCCTGCCGAGGCCCCGTCATCCTCCAAGGCCGAATCGGATGACGATTTCGAAAAGAGGGCGACGCAGACCTCGGTGGCCGCAGCCAAGGGTGGCAAAGCGGTGCCCGGTGCCGACGAGCTGGAAAGGGCAGGGGCACGGGACGCGATCGCCATCTACAAGAAGCTTTTGGACAAGTTCCCGCACTACGCGAAGAACGACCAGGTCCTGTACCAGATGTCGCGCGCCTATGAAGAACTGGGTCAGACCGAGGAAGCCATGGGGGTGATGACCCGGCTGGTCAAGGCATACCCGCAGTCACGCTACTCCGACGAGGTCCGCTTCCGCCGGGCCGAATTCTACTTCACCCGCCACCAGTACCTGGAAGGGGAAGACGCCTACAAGAGCATCGTGGCCATGGGCGACAAGTCCCCCTTCTACGAGCTCGCCCTCTACAAGCTCGGCTGGACCTACTACAAACAGGAACTCTACGACGAGGCCCTGCACCGTTTCATCGCACTGCTCGATCACAAGGTCGCCAGGGGGTACGACTTCGCCCAGACCAAGGACGACCAGGAGAGAAAACGGGTCGACGACACCTTCCGGGTCATCAGCCAGAGCTTCTCGTACCTGCACGGCGCCGATTCGGTGGTGGAATACTTCGACGCCCACGGCAAGCGCAGCTACGAGGACCTCGTCTACAGCAATCTCGGCGAATTCTACTTCGACAAGCGCCGCTACACCGATGCCGCCGCGGCCTACAACGCCTTCGCCAAGCACAACCCGTTCCACCGGGTCACCCCGCAGTTCCACATGCGGGTGATCGACATCGAGATGGCAGGCGGCTTCCCGAGCATCGTCATCGACGAGAAGAAGCAGTTCGCCAGGAACTATGGCCTCAAGGCCGAATACTGGAAGCACTTCGATCCCAAGACGCGCCCGGAGGTGCTCGGCTGGCTGAAGACCAACGTCACCGACCTCGCCCACCACTACCACTCGCTGTACCAGGACCCCGCGCACGTCAAGGACAAGGGGGGCAACTTCCAGGAAGCCCAGCACTGGTATGAGGAGTACCTTTCCTTCTTCCCGAAGGACGCGGAGTCGCCGTCCATCAACTACCAGCTGGCCGAACTGCTCCTGGAAAACCGCTCCTACGCCAAGGCCGCACTGGAATACGAGAAGACCGCCTACAACTACCCGAACCACGCCAAGTCGTCGGCTGCCGGTTACGCCGCCATCTACGCCTACCGGGAGCACCTGAAGGAGGCCCCCGCCGAGGAGAAGGAGAAGGTCAAGCGGGAGACGGTGCGCAGTTCCCTGAAATTCGCCGACACCTTCCCGAAACACGAGAAGGCCGCCATCGTGCTGGGGGCGGCCGCCGATGACCTTTACGACATGAAGGAGTACAAGCAGGCGCTTGCCGCGGCGAGCAAGCTGATCCAGGCCTTCCCGGCTGCGGACCAGGAGACGCAAAAGTCAGCCTGGATCGTGGTCGGCCACTCCTGCTACGAACTGCAGCAGTACCCCCAGGCCGAAACCGCCTACGCGAAGGTGCTGGCGCTGTTGCCGGCAGAGGACAAGGGGAGGGCCGGCTTCGTCGACAACCTGGCCGCCTCCATCTACAAGCAGGGCGAGCAGGCGGCGGCCGCCAAGAACTACCGGGGCGCGGCTGACCACTTCCTGCGGGTAGGCAAGCTGGCGCCGACCTCGAAGATCCGCGCCAACGCCGAATTCGACGCCGCGGCCGCCCTGATCCAGTTGAAGGACTGGAAGATGGCCGCCGGCGTGCTGACCGGATTCCGCGAACTGTTCCCCGGCCATCAGCTGCAGCCGGAAGTCACCAGGAAGATCGCCTACGTCTACAAGGAAAACGGCCAGATCGCCCTGGCCGCCGGCGAGTACGAGCGGGTCGAGACCGAGTTCAAGGACGAGGAGGTCAGAAGGGGCGCCCTGATGCTGGCCGCGGAGCTGCACCAGCAAAGCGGCAACAAGAAGAAGGCGCTGGCCGTCTACCGCCGCTTCGTCGGGTATTTCCCTGAGCCGGTCGAGGTGAACGTGGAGATGCGCAACAAGATCGTGGAGATCGTGAAGGCCGACAACAACCAGGAAGCCTACCTGAGCGAGCTGAAGGAGATGGTGGCGGTGGAGGCGGCAGCCGGGCCGGCGCGCACCCCCCGGACCCGCTTCCTGGCAGGCAAGGGCGCGCTGGTGCTGGCCGAAAAGGACTACGAGCGTTTCACGGCGGTACGGCTGGTGAAACCGTTCGAAGTGAACCTGCGCAAGAAGAAGGAGCTGATGAAGGCTGCCACCGGGACCTTCGGCAAGCTGGTCGACTACGAGGTCGGCGAAGTGACCGCCGCCGCGACCTACTACCTGGCCGAGATCTACGAGAACTTCAGCAAGTCCCTCACCGAGTCTGAGCGGCCGACCGACCTGAGCGCCGAGGAGCTGCAGGAATTCGAGCTCGCCATCGAGGAACAGGCCTATCCCTTCGAGGAGAAGGCGATCCAGATCCACGAGAAGAACCTCGACCTGATCGGCAAGGGGATCTACAACCCCTGGATCGACAAGAGCCTGGGGAGGCTGGCCAAGTTCGTGCCGGCCCGCTACGACAAGCCGGAGATGCCGGCAGAGCTGGTCGCCTCGCTGGAGAGCTATGCCTTCGAAATTGAAAGGCCGGCTCCGCCCAAACCGGTGGCAGCTCCCGTGCTGCCGGCGGCCGCGCCCGCTTCGCCGAAACCGGCCGCCGCGCCGGTAGCGGCCGCATCCGCCACCCCGCCTGCGCCGTCCAGTGCGCCGGTCAAGGCGGCGACGACGGCCGAGCGGCCGGCCACACCGCAAGCCAAGGCAACAAATGCAGTTCCGCGGGCCAATGCACCCGCAGTAGTTCCACAACATCGCGGAGGGAACGAAAATGGAACAGATGCGAAGAGGTAATGCTATGAGGGGAAGAGCGCAGGGCAATAATCAGGCAGCGCCGACAGCCGGCTACCTGCTGCTGGTGATCGGGCTTTCGCTGTTTTCCGGATGTGCGACCGGCAACGTCAAGGCGGTTCCCCCGTCTGCTTCAGCCACGGTTACGCCGGTGCCGACCGGACCGACGGTGACCCACTACAAGGACGGGCGGGAAGGGTTTGCCATCAACGAACCGGCCGGCATGGAACCGAAGCTGCGGGCCGAGTTCGAACAGGGCAACGCGATGATCAGGGACGCGAAGTTCGACAAGGCGATCGAACTGCTGGAGAAGGTCATCGCCCAGTCGCCGAAGCTGACCGCTCCGCACATCAACGTGGCCATTGCCTACGAGCGGGTGAACAAGCCGGAGCTTGCCGAGCAGCATCTGAAGAAAGCAATCGAGCTGATCCCCAATCACCCGGTGGCGAGCAACGAATACGGGCTGCTCTTGCGGAAGCAGGGGCGTTTCGAGGAGAGCCGGAAGGTGTACGAAAAGGCGCTGGGCGATTTTCCGGAATACTATCCGCTTCACAAGAACCTCGGCATCCTGTGCGATCTCTACCTGAGAGACCAGGCCTGCGCCGTGAAACATTACGAGGCCTACGACAAGGCGGTCCCCAAGGACCAGAAGGTTAAGATGTGGCTTGCCGACCTGCAGACCCGTTCGGGGAAAAACCTGACCGCCTCGGCCGGTGCCCGCAGCGTCCCCGCGCGTCCCTAGGGAAATGGCCACCGCCCGGAGAACACCATGTATCGAAAGCTGATGTCATCGGAAATTACGGAATCACTACCCTGCGTTCATGCCTCGACAAGCTCGGCGTGGACGGAGTTGCCGGTTCTGGCGTCTAAATCAGCTCCGGCTGAGCATGCCGAAGGACGTTTCCAGCTGGTCGCGAGAGCGTCAAAGCTGGCGTGCTGCCTCATCCTGCTGGGCGCTGCCACCGTGGTGGCTGAGGAGAAGGGGAGCGGCGCAGCCACGGCGCCCCCGGCAGTCGCTGCAACCCCGGCAGTCGCTGCACCCCCGGCTTCTACCTCGCCCGCCACTCCCCCCGCCGCTGTTGCCCCGGCAACTCCTGATGCGGGCGCTGCCGACACCGCCAAGCAGCTTAGGGGGATGTCGGTTCTCGGCAACAACGAGGCGCCGATGTCGCTTTTCATCGTGCCCTGGAAGAGTTCGGAGCTGGGCGTGGAGACCAACCTTTCCAGGACCCTGAACGAGCGCGACGTGCCGGTGGACCGGGATGTTTTCCTGCGCGAGGTCGAATTCTACGAGGTCAGCGTGGGAGGCAGGACGGCCGCACCGCCGGCTGTCGTCTCCCAGATCGCGAAGTAGCCCGGGGACTGGCTCCGCCAGGTGGCTGTCCCCTTAGCAGTCCCCTAACTTAAACGAAACCGCAGTGCGGATCATCAGACCGCGAGGTCACACAGTCAAGGAGGCATAAAAATGGCAATTATCAGGTTTTTTCAGATGGGCGGTCTCTTCATGTTCCCGATCCTCATCGTGCTGGCGGCGGGCATTGCCATAGCGGTGGAGCGCTGGTTCCACCTGAAGCGCGTGAAGGCGGAAAACAGCAGGAAGTGGGACGAGGTGCAGCCGGTACTGGCCGAGGGGAACTTCGACCGGGCGCGTGAGCTGGTGAACGAGGACGATTCCGCCATCTCCCAGATGCTGGCCATGGGGCTCGCACGCCAAGGTGCGGTCCGGCGGCGTGAGGACATCGAGATCGCCATGGAGGAGAGGATGATGGAGATCATCCCCCAGCTGGAAAAGCGTACCCCCTACCTGGCGCTGCTCTCCAATATCGCCACGCTGTTCGGGCTGCTCGGCACCATCATGGGCCTGATCACCGCCTTCGCCGCCGTGGCCAGCGCAAGCCCCGCCGAAAAGGCCGCCCTGCTCGCCGCCAGTATCTCCGAGGCGATGAACTGCACCGCCTTCGGCCTGATGACCGCCATCCCGCTCCTCTTGCTGCACGCCCGCCTGACCTCGACCACCGGCCAGATCGTCAACAGCCTGGAGATGGCGTCGGTGAAAGCTCTCAACACGATCTCCACCTTCTCGCGGCGCCAGTACACCGAAGCCTAAAAGCACAAGCGCCAATCTGACAGGAGCCGAGTATGGCAGGATTTAGACGGAAAAAGGGAGAGCCACCAGCAACGGATATCATGGAGCTATTGAACCTGACGCCCATGATGGACGTCTTCACCGTGCTGGTGGTGTTTCTGCTCATCACCGCAGTTTTCACCAGCATCACCATCATGGACCTGAGCGTGCCGACCAGCGCCGGCGGGGCCGCCGCCAGCAGGCCGAACTTCGCCATCGAGGTGGTGGTCCGCAAGGCGGGACTGGAGATCGCCAACGGCAGGAACGTGGAGGCCAGCATCCCCCTGAAGGACGGCAAGTACGATCTGAAGATGCTGTCCGAGCTGCTCCAGGGGCTGAAGGCCAAGTACCCGGAGAAGGAAGACGCGACGGTGCTGATGGAGCCCAAGATCCAGTACGATTACCTGGTCCAGGTGATGGATACCGTACGCAGCGCCGGGAGCAACACGCTCTTCCCTAAGATATCGATAGGAGACGCGCCATGAGCATGAGACAAAGCCGGCGCCTGAAGCGCATGGAGCGAAACAACAAGAACCATTTCGTCCGCTTGAACCTGATCCCCATGCTGGACGTCCTCTCCGTGCTGGTGTTCTTCCTGCTCTTCCACTCGTTCAACGGGGACCTGCCGGAGCAGCACCTGGCCCTCCCGCAATCGATCGTGGAGACCAAGCCCAGGGGGACGGTGGCCATTTCGGTCACCCCCGATGCCGTTCTCATCCAGGGGGAGCCGGTGATGAAGACCAACCTCCTCTACGACGACCGGGTGGGCACGTCGCCCGAAGTGATCGGCCGGCTGGCCGAGATCCAGCGCAGTATGGAGAGCGAGCCCGGCGGCAAGGTTGCCGACAGCCAGAGCCGGGAAATCACGCTGCTCGCCGATAGAACCATTCCGTTCAACGTCCTCAAGAAAATAATGACGAGCTGCACAGCCTCCGGATACGGGAAGATCTCCCTGGCCGTAATCCAGAAGGCTCCGCAGCACGGTTAGCGGGTGTACTGTGAAAAAATCACTTCTAGAACAGGAATTGGCGCCGCTCAAAGCGCGGATCGAGCAGTCCCGGGCGAAGCTTATGGAGCTCAGGGGGGAGATCCGCACGGTAGAGGCAGAGCTGGAAACCTTTTCGACCGACCGCCAGCGGTTCGATGCCCTGCGGGAGGCCTGCAAGCTCCTCGACCGGCTGGATGAGCTGGATGCCGGGCAGCTCTTCTGGGGAGAGTCCCCGGAGGTCAAAGACCCCGCCGGACACGTGGAGCGCCTGAAGAGCCGGGTCTCCTCGTTCGACGAGATGATCAGCGGCATCCTGGGCCGTCAGGCGACGCTCAAGTCGCAGGCGGACCAGCGTGTCGACGAGCTCGACCTCCTGCACGACAAGGTCGACGAGGCCTACGACCGCGACGAGCGGCGCGAGAGCGAATTCGCCATCGTGCGGGAACTCTCCGACGTTCCGCACGCCTCGATGATGCCCTGGAGCTCGTCCGATCCCAGCGACCGGCGCTTCCGCCGCACGCAGTTAACCGCCATGCTGCTCAGCCTGATCCTGGCCATCCTCGTCCACCAGATCGTGCTGCCCAAGGTGGTCCGGCCGGTGGTCGCCCCGGTTCCCGAACGGCTGGCGATGATGGTCCGTCAGGAGCGGGTGAAGCCGCTGCCGCCCAAGAAGGCGGTCGAGGAGAAAAAGGAAGCCAAGAAAGAAGAGAAGTCCGGCGACAAGAAGAGCGCCCAAAACGAGGTGAAGCAGCAGGCGACCCCGGTCCGGGAGGAGATGGCAGCGGCGGCACGGCCCAAAGCTGACTCTGTCGAGCAGACCGCCGCTCCCAAGAGGAGCCAGAACACCGGCGTGCTCGCCTTCAAGGAGAGCTTCAAGGACCTGCTGGACGAGAGTGCCACCCCCAAACTGGGCACCGAAGCACGGGTGAGCAGCGCCAACCAGTCCGGCCGCGCGCTGCCTGGCCGCAACCTGGTCTCCATGCAGGGAGGCGGGGGCGGTCCCAGCGGCAGCGGAGGAGTCGGCAACGCCGCGCTCGGCAGAAACGGCGGCAGCGGCGGGATCGGCAGCGCGGCAGTGGGGCGCGGTGGCGTGGGCGGAGGGAACTCCTCCCGGGTCGGCCGGGGTGGCGACGGTTTTGCCCAGGTCAAGAGCGCCATCACCTCAGGCTCGGGGGCCAAGGAGGGGAGGCCGCTCAGCAACGGGGCCCGGCCGTCCCGAACAGACGAGGAGATCCAGCTGCTCTTCGACCGTTACAAGGCGGCACTCTACCGCATCTACAACACCGAGCTCCGCAAGGATCCGACCCTGCGCGGCAAGATGGTGCTGAAAATCGCCATCGAGCCCAGCGGGACGGTCTCCAACTGCACGGTGGAGTCCTGCAACATGAACGCCCCCGAGTTCTCCGAGAAGATCGTCGACCGGGTCAAGAAGATCAACTTCGGCGCCAAAGAGGGTGTGCCGAGGACCACCATCCTCTACCCGATCGACTTCCTCCCCGCGAGGTAACGCTCACCAGACGTCTTCCACAACCACCACCTTGCAATCGGGCCGGCCCACAAAGCCGGCCCATTTTTTTCGCGAGTGGACCGTACCGGCGGGGGGCTGCTTGACAGTAAACTGTTGCTGGGATTTATTTGGATGATTGTTTTTTAATCTGTAAAAAGCTTCCTGTCGCAACTGCTTTGAGAGATATGACCACGAGCTGCAGGGCAGAAAGATACTCCAACAACAAAAGGGGACTGCAACTATGAGAACGCGAACAGTTACACTCTGGTCTGTTGTCTGGCTCTGCCTGTGCCTGCTTGCTGTCCCTGCCGATCGTAGCCATGCCCAGGCAGGCTTCAACGATGACCGCGTCATGCTGCAGGGATTTTACTGGGAGTCCTACCGGCACGGCCAGCCCAACTTCCCGCAGTTCGGTAGCAAGCGCTGGTACGACATCGTCAGGGACAAGGCCGCCGACATCAGGCAGGGGGGCTTCAACCTCGTGTGGCTTCCTCCCCCTTCCTACGCAGGCACCCTGAGCGCTGGTTACAATCCCAAAGAGTACTTCAACCTGTCCAACAGCTACGGCACCCTGCAGCAGCACCGCTCGATGGTCGAATCGCTCCTGAAAAGCGGCGTCGAGCCGGTGGCGGACCTCGTCTTGAACCACCGGGACGGGAGCAAGGCCTGGGCGGACTTCAAGAACCCGGACTGGGGACCCTGGGCGATCACCAGATACGATGAGGCGTTCACCAACCCGAATTCCGAGGTCTACAACACGCCGGTCGACCAGCGGGGCGCGGACGAAGGAAGGCCCAGCTATCTCGGCGGGGGGACCACCTACGCCTATCCCGATTTCCGTGACATCGACCACTCCAACGGCCAGGTCCGCCGGGACCTCGTCAGGTACCTGTTCCAGCTGCAGTCCCTGGGATACCGGGGCTGGCGCTACGACATGGTGCACGGCTACGACGCCAAATGGATCGCCGTCTATAACCGCGCCACCCATCCCACCTTCTCGGTCGGCGAGTACGACTGGGGCGCCCATGCCCAGCAGCGGGGGTGGATCTGGAACACCGCCACGGTCCCCGGCGACCTGCAGACCTCCAGCAGCGTCTTTGACTTCTCCACCTACTTCACGCTCAAGGACAACAAGGGAAATTACACGGCGCTCTACGGATACGGCAACGGCATCGGCATGGTGGGCGACACCACGGACGGGCTCCCCTGGAAGAACCGGGCGGTCACCTTCCTGGAGAACCACGACACCGGCTACCGGACCAACGAGGACGGGACGCCGCAGGCCAACAACAAGTTCGACAGCTTCGCCAACAACTGGGAAGTGGAACAGGCCTACGCCTACATCCTGACCCATCCGGGGCTGCCGACCGTGTACTGGAAGCACTACTTCGACTGGGGCCAGGATCTCCGGGAGAAGATCTAGGCGCTCATCAATGCGCGCAAGGTGGCAGGCGTCAACGCGGGGAGCATGATCCACACCCAGGATAACGCCAGGCAGAAGAAGGTTTATGCCGCGATGGTCTCCGGCACTAATGGCGAACTCTACGTGCGGGTGGGGGGAAGCGACGGCGACTGGCAGCCCTACTATTCGAACTACAAGGATTATCGCGAATATGCCGCGGGAAACGGCTGGAAGGTGTGGGTGAAGATCCCGGGAAATCCCGAGGTGAAGCAGGCAGCGCTGCCGGCGTCGTTGCCGGTTCCCACCTACCGGGAACCGCAGAGCTTCACGGTCACCGACGAGATGATCGCTCCCAGGTGACCAAGGCGATCACCCCTTCCGAAGAAATGAAAAACCCCGGCAGCGAAGATGCTGACCGGGGTTTTTTAACTATCTGGCCGGGGGCGCTTTCGCCGGATCGGCTGTCAACTCAGGCCCAGTCGAGCAGTCTGCGCTCCCCTTCCAGCGCCCGTATTTCGGTGGCGTCCTGGCTTACTTCCAGGCAGCCCTTGTAGTTCCCCGCCGCGTCGCGCACGGCGAAGTACCTGATGTGGATGAAGCGCCCGCCCATCTGGATCCAGAATTCCGCGGTGTCCTTTTTCCCGGCCCTGAACTCGTCCAGGATCTTCTGCACCATGTCGAGGCTTTTCTGCGGGTGGCAGTTCTGCACCTTCCTGCCGATGACGCCGGGGCTACGCGGGAAGATGCGCTCTTTGCCCTGCGAGTAGTAGGCGACCTCGTCCCGCTCGTTGACGAAGGAGATGTCGACCGGCAGATGGGTCAGCATCAGGTTCAGCACCTCGGGTGTCAGCCGGCCGGTGTCGAGGTTGATCTCGCCGCCTGAGTACGGCGCGGCCGCCGCGGCAGGCTCTTTTCCCCACTCGGCTTCCGGCGCCACCCAGGCGTAGCCGATCTCCTCCTCGCCCTGCCGCACCTTCCGCCAGTCCCCCTCGTCGAGAATTTCCAGTGCCATCGGGAAGAGGATCTGCTCCTCCTTGTAGATCATGTCGCTCACGCTCTGCAGGAGATCCTTCAGCGCCTCGCCCGGGACTGTCCCCCCGGCCAGCTGGGCGCGCATCTGCTTCAGCGCCTGGCGGATATCGTCGTGGATGGCCCACATCACCTCGGTCGGGCCGCTGATGTCGTGCTGCTCCAGCACGGGGAAGAGCTGGTTCTCCTTGCGCAGGTAGTGGTAGTTGATCTCCACCAGGCTGCTGACCAGGGTGACCAGGTCCTGTTGAAGCTGTGATCTCGAGGCTTCCCCGGTGGCGGCGTCGATTTGGGCCAGGATGTCGGTGATCTCGCCGGCGATCGCTTCTGCGGCCCGGTTTTCCAGCATGTAGGTGTGCAGCGGATGTCCGGCCGGGACCTTGGGTGCTTCCTGCTTTTCGAGGGAATCCTTGAAGAGCTGGACGTGCACGTCGCACAGGCGCTTTATCTCGCTCTCGGGCATGCCCTCGGCGATCAGCTGCTGTTCCATGCGGGCGATTTCGGTAGGCTCGATGTCCTTGATCAGTTCATGGAAGCGCCGCTTGAGGCTCGCCATGTCGGCACCGTCGTGCAGGTCCCTGATGATTCCCTTGAGGGCCTCCTGCCGGGCCTGGGCCTCGGTGAGGGCGCCTTCCGCAGCCTGCTTTTCTCCGGGGGCGACGGTGAGCTCTTCGCCCGTCCTGGCCTTGACGGCAGCGACGATTTCGGATATCAGCTGGTCCACCGGAATGCCTCCCCGCTCGGCGACGTGGGCAAGCGGTGCCACCTTGCCGACGGTGTTGCGCATCACCGCGCTGTTCAGCATCTTGAACTTGGGCGAACGGTTAACCAGGAACTCCAGCAGGAACGGGTACTGCTGAAAAAGTTCGTGCAACTTGGTCTTGCCGCTGATTTCCATGTCATCCTCCTCTGCTGCCGTCGTGAACTGTTCTTGATGAAATGACCATAGCAAAGGGCGGCCATGGCATCCTTGATCTAGGTCATCAAACAGAAAAATTCACCCAGTTGACCATCGGTACCGCGACAACCCCATCCTCACCCTGTCCCTCCCCTTGAAGGGGAGGGGACGTAGGCACGCAGCACTCCCAGCAATTCCGCTATTCGCATCGCGTCCCCCCCTTGATAAAGGGGGGACAGGGGGGATTGCCGTTGCCTGGTTGGCCGTCGGTCCCGGAAGTAACCTATCCTCACCCTGTCCCTCCGTCTTGAAGGGGAGTGGACGTAGTGCCGCGACTCTCCCCGCAATTCTCTCTTTCGCCATCACGTTCCCCCCTTGGTAAAGGGGGGACAGGGGGATTGCTTTTGCTGTTCGTGGTAGCGGACAGCGGCGGGCGATGCCTATCCAAACGGTGCAGCGATGGCAGTTCAGGGAGAACTGGCGGGAAGGGTGCCACTGTCGAGCGAGGCAAGCGGCACGCTTCCCGCCTTAGGGGCGGCCCGGCCGCAGGGATGCAACTCTTCCGCCCCCCCCCGAATGCTAGACCCTGATGAAGGAGAGCAGGTCCTGGTTCAGCTGGTCCTTATGGGTCGTGCAGAGACCGTGGGGCGCACCCGGGTAGATCTTCAGCCGGTTGACCCTGACCAGTTGGGCAGCCAGCAGCGCGGAGTTGCCGATCGGCACGATCTGGTCGTCGTCGCCATGGATGATAAGGGTCGGCACGTCGATCTTTTTGAGATCCTCGGTCTGATCCGTTTCAGAGAACGCCTTGACGCAGAAGTATGCCGCGGGCAAGCCGGCCATCAGTCCCTGGCGCCGGAAGCTTTCCCGCACGCCGTCGGAAACCCTGGCGTCGGGACGGTTGTAGCCGTAAAACGGAATGCTGAGATCCATGAAAAACTGCGAGCGGTCGGCCAGCACGCCGGCCCGGATGTTGTCGAAGACCTCCATCGGCAGGCCGCCCGGGTTCACCGCCGTCTGCACCATGAGCGGAGGCACCGCGCCGATCAGCACCGCCATGGCGACCCGCTCACTGCCGTAGCGTGCGAGGTAGCGGGCGACCTCTCCGCCGCCCGTGGAATGCCCGACATGAATGGCGTCCTTCAGATCGAGGGCCTCCACCAGCGTCGCCAGGTCCTCGGCGTAGGTGTCCATGTCGTTGCCGTTCCAGGACTGGTCGGAGCGGCCGTGCCCCCGGCGGTCATGGGCAATGCAGCGGTAGCCGTGGGAGGCGAGGAAGAACATCTGGTCCTCCCAGGCATCGGAGCAAAGCGGCCAGCCGTGGCTGAACACCACCGGTCTTCCCGTTCCCCAATCCTTGTAGTAGATTCCTGTTCCGTCCCTGGCGGTAATCGTGGCCATTGAAGGCCTCCTTTCTGCGCAAAAAATGGCACGGCAGTGCCGGGCATGGTCGCCCTGCAATGCCGTGCCCACCGTTTGCACGTCCCTTTCCCCAATTGGCAGCGACCCCGGACGCTTGAGGTCTGGACCTGGCTTACCCTCCGTGGCCGCCGAGGAAGTCCTTGACGAAGCGGACTTCGATGCCGTAGGCGGAGTGGGCTTGCATGATTTCCATGCATCCTTCGTAGGTTTCGGAGCGGCCCCAATCCTGCTGGAGTTCGAAGAGGAACTGCAGGGAGTTCATGGGTACCGCGCCGGCTTGCACGAGCCGCTGGACCGCCCGCTCGTGCGCTTCGCAGCTGATGTCGCCGCAGGCGTCGGTCGGCACGTAGATCTGGTAGCCTGCCTGCATCATGGCCAGGGTCGGGAACATCACGCAGGCCTCGGTCCACAGACCTGCCAGCACGATTTTATGCTTGCCGGTCTGCTCCACCGCCGCCTTGAAGTTGCGGTCGAGCCAGGCGTTGATCGAGGTGCGGTCGATCGGTTTCTGGTCCGGGAAGATGTTGCTCAGTTCGGGAATCATGGCGCCGCTGAAACTCTGCGCCGCTACGGTGGAGACGATGGTCGGGATCTTGAAGAGCTTGGCCGCCTTGCCGAGAATCTGTACGTTCTGAACGATGGACGACCTGTCGTGGGAGTTGACACCGGAGAACATGGCCGGTTGGTAATCGATCAGTGCCAGCGCGCAGTCGTTGTAGGCCACCATGCCGGGAACCACCTGGGTAGCCATAACCGTTTCCTCCTTTGGGTGATCTTTTTCTGTCTGATCAGGTATGGGTTCAGTATCTCACCCTGAAAAAAAATCCGCAATGTGACAAATCGAGGCCAGCTTAAAGGAACAAGGCATCTTTTGAGTACAGTTTTATTTAAAAGGGGCACGCAACATTCAAGCTATAACAATACCTGTAGGCTCATTTAGTGAACTCTCACTGTTATAGCCTCTTCGAGGGCACTTGCAATCACTGTATCATGCCAGTCAGTGCCGGGCCCGCCCGCTGTAACTCCCCTGACACTCTATTCCTTCATCCGCGAGGCGATGGCGCGATCCACCGACCATCTGCCGCCCCCCGCGATGATGAGGGCGAGGGCCATGGCGATGGCGAGGATGTGGTACTCGAATCCTTCGCCCGCCTGCTTGCCCGTCCAGTTCATGAAGAAGCCGTTCGGGAAGTGGACCATGGCGACCGCAACCGCCATGTTGCAGAGAATTCCCAAGGCCGCCACCCTGGTCAGGCAGCCGCTGAGGAGCCCGAGGCTGCCGGCCGACTCGGCGAGGATGGCAAGCACGGCGAAGACGGCAGGGACGTGCATGTTATCCGTGAACATCCCCATGGTTGCCGCGAAGCCGTGCCCCCCGAACCAGCCCAGCACCTTCTGTGCGCCGTGGGGAAAAAAGACGATGCCCAGCCCGAGCCGCACGATGAGCATCGACCAGCTGTCTTGAGTCCTGAACAAAGCTTTCATGACGACCTCCTCCCTCCACCCAAAGCACTCCCAGCCTCTGCCCCCTTGCAACCGACCCCAGCGCCTCCGAATTCGACCAGATCCCCCCGGGCCCTTCACCTCCCGGGCAGATACCTCCAGCAGGTTCCCTCTTCCAACCAGATCCGCATCAGCACGCCCCTCCCCTTAAAGGGGAGGGACAGGGTGAGGATGGGGTCCTTAGCGCATTTACCGCCGCTGCCTGCTCATCGTCTCCGCCCGTTCGACCCAGCCGCCCCCCATCGCCTTGTAGAGGTTGATCAGAGCCTGCAGCAGCACTCCCTTGGTCCGGGCCGCCCCCAGTTCGGCATCGAACAGGCTCCGTTCCGCGTCCAGCACCTCGATGTAGCTCGTGTAGCCGTTCTCGTAGCGCAGCCTCGCGGTGCTCGCGTAGAGGCGCAGCGCCTCCACCTGGCCGGTCTGGGCTGCCAGCTGTTCCCGGCTGCGCCGCTGATCGATCAAGGAGTCCTCCACGTCGCGGAAACCGCTCTGGATGACCTTCTGGTAGTTGTAAAGCGCCTCCTCGCGGGCAGCCTCGGCCACCTTCACCCCTCCCGAGATGGCCCCTGCGTTGAAGATCGGCTGAGTAACGGGGGCCGCGAAGCTCCACATGCGGGCCGGGCCGGTGAAGAGCTGCGCCAGGTTCGTGCTTTCCCAGCCGAACAGGCCGGTCAGCGAGATGCTCGGGAAGAACTGGGCGCGGGCTGCCCCGATCTGGGCGTTGGCGGAGATCAGCTGCTGCTCGGCCTGGCGGATGTCCGGGCGCCGCTCGAGCAGCTGGGAGGGGAGGCCGGCGGGGACGGCTGGGATACCGAGCGTGTCGATGGAGCTGCCTCGCCGGATGGCGCCGGGATTGTTCCCCAAAAGCAGGCTCAGGGCGTCTTCCTGCTGGGAGATCTCCTTCTCGATGGCGGGGATGGTGGCCAGCGCCCCTTCGTACTCGGACCTGACCTGGCTCAGCTCGAGGTTGGAGACGTACCCCGCGTTGAAGCGCAGGGTGAAGATCCGGTAGTACTCCTCGCGGCTTTTGGCCGTCCGGGTGGCGATCTCCAGTTGCCGGTCGAGGTCGAGCAGGTTGACATAGGCCGCGGCCACCTCTGCGACCAGCGACAGGATGACGCCCCGCTTCCCTTCCTCGCTGGCGAGCAGGTCGGCGCGGGCCGACTCCGTGCTCCTTCTCACTTTGCCCCACAGGTCGAGCTCCCAGCTGGCCGAGACGTTGGCCTGGTAGAGGGCGGTGGGGTTGGCCGCCGAGGCGGAGAGCGGGGTCTGACCGCGCTGGGTGATCCTCTCTCCCCCTGCGCTGGCTCCGGCGTTCACCTGCGGGAAGAGTGGCGAGCGGACGATGGCGAGCCGGCTGCGGGATTCCTCCACCCGGGCGGCGGCGATCAGGAGGTCCTTGTTCTCACGGAGAGCGGTCGCAATCAGATCGTTCAGCACCGGGTCGCCGAACTGCTGCCACCAGTCGGTGTCCGCTAGATCGCGGGCGTCCTTTTCGGAGAAGCGCCACCCCTGCGGGGTCTCCACCTTCGGCCGGTGGTAGTTCGGGCCGACCAGGCAGCCCGTCAGGGCCAGGCACCATATAATTGCCGCGAGAAGTCGCCGCATCTTCGCTGCCTCTCAGGTTGATCTCCACTTACGGCCAGCCGTTCAAGATTCCCTCTCCCGAAAGGGGAAGGGCCAGGAAGGGAGAGTTGCTGGCGTTGCTGACGGTGTTCCCCCCACCCAGCCTCCCCCCGTTCGGGGGGAGGAGCACGTAGCTACACCTTGCTGTTATCCTTTTCGTTTTCGTTCCTGTCGCCGTGGCCGGTTCTCCCCCTGCTCGCCCTCTTTTCGATCACGTAAAACATCATGGGGATGAAGAAGATGGCGATGCCGGTGGCCGCCAGCATGCCGCCGATCACCCCGGAGCCCATCACGTTGCGGGCGATGCCACCCGCCCCCCGGGAGACGGCAAGCGGCAGGCAGCCCAGGATGAAGGCGAAGGAGGTCATCAGGATCGGCCTAAGCCTGAGCCTTGCGCCGGTAAGCGCCGCTTCCCGCAACTCGGTCCCCCGCTCGTACTCGTCCTTGGCGAATTCCACGATCAGGATGGCGTTCTTGGCCGCCAGCCCGATCAGCACGATCAGCCCGATCTGGGCGTAGATGTTGAACTGCATCGAGCGCACCAAGAGCGCCGCGAAGGCGCCCAGCACCGCGATCGGCGTGGAGAGGAGCACCGAGAAGGGGAGCGACCAGCTCTCGTAGAGCCCGGCCAGGATCAGGAACACGAAAAGCAGCGAAAGCCCGAATACCGCCTGCGGCGGCACCCCCTGGGCTGCCTTTTGTTCCTGGAAGGACATGCCGAGGTAGTCGAAGCCCATCTCGGCCGGCATGGTCTGCCGGAAGGTCTCCTCCAGGGCCTGCATCGCCTGCGCCGAGCTGTAGCCGGAGGCGGCGGTCGCGTTGATCTGGGCGGAGCGGAACAGGTTGTAGCGCATGGTGAATTCGGGGCCGGCCCGTTTTTCCACCCTGGTCACCGCTGCCAGCGGCACCGGGTCACCGTTGGAGTTGCGCACGTAGAACTGCCCCAGCTGGCGCACGTCGGTGCGGTAGTCACCCTCCGCCTCGACGTAGACCTGCCACTGCCTGCCGAAGCGGTTGAAGTAGTTGACGAACTGCCCCCCCATGAAGGCCTGGAGCGTCCCGTACACCTGGCCCAGGTCCACCCCCTGGCTGAGCACCTTGTCGCGGTCCACGTCCACGAAGTACTGGGGAACGCCGGGGAGCAGGGTGGTGGTGACCCGCGCCAGTTCCGGGCGCTTGCTCGCCGCCGCCACGAACTTGTCGGTATTCTCCGCCAGGAAGGGGAGATCCTTACCGGCCCGGTCCTCCAGGATGAAGGTGACCCCGCCCGCGGTCCCCACCCCCTGGATGGCCGGCGGCGAGAAGGCGAAGGCGTTACCCTCCGGGACCCTGGCGAGCTCGCGGTTCAGACGCGCGATGATGCCGGCTGCGTTCTCTCCCGTGCCTTTGCGGTTATCCCAGTCCTTCAGCCTGATGAAAAAAAAGCCGGAGTAGGTGTTGCGGACGTAGCTCAGAAGGTTGAAGCCGATTACCGTGGTGCACTTCTCCACTCCCGGCGTATTGAGGATGATCTGCTCGACCTTGCGCCCCGCCTCCGAGGTCCGCTGCAGTGAGGCCGCGCTGGGGAGCTGGATGACGGCGTACACGTACCCCTGGTCTTCCTCCGGGAGGAAACCTCCCGGGAGCTGCCTGTTCAAAAGCCAGATGCCGATCCCCGCCAGCGCTATGAAAAGAAAGCCGATGGCCGCCCGGCGGATGGCGAGGTCGGCGAGGGAAACGTAGGTTTCGGTACCGCGCCGGAAGTAGTGGTTGAAGCGGCCGTAGAACCAGCCCAGCACTCCGCGCGCCTCCTTCTTCGGCTTGAGCAGGATCCCGCACAGGGCCGGGGAAAGGGTGAGCGCGTTGAAGGCGGAGAGGAGCACCGAGATGGCGATGGTTACCGCGAACTGGGTGTAGAGCCGTCCGGTGATGCCCGGGATGAAGACAGTGGGAAGGAAGACCGCTGCCAGCACCAGGGCGATGGCGGCAACCGGTCCGGCCACCTCTTCCATCGCCTTGAGCGAGGCATCCTTGGGAGCCATCCCCTCCTCGATGTGGCGCTCCACCGCCTCGACCACCACGATGGCGTCGTCCACCACCAGGCCGATGGCGACCACCATCCCCATCAGGGCAATGGGGTTGATGGAAAAGCCCAGCACCGGGAAGAAGCTGAAGGTGCCGACCAGCGAGACCGGCACGGCGATGATCGGGATCAGGGTGGCCCGCCAGCCCTGCAGGAAAACGAAGACCACGATGATCACCAGGATCACGGCGATGACCAGGGTCACCACGATCTCGTGCAGTCCGGCGGTCACCGACCGGGTGGTGTCCAGGGAGACGCCGTAGTCAAGGTCGGCCGGGAAGGACCCTTTCAGCCTGGCGAGCACCTTCTCGGCGCCCCTGACCGCTTCCAGCGCGTTGGTGCCGGGGAGCTGGTAGATGGCGAGGATGCCGGCCGGCTTGCCGTTGAAACGCCCCACTATGTTGTAGTCCTGGGCACCCAGCTCCAGCCGGGCCACGTCCTTCAGGCGGACCAGCGCCCCTCCCGGATTCGCCCGCACCACGATCTGCCCGAACTCTTCGGGGGTGACCAGCCTCCCCTGGGCCCGCACCGCGTAGGTGAACTCCTGGCCGGCCGGGCTCGGCTCGCCCCCCACCTGGCCCGCCGGGTTGACCGCGTTCTGCTTGGCGACGGCGTCGACGATCTCGGGGATGGTGATGTTGAGCTTGGCCAAAACGTCCGGCCGCACCCAGCAGCGCATGGCGTACTGGCCGGCGCCGAAGACGGTGACCGAGGCGACGCCCGGGACCCGGGTCAGCTGGTCGACGATGTTGATATAGGCGTAGTTTGCGAGGAAGGTGGCGTCGTAGGTTCCCTTGGGGGAGAAGAGGGCGATCAGCGCGAGCGGGGCCGAGAGGGCCTTCTGCACGGTGACCCCCTGGTTGCGCACGTCCAGCGGCAGCTGCCGTTCGGCTTGGGCCTCGCGCAGCTGGGCGAGCACCTGGTCCGTGTTGGGGTCGGTCTTGACATCGAAGTTCACCGTCATCCGCATCAGCCCGTTGTTGGGGTTCAGCGAAAACATGTAATTCATATTGTCGACGCCGCTCATCTGCTGCTCGAGCGGGGTGGCGACCGACTGCTCGATGGTCAGGGCGTCAGCCCCCACGTAGGTTGTCTGGATGAGCACCTCGGGAGGGACGATGTTGGGGTATTGGGCGATCGGCAGGCCGGCCAGGGCGACCAGGCCGACGATGACCGTGATGATGGCGATGACGATGGCGACGATGGGGCGCCTGATGAAGAAGCGGTACATGCCGTCACCTCCCGCCGCCTGCCGTGCCGCTCCCCCGTGCGTCGTTCAGGGGACCGGCTCCGGAAGTGCCGGTCCCCCTGCCTTGCGCGCTGCCGGCCGGTGCGTTGTCACCCGAAGCGTTACTACCGGCTCCGTTGCCACCCTGACCGTTGCCACCCTGCGGGTTGATGGCTGCCGCGGTCGCCACGAAGGGGCGCGGCTGCACCAGGCTTCCCGGTTTCACCTTCTGGAGTCCTTCCGCCACCACCCGCTCGCCCGGTTTCAACCCCTTCTCGATCACCCACAGCGAATCCACCCGCTCGCCCGGCTGGACCGGCCGCATCTCCACCCGGTTGCCGGCACCCACCACCGCCACCTGGTAGGTCCCCTGCAGCTCGTTTACCGCGCGCTGCGGCACCAGGAGCGCTCCCTGCCTGGTCCCGATGTATACCTTCACCCTCACGAACTGGCCGGGGCGCAGCAACTTGGTCGGATTGGGGAAGAGGGCGGCCACCCGGAAGGTACCGGTCCTCACGTCCACCTGCCGGTCGATGGCGTAGAACCTCCCCAGCCGTGGGTAATGGGTGCCGTCCCCGAGGATGAGCTCGATCCTGAGCTTCTTGGCAGCCTCCAGCCCGACCGCTTCCGAGGAGAACCGGCGCATGAAGTCGATGTAGGCTTGTTCGTTGATGGTGTAGTAGATCTTGATGGGATCGATGGTGGAAACCGTGGTGAGTTCGCCCCCCTGCACTGCCGGGCCGACCAGGTCGCCGACCTGGGCCTTGGCGAGGCCTGCCATGCCGGAGATAAGCGAGGTGACCTTGGTGAATCCCAGATCAAGTTTCGCCTTCTCCACCTGCGCCCTGGCGGCCAGTACCTGGGCGGCCGCGGAGCGCTCTGATGCGATGGCGTCGTCGAGGTCCTTCTTGCTGAGGGCATTTTGCGCTGCCAGGGGCTGCACCCGGCCCAGGTTGAGCCGGGCGTTTTCATGCACCGCCTCCATCTGGGCGAGGGTGCTCCGGGCCTGGTCCAGGGCGGCCCGGAAAGGGCGCGGGTCGATCTCGAAGAGGACCTGTCCCTTGCCGACCATGTCCCCTTCCTGGTAGTCCTGCCTGATCAGGTAACCGGTCACCTGCGCGCGGATGGTGGCGTTGACCAGACCGTCGGCGGTGCCGACCCATTCATGTATGGTGGGGATGTCCCTCTGGACGACCTGAACTACTGCAACCTCGGGGGGGTGGGCTGCCGCGGCGGGCGGCTTATGGTGGCAGGCGGACAGGGGAAGAGCGGCGCTAAAGGCAACGATGCGGAGGGCGCTGCGTATGACGGCGAGAAATCCGGAAAATCGAGGGCCAGTTTTCATGCCTCCTACCCCATCTCAACTCCTAGGGCCTATTCTGTTCCTATTGGGGGGATACTTCAATACTTCATGAGAAGCGCCGCCGGCCATCGCCTGAGCTATCTGCACCATCATAGAGCTACAACCGTCTCCCCCCTTGGCAAAGCTCATTCCATCTCCCCTTGGCAAAGCTCCTACCATCTCCCCCCTTTGGCAAAGGGGACAAGGGGGGGGTGCCTTTAGCCTCTGTTTCTGCTGCAGGCACCCCATCCTCACCCTGACCCTCCCCTTGAAGGGGAGGGGACGCGGGGGCACGCTCTCGGAATGAATGAACGGTAAAGCATGAACTGAAGATGAACGGAAAGGATGAACGGAACGGAGGAACGGAACGGATGAACGGAACGGATGAACGGAACGGATGAAGGGATGCCCCGAAAGGATGATAGCGGTATTTGCCAGGGCCGATTTGTCTTGACAGCTTCGTTGCCTCAATGAAAAAATCGAGCGTTAACTCCAACTACGGACGGTACCTTTTCTCCTTTATGAACCTTTCGCACGTTCCCCGCCTGCTTAAATTGGCAGGCCCCATGATACTTTCCACCTCCGCCATCACGCTGATGCAGATCATCGACGCCCTCGTGCTGTCGCGGCACTCGAGCCAGGCGGTCGCCGCCATCGGGCCGGCAGGGATGGCCGTCATCCTCTTCCAGGGATTCCTGTTCGGCACAGCAGGCTATGCCGGCACCTTCGTCGCGCATAGCCACGGGCGCGGCGACGCGCGGGGCGTGCGTTCTTCCGCCTGGCTTGGCATTCACTGCTCGCTTGCCTCCGGCATCCTGGCGCTGGCTGCTGCCTGGCCGCTCGCACAGCTCTTCCGGCTTGCCGGACACGAGCCGGCGGTGGCGGCCGGCGAAAACGCCTACTTCTTCATCTGCATGGCAGGCTCCTTCTTCCCGGTCCTGGGCTCCGCCCTGGGCGGCTGGCTCTCCGGGATCGGGAGGCCCGCCCTGGTCACCTGCGTCACTTTCTTTTCCTTCGCGGTCAATGCACTGCTGGCCTGGGGCCTGGTGCTTGGGGAATGGGGATTGCCGCGGCTGGGGATCGCCGGTGCGGCGCTGGCGACCGTCGCCGCGCAGGCAGTGGCGGCTTTGCTGTACGTCCTGCTCTTTGTCGGGGCGGGCGGTTTCGCGGATCGGATCGCCAGGAGGCTCAACTGGCAGGAGATGCGGCGATTCCTCGCACTGGCCACCCCGATGGGGCTCCGCATCAGCGGTGAGCTCGCGGCCTGGACGCTGTTCCTGGTCGTGGTCGGGCGGCTGGGCACCGTCGAACTGGCGGCCTGCAGCATCGCCTTCCGGATCAACGGCATGGCCTTCTTTCCCGCGCTGGGGCTTGGCCAAGCCGCGGGCGTCCTGGTCGGACATGCGCGGGGAGCCGGTCGCGACGACCTGATACCGGCCATCACCGAACAGTCGCTGCTGGTCTGCGAGCTCTGGATGCTGGCCATGGCGCTTGTCTTTGCCACCTGCTCCGAGCCGCTCATGGCCTTCTTCGCCGGCAGCGGCCCTGAGGCGTCGCGCATCGTGGAAACGGGCTCGCTGGTGATGAAGTTCGTCGCCTTCTACTGCCTCTTCGACGCCGTCAACGTCATGTTGGGCTGCGTGCTCGCCTCGGCGGGCGATACCCAGTGGATCGCCCGCACCTTCTTCGTCTGCTCCACCATATTCCTGCTGCTTCTGTGGCTGATCGACCGCACTGCGCCGGGGCTCTTTGCCGAATGGACCCTGGCCACCAGCTTCGTCTTCGCCACCGCCCTCATCTGGTCCTTCCGCTTCCGCGCCGGGGAGTGGAGGAAAATCGAGGTCACCGTGGAGCAGGCAGCGTAACGGTCGAGGAGTCACGCTGGCGGGCTTCATGGACGCCTGCCGCAAGATCGAGACCCCCCGTTCGTCGCTGTACCAGTTCCGGCTGAGCCCCAGCTAGCCGCAGATCGCCTTTCCCATCGGCCGCTAGAGCTTCCTGGCTCCCGGCGCCGTCTCCACCCGGTCACGCCCGGCTTCCTTGGCCCGGTAGAGGGCGGCGTCGGCCGCGGTCAGCAACTGGTGGGAGTTTTCACCGTCCGCCGGGAAGAGCGCGATGCCTGCCGAGATGGTGATTTTTCCCAACGGCCGACTGCCGCTGAACAGCTTCAGCTGCTTGACCGATTCCCGGATCATCTCGGCCTTTTCCCGTGCCGATTCCCGGGAGGCTTCGGGAAGGATCAGGATGAACTCTTCGCCGCCGTAGCGGCATGCCAGATCGCTCCCCCTCAACTGCCTCTCCAGGAGATTGGCGAACTCCCTCAGCACCATGTCGCCCGCTTCGTGGCCGAAGGAGTCGTTGAAGAGCTTGAAGTGGTCCACGTCGATCATCACCACGCTGAGCGGCAGCGTCTTTCTCACCGCCCGCGACATCTCCCTCAGTAGCGATTCCTCCATGTAGCGCCGGTTCATCAGCCCCGTCACCGGATCCCGTATCGACAGCTCCCTCAACTGCTCCCTCAGTTGCAGGTTGCGAAGCCCCAGTGCCACCTGCTCGGCGAAGGCAACCGCCATGGTCATCTTCCCCTGGAAGGCGACCGCCGTCTCCGCGGAGGTGGTGGCAAGATGGAAGACTCCCAGGGTCTCATGGTGGGCGGCCAGCGGGATGCAGATATCGGCCGCCGCCTCTTCACTGTGACGGCAGCGAAGATCGGAATCCTGCCGTGCCAGATGAGGCTGTCCCAGCCTGAGCGCCCAGCACTGGTCGGCTTCGAAGGGGGCGCGGCGCCTGCTTCCCCAGCCGGCGCTCTCCACCAGGAACTCCCGCGCGCTGTCGAAGAGATACACCCCGCCTGAGTCACCCTGGAAGAACCGGGCCCCATAGCGGGAGACGATCTCCCCGGCCTCGCCCAACCGGGAACAGCTGAGGAGGTACTGGGCCATTTCGCTCAGGTTGACGATGTCGCTGTTGGCCGCCTCGAGCGCGTCGGCAGCAGCCCGGTGGCTCCGCGCCTCACTACGGGCTATGCCGTAGGTGACCAGGAGGATGAGCATCCCCGCCGCGGTGCCGGTCCAGACCACGAAGAAAAGGACGGAAACGGTCCGCTGCTCCGTGTCCCGCCGCTTCCCGAGCAGGTTCTGCTCATCCCCCTTCATCTCGGCAATCCTGGACTGGATCTTCGACATCAGCAGCGCCCCTTCCTGGGTTGTCCGCTCCTGTTCCACGCGCCGGAAACCCCGCCGGTCCAGGTTGTTGACGGAGGCGGCCATGGTGGCGATCTTGCGTCCGGTCAGGTCGGCAAGGACCTTTTGACGCTGCTGCTGGTCCCGGTCATCCCGGGTAAGGTAGTTCAGGCGCTGCAACAGGTCGGGAAGACGGACGGTGTCGCTGAGGAAGCGTTCCCTTAATTCGTGATTGGCGGAGAGGACATATCCCCGACGGGAACTTTCCGCCTCCAGCACGGTGGCTTGGAGGTCGTCGAGGGTGGAGAGGACTTCATAGGTGTGCAGCGTCCAGCGGTTGGAGTTGGAGAGGCTGGCCTTGATCTGGTAGGAAAGGTAGAACATCACGGTCAGCAGCAGGACTGCCGCCCCAAAGGCCAGGTCGATCACCCGTCCCCACCGCTGACCGGTCATGGGAGCTTTCATGTGGTATCCTTTGTACCTCCCATCATTAAAATAGCAGAGTGGCTCGTACCTTGACTACACCGTTCTCCGGTGCTGGTCAGCCCTTTGCCGATGGGGGCAGGCACAATAGGGTAAACTTCTCCATTGAAAGAGTCTGCACCGGGAGGATGCTCATGAGTACCAGTAGAATCACCTTTCCCAACGCCAGCGGCGAACTGCTCGCCGCCCGGCTGGAACTGCCCGACCAGGGGGCGCCCACCGCCTTCGCCCTTTTTGCCCACTGTTTCACCTGCTCCAAGGACTTCAAGGCCCCGGTGCACATCAGCCGGGCGCTCAGCGGCAGACGCATCGCGGTCCTGCGCTTCGACTTCACCGGGCTGGGCGAGAGCGAGGGAGATTTCCCTTCCACCTCCTTCTCCACCAACGTAAGCGACCTGGTGTCCGCCGCCAGCTTTCTGGAGAAGGAATACCAGGCGCCGGCCCTGCTGGTGGGGCATTCGCTGGGAGGTGCTGCCGTGCTGGCCGCGGCAGCGCAGCTCCCGTCCACCAGGGCTGTAGCCACCATTGCGGCCCCCTTCCGTCCTTCCCACATCCAGGAGTACCTGGGGGACACCCTGAAGGAGATCGAGCGGAGCGGGGAGGGGAAGGTGACCATCGGCGACCGTACCTTCCTGGTCAGAAAGAGCCTGCTGGACGATCTGGACGCCCAGCAGCCGGCCGAGACCCTGAGCGGGCTCAAGGCGGCGCTGTTGGTGCTGCATTCGCCAGCCGACGAGATAGTCGGTATCGGCAACGCCGCGGATATCTACCGCAGCGCGCCGCATCCCAAGAGCTTCATCTCGCTCGATTCCGCGGATCACCTGCTCTCCGACAACCGTGATTCCCGCTATGCCGGAGAGGTGATCGCCGCCTGGGCCAACCGCTACCTTGCGCCCGCCGAGGAAGAGGTGGGCGAACCGGCCGGGGAAGTCGCGGAAAAGGGGATTTCATCCCGCACCGCCATCGGGGCGTTTCGCACTGAGCTGTCAGTGAAAGGGTTCCCCCTGGTGGCCGACGAGCCTATCGGGTACGGCGGTGGCAGCGAAGGGCCGTCACCCTACGATTACCTGCTGGCATCGCTTGGCGCCTGCACCTCCATGACCATTACCATGTATGCGCGCCAGAAGGGGTGGACGCTGGAGGAGGCGCTGGTGCATCTCTCCCACCGCAAAGTGCATGCGCAGGATTGCGTTGACTGCGACGACAAGCGGTCGAAAGTAGACCTGATAGAGCGGGAGGTGGAACTGAAGGGAGAACTTGATGAGGCCCAGCGGCAGCGGCTGCTGGAGATAGCGGAACGCTGCCCCGTTCACCGCACCCTGAGCGAAGGAGCGGTCAGGATCGAGACTACCCTGAAACCGGTGCAAGAGGAGTAGCCTGTTTATCCCCTCGCCCCCCGGGAGAGGGGCAGGGGTGAGGGAAGCCGGCCCAGCCATGCAGGTCTGGCTAGAAGGAATTAAGGCTGCATGTTGTCTTTATGTCGTTGACCAAATCGCGGCACGAACCTCGGTACCCGCTTCCGGTATCTACCGTAGGCCTCCCCGAAGCGACACTCCAGTTCCCTCTCCTCCAGGACCGTCACCGCGTAGATCCCCAGGCACCACACGATGAACGCGCCGTAGGCTGCGGGGTAGTTGGAGATCAGCGCATAGCCGAAGATGGCGAGCGTCATCTGGGTGTAGCGCGGGTGGCGTATCTTTGCGTAGATGCCGTCCGCGATCAGCGAGCCCTTCTCCGACTCGGCAGAGAGTTCCGGCACCCCCAGCATCGCCTTCAAGGAGAGCTTCTGCCGGAGCTTGAAGAGGAGCCATCCCGATACCAGGAGAAACAGCACGCCGACACCGGCAAGCGGGACGTTCAAGCCGAAGTCCGAGACCAGCAAAGAGCGATGCAGGGCCAGCATGGTGGCGATCACCGCCACCAGCACCGCGAAGAGAACCGTGTAGGCCTTGCCCGTGCCCATCCTGCGCCAGAAGGCGGTGAAGGGGTGGACGAGGAGCCAGAAAACGATGGCCACCGGCACGGCAGCGATCAGCATCAGGGCGATAAGGTAACGGATGAGATCCACGGGCATTCCTCCGGCCCGCACTCTAGCACAAAAGGCAAGCGCTAGCTACCGGGAGCGGCGAAGGCGTGCGATGTGATTTAACCAATTAGATAAAACTTTCAATTGGACACTTTTGACCTTTCGGGAGACATAACGATACCAAAAAGTGCCCGACAGTTGAGGGGGGTGAACGGAAAGCATGTGGTTTCAAAGCCTTAGCTGCTGGCATCAATCCTGCTAAACGTGTTCGATGACAATTCGACCGACAGGAGGTGACCACGATGAACGATTTCCGTGTTTTTCATCCCGACCGTATTCTTTTTGAGGAACTGCTTGCCCTTGATTTCACCGGCAACAAACCTGCCCTGCCGCCCTTGACTACCGAAGAGGTCGCATCGCTTGTGTACGTGGAGGAAGACGACGAAGCATCCTTCTGACACCTTGTGACTTGGCAAGCTCTTCCAAGCTCTCCTCCAGGGGCGGCGCGACAGGCGTCGCCCTTTCTGTATGCCGTTCCAGCTTCACTGGATGAAGAACACCTTCGCGACCCGAACGTTGTCATGTTATTGCGCATCCGTTGCATCGGTGTGACATAACGGGACGCCATCGTGTCTCAAAGTGGCGCGGCCGTCTGCGCGGAACTCCTGAATTCGGGGTCTTGCAGGCTGGCACCCTATATGCTGTGTACCCTGCGACGGCATTTTTGAAAACAGGAGGTGACGACAATGGACTTTCATGTTTTTCATCCGGCACATGCCCAAGCAGAGGAATGGATCCCCAACGATTTCTGGGGCAACAAACCCGCCCTGCCGCCGCTGACGACCGAGGCGGTGGAATCCATCATTTACCTGGTGGATGAAGAGCCGCAACAGTAGAGACCTTCGTATCCTTCATCGGCATTTTCCCCCCGGCTTCCCGACCGGTGGCGCTGTCAGGTAAGGCAGCGCCCCCAACCACACCCCGCGCCCCACGTTTTCCCCGGCCTTCACCACTTTTGTGAATCCATTCCCCCTGGCGTCCTGGTTGCTCTTTCGATACTGCTCCCCCTCAGACTTCCTCAGTGCCTCCGTGGCCAATGGTTTTTGACTGGATTTGATCCAGTCGTACTCACTTGCGGCTTCGAGGTGATGGACATCTCTTCGAGAAGGGGGGACATACTCAACGAGAAACAAGAACAGGTCCATCGCTTTGACTGATGAGGGGCTGCTGAGGCCGAAGCAGCTCTTTGGGGAGCTGTTCAAAAGGGACAAGCCAGCAGGATGAGAGTTCGCCGACAGAAAAGAAGGCCGGCCCCTCGGGGAGCCGGCCTTCATCTTTGGTTCTGACAAGTCTTTGGGATGTTCCCGCCTACTCCCCGCTAAAGGCCGGCGTCCGCTTCTCCAAAAAGGCCTTGATACCCTCGGCGTAGTCTTTGCTGTCGTAGGCGGTCCGCCTGAGCCCCTGCACGCGCTCGAAGGTGACCGGGCTCAGCGGGTGGGCGCTTGCCAGCAGCCTGATCTGCTCCTTGATCACGGCGATGCTCAGCGGGCTGTTGCGGGTGATCTTGCCGGCCAGTTCGTAGGTGAACTCCTCCAGGTTGTCCAGGTCCACCAGGTGGTTCAAGAGCCCGGCATGATGGGCCCTTTCGGCGGTGAGCGGCTCGGCGGTGAAAAACATCTCCTTGGCCACGTTAACCCCCATGATGTTCATGAAATGCAGGATGCCGGAGACGTTGTAGGGGACCCCGATCTTGGCGGGGGTCATGCAGAAGGAGGTGGTCTCGCAGCCGATCTGGATGTCGCAGGAGAGCGCCAGGTCGCAGGCGCCACCCCAGACACTCCCCTCGATCATGGCGATGACCGGGATGGGCAGGCTTTGGATCGATCTGAGGATGGTCACCAGCGGGTCGTTGTAGCTCAAGGGATCACGTCCCGGCATGGGGAGCTCGTGGACATCGTGCCCCGCCGACCAGACTTTCGATCCTTTCGGCGCGCGGATGATCAGCACCCGCATCTTTCCTTTCTGCAGTGCCCCGATCGCCTGCAGCATTTCGGTTATCAGCGTGTTGGAGAGCGCGTTACGCTGCTGCGGGTTGTTGAAGGTGATGGTCCCTATGTTGTCCTGCAACTGGGTGTTGATGATCGCCATGGCTTCCCCCTTTTAAAGTGGTGCCGCAGACCAAACCACCCTGGCGCCTTCCTTCCATCACAGGCCAATCCCCATCTCAAAAAACATGCCGTCGCAAAGGGGCTTCCCCTTCGGTCAGGTGCAGGCGAGCGCGATTTGGCTTTCGTCTGTTTAGAAAACAAGAGAGGTCGTCACCCCTGCGGCGACGACCTCTAATTGTACCATCTCAGCAGCCTTCGTCAGGCCAGCTTGGCACTTTCCAGAAGGGCCAGGAACCGGTCCAGCCGGTAACCCGATGCGGCTGCCGTTTCGCAGAGCAGGGCGCAGACGGAAGCCTCCGGCTCCTCCTGGGGTGCTGCCAGGTATGGGGAGAGGCGGGCGAACCAGTCGAGCATCAGCTCGAAGCGCTCCTTGTTGAACCACTCGACCCCCTCGCTTTCGTGCAGGAAGATCAGCAGGCCGGCCTGCTGATCTTCGAACAGTGAGCGGCAGACCTCGACCGCTTCCTTGTCCCGGCAGTCATCCAGGAACTTCTCGTGCCTGACCAGCACCATGAAAAGGGTCCCCCACTCGGCAGGTGTCAGCGCGGGCTCCTGCTCCTCCTGGGCCGGCAGGGTCGCGAACGCCTGGGCCAGCGGGCGCAGCAGGCCGTAGTAATCCACCGCCTCGGCCGAACTGTCCCCGGTAAGCTCGCCGATCCGGTGCAGGGCCAGGAACGCGCAGAGCAGCAGCCAGGCGTGCGGCTTCTTGGCCGGGTCTAGTGCCGAGTATTTCATGGCCAGCGTCATCTCGCTGCCGAAGGAGGCGAGCTGCGCCCGGAGTTCCTTTTCGGTGGCCTGCGGGGCGAGCGCCTTGTAGAAGGAGGCGAGCAGCGGCTCCAGGGGCGCCAGCAGGGAAGCTGCCCCGGCCTTGGGGGCGCCGCCGCCGGCCGCCACCTTGGCCACAAAGGCCCCGAGCGCCTCGTTGGCTGCCCCCCAGCGGACCTGCTTGACCTCCTCCTCCACGCTCTCCACGCCGGCCCCGTTCAGCCGGTAGCAGAGGGTGCCCCAAGTGCCGAACTCGTCGTCGCGGATCTCCTTGAAGTCGACGAATGCATGGTACTCGTAGCCGCTCATCTCCACGAAGAGTCCCTGCTCGCACAGGTCGCGGCCGTTTCTCAGGTAGCTCAAGCCGGTCGCGTAGTCCCGGAAACTGTAGTAGTGCCGCCCGTCGCCGTTGAAATCGAGCGCCTCGCCCAGGCTCCTTTGCACGAGGCTCCCCTTGCCGGCCTGGTCCTTCTTGAGGATGGCGCAGGAGGTGCGGATCCAGCCGGCGGTGTCCCCGTAGCGGTTGTTGTAGACGATCAGGCCGCGCTCGCTGCCGGCCCGGTTCGAGTAGGCGAAGACGTTCTCGTCCACCTGGTCGCCGCTATAGAAGTCGTAGAGCACGAACTGGTCGGCCCCGGAGAAGATGTGGCGCCGGCGCATGAGCGGGAAGATGTGGGTCTCGTGGTGGTGGACGAAGCCGTGGTCGATGGGTTCGTCCCAGTAGGCGCGTTTATACTCCATGCCGTACTTCTCGTGGAATCCCTCGATCTGGCCGTGCCCGATCATGGGGAGCCCCGGCATGGTGACCAGCAGCACGGTGGCGCCGAAGTACTTCCCTTCCTTGCCGAACTGCTCCACCGCGGTCCGCTCGTCCGGGTTGTTCATGAAGTTCACGAAGCGCTTGAGGATCTCCGGCTCGAATTCCAGCACGTTCTTCAGGGTCTGCCGGTACTTGGCGTTCTCCTCCATCTTCACCATGTTCATGAAGGCGCTGTTGTAGACCCGGTGCATGCCGAGCGTCCTCACGAAATATCCCTCCATCAGCCAGAAGGCCTCGGCCAGAAGTAGGGTGTCCGGAGCCTCCGCCGCCACCCGGTCCACCACCTCCCGCCAGAACTCGTTGGGGAAGACGGTGTCGAAGGCCGGCTGATCCATGCCGTGTTCGGCGCGGGACGGGACGCCGGAGCCGTGGCCCGGGAGCGGGAACCACAGGCGCTGGTAGTGCTTCTTGGCGAGCGTCATGGCGGCGTCGAAGCGGATGATCGGGGTCTGCCGTGCCACATGCAGGATGGTCTGGATCACCGCCTCGCGCACCTCGGGGAGGAGGTAGTTGAGCTGTGCCGTGTCGTTCCAGGGGGTGGAGGTGCCGTCATTGCCGTGGTAGATGTAGCGCACCCGGCCGTTGCCCCGGTCGAGGTGCTTGAAGACCACCGCCGCGTCCCGCTTGTCCCAGTAGCCGTCCTCGATGAAGAGGCCGATCCTGCCGTCCGGGGAGAGGTCGGGGCCGTTGAACTGGTAGTCGGGGTAGGGGGGGTAGTCGAGCTGGATGAACCACTCCGGATGCTCCACGGTCCACTTCGAGTACAGGCCGGTGTGGTTGGGGACCATGTCGGAGGCGAGCCGGATGCCGCGGGCGGCGCAACGCCCCTTCAGGTTCTCCATGGCCCAGTCGCCCCCCAGGTCCCGGGCGATCACGTAGTCGTAGAGCGAGTAGGCCGAGGAGATGGCGTCGGTGTTGCCGCTTATGTGCTTGATCCTCTGGGATGAGGGGGAGCGCTCCCAGATGCCGATCAGCCAGAGCGCGGTGAAGCCCCAGCGGGAAAGCCGGTCCAGCTCGGCGTCAGGGATCTGGTCCAGGGTGCGCACCTCCAGGCCGTACTGCTTGGAGAGCTGCCCCAGCCAGACGTAGACCATCTTGGCGATCATCACCACGTTGGGCATCCAGTCGGCGTCCGGGGAGAAACGCTCGTACTCCGGGTACTCGCCCCCCTTGCCGTAGCGGCCGAACTTCAGCACCTGGCTGTCCACCGCTCCCCCGCGTCCCTGGAAGAAGGACCTCCCCTCCTGGGAGACGATGTCCAGCGCGGTGACCAGGTCCGCCAACAGGTCGCCCGGGAGAAAGGACGCCCAGTGCTCGCGGATGTAGGCGATCTGTCCGGTGAGCGAGTCCGGCGAGGCCTTGACCGGCGCCCGCAACAGCTCGCTGAGCGAAAGCCCCACCGGCTGGAAGGGGGGAGCCCCGGCCAGCTGGCGGTCGAGCTCCGCGGTCACCTGGGGATAGGGGGATTTCTCCCTGAGTTCCGCGTCGTCGAACAGCTGGCGGAATTCATCCAGGGCGCGGTTCTCCTCCCCAAGAAGCAGCAGGAGCAGCTCCGCCGCCAGCGAGGACCTGCGCTCAAGCTTGCCGTTGTCGCCGGCCAGGTAGGAGTCGGGGGTATCCTGCCCGAGCACCATCTTTTGGGAGGGGAAGAGTTCCATGAAGCGGGCGAGCTCTTGGCCAGCCTCGCCGGAGAAGGAAGGATAGCCAGCCTCCGCCATCAGCCTGGCCAGCACCTGTGGCTGCTGGACCGTGCAGTAATGGCCGATCACGTAGCGGAAGACGCGGTTGAGGATACCGTAGAGGTGCAAAAGCCCCGGCTGGAGGCGGGGCTCTTCGGGGGCGAGCTGCCGGTTGACCCGGGCGGCGATGCGGCGGGAGTAGATGATGCCGGGCACGTTACCCAGCTCCTCCAAAAGGCCCCGCAGGCCGATCCGGCGGCCGAGCTCGCCGGAGATCTGTATGTCAAAGGGAAAGTACTCCGAGTTGGTGAAACTTTGCTTCATAAGCACCTCTGTTCCGGTTTTGCTGAAGGTCATCCGGTTAGTAGTGTTGCCGGCCGAAAGGCACAGGGAGATATCATACAATGGAATCTCATTACTGTCTTTAAAAAATTTTATTAACGATTTGGCATTGGCTGAGGGTGCGCGCTCTGACAACCATTTCCCCTTGACACAGTTGGCGATTTACCCTAAATCTAGCTTAGCCAAAGCAAAAGCCATCGTTTTGACAGAAGGCATCCTTATTATAGCTTCAAATATCGCACATTATCTCCGCAAGCACCGGACTGTCATCATACCGGCGCTTTTTATACTGATACTGATCCCGGCTGGACGTTTCTACCTCTTCCTGCACAGCGCCGCGGGCAACGGCTCCCGGGTCGAGCTGGTGGAGCTTGGCCGGGGACGGACCCTGCGCACCCTGGCTGCGGGGCTGGAGTCGCGCCGCGTCATCACCAGCGCGCGACTGTTCACCCTCTACGCCCGCCTGCGCGGCGCGGACGCGCGCGTGAAGGCCGGCGTCTACCAGTTCAGCGACGGCATGCGCCCGGCCCAGATCCTGGACAAGATGATCGCCGGCGACGTCTACCAGCGGCTCTTCGCGCTCCCCGGGGGGTACTCCACCTACCAGGCGGCCGAGATGCTGGAGAAGAAGGGGATCTTCACGAAGGAAGAGTTCCTGGCTGCCTGCTGCGACCAGCGGCTCTTGGCCGAGCTGGGGATCCGCGCCAGGAGCGCCGAGGGGTACCTGTTTCCCGGCAGCTACAACATCCTCCCCGGCAAGACCCCGCGCGAGGTGGTGCGCGAGATGGTGCTCAGGCAGCGGGAGATCCTGCAGGCCAGGCTCAAGGGGCAGGGGAACCAGCAGGGGCGCTCGGCCAGGGAGATCCTGACCCTGGCCTCCATGGTGGAGAAGGAGGCGGTGCTGCCGGCCGAAATGCCGCTGATCGCCGCGGTGTTCCAGAACCGGCTCAAGAAGGGGATGAGGCTGCAGAGCGATCCCACCGCTCTCTACGGGGTGCGCGCCTTTTCGGGAGGCAAGGTCTCCCACGAGGATATCTGCCGGCAGACCCCCTACAATACCTACCTGATCTCCGGCCTGCCGCCGGGACCGATCGGCAACCCCGGAGCGCAGGCGATCGACGCCGTCTTGAACCATCCCGCCGTCCCCTACCTCTACTTCGTGGCGCGGGGAGACGGCAGCCACCAGTTCAGCAACGACCTGGTCGCCCATAACCAGGCGGTGCAGAGATACCTGAAGAACCCGGCGGTAGCCCCGGGCGAGGGACGATGACCACCCGCATAGTTCTGGCAGAAGACAACGAGCGACTGGCCACCATGCTGCAGGGCTTCCTGGAGTCCCTCGGACACCGGGTGACCTGGGCGCCGGACGGCCTCACGGCGCTCGCTCTGCTCCAGGACGGCGGGGTGGACCTGCTGATCCTCGATTTGAAGCTGCCGGGCATGAACGGGGTGGAACTGCTCAAGACGGTGCGCAGGAGTCCCGAGCTGAAGGGGGTCGAGGTCATCATCATGACCGGAGTCTATCGCGGCGAGGCATACGCCCAGGCGGCGCAGAAGCTCGGGGTCCGGGCCTACCTGGAAAAACCGTTCGGCAAGGAGGATTTCCTGCAGGCGGTGAATTCTGTAGAGGGCCCGGCGCAACGGCCTCTCCCCGACCTGCTGATCGAGGCCTTCCGCAACCGGTTGAGCGGCACCGTGCAGCTCGGCGCCCTTGAGGTTACGCTGCTCAAGGGGGAGCCGCTCTCCTTCTCCTCCCAGGATTTCATCCCCTTTCTGCTCTCCGCCGGACTCCTCTCCCGCAGCGACCTGGAACAGTACCCGCAGCAGGGGCAGACCCGGCTGCGGCTTTGCGAGGCGGGCTTGTTGTCCTACGACGAACTCCTTGACCAGTCCCGGCTGTTCCTTTCCAAGAAACTCACCGAGGCCATCCAGCGCAACCAGCCGGCCGGCTTCCAGCCGGACAGCCTGGCGCCGGAGCTGCCGCTCACCCCGATCTCGCTCCCCAGGCTGCTGCACGTGGCCGTGCGCGGCGCCGCCGCCTCTTTCCAGACCGGCCCCTTCCTCGAGCGCTGCGGGGAGCTCTACCCCGCCAGGACCTGCGACTACTACCGGCTGGCCAACCTGTTCAACATGAGCCGCGAGGAGATCGATCTCCTGGAGCAGCTCGGCCGCCGGCCCCGCGTGGCCGAGCTGGTGTCCGCCGGCAGCGACCGGGCCAAGAACGCCGCCTTCCTGGACCTCTTGGTCCGGGTGGGGATGTTGGCCCTGCACAGTGCCCCGCAGGCCGGCGAGGAGCCCGATTTCCCGCAGAAAAGGCTGTTCAACCGCCCGATAGAAGAGGCCGCCGCAGGGGACAGCGCGGTGATGAGCTTCGACGACCTGGTGGACGAGGTCTCGGACTCGGTCGAGCTGGTGGTGGGGGAGGAGGGGATGGCCGCGCCGCTCTCCGCCACCGAGATCACCTTCGAGCAGGACGTGCAGCGCGACTACGCCGCCATCCAGGACAAGAACTATTACGAGATCTTCGCCATGACCCAGGCGAGCTTCACCTTCGCCGGCCTCAAGGATGCCTATTTCGCCAAGACCCGCGAATACTCGCCGGAGCGCTTCATGGAGCTTTCCGGGGCCACCCTCGCCCGCGCCCAGGACGTCCTCTCCCACTACGCCAACGCCTACAACACCCTCTCCAACGTGATCGCCAAGGAGCGCTACGACGAGATGCTGAAGGCCAACAGCCTGGGGAGCAGCAAGGAAGAGGACCAGCTGCAGGCGCGCATCCAGTTCCAGTCGGGGAAGGTCTTCCTGGAGATGGGTGACTTCCCCCACGCCGAGAAGGCGCTGCAGGAGGCCTATACCCTCGACCCGCAGGATGCCCAGACCTGCGCCTACCTGGCCTGGTCCATCTACCAGAACCCTGCCAACCGCGGCTCCAGCGCCGCCAGCGAGAAGTCCAGGAACCTCCTTTCCAAGAGCCTGCAGATGGGGCGCTGCGCCGAGGCCTTCGCCTTCCGGGGGTGGATGCTCCTGGACGAGGGGAGGGACGGCCTGGCCGAGGGTGAGTTCCTGAAGGCCTTGAAGGTGAATGCTCGGGAGCGTAACGCCCAGAAGGGGATGCAGGTGATCGCCGAGCGGCGCGAGGCGGAGAAGAAGGGGCTCTTCAAGAGGATCTTCGGCTAGAAGAACCGCCACAACCACGAAAGGCACCAAAAAGCATGGAAGAGACAGGCAGCTGCTAGCCTCTCCTTTCCGTGTTTTTGGTGCCTTTTCTGTTTTAGGGACAAGGAAGGGCAGAGCGGCGGTCGCGCACTCTGCCCCTTTTTGCTAGATGTCCCAGCTGTCGATCTTCATGGTCCCTTTCTGGGCCAGGTTCACCTGCATCTTGAAGACGCGGTCGAGCATCTGCGGCTCGTGGCCGGCCTTCCTGGAGAGGCATTCCTTGGTGGCCCGGTCCAGGTACTCCTGCAGCAGCGGCTTGTAATCCGGATGCGCGCACTTGTCGATGATCAGCTGGGCGCGCGGCTTGGGCGCCAGGCCGCGCAGGTCCGCCAGACCCTGCTCGGTAACCAGCACGTCCAGGTCATGCTCGGTGTGGTCGACGTGCGGCACGTGCGGCACCACGCAGGTGATCCCGGTCGGGTCGGTCTTGGAGGGACGGGCCGAGGGGGTGTGCATGATGGAGAGGTAGGCGTTCCTCAGGAAGTCGCCCGAGCCGCCGATGCCGTTGATCATCCTGGTGCCACCCACCAGCGTGGAGTTGGCGTGGGCGTAGATGTCGAACTCCACCGGGGTGTTCATGGCGATGCAGCCAAGCCTCCTGATCGGCTCCGGGTGGTTGGCGATGGAGAGCGGGCGCATCAGCACCTTGTCGCTGTACTTGTCCCAGTTCTCGTAGAAGCGCTTGAAGCCGTCCTTGGAGAAGGAGAGGGAGACGGTGGAGGCGAAGTCGAGCTTGCCGGAGTCGAAGAAGTCCAGCATGGTGTCCTGCAGCACCTCGGTCCACACCTTGAGGCCGGTGAAGGGGCCGTTGGCCAGCCCGCCGATCACGGCGTTGGCGATGGAGCCCACGCCCGACTGCAGCGGCAAAAGGCTCTTGGGCAGCCTGCCCGCCTTCACCTCGTTGGAGAAGAAGTCGATGATATGCTGCGCGATCGCCTCGGAGGTGTCGTCCTGCTCGCTGAAGGCGCGGCCGTTGTCGGGGCGGTCGGACTCGATGATGGCGACGATCTTGTCGTTGTCGATGCGGACGTAGGGGGAGCCGGCGCGGTCGTCCACCCGGGTGATCAGGTACGGCTGGCGGCGCGGCGGGGCGACCGGCTCGATGATGTCGTGCAGCCCTTCGAAGTTGGGGATGGAGGTGTTCACCTCCAGGATGATCCGGTCGGCGATCTGCACGATCTCCGGCACCGCGCCGCAGGAGGCGGTCAGCACCAGGTCGCCGTTTTCGGTGATGGCGGAGCACTCGATGATGGCGATGTCCAGCTTGCCGCCGTTATCCTTGGTGTAGAAGCCGTAGCCCAGGTCCTGGGCGAACATGGAGAGGTGCTTGTCGCCCATCTGGATGCGCCCCTCGTTGATGCCGGCCTGGATGTTCTTGCCGGTCTGGTAGGGCCAGCGGCGATCGATCATGTCCAGCGAGGCCCAGCGGTCCTCGGTCTCCGCGCCGACCGAGGCGCCGATGAACAGGTTGAACCTGAGTTTTCCCTGCAGCTGGTTCTTCTCCACATGCTCGGCCAGGGCGATCGGCACCATCTTCGGGTAGCCGGCCGGGGTGAAGCCCGACCAGCCGACGTTCATCCCGTTTTCGAACATCGGGATGACCTCTTCGACTTTCCTGATCCTGGAGTGAAGGCTGGATTTTCTGATCCTCTTGTGCAACTCGGACATAATGGATGCATCCTCCTCTGCTGTGTTGTAGTATCGGTATATCTCTATATCGAACGTTCGTTCGAAAAATGTATACACAATAGCAGCAGGCGAAGACGATTGCAATAGGAATGGCTTTTCCTGAATGTTTTTGCTAATGTCGGGCGGGAAATTCGAAAAACGGAGCGGAAATGGAAAAGACAGACAGCCGGACCAAGCTGCTGGAGGTGGGGACCAGGCTATTCTCGGAGCGGGGGCTGAACGGGGTGAGCATACGGGAGCTTTCCCTGGCCGCCTCCACCAGCATCTCCATGATCTCCTATCACTTCGGCAGCAAGGAGGGGCTTTATGCAGAGGTGCTGCAGCAGCAGTTCGCTTCCTTCCAGGAGATCCACGAACTGCGGGGCCGGGTCAGCGACCCGGAGGCGATGGTGGAGGAGTACCTGCGCTGGACCTTCCGCCGGCACAGGAACAACCCTTACCTGCTGCGCTTTTACACGAGCGAACTCACCAACCCGACCCCCTTCTTCGGCAGCCACGTGCAGCCGGTGATCGACGAGGTGATCAGGAGCATGGCGGCGGTCATCGAGGAGGGGATCCGGCTTAAGCGCTTCCGGCAGGACGTGCAGCCCACCAACGCGGCCATCGCCCTGGCCGGCATGGTCAACTACTTCTTCTTGAGCCTGCACGCCACCCAGAACCTGATCAGCCACGATCCGGAGCTGGACGAGAAGCTGATCCGGGAGTACCTCGCCATCTTCATCAAGGGGGTCGCCGCGGAACAGTGAAAAAGCAGCAGGGAACGCCGCTGTCCGCAAATTACTTTGGCTCCATTCCCTCTTCCGCCAACGCCCCCTCGCCCTCCGGGAGAGGGCCGGGGTGAGGGAAGCCCCGCATCTCTTACAATGTCCGTCTCACCCGCCGAGCGCCACCCCGACCAGCCTCCCCACCCCGAAGGTGACCGCCGCGGCTGCCAGCCCGAAGGCCACCTGGCGTGAACCCGAGTACCAGATGGAGCGGCCGGTGAAAAGCGTGATGGAGGCGCCGATCACGAAGAGGCCGACGGCGCTCAGCGCTGCGCTGGCGGCGATGGCGGCGCCCCCCTTCAGGAAGACGAAGGGGATCACCGGGATCACGGCACCGGCGGCGAACAGAAGGAACGAGGTGAAGGCCGCCTCCCAGGCGGAGCCGCCCAGCTCTTCGGGGTCGATGCCCAGCTCCTCGCGCACCAGGGTGCCGAGCGCGTTTTCCCGGTCCGACATGATGCGGGTGGCGACCTGGCGGGCGATCTCCTCCTCCATGCCGCGCGCCTGGTAGATCAGCACCAGCTCCTCGATCTCCTCCTCCGGCGCGTTCTCGATCTCCTCCCGCTCGGTCTCGATGTGCTTCATGTACAGCTCGCGCGAACTCTGCACCGAGATCCACTCGCCCAGCGCCATGGAGACCGCGCCAGCCAAAAGCCCCGCGCAGCCGGTGAGCAGGATGCTGCGCCCGGCCAGTTCCGCCCCCGCCACCCCCATCACCAGGTTGAAGTTGGAGAGCAGCCCGTCGCTGGCGCCCAGCACCGCGGCCCGCAGGGCGTTTCCCCCCGCCATCCGGTGCCTTCCCTCCAGCTGCGCGACCGCGCTTCCCCCGAGCCCCTTGCCGCTTGCCGAGCTCAGGCCGATCTGGCGCAGCACCCGTGCGTGCGACTGCTCGGTGGCGATCATCTCGGCCGCTTCCGGCTGGTTGACGTAGTCGGTGGTGGCAGTGTCTTCCTTGGCGGCCATGGTAGGCACCACCAGTTCCGGGCCGAAGCGGCGGGCGAGCCAGGCGAGGATGCGCGTGCGGGCGGTGGGGCGGAAGGCGGGGACCCGGGCGCCGGATTCCGCCAGTTTTTTACCCCACAGCGCCGCGTGCGACTCTTCAGCCTCGGCCAGCCGCCGGTAAACCTCGGCCATCTGCCCGCTTGGCTCATGGGAGGCGAGGGCGCGGTAGAGGTAGGAACTGTTCCTTTCCTCCTCGAGATTGCGGAGAAAACGTTGCTGGTCGGTCATCGGTGGTGTTCCTCCGGAAGGATATAACCGCAGAGACGCCGAGAGCGCAGAGAAATCGAAAAGCGGGATGAGTGCCCCGTTGTTCCGGTAGACGCTCCCACCTTTGGAAAAGGGGGGCTGGGGGGGGGGCTGGAAACCGCGAGCCACCTTCAAATCCCCCTAAATCCCCCTAAATCCCCCTTTTTCAAAGGGGGACTTTCACTGCGGAAGATTGGCGCCCATCAGTAAATCTTTCCCCGGTGTTCGAAGCTTCCTCCGCGACCTCTGCGTCTCTGCGGTTGAAAATGTTGCTAAATTTCTCTGTATTTCGCTCCTGAAACTCCCCCTCCCCTTCAAGGGGAGGGCGGGGTGAGGATGGGGTCTAGGCTTGCTGCCGGACCAGGCGCTCGCCGAGCTCGAAGGCCTTCCGGCAGTCGTCGGGGAACACCGTCTCGTGCCGCTTCTTGCGCTCCCGCGGATCGCAGTAGCTGAAGACGATCTTGTCGTAGTCCTCGAGCTGCAAGGTCTCGAAGGAGCAAAGCGACTCTGCCGACCCGAAGGTGCGGGCCAGCACCGCCTCGTTGAGATTCATCTGCACGGGGTAGTTGTTCTGCTTCATCAACTCTTCGGAGACGTTCATGGTGTAGATGAAGGCCGTGCGGATCTTCCTTTTGAAGAGCGTGCTGGGAGGCTTTGTGTAGGCGAGATAGGGGAAGAACAGCCTCTCCATGAAGGAGCGCATCTCTCCGGTGACCGTGCCGAAATAGATGGGGGAGCCGAGCACGAAGGCGTCCGCTGCCGCGAGCTTCTCCAAAAGCGGGGTGAGTTCGTCATTCATGGCGCAGGTTCCATAGCTCGCCCCGTTTTTCAGCTTGCAGGCAAAGCAGCTTTTGCACCCCTTGTAGTTCAAGTCGTAGAGATGGACCATCTCCACCTCGGCGCCGCAGGCCCTGGCCCCGTCGAGTGCCTTTTGAAGGAGCGTGGCGGTGTTCCAGTTCTTGCGGGGACTTCCGTTGACGGCAATCACCTTCATTGTTTTTTCCTCCTGGACTCTGGCCGGCTTTGCCATGGTTGGCTCCCCGGCTCTCACCGGCTGCCGGCGCTGCCGGGGGGCTGCCGCTCGGGGGGGAGTGGGGGCCGGACCGAGTCGTTCTTCCGCGAAGCGCTTGAAGTATGCGTGGGTTGCGGCTTTGGAAATCCTGGCCACTCCCTGCATCACGGTAAAGGGTACCGAGTCGAGGTTATAGCGTGACTTGACATCGTCGATCATGCCGATCCAGAGATGGCCGGTCATCTCGGCATCGGCCAGCGCGCGGTGGTAGACGCCGGTGGTCTTCAGTTTCTTGTAGTTGACCAGGGATTCCAGGCTGTGGCTGGGGGCCTCGGGGTAGACGCGGCGGGAGACCAGCATGCTGCAGGCAAACTCCTGGCTGCGCTGCCGGTCGATGCGGCGCAGTTCGCTGTCCAGAAAACGCCGGTCGAAGCTCGCGTTGTGGGCCACCAGGTGATGATCTGAGATGAAGCCAGCGAAGCGCTGCATGACCTCGGCGACCGGGGGGGCCGATTTCAGCATCTCGTTGGTGATCCCGGTATAGTTCTCGATAAAGCTGCTGATCCTCTTGCCGGGATTCATCAGGCTCTGGAAGCGGTCCACGATCCTGTTGCCCCGGATCAGGACGGCCCCCACCTCGATCACCCGGTCGCCGTAGTCAGGCGACAGTCCGGTTGTTTCGAAGTCGAGCACGACGATGCTGTAATTCCCCATTTCCCCTCCGTTGGAACCTCGACAACTCCTCACGCAAGCAGCTTTTGGCCGATCCAGGCTGATACCATCTCGCCCCTCGTCTTGTCCGGGAGGACCGGGCGGGGGAAGATGGCGCCGGTTGCCGTGGCTGCGAGAGAAAGCATTATACCGATAATGACGGGAAGATCACGTTTTTTCGAAAGAACCATACAGGATAACGGAGTACCGGTTTTCCCGTTCCCAGGCTTCAGCTGACCACGGAAAGCCGGGTGACGCTCCAGCTTTTCATCCCGACGAGGCTGGAGTTGCTCCGGCAGGGGCACCTCCAGCCCCCGACTCAAGGGGCGAGCGCTCGAAGGTTTCGGCAGCCTTAGCTAATCGGGATCGGCCAGCGACGAGAGGGAGGAATTTTTTCCGGAGAAGGTAGCGGAGAATGTCTGCATCTTTGGCCTCGCCGGTATTTGATTCCGTGCCCCTTGCCCAGTGCCGGCAGATCCTTCGCCAAACTGCAGCAACACTTGGATATGCTATGCTTTATCATGTGGCCCATTCTCCCAAAACGTCGCACGAAAGAAGACCATGGCAATCGACTCTTCGCATAGCGGCGCCGTCGGCCCGAGGCTTTTGAAACACTACGAGTGGTTTCTCGCCGTCGGCTGGACCCTTGCGATCGTCGTCCTGTTCACGCTGGACGTGGTGAGCGAGCAGCAACAGACACTGGAGACCGCCCGTACCCAGGCCAGGAGCAACTACCAGCGCGACCTGCTTTACCGTCACTGGGTCGGGGAGCACGGAGGTGTCTACGTCGCCATCAGCAGCGACACTCCCCCTAACCCCTACCTGGCGGGCTACCCCGGACGGGACGTGAGGACCACCACCGGGGAAACGCTCACCCTGGTCAATCCTGCCTATATGACCCGCCTCATCTTCGACCTTTCGGCAAAGACCTTCGACATCAAGGGGCACATCACCAGCATGCGCCCGATCCGGCCGGAAAACGGGCCCGATCCCTGGGAAAGGGCGGCCTTGGCCGCCTTTGGCAGAGGGGAAAAAGAGGTGAGTTCCGTTGAGGTGCTGGATGGGGAATCCTTCCTGCGTTTGATGACCCCGCTTTTCACCGACAGGGAATGCCTGGCCTGCCATGCCAAGGACGGCTACCGGGAGGGCGAGGTCAGGGGGGGCATCAGCGTTGCCGTCCCCATGACGCCGCTGCAGAACATTTCCCGTCGCAAGATCGGGGTGAGCGCGCTCAGCTTTTCCACATTGTGGCTGGTCGGGATGGTCGGCCTGTTCACCGGGGGCGCCCGCCTGCGCCGCGCCATCGAGGAACGCGACCTGGCGGAGCGGGAGATCGTCTCCTTGAACCGTGATCTGCTGGAACGGACCAAGAACCTGGAGGCTGCCAACATGGAGCTGGAGGCCTTCAGTTACAGCGTCTCTCATGACCTGCGCAAGCCCCTCACCGTCATCAACGGCTACTGCCAGCTCATCGAGGAGGTCTTTGGCGGGAACCTCGACGAGGCCTGCCTCGGCTATGTCAGGGAGATGTACCAGAGCACCCTCGACATGAACCAGCTCATCAACACCCTGCTCAACTTCTCACGTACCCTGAAGTGCGAGCTGAAGGTGGAGACCGTCGATTTGGGCGAGCTGGCCAGATCTGTCGCCGATGATCTGCAGAAGGGTGATCCGGCGCACCGCGCCACTTTCCTGATACCCGCAGCAGTTCAAGCCGAGTGCGACGCACACCTCTTGCGCATCGTGCTCAACAACCTGATCGGGAACGCCTGGAAGTACTGTTCCAGGGAAGACGCGGTCATCACCTTCGGCGTGACCGTGGATGGCGGCGCACCGGTCTATTACGTCCGCGACAACGGGCCTGGCTTCGACATGGCGGACTCCGACAAACTGTTCCTCCCGTTCCAGCGGCTCCCCGGCACGACCGGCGACGGGCACGGCATCGGCCTGGCCACCGTCAAAAACATCATCCAGCGACATGGCGGCCGGGTCTGGGCGGAGGGCGAGCCCGGGCAGGGGGCGACGTTCTACTTCACCCTGCGGGGGGCGGGAAATGGGCATACGGTGGAGCGGTGATGCAGAGACGACCGCCAAAAAAGAAGCCTCTGGCTCCTGGTGGGAGCAGAGGCTTTTTTAGGTCAGCTCGAGGCGACAGGGGCGATACGCCTTGCAGCGTGGCGGTAGGCCCCTCTTTGTCTACTCTTCCGCTTTCTCGAAGTTCCCCTTCTCCTGGCACTGGGGGCACTTCTGGGGTTTGCATCTGCCTTCCTTGGTGAAGCCGCAGCTCTTGCATTTCCACGTTGCCATATCAATCACCTCCCTTATCTTGGTTCTTACACGCTCTGCTGCAATGCCCGACCAAACCGGCGCCAATCCTGCCGGCTGTTACTTGATAACCAGCTTTATCTCCCTGACCTGCCCGAATTCCGTGAGGGGGCGGTCGAACTTGTTGCTGTCTCCCACCACCACGAGTTTCATCGCTTCCGGCTGCAGGTATTTCCTGGCCACCCTCAGCACGTCCTCCTTGGTCACCTTGGCGATGTTGTCCCGGAAGTTCTCCAGGTAGCCTTTCGGGTAGCCGTAGAACTCCAGCCGCGCCTGCTGGGTGACCACGACGTCGCTGCGCTCGAAGCTGAAGATGAAGGAGTTGATGATGTGATCCTTGGCGAGCTTCAGCTCCTGGTCGGTAACCTCCGCTTTCGTCATGCCGTCCACGATGGAGTTTATCAGTTCGATGGTCTTGACGGTGGTCTCCGACTTGGTCTCGGTCTCGATGATGAAGGGGGCGGGGAAACGGCGGCCGGTCTCGAAGTAGCTCTCGACGTTATAGGCGAGGCCCCGGTTGGAGCGGACCTCCTGGGTCAGCCGCGAGGTGAAGCCGCCACCCAGGATGAAGTCCATCACCTTGATGGCGTAGAGGTCCGGATTGTTCTTGTCGATGCCGAGATGCCCCATCCTGATCACCGACTGGTTGACATCCTTCTGGGCGTGCAACACTTCGTGCTGGTGGTCCTCGGTGGGCTGGGACACCTCCGGGAAAGATGGCTGGTGGTTGCGCCAGCCGGAGAAAGCCTTGTTGAGGCTGGCCAGGAGCTTCTCCTTGTCGAAGTCGCCCGAGACTGCCAGGATGGTGTTCTGCGGATAGAAGTAGCGCTTGTGGAAGGAGATCAGGTCCTGCCGGGTGATCGAGCGTACCGATGCCAGCGTGGGGACGCGCCCCAGCGGATGGCCTGCGTAGATGGCGCGGTTCAGTTCCCTGCCGGCTATTGCCTTCGGGTCGTCATTCTGGCGGCGGATCCCCTCAAGGGCGCGGTTTTTGTCCATCTCCACCCGGGAGGAATCGAAGGCCGGCTCGGTGATAACCTGGGCGAAGAGCTCCAGCGTGCGGTCCAGGTTCTTGGCGAGAGTGGCGGCAGAAATGGTGGCGTGATCGGCGTTCATGGAAGACTCGATCGAGGAAGCCATGAATTCCAGTTCGTGGTCGAGCTTGTCCGGCGCGGTGGCGGCCGTGCCCCCCTCCCTGATGGCGGCGCCGGTGAGGGCGGCGAGGCCGACCTTGTCAGCCGGCTCGTAGACGCTCCCCGCGTTGACGTAGGCGGTCAGGTGAACGAGCGGCAGTTCGTGGTCCGGCAAAAGGTAGACGGTCATGCCGTTGTCGAGTTTGACCCGGTCGCTCTTGGGGAGCTGGAAGTTGAGGGGCGGGAAGCTCATGCTGCGGGGATTGGCCACCGCCGCACTCGCGCCGCGGCCAGCGCCCTCGCTGCCGCCCGAGCCCGCCGTCGTCGCGCACCCTGCGACGAGCCCTGCCAGCAGGCAAAGCACCGGCAACCGTTTGAAAGTCCTGGTGAAAAGAGTTCTGCAATGGGTTGTAGAAATCATTCTGGTCCCCTGTCGATGCGAAGGAAAGCAAATAGCACGCGGATGACTGACTCCCGATGATAACGGATGGCACGGGTTTTCACGGAAAGGGATTGGGAATCCGCCTAATCCGTATCGTCCGCGGTCTAACTCTTTGACGTTATCCGCGCGTCGTTTTGGCTGAAAAGTTTTTTACTGCTTGGTGGTGATGAACCCGACGTTCCTGTTCTCGCGGGTGAAGTACTGCTTGGCGACCCGCATGACGTCCTCGGGCGTCACCTTGGCGACCTTCTGCCGGTGCTCGATCAGGTAGCGCCAGGTCCCGGCCACCGCCTCGTACTCGGTCAGCTCCCTTGCCAGCCCGCCGTTCGACTGCATCTGGCTCGACTCTTCGTATTCCAGCTGGTTGAGAATCTGCTGGAGCTCGCTTTTGGTCATCGGTTGCGTCTTCAGCCGGTCCAGCTCCTGGTAGATCGCCTTTTCCACCTCGGCCACCGTGTGCGGCGCGCGCGGAGAGGCGCCGATGATGAAGAGGTTGGGGTAGCGGGTGCCCGGGGCGTTGAAAGAGGAGACCGAGGTGGCGATCTGCTTCTCCATGACCAGCTTCCGGTACAGCCGGGAGGTGCGGCCGTTGGTGAGCAGCATGTCGATAACGTCGAAGACGTAGTCGTCGGGAGCGGGGAGGGTGGGCTTGTGGAAGCCGATCATCAGTTCCGGCTCGGCTTCGCCGATCACCTCGGTCCGTTTCTCACCGGCCTGCACCGGCTCCTCGACCGCCACCGGCGGCACCGGCGTTCCCGGCGGGACCGGGCCGAAGTACTTCTCGATGAGCGCGATGGTCTTCTGCGGATCGATGTCCCCCACCAGCGCCATGATAGCGTTGTTCGGCCAGTAGTATTTGTGCAGGAAGTTCTCCGCCTTGGTCCTGGTGAGGTTGTCGATGTCGGACATCCAGCCGATGGTCGGCTGCCCGTAGGGATGGGCGTTGAAGGCGTCCGCGATGAAGGTCTCCCAGAGCTTGCCTTCCGGTTCCGCGTCATAGGAGCGGCGCCGTTCCTCCTTGACCACCTTCATCTCCGTGTAGAATTCGCGCAGCACAGCGTTCTGCATGCGGTCCGACTCGATGGAGGCCCACAGTTCCAGCTTGTTGGAGGGGAGGTTGATGATGTAGGTGGTGCCGTCCTTGGCGGTGAAGGCGTTGTAGCCGGTGGCGCCGTTTTTGGCGTAGAGGTCGGCAAACTCCTCCTTGATCACGTACTTCTCGGCTTGTTTCTCAAGCCGGTCCAGCTCCTGCCTGAGATCGGCCAGCACCTTCTGGTCCGCGTGCTCTTTTTTCAGCTCCTCCGCCTTGAGCAGTTGCGCGGTCTTCTCGATCTGGTCCAAAAGCGGCTTTTCCGCCGCGTAATCCCGGGTGCCCAGGGTCTTGGTCCCTTTGAACAGCATGTGTTCCAGGAGGTGGGCGAGTCCGCGCTCGTCGCTTCTCTCGTCCACGCTCCCCACCTTGAAGCGGATCCAGGCCGCTACCGTCGGCGAGGTATGGCGCGGCACCAGCAGGACCTTCAGGCCGTTTTTGAGGGTATATTCCTGCACCTTGTCCGCGAGCCCCTCCTGCGCGATGGAAGGAGCAGCGGCAGCCACGGTGATGACCAGCGCAAGCACGTACCGTAACAGTATCTTCATGCTGACCTCGATGACTCATTCATTAACAAACCGGTAAAAGATATCACCAACTTATACCTGATGCAACGGGGAACTGGGCCAATGGCCCCTCTTCCTGGGCCGGGGAGTGGGCACGGGAGGCGAGTCGGAAGCGGAGGGCGGGAAGGGGACTTGCTCCGCAGGTGCCGGTCCGCTGCCAAAGGCTGGACTACGTCTTTCAGTGTCGCAACCACTTGCAGAGCGACATGGTTGCGGTAGGAGGTCTTGTTGCTCCCCCCAGGACCTTTTTCCGTTGCGATTTTTGACTAATTATGTGAGGATGCTCAGACTTCAATGGTAGGCACTTGCAGGTGCAAGTAGGTGCAGTATCGGTGCAATCCGGCAGGGCCCCTCTTTGATGTGCTGGCGGCTTTGAATAATTCGATTTTCCCTGTGATGAGTTGAGGATAGAAGTACATGAAGTTGGCTGTCATACGCGCTATTGATCACCTGCTCGGAAGGATGTTCTGTTTCCTCCTGATCCCTTTGGTCCGTGGCCTGGGCAAGGTGTTGCGGCGCGACCATACCATCAGCAATGCCAATGTGCGCACCATCGCGGTGGCCAAGTACTATGGCCTGGGCAGCATCACCCACGCCATGCCCCTGCTCAAGGCCTTGAAGGAGACCTTCCCGCAGGCCAAGGTCGTCTTCGTTACCCGCAAGGGGAACGAGCGGCTGCTTTCGGTTATCCCCTGGGTCGACGAGACCCTGGTGATCGACGACCGTTCCCTGGCCGGCCTCGTTTCTACCAATCTTTCCCTGCTGCGGGCCTTCCGCCGGCTGCGTATCGACCTCTTCTTCGATTTGGAGCTCTTCTCCGCCTATGGTGCCCTGGTGAGCCTCTTCTCCATGGCCAGGAACCGGTTCGGCTTTTTCTGCAGCAAGGACACCGATTACAAGGCTTGGATCTACACGCATCTCATGTTCTACAACTTCCAGATGCCGGTGCGCCTTTGCTACCTGCAGCTGGGCCGCATGGCCGGGGTGCCCGCCTCGGCCTCCACCGATCTCCTCCCCTACGACATCCCTGATGCGGTCTGCGCCTCCGCCGTCCGGCGGCTGGCCGCCGTCGCTCCGGACAAGGGCAACGGTTTCCTTGCGGTGAACGTCAACGCCTCGGAACTCTCCTATGCCAGGCGCTGGCCGCTGGACAGCTTCGCCGAGGTGGTCAGGCACTTTGCCAGTCTGCAGTACCACATCCTGCTGGTAGGCGCTCCCAGCGAGCACGGTTACGTACAGGGAGTGATCGACCGTGTGGCTGACCCGGCCATCACCCCGTACATCCACAACGTCGCCGGACTCTTCCCGCTGGACGAATTCCTCGCCATGCTGCCGCACTGCGAGGCCCTGCTCACCAACGACACCGGTATCATGAACTTCGGCTACGCAGTCAACCTTCCCACCGTCGGCATCTACGGGCCCAATACCCCCATCCGCTACCATGTCGATAACGGACTGCACACCGCTGCCTACTACGAGACCTACTGCAGCCCGTGCATCCACCACCTCGACGATTCTCCCTGCGGCGACATCGCGGACTGCATCCACAGCATCACGGTCGAGGAGGTAATCGGACACCTGCGCGACACCCTCTGCAAAACCGAGCGCTTGCCGTCGTCCGCCAGGTCCATTCCGGCGGGGACCGTGGAGCCTTTCGGCATCCTCCGTACCCGTTAGATCCCCAGATACACCAAAAAGAGAGAGGCAACAGTGCCACCATTGCTTCACCGCTTACGTACCTTTTTCTGCGCACCGGCCGGCAGCCGCATGGGGTTGCGCCTGGTTCTCTCGGCGCTGATCGCCTTTTCGGCGGGCGCCGCCGTCTTCGCGTTCCTGCTGCAGGCCCCGCTGCGCACCACCGCGCCGGTCGAGATGATGGGGTGCCTTGCTTTTTATGACGATCTCAACATCACCAACCGCCTCTTCGCCGTCACGGTTTTCCTGGTTGGCACCTTCCTGGTCTTCTGGCTCTGCCTGAAAAGCTCGCTGCTGCAGCGGGTGGCTGCCGGCAGCGCCTGTACTGCTCTGGCGGGGTACTGGCGGGAAGTGGCGGGGGCAGGAAGGCGGAGCCTCGACCAGCTGGTCTTGCGGCTGCTCTTTCTTGGGCAGGCCGACCAGGCGCTGCAGGCTGAGAGACGCCGGACCGCTCCCTGGCTGGCCGTTGGATTGCTGTTCGCCGTAGCCGCACCGGAAGCCGTCTACGGCGTGCTGCGCGTCGCCCTCGCCGCGTTGCTGCCGGATCAGCAGGCGGTGCACTCGATTCGGGTGGCGAAGGCGGCGATGTGTGTGGTGTCCTGGTTTCTTCCCTTGCTTCTCGCGTACCTCTGGGTGAGGGTCCCACGCCGGCTACCGCCGGTGGTCATCGCCCTCCAAGCCCTGCTGCTCTGTTTCTTCGCAAAGCTGCTCCCAAACCACATCCTGCAAGGGGAGAAACTGGTGCAACCCTTGCCCCTGGCGCGGGTGGCGCTGGCGGCGGGGCTACTGGCTGCGGCCGGAGTTGCGGAAGTGATCTGGCGCCGCCGCCGTCCTCTGGGCGAAGGTGTCTTCTCCCGGCTGGCTCTCTTTGCCTTGCTGGTCGGCCTCGCCGAAGGCAACGGCTTCACCCCGTCCATCTGGCCCAATACCTATGAGGTCGGCTCCCGCATACCCGAGTTCTGGATGTCCTGGAAGGGAGATCTCACCCTCTTCAAAGACGTTTACATCACCTACGGCCTGCACGATTACTTAAGCTATGCGCTGGGCTGGCTTGCCTATGGCGAAGCTACCGCCATGGCCGCCCTGGCCGGTGCCGATCTCTTCTCCGCGATTTTGAAGGGGGTGGTCTTCTGTCTGGCGCTCGGAGAGATGCCGCTGGCTCTCGCGGTCGTCTTCGCCTGGCTGGTTCCCACCGGACAGGAGGCGGTCGTCTTCATCTACGCAGTCATCTTGCTCCGTCCTTCGCTGGTGCGCTCCTCGGCCCGCTGGATCGTGGTCTGGTCCCTGATCTCCGCCTTTTTCCCCTTCGGCCGCATTCCGCAGGGGACCATGTGCGTGCTGGCTTCCTTCCCGGCGGCGCTGATGCAGGCGGTAAACCTGTTCAGGGAGGATCGGAAGCGGTTTGTGCAGGTCTTGCTGTTCCTTGCCGTGCTGGGCGCTGCCGTCGTCGGCTGGCCGTTTGGCGGCTACTTCTGGGGCCTGATCCGGATCTTCACCGAGACCGCCGCGGTCAACGCGCCTTGGGCGGCCAGCGGCGGACTGTGGTGGTCGTCTTCGCTGCTGGGACTTGTGGCGGGTTACAGCTTTTTCCTGGTCCCCCTGCTGGCTTTTGCCGTCGGCCATGCCATGACCGGGACCCCCGTCGCCCAAAACCGCTCCGCCTACCTCGCAGCCGGGCTCTTCCTGTTCGTGGCGGTCTATCTCTACGTGGGGATTGGCTACGGCTTCTCCAGGATGGATTGCTGTATCGCCAGCAGGCAGTACGTGATGGCGGCAGGGCTCGTGGCGGTGCTCTTTGCGGCGCTGATGATCTATTGTCCGCCCGGTGCCGGCAGGCGCGGCTTGGGGCTTTTGCTGCTGACAGTGCTTTTCACCCGGCAATTTCTGGAGCCGGGCGGTTTCCCGTCCGCCAAGAAGTTTTACTATCCCGGGAAAGCTCTCTATCATAACGTCTACTTTTCCAGGGTCCCCGACGCCAACGAACTCACCCGCAACAGCAGCGAGCATCTCGGCACCGGGCTCTACCCGGCAGGCTACGAGCGCGAGGCCCGGGCTGTGCGTGAGGCGATGGATTCCATCCTGGCGCCGGGTGAGACCTTCCTGGATCTCACCGTGGACGGTCTGCACTATTTCTCCAGCGGCAGGAAGCTCCTTACCGAATACCCCGTCTATTACGTGTACCCAGGCGACAAGCCGCAGTTTCGTGCCCTGGACGTCCTGCGCCGCAACCACGTCCGGGTCAGCCTGCTGGACAACAGCTGGGTGATCGACCATTCACCGGTCAGCATCCGGGCCTTCTACCTGTACCGCTACGCGCTGCAAAACGGGCTGCCGCTGGAGATCTCACCCAAAAAGACCGTGCTGATGCCGGCGGAATACTTCCGGCGCCTCAACCTGCCGGTACCCGACGAAGCTGCCACCATGCGGCTGCTGGACAGGCAGTTTGCGGACAACGACCTGGGGCACCTGCCGGAGGTGTGGGGGAGAGGGGTGGCGAAGTTCGCCAAGAAGCTGCGCCTTTGCCGCGATTTCAGCCGGCCCCAGCCGGGGAACCAGTCAGAGTGTCGTTTGCCGTTGGGGCCGCCGCTCAAGGGGGGAGACGGCGGGGTGCTGGTGGTCGACCTGGCGACCGGGGGGGGGCGGGAGGTCCCGTGCGAACTCTTCTGGCGAAACGGCAAACTCGGGGAGGTAAGCTCCCTTCGCTTTACCGCCCGTAGCGGCCCCCAGATCATCCCGGCAGACAGCTCCCATCGCTGGCTGCTTGCCTCCTCCATCTCGGAAGTCGGCATCAGGTCCCTGGACGGCCGCCCCCTTTCCATTTCCAGCGCCAGGCTGTATGCGCGCTGACCCAGGCCAAAACCAGGGCCGCGGGAACTTCTGACAGGATCGGAAGCAACTTCTGCACACAGTTTAAGTTAACGGGGAGTGCTAGTAGCTCCGTATTCGTCTTTCTCCGAAGTTCTCAGATTTTCTCCGCGGCTCCCGGTTTTATTCGCTCGCCTTCCGCCCCTCCTTGCCAATTTCACACCTCCATAAACCGCAAAAAAAGTTCCACCCGCTGTTTCTGATCGAAGTGGACAGGGGGTGGATGGCGGCCTGTTTTATGGCTGATAGATAAGGTGGCGGGGCGCGAGTCTTTTGATGGCGCAGGCGTCCCTCACCCCGGCCCTCTCCCGGAGGGCGAGGGGGCGCTGGCAGAGGCGGAGCTGGTGGGGAGGTGAACAGGCGAAAAGAAGGAGCGGCGGGCTGCCGGCAAACTGCTGTCTTCCGGGACTAGTAGGGCATGAACCAGTCGGTGAACAGGCGGGCCTTGTCGTCCCAGTCCTGCTCGGTGCTGAAGAGCGGCAAAAGCCAGGATGAGTGCACACCGAACTTGGCGAACTTGGGCTCGAGCGCCCTGGCATTCCTGGACAGCACCTCTTCGGACGGGAGCTCGCCCTGCTTGGCGATGATCACCCGGGTCTTCTTCCAGGAGTTCTTCAGGTTGAAGAAGGTGCCGAATACGGCCTGGTAGGTGGCGGATTCGCTGTCGTAGCGGCCGGCGGTGCGGTAGGTGTTGGCCGCCAGCACGCCGTCGTGGGCCAGGACCTTCCTTACCTCTCTCAGGAAATCAAGGGTCATCATGTGGGCCGGGATGTACCGCTCATCGAAGGCATCCAGCACGATGAGGTCGTACTTTTCCCCCCTGGCGAACGCACGCTTCACGAAGACCCTGCCGTCCTCTATCGAGATCCGTGTCTTGGCGGTGGGGTGGAAATTGAAGTACTCCCTGGCCACCCTGACCATGGCGGGGTCGATCTCCACCACGTCCATCTCTGCGTTGGGGAGGATCCTGGAAAGGGCGGTGGTAAGGGTGGCTCCCCCCATGCCGACCATGAGGATCTTGCGGGGATTGGGGTGGACGTAAAGCGCCCCCATCATCATCTTGTTGCAGTCGAAGAGGATGGTGTCGGGGCTTTTCAGCTCGATGCAGGAGAGAACGGTGTTGCTCTGGGTATTGAAACGGATGCAGCGGGTGCCGTCATCCTCGGAGACGTAGATGTTGCGGTATGGGGAGCGCTCGGTGTGAATAAAGGTGTCGGCCTGGGCTGATCCGGACCAGACGGCCAGCAGCAGGCAGAGAAAAAGAAGGGTCGCAGTGATTGATTTGCCCATCGTTTACCTTCCTGACCGGGCCAAATCCTCGCAGGACAGTGGCAGCCGGTCCGGACCATGCAGACGCTCACAGTTCGCTTCGCTCGAAGTCGCCGGACTTCACGCAAAGCTGGCTGAACATCAGCGACAGCAATCCGAGTGTCGTTGAGACACCGATCAAGATCCAGAATATCTGGTTCATATCCAGGATCAGCACTAAATAAAATGACGTCAGTATGGTTCCGGCTGCGCTGCCGAAGGTAGAGACGAAGTACAAAAATCCGGCATAGTGGCCGCTCAACCTGCATTCGCTGACCAGCAGGCGTACGGCGTACGGCGATACCATCCCCGCTATCATGGTCGGCAGGAAGAACAGCAACAGGGCCGATGCCAGCGATCCGTAGCGTGGGTCGAGGATGTGGATGAATATCTTCTCTGTTATGGCGTCGCCGTACAGGACGGTCGGCGCTGTGGCGGCCGCAGTCGCCAGCAGGATCGCCGCCAGCCTGGCAAGCGAAGGGTCCTTGATCGACAGCCGCCCGCCGAGCAGGTAACCGACTGACAGCGCCAGCATGAAGACGGTGATGATGGCGCCCCAGACCTGGATGGAACTGCCGAAGTTGGGGGAAAGCATGCGCCCGCTCAGCAGTTCGACCGCCATCAGAAAAAATCCTGACCAGCCGGCGATCAGGAAGATAAGAAATCGGTTCAAGATCCGCTCCTGAATAGCTCACCGGAAGAAAAGGGCAGATCGAGAAAACCGTAGAGCCGTTAACGTGATGCTGTTCTAACAGCAACGCCCGAAAAGAAGCGCCCCAATCTAGCATAAACTGCCGCTTAGTCAACAGTTATGTCTAAACCGGAGGTAATTCCTTCTTTTCTCCACAATTCGCCGCACAGCTCTTGGCCCGAGCCGAAGGCACGACCGCAAACCAAAGAACGGGAGGCAAGCCGGGTTGCAAAACTGGGGAATGACAGAAAAAAAGCCGCCCAGCCGGGGAACGATCCGGCACAGCGGCTTCAATCAATCTGTAGCTCCGGCAAATGAAAGCATGTTTCACGCCCACCTTGTCATAACAGGTTCCCATTAGGTCAGGCACACTACGCGAAAATTAAGAAACTGTCAAGAAAAGTTCTGCCAAATGACATCTTTCTCCGAGGCAACTCTGCCTGCTTTACCACCGTTTCCGCCTTCCTCGCCTGTTGGGGGGCTTGCTGGTTCCGCCATTTCACCGCTTTTCCGGTTCCTGGCGCGCCGGCGAAACTGGACTCCCACGGCGAGCGGCCGCGCCTGGTACGGCAGTTGGCTGCAGCACCTGGCAGCTCGCCTTACTTTGGCCTGCTGGAGGTTATGTCGAGGATGGTCACCGTCAGGTCGCCGGCCGGGCGCTTGATGGTTATCTCGTCGTCGACCTTTTTGCCGACCAGCGCTTTCCCCACCGGTGAGTCGATGCTGATCCGGCCCTGGTTGACATCGAATTCGTCCGGGCCGACCAGCTGGTAGCAGCGCTCTTCGCCGTTTTCATCCTCGTAGGTGACCCAGCAGCCGAAGCTGACGGTGGTCGGATTGAGGGGAGCGTAGACAACCTTCACCACCTTGAGCCTGTCCCCGAGATGCTTCAGCTCGCGGTCGATCTCCCGGAGCCGCTTCTTGGAGTAGATGTATTCGGCGTTCTCCGAGCGGTCACCCTCTGCGGCCGCATCGGCCATGTTCTTCACCATGCGCGGGCGTTCGATCTCCCAGAGGAAGTCGTAGCGCTCCTGCAATCGTTTGCGCCCTTCAGCGCTGATCATATTGGTCATCTGGTTATCCTTCCTGGATGCTTTTCTCTCACCAGCCAAACCGTGTGCCCTTATCGCTCACCCTGCCTCGGAAAGGAAGCCGCCAGGAAACAAGGGGGCCCGCTCGCCTCCCCGACGCGTTGCCGGGGGGGCGGGCGATTACTGCAGCGGCTCGGGGGGAAGTGGAGCTTCGGGGGCTGCTGGGGCTGCCGGCGCTGCCGGTTCGTACACCGTCTCCGGGGGCACCGGCATGGTGACGGCTGTGGGGGGGGCGGGGGCGGGCAGCGTGGTCGGCGCGGGTGGTTGGGACGGTTGCGGCCGGACCTCCGGGGCGGGGGAAAGTGCCGGACCGAACGGATTGCCAGGCTCGGGCGCGGCAAGGGCATCGTCCGACAGCGACGGCTCCGCCGGGACCGGGGGCTGGATAAGGGTGGCGGCCTTCCGGCTGCCGGTGCAGATCTCTTCCTGCGCCAGTTCAAGCACCGTCTCGGGCTGGACCGGTTCGAAAGGTGTGTCGCCGGCCATCGGCAGGATCTTGCTGATTTCCCGTCGTGTTTTGTCGAACATCACCGTGCTGCGGAGCCGGAAGCTGGAGACGGCGCAGTCCAGTTCGTAGTTGGTCAGCACGTAGGAGACGTTGTTCAAGTGGTACTCGTTCTGGAAGTACTCACTGTCTTTGGCTACCGATTTGACCCAGAAGGTGTAGACATTGTCCGGTAGAGGCACGACGGATCTGCGGTCGAGATAGTACCTGAGGTCGCTGTCCTCGGCGAAATTGCCCCATCTCGCTTCCTGGCCATGGGATGTGCCGCAAAAAGCAAGCAGAGCCAGCGCTATCAACGTCACTCTGACTGCCATCTTTCCCCCTTTACACTGAAAAACAGGCTGATCTTCCGGCGCGGCCATAATAGAACAGTTTGGGGGCTAACGCAATCTCTGTGAGGCAGCCGATGCAGGTCTGGCCGACCGGGGAGAGGAAGGCAACGCCGGTTACTGTTCGTGGCGGTAGTTCTTGATCGCCTTCTCGTAGGTTTGCTGGATCTCGTTGGGAGACCCCTGTTGACGGTAGCGGACCAGGTACCTGGCCAGGATGGTCGCCAGGATCAGCAGGAGCAGGGTGAGGATGGCGCGGCGGGTGACCCGCCGCCAGTCGACCTGCCTGCCCGGCGCCGCTCCCGGTTCCGGAACTTCGCGCAGATCGGTCGCCTTGCGGAGCAGGGCGATCTGGGTCACCGAAATGTGCCTGAAGAGCAGGTCCCGGTCCCGCTCGTCCAGGAAGACGAACTGCAGCCCCACCCGGTAACGGGGGGTGCCCCGCTGCGCCGTGGGCCTCATCACGTGGATGACACGCGCCACCGCATGCACCAGCCGGGGCGGGGTGAGCGGCACGGAGATCTCCAGGGCGAGCAACTCGTCCGGCGCCAGCGGCTCGGGGATGTTCAAAAGCATGCCGCCTCCCCCCAGGTTGACCTCTGTGCGCCCCATTACCTGCCATTGCAGGGGGACCGCCGGCTTGTAGCGGGCCTGGTGGGCGGCTATCACGAAGCTGTCGTAGCCCTGGAACCTCATCTGCTCGAGTTCCTTGCGCTGCGTCCAGTCCCTCTCCACCTCGGCCAGGCCCGCTGGCCCTATCACGGCGTACCTGGCGGCCAGCTCAAGGTTGATCCGGAAGAACTGCCGCCGCTCCCGCAGGGTGAATTCGCCGAACAGCCTGATCCGCAGCACCCGGCCGCCATGTTTTTCGGTCACGATGCCGCTGCAGGTGTAGGCCTCCTTCCTGATCCAGATGCTGACGTCCAGGATGAAGCCCTCGTCGACCCGCACGTTGGCAGGCAGCACATCGCGGGAGATCTGCACCAAGAGCTCGTCTTCTGCCGATTCGCTGACGGTGGCCCAGTCCCGGAAGATGCCGCCTCCGGAAAGCGGGATGCCGACCTCTATGCGCATCCCCTCGAGGAGGTACTCCCTGTATGGAGCGTAGTAGTCATCCTGCATTCGCATTCACCCGCGTCCTTATGAGAGTGGCAATTGCCCTATCACATTAAACTGTACCAATTTTAATTTGCAAGTATTTATCTGCAGTTATCAGGTCGGCGAATCGGCGGGGTCATAATGAGAAAAGGTTGACATCTGCGTCTCATGTGATATTTCAGATGCAGTTTGTTTATCCCACGGTGCAAGGAAAGGAGAGTTATGAAAAGGTTCGTAGGCAAGGCGGTAGCCCTGGTGGTGATGCTGGCGGCAACTCAGGCCCTGGCAGTGTCGGCTGGCAAGACCGTGGACTGGCAGACCCCGATGGGGAAAGTGGTGTTCAAGGGTGACGACCATGCCGGCAAAGGTCTCAAGTGCAGCGAGTGCCATCCGAAGATCTTCAAGATGAAGAGGGAAGCCAACTTCAAGATGGCCGACATCTACGCCGGGAAATACTGCGGCACCTGCCATAACGGCAAGCGCGCCTTCGCGGCTAAGGGCAACTGCACCAAGTGCCACAAGAAGTAGGTTAGTATCAGCTGAAGTGGAATATCAGCCCCGTCAAGGCTGCTCCCAGGATCACGGCCATAGGCGCTATGGCCGTGAACTGGAGCACCGCGAAGCCGAGGCAGAGCAGGACCAGGTCGCGCAGGCTGGTCAGCGAACTCTTGCCCAGGGTGTAGCCGGCGGCGAAGATCAGGCCGACCACCGCCGGCAGGATGCCGTCCAGGAAGTGGTTGAAGGCCTCGATCTGGCGGAACCGCTCGTAGCGGCTGGTGAGAAACAGCATCAGCGAGGTGCAGGGGAGAAAGACGAAGACGGTGCCGGCCAGGGCGCCGAAAAAGCCGTCCCGCTGGAAGCCGACGAAGGTGGCCAGCATGGCGAGCGGCCCCGGGGTGAGCTGGGAGAGCGCCACGCCGTCCAGAAACTCCTTCAGGGTGAGCCAGTGCATCTGGTCCACCATCATCCGGTGCAAAAGCGGAATCAGGACGTAGCCGCCGCCGAAGAAGATCAGCCCCACCTTCAAGAAGATCCACGACAGTTGCAGGATGCCGGTCACGGCCGCCTCCTCCCCGCGTACCACCCCTTGACCAGCCCCACGCACCCAGCAGCCATCAGCACGGAGAGCGCGCTCGCCCCGTAAAAGGCCGATGCCGCGAAGGCAGCCAGCGCGATGATCGCGGTCGGCAGCTGTGCCGCTTTCCTGCGGGCCATGCCGATGCCGGCGACCAGCACCAGCGAGATGACGATGGGGTTGGAGCCGATCAGGGCGGCCTTCAGTTCGGGCAGCTCGTGGAAATGGAAGTAGAGCAGGCTCAGCAGGGTGACCAGCAGAAAGGAAGGGGTAAGGAAGCAGGCGGTCGCCACCACGCCGCCCGGCAATCCCCGCAGGTAGCTCCCCACGAAGGTGCAGATGTTCAGCGAGTAGGGCCCCAGCACCTGTCCGAAGGCAAGGCCGTGCATGAACTCGTCGTGTCCCAGCCACTTCTTGTCATGAACGCAGCGCCGCTCCACCACTGCCACCACCGCCATGCCGCCGCCGAAGCCGGTGGCGCCGATTTCGAAGAAGGTGCGGGCGATCTCGCCCAGCGAGACATGTTTGACTTCCCTTTGCATCCGGGCTTTATAACAGCATCGGCGGCAATAGAAAAGCAAAATGGGATGAGGATCTTACAAGTTTTCCTGGGCGGAATTTTTGTTGATTTGGAGGGACAAAAACCTTACAAGAGAACATCGCGGGAGAGAGGTCGGCGGAAGGCGACCGGCCTCAGCGAGGTCCCGGAAGGAGAGAATAGATGAGCGTCACCAAGAGGTCGGCTTGCCCCTTCGACTGCCCCGACACCTGCGGGTTGCTGGTGGAGGTGGAGGGAGGAAAGGCCGTGGCGGTGAAGGGGGATCCCGAGCATCCCTACACCCGCGGCTACCTGTGCCCCAAGATGCTGCACTACGAAAAAAGCGTGCACTCGCCGCTCAGGCTGACCACCCCGCTGAAGAGGACCGGGGCCAAGGGAACCGGGGAGTTCGCACCCATCTCCTGGCAGGAGGCCATTGCCACCATCGCCGGGCGCTGGCGGGGGATCATCGACCAGTACGGCGGCGAGGCCATCCTTCCCTACTCCTACGCCGGGACCATGGGGGTCCTGCAGAGAAACGCGGGGCATCCCTTCTTCCACCGGCTGGGGGCCTCCCGGCTGGACCGGACCATCTGCTCCCCTGCCAAGGGGGCCGGCTGGCAGGCGGTGATGGGGAAGACACCGACGCCGCACCCCGACACCGCGGGCGACAGCGACCTGCTGATCCTCTGGGGGATCAACGCCGCCGCCACCAGCATCCATTTCATGAACGCGGTTCGCGCGGTGAAGGCCAAGGGGGGCGAGGTATGGCTGATCGACACCTACCGGACGCCGACCTCCTCGGCCGCCGACCGCACCTTCCTGGTCCGCCCCGGCAGTGACGGCGCCCTCGCCCTGGGGATCATGCATATCCTCTCCCGCGACGGCCTCACCGATGGCGCCTTCCTCGCCGAGAACGTGCTGGGGTTCGAGGAGCTGAAGCGCGAGGTGCTGCCGGGATGCTCCCCGCAGGAGACCTCCCGGCTCACCGGGCTGCCGGTCGCCGTCATCGAGGAGATGGCGAGGGCCTATGGCGCCGCCCGCGCCCCCTTCATCAGGATGGGGAGCGGGCTCTCCCGCTACGGCAACGGGGCCATGACGGTGCGCTGCATCTCCTGCCTGCCCGCCCTGGTGGGAGCCTACGGCAAGCTGGGGGGCGGCTGCTTCCCGGACACCTCGACCGGCGGCGCCTTCGCCATGGAGCTGGTGCTGCGCGAAGACCTGATGAAGCCCGCCACCCGGATCGTCAACATGAACAGGCTCGGGCACGCGCTGAACGAGCTCGCCGATCCGCCGGTCATGTCGCTCTACGTCTACCACTCCAACCCGGCCGCGGTCACCCCCGACCAGAACGCGGTACTCAGGGGGCTTGCCCGGGAGGATCTCTTCACCGTGGTGCACGAGCGCTTTCTGACCGATACCGCGCGCTACGCCGATATCGTGCTCCCTGCCTGCTCTTCGCTGGAAACGAGCGACATCTACCGGGCCTACGGCACCTACTGCATCCAGCGGGTCCGCCCCGCCGTGCAGCCGGTCGGCGAAAGCAAGTCGAACTGGCAGACCTTCTCGCTTTTGGCTGCCGAGCTGGGCTTCCAGGAGGAGATCTTCACCCTTACGGCCGATCAGATGATCGAGCGCTTGCTTGCCCTGCCGTCTCCCTTGCGGGAGGGGATCGACACCGCCCGGCTGGAGGCGGGGCTTGCCGTGGAGCTGGCAGTGGAGAGGAAGGGATGGGCCACCCCCTCCGGGAAGATCGAGATCCTGAACGACCAGCTCCCCATGCCGCTGCCGCGTTATCTCCCCACCCACGAGGAGAACGGCGCGCTTCCTTTCCGGCTGATGACCGCCCCCAACCCCTACGCCCTGAACGCCACCTTTTACGAACAGGAGGAGCTGCGCGCGAAGCAGGGGGGGATGCGGCTCCAGATGAGCCCTGCCGATGCCGGGCAGCGCGGGCTTAAGGACGGCGAGCGGGTGGTGGCCTTCAACGAGAGGGGCGAGGTGCTCTTCCTGCTCACGGTGACCGACAAGGTGCCGGCAGGGGTGGTGGTCGCCGAGGGGGTATGGTGGAAGACCTTTGCCCCCGGCGACAGCACGGTCAACGCCCTCACCTCGCAGCGCCTGACCGACCAGGGGGGGGGCAGCACCTTCTACGACAACCGGGTCGATGTGAGAAAGGGGTAAGAGAGGGCTGTCCCTTTTTCCCCCTCATGCTTTCGCGGAAGCTGCCGATTCACTTAGGGACAGATCGGCAAACAAAGCGAGGCCGGGGGGGAGCATGGAACCGAACAAAAAGATACTTCTGGAAAGCGGCACCAACGAGCTGGAGCTCGTGGAATTCAGGATAGATGAGCGCGACGGCAAGGGAAACATCATCCCCTGCTTTTTCGGGGTCAACGTCGCCAAGGTGCGCGAGATCATCCGCCTGCCCAACCTGCGCAAGGTGGTGAACGCCCACCCGGCGGTCTGCGGCATGATCAGGTTGAGGGAGCAGGTGATCACCCTGATCGACCTCTCCCGGGCGCTCAGCAAGAACACCGAGGGGATCGCCGCCGAGCGGGTGATCGTCTTGGAGTTCAACCGGGTGGTGGTGGGGATCCTGGTCCACTCGGTATCCCGCATCTACCGGATCTCCTGGGAGAACGTGGAGCCGCCGGTGAAGGCGATCCATGATGCCAACATCACCGGCGTGGTCAAGATGGAGGACCGCATCATCCTGATCCTCGACTTCGAGAAGATCGTGGGCGAGATCTCCCACTCGCAGGCGCTCTCCCGGCCGGGCGACGAGCTGATGCTGTCGGATCTCGCCGTCAACCGCGGCTCCAAGACCATCCTGGTCGCCGACGACTCCAAGTTCATCCGCGGCACCATCTGCGACTCCCTGCGGGAGGCGGGTTACCGCGTGCTGGAGGCCGAAAACGGCGAGGACGCCTGGGCGCAGGTGACCGCCATGCGCGAGCAGTCACCCGCCGGCGACATTTCTCAGGTGCTCAACATGATCATCACCGACATCGAGATGCCCCGCATGGACGGCCTGCACCTGACCTCGCTGATCAGGAAGGAGACCGCGCTGGACCAGGTTCCCGTGGTGCTGTTCTCCTCGCTGGCGAGCGACGACAACAAGGCCAAGTGGAAGAACCTGGGGGCGAACGACATCCTCACCAAGCCGGACCTTCCCAACCTGGTGGAAAGAGCGGACAGCCTTGTCCTGTGACCATTCCCTCGAACTCTCCGTCGTAGTACCCGTCTTCAACGAGGAAGCGGAAGTCCCCCGCTTCCTCGAACTCATTGCCCGGCAGCGGGAGATCCCTTTCGAGCTGATCCTCTCCGACGGAGGCTCCCGCGACAACACGATAGCGTCCGCCCGGGCGCTTGCCGGCCGGCTCCCCTTCCCGCTTCGCATCGTGGAGGGGGGGAAGGGAAGGGCGGCCCAGATGAACCTGGGGGCCTCCCTCGCCGCTGCCGATCTCCTGCTCTTCCTGCACATCGATTCCCGTTTTCCCGACCCTCTCTCCTTCCGTAAGGGTGTCGACGCGCTCTGCGCGGCCCTAGCCGGGAATGGCTCCCACCAAAGCCACCCTGCGCCGGCGGGGGATCACCTTCCGCTATCGGGTCCCCCCCTTGATAAAGGGGGGACAGGGGGGATTGCCTTGGCCGCTCCGGGAGCAGGCGCTCCCCCCCTGGCCGGCCATTTCCTCCTCGAGTTCGACTTCCAGGAAAATCGTCCGCCGCTTCCCTACCGCTTCTACGGCGCCAAGGCCTCCCTGGACCGGCCCGGCTGCACCCACGGCGACCAGGGGATGCTGATACCGGCCAGCTTCTTCCGCTCGATCGGCCCCTTCGATACCAGACTTCCCATCATGGAGGACACCTTCCTGGCCGAGCGGATCAGGAACGAGGGGGCTTGGCTGCTGCTGCCCTCCTGCATCAGGACCTCGCCCCGCCGCTTCCTGACCGAGGGGCTCCTCCCCAGGCAGACGCTGAACGCCATGCTGATGGCGCTCGCCAACACGGGCCACCTGGAGCTGATCGAGGCGCTCAGGGAGTGCTACCGGAGCCAGGATGCCACCCACCGGCTGGAGCTCCGGCCGTTTCTGAAGGTCTTGGGGGAGAGGATTGCCGCGCTGCCGCGCGAGAGAAGAGCAGGACTTTGGCGTGCCGCCGGGCGTTATGTCCGGTGCAACGCCTGGCAGGTTCCGCTCTGGCTCGATGTGGCGGTCGGAAAGGGGGAGCCGGGAAGGGGTGGGCCCTGCCTCGGGCTGCACGACCGCTGGCTGGGACGCCTGCTCGACAGCGGCTTGGTTGACCGGGGGGCGGCCTGGCTGGTGAGGATCTGGTTCAGGGCTCTGCTGGTGCTGTCAGGGGGCTGAAGATGGTCAGGCGGTGCCGTCGCAGGAGCGGCTGACCTCCTCGGCATCCATGAAGGCTTCCAGGGCGGTTAGCTGGCTCTCGGGGAGGTTCACGAACTCCACCCCGAATCCGGCCGGAAGAGCCGGTTTCACCCGGTGCTCCTCTGCGTTGGTCCAGGCGACCCTGGCGCTCCCCTCCAGGAGGAAGCCGGATGGCCCGGGGAGGTAGAGGGCCAGTCTGATCTGCGCGTCTTGGGGGAGGGGGTGGCCGCTGGCCACGTAGAGACCGCCGTCGCTGATATCGACCGTCTCGGCCCCCACAGGGGTGCCCTCCTCCAGCAGCAGGAGGGGGACCTGGCAGCTGACCCTGAGTTGCCTGCGGTCCACCGCAACGGTGTATTTGCGGGCCATGGTCAGGAACTCGCGGCGGTCGATCGGCTTGGTGAGGTAGCCGTTGCACCCCGCCTGCGCCGCCCGCTCGCGGTCTTCCTCGTTACCTGCCGTGGTAAGCATGATGACCGGGATGTCGCAGTAGAAGGGGTCCTTCTTCAACTCAGCGCAGCAGGTGATGCCGTCCATCTCCGGCATGTTCAGGTCCATGAAGATGACGTCGGGGGGAGTTCTCCTGACGGTTTCCAAGGCTTCCCGGCCGTTGCCGGCGGTGATCACCTCCACCTCGGAAAGTTTCAGGTAGCTCTTCTCCAGTTCCAGGATCAGCTTGGTATCGTCCACCAGCAGTATCTTGGGTCTCGTCACGAATCCTCCCTACGCATGCCATTGCAATGATGGCAGCAGCCCCGCTGCCACGGCACATTAACTTATATTGCCCTGTGATTGTCAAGCGCGAAAATAGGCGGTTTGGCGATGGGTGCCATGGAGGGCTATGGGGATAAACCTCCCCCCTTTGCGAAGGGGGACTGGGCTCTCCCGGCGCGAGGGGGAGCGTGGATCGGCAATCTTCCGCCTTTAGGAGGCGATGGGGAAGGGGGTCACACGATGACCCGCACGAAGTCGGGGAGAGACTTGAGGGTGAGGGGAGCGCAGCCGAAGTAGTCCCCGTCGCACTGGATCGCTTTCCCTCCGCTCACCTTGACCTCGCTGGCGGTGAAGATGGTGACCGAACGCGTGCCGGAGAGTTTGCCGAGGACCAGGCGCAGGAAGAGGTTGAGGTAGGCGAGCCTCCCTCCCCGGATGCAGAAGACCTGGAAGCCGGGGGTGAAGAGGTCGCCGCCGGGGGTGAGCAGGAAGTTGCCGCCGTACTTGGCGGCATTGCAGACGATGGCGCTGTCGCAGGAGATGCTCCTGCCGCCGCCGGTCACCGTGAGCTCGCTGCGGTCCCAGGCGAAGAGGAGGCGCAGCGCGGAGAGAGCGTAGGCCGCCTTCCCCACCACCCTCTTTTCCGGAAGCCTAACCCCCCGGACCACGGCACCGTCGACCCCCACACCCGCCATCAGCAGAAAGCGCCTGGTTACGCCGCCGCACACGATCTCGCCCACCGGGATGGGACGGCTTTCGCCGCGGACCACCCGGCTGAGCGCATCCTCTACCGAGTGGATCTTCAGTTCGCGTGCCAGCACGTTGGAGGTGCCGAGCGGGATAACGCCCAGGGTGGCGGCGCCCGGAACGAGCCCGTTCAGGACGCCGTTCAGGGTGCCGTCCCCGCCGGCGACCAGGACGAGCGGGTTCTCGTTCTCCCGGCAGATGCGCGCGGCGAACCGGGCCGGGTCCGCCGCGGAGGCGGTTGCCATCAGCACCGGTTGCACTCCGCCCGCAGCGAGGGTTTGCAGGATGCAGTCTACTCGTTTCTGTGAATAGGTACCGGAGGTGGGATTGACGATCAGGAAGCAGGGTCTGGGCAAGGGGTCCCCTCGTAACACTGGCTTTTCTATAATGCTGCTCTTCAGCTACCACGTCCCCCCATGGACCCATCCTCACCCTGTCCCTCCCCTTGAAGGGGAGGGGGCCCAGGTCGGGGGGCTCAAAAGCTGGAGAGGGTGACGTAGTGTCCTGGCTAGATGCTGAACTGCGGTGTTCAACTGTCGTGCGCGCTGCCGTGATCTCTCCCTCCCCTTCAAGGGGAGGGTCGGGGTGAGGATGGGGTAGTCCACCGCTTCGCCAAAGATATACCGTATTTATCCCGCAATCTCAATCCGTTTTCGCCACCTCCCCCTTGCCGCTCTCCTTTTCGGCAATGGCAAACCGGCGCATGTTCTCCACCATGGCTTTCAGCTTCTGGTCAACCAGAAAGTTGACGCTACCCTCCGGGTAGCTGCCGTCGGCACCCGCCTTGCCCGCCGTCACACCGGTCAGGATCTCAATCCCCTGGTCGATGTCGGCAACGCTCCAGATGTGGAACTTGCCGTCCCGGACCGCCTCCACCACCTCGTCGTTCAGCATGAGGTTGCGTTCGTTGAGCTTCGGGATGACCACCCCCTGCTCGCCGGTGAGCCCCTTTGCCTTGCAGACGGCGTAGAACCCTTCGATCTTGTGGTTGACCCCGCCGATCGGCTGCACCTGTCCGAGCTGGTTGACGCTGCCGGTCACCGCGATTCCCTGCCGGATGGGAAGACCGGAGAAGGCGGAGAGCAGGCTGTAGAGCTCGGTGGAGGAGGCGCTGTCCCCTTCCACCCCCTCGTAGGACTGCTCGAAGCAGATGGAGGCGGAGAAGGAGAGGGGCCTGTCCTGGGCGAACTTGCCGCGCAGGTAGCCGGTCAGGATCAGCACCCCCTTGTCGTGGATCGGGCCGGAGAGCTTGACCTCCCGCTCGATGTTGACCATGCCGGCCCGCCCCAGCGAGACCCGGGTGGTGACGCGGGAGGGCCGGCCGAAGGTGTAGTCGCCGAGGGTGATCACCGAAAGTCCGTTGATCTGTCCCACCACGCCCCCCTCGGTGTCGCACAGGATGGTTCCCTCCTCGATGTACTCCTGGATCCTCTCCTCGATCCGGTTGGAGCGGTACACCTTCTGCTCGATCGCCTTGTGCACCCACTTGCGGTCCACCACCTGGCTGCCGCCCAGCTCGGCCCAGTAGCTCGCCTCCCTGATCATGTCGGAGAGTTCCATGAACTGCGCACTTATCCGCTCCTGGTCCTCCACCTGGCGGGCGGCGTGCTCCAGCAGGGCCGCCACGCCGCTGGCGTTGAAGGGGAGCAGCCCTTCCCGCTTGCAGTGGGTGGCCACGAACAGCGCGTAGTCCTGCATCACTTCCGGAGTCCGGGTGACCCTGCTGTCGAACTCGGCCTTCACCTTGAAGAACTTCCGGTAGTCCGGGTCCATGTAGAACAAAAGGTAGTAGATCCAGAGCGAACCGATCATGATGATCTTGGCGTGCAGGGGGATCGGTTCCGGCTTGAGGGAAACCACGGTCATGAACCGGTACTGCTCCAGCACGTCCTCGATCTTGATCTCGGAGTTCCTGATGCAGCGTTTGAGGGATTCCCAGGCGAAGGGGTTGATCAGCACTTCGCGTGCGTCCAGGATCAGGTAGCCGCCGTTGGCCCGGTGCAGGGCTCCCGGCTTGATGAGAGTAAAGTTGGTGGAGGCCATCCCCCCCATCTGCATGACGTTCTCGATGCGGCCGAACAGGTTGTTGTAGGTGGGATTGGTCTCGAAGACCATGGGGGCGCCACTTTCCGGATCGTTTTCCACGAGCACGTTCACCTCGTAGCGCTCGAAGGTCGGCTCCTGCCTGGGGAGCCTAAGGCCCGGGATCTGTGGCGGCGGGGCCTGCGGCTTGAAGTCCTCCAGGTTCAGCAGCAGGTCCTCCTGCACGCACTCCAGGTAGTGGAGGACTTTCTGGAAGCCTGCGTACTTCTCCTTGAGTGGATCCAGGTGATGCCCGATGGCGGAGAGCCCCAGCTCGCGGTCCAGCTTGGCCAAGTCGTCCCGCAGCGACTTCTCGTTCTCCCGTACCTGGCGCAGGGCGTCGTTGAGCTTCTCGGTCAGCACCCTTCCCATGCCGTCCATCCGCTCCCGCTCATCCGGCTCCAGCGCCTCGTACTCGTCCTGGGTGTAGTTGCGCCCCTCCTTCTGGGGGACGATCACCAGCCCGGACACCGTGCGCTGCAGGGCGAAGCCGTTGTCGGAGGCCTCCTGCTCCAGGTCGGAGAAGATCTCGCCGTTTTTCTCCTGGTATTCCTCGATGATGCGGACCCGGTCGGTCTCGTAGTCCTTGCTCTCCAGCGCGGTGGGGATGTTGGCCCGCACGTAGTCGAGCAGCTCCCTCATGTCGGCGGCCAGCTCGGTTCCCTTGCCGGCGGGCAGGGAGAGGGCGATGGGGGCGTCCGGGTTGCAGAAGTTGTTGACGTAGCACCAGTCGGAAGGAGGTGGGCTTTCCGGCACCCTTTTCTTTAGGAGGTTGCAGATCGTGGTGCTGCGGCCGGTACCGGGCTCGCCCGCCAGGTAGATGTTGAAGCCGTGGTTGGACATGCCGAGGCCGAAGTCTATGGAGGCCAGGGCGCGCTCCTGGCCGATGCTGCCGGTCAGGTCGGCGATGTCTTCGGTGGTGGTGAAGGAAAAGGCGGCGGGGTCGCAGACCCATCTGAGTCGCTCGACAGGAACTTTGCAATCGGTGTCCGACATGGGATCCTCCTTGGTAAAAGGGGCATTGGAGCGCCATGCATCCGTACGAAAGTATAGCCTGCTGAACTTTTTTCGCCGGTCCGGGTGCCGCCCCGGCTGGAGGCTCTCTCGCTGCCTCTAGCGAGAAGGGAGGCGGGGGAGGCGCCGTTCGAGAAGGGGGGGGAAGCGCCTGGCAACCAGCTCCTTCACCTCCGCCATGGCCGGTCGTTGGCCGCGCTCCAGGGCGAGCGAGGTGATCCGGCAGCCGGCCATGCCGCACGGGTTTATGCGCTGGAAGCCGGAGGTGTCGGGGGCGACGTTGAGGCAAAAACCGTGCATGGTGACCCAGCGCCTGACGCCGACGCCGATGGAGGCGAGCTTGCCGCGCGCGGTCCAGACGCCGGTGCGGCCGGGCTCGGTGAAGCCGGCCACCTGCAGGTCGCCGCTTACCTCCACCAGCAGCTCCTCCAGGAGGCGGAGGTAGCGGTGCAGGTCCCGTCCCCGCCCTCCCAGGTCGAGGATCGGGTAGCCGACCAGCTGGCCGGGGCCGTGGTAGGTGATGTCCCCGCCCCGGTTCACGCGCCGCACCTCGACCGAGGGATCGAGGAGGTTGGCGAGGTTTCCGCCGGCGCCGATGGTGTAGACCGGCCGGTGCTCGAGAAGAAGCAAGCTCTCCTCTGCCCCCCCCTGCACCTCCGAGACCAGCCGTTCCTGGAGTTGGAGGGCCTCCTGGTAGCCGGTTATGCCGAGGTCGTGGATGATCATGAATCAGGTACTCCCAAGAACCCATCCTCACCCAGGCCCTCCCCTTGAAGGGGAGGGGACGGCGGGCAGACCTTCTCCGGAAATGACGAATTGGCACGAGTCCTGGCGAACCATAAAACCGGGCGACAAGCAGGTCCCCCCCTTGATAAAGGGGGGACAGGGGGGATTGCCTTTGTCGCAGCCGGGCCAGGCGGAAAGGGCGCCAGCCCGGCAGCGCACTCAGGCGTGTATGGCCCTCTTGTCCACGTCCAGCGCCGCTTCCCGCACCGCTTCCGCGAGGGTCGGGTGGGCGTGGATGGTGAGCGCGATGTCCTCGGCGCTGCCGCCGAAACTCATCACGGTGACCGCCTCGGCGATCAGGTCGGAGGCGCGCGGACCGAGGATATGGACCCCCAGCACCCTCCCCCCTTCGCTTTCGGCCAGTATCTTCACGAAGCCTTCCGTCTCGTCCATGCACTTGGCCCGGCCGTTCCCCATGAAGTTGAACTTGCCGCTCTTGAAGGAGATCCCCTGCTCCTTGAGCGCCTCTTCCGTCTTGCCGACCGAGGCAGCCTCCGGCCAGGTGTAGCAGATGCCGGGGATGCAGGCGTAATCGGCCTCGCTGGGCTCCCCTTTCATCCGCTCGACGCAGACCACCCCCTCTTCGGATGCCTTGTGGGCCAGCATGGGACCGGCGATCAGGTCGCCGATCGCGTAGATGCCGGGGACGCTGGTCTGGTAGTCGGCATCCACCACCACGCGCCCCCTGTCCAGCCGGACACCGATCTGTTCCAGCCCGAGCCCGGCCGTGAGAGGCCGGCGGCCGACCGCCACCAGCACCTTGTCGCACTCGATTTCCTGGACGGCGCCCTGGGCCTCCACCTTCGCCACCAGCTTGCCGTCCCGCTTCTCGACCCCGGCGACCTTGGCCTCCATCAAAAAGCGCATCCCCTGCTTCTTGAGCGCCCGCATCAGGCCGTCGGCCACCTGCCCGTCGCTGCCCGCCACCAGTCGCGGCAGCATTTCCACCACTGTCACCTGGGCGCCCAGCCTGAGCCAGACCGAGCCGAGTTCTAGGCCTATGTAACCCCCGCCGACCACTAAGAGATGTCCCGGCACCTCCGGAAAGCAGAGGGCCTCCCGCGCGCTGACCACGCTTTCCCGGTCGAAGGGAAGGGCGGGAAGCTCCACCGCCTCGCTGCCGCTGGCAAGGAGCACCTTGTTCCCTACAATCGTGGTGGCCGCGGGGCCGGAGACTTCCACCCGGTGCCCCCCTTCCTGGTTGGCCCCCGTGAGCTTCGCCTCCCCGAGGAAGGTCTGCACCTTGTTCTTCTTTAACAGGAAGGCGACGCCGTCGGTGAGTTTCTTCACCACGTCGTCCTTTCTCGCCATCATCTTCGCCACGTTGATGGCGGGAGGCTGCACCTCAATGCCATGCACCCCGAAACGGTCGCGGGCGAGGTGGAACAGTTCGCTGGTGTCGAGCAGCGCCTTGCTGGGTATGCACCCCTCGTTGAGGCAGACGCCTCCCATCGCTTCCCGCTTTTCCACGAGGGCGACCTTCATGCCGAGCTGTGCCGCCCTGATGGCTGCCACGTAGCCGCCGGGGCCGGCTCCTATCACGATCAGGTCGAAGATCTCTTCAGACATGCGATTCCTCCGCTTTGTTCTTAATTGGGAAACCCATCCTCACCCTGTCCCTCGTTTCAACTCTCCAGGAACATCTCCTCCGGTTCCTCGATGAACTGCTTGACCAGTTTCAGGAATCCCACCGCCCCCTTGCCGTCCACCACCCGGTGATCGTAGGAGAGCGCCAGGTACATCATGGGGCGCACCACGATCTGGCCGTCTATGACCACTGCGCGGTCCTGGATGGAGTGCATGCCGAGCACCCCGCTCTGCGGCGGGTTCAGGATGGGGGTGGAGAGGAGCGAGCCGTAGACGCCGCCGTTGGAGATGGTGAAGGTACCCCCTTCCAGGTCGGCGATGGCCAGCTTGTTGCTGCGGATCTTCTCGCCGAACTCCACGATGCGCTGCTCGATCTGGGCGAGCGTCAGCGTTTCGGCGTCGCGCAGCACCGGCACCACCAGCCCTTTCTCGCTCCCCACGGCTATGCCGACGTCGCAATAGTTGTGGTAGACGAGATCGTCGCCTTCGATGCTCGCGTTGATCTCCGGGTACTCCTTGAGCGCTTTGCAGCAGGCGCGCACGAACAGGGACATCAGTCCGAGTTTCACGTTGTGACGCTTCTGGAAAAACTCGCCGTGTTTTTTACGCAGCTGCATGACCTGGGACATGTCGGCCTCGTTGAAGGTGGTCAGCATGGCGGTCTGCTGCCGGGCCGCCACCAGTCGCTCGGCGATCCGCTTGCGGATGGGGGTCATCGGCTTGCGGGTGACCCGCTCACCCTCCTCCGGGCGGCTGGCGGGAGCTGCGGGTGCGGCCGCGGTTGGAGTTGCTGTCCCCCTTGGCGGTATCGCTTCCCGCGGCGGTTCCGCCGACGGCTCGCGCGCCGCCGCGCGGGCGCTCCCCTGCACGGGCGCTGCCGGAGCCTGGCCGGCTGCCGTCTCGGGAGGCGCTTCCCCCGCGGCAGGCGCTGCAGCTTCCGCTGGGGCTCCCGGTTCCTGTCCTTTCCTCAGGTCCTCTATGGTGATCCTGCCGCCGCGGCCGGTCCCTTTCACCTCGCGGGTGTCCACCCCTATCTCCCGTGCCAGCTTGCGCCCGGAGGGAGAGATGGGAGGCGCTCCCTGTCCGGCGGGGCGCTCCGGCGGCTCCTGGACAGGCGGGGCCTGCGGCTGCGGCTCGCGCACGGGGGGCGTCCCGGGTTCGGGTTCCCGCACCGGCGGCTGCGGGGGCTTGGGTGGCGCCTCCGGCTTCGGCGCCGGCGAGGCCGCTGCCGGCTGCCCGGCTGCCGCGCTGGCCTCGGCACCCTCCTTCTCGATGGTACCGATCACCGCGCCGATCTTCACGGTTTCCACCTCGGGGACCAGGATGTTAAGGATCCCCGACTCCTCCGCGGTCACCTCGAGGGTAACCTTGTCCGTCTCGATCTCGCAGAGCGCTTCGTCTTTTTCCACGTGGTCGCCGCTCTTCTTCAACCACCTGGCGATCAGCGCCTCGTAGACGGACTCACCGACCGATGGCACCTTGATGTCCATAACGCCCCCTGCTATCTGAGGTAAGTTGGCCAGATCCGGAGACAGTCTGGCCGGAAACTGCTCTCCCTGAACAGGAGAGGCGGGATGGGGCTCTGCCGGCGATGCCAGGCAGTTCCCCTTCCCGGGACCTCCCCTCCGGGGAGTGGCTACTACATCTGATTGGTAAATGGATTGAGCAGAGTCGGCCTGGGAGCTGCGTGACACTACCCTAGTGGCTGAGCGCCTCGCTGACGATGCGCTCCTGTTCCACGCGGTCCAGCCGGTGTGAGCCGGAGGCGGGAGCCGCGGCGTCGGGCCGGCCGACGTAGCGGGGGAGCGCCCCCAGTATCTCGGTGAGCTGCGGCCTGATGAAGGGCCAGGCCCCCATGTTCTGCGGTTCCTCCTGCACCCAGCAGAAACGGGTCCCGCTCGGGTACCTGCGCAGTTCGTTCCGCAAAAGGTCGGCCGCCAGCGGATAGAGCTGCTCGACCCTTACCAGTGCGGTGCCGGTCACCTGCTCCTTTTCGATGCGGTCCGTGAGGTCATAGTAGATCTTGCCGGAGCAGATCAGTACCTGCTTGACGCTCCCCTGCTGGGCGGGTTCGGCGATCACCTCCTGGAACTGCCCCGAGCTGAGCTCCTCCAGTTGGCTCACGCACCTCGGGTGACGGAGCAGGCTCTTGGGCGTGAACAGCACCAGGGGCTTGCGGAAGTTCTGCAGCATCTGGCGCCTGAGGACGTGGAACAGCTGGGCGGGTGTGCTCGGGAAGACGATCTGCAGGTTCCCGCTGGCGGCCAGGGTGAGGAAACGCTCGATGCGGGCGCTGGAATGCTCGGCACCCTGTCCCTCGTAGCCGTGCGGCAGCATCAGCACCAGTCCGCTGGAGCGCTCCCATTTCGCCTCGCCGCTGGCGATGAACTGGTCGATGATCACCTGGCCGCCGTTGGCGAAGTCGCCGTACTGCGCCTCCCAGATGGTGAGCGCCTCGGGCGCCTCGATCGAGTAGCCGTACTCGAAGCCGAGCACGGAGAACTCGGCCAGCATGCTGTCGAAGGCGTGGAAGGCCGCCTTTTCCCCGGCTAGGCCTGCCAGCGGATAGTAGGGGGAGCCGTCTTGCTGGTCGAAGAGGGCTGCGTGACGGTGGCTGAAGGTGCCGCGCCGGACGTCCTGGCCGGAGATGCGCACCGGGGTCCCCTCGTTCAGCAGGGTGGCGTAGGCGAGCGTCTCCACGTTCCCCCAGTCCAGCGGGCCCCCTTTCAAAAGCGCCTCGCGCCGTCTCTGCAGGAGCGCTGCTACTTTCGGGTGGGGATGGAACCCTTCCGGGATGAGGGCGAGCTTTTCCGAGAGCCCCAGCAGGGTTTCACTCGCCACCGCGGTCGGCACCGGTGCCCTGGGAACCCCCGGCTTCATGCCGCTCCAGCGGGCGAGGAAGGCGGACTCGGCGGCAGGGGCGTTGCCGGCGCTTAGCTGGTTGATCTGCCCGGCAACCTCCGCCTCGATCTGCTTCAGCTCGTCCTCTTCGAACCCCTGGCTTAGCAGTTCCATCTCGTAAATGCTATGCAGCTGGGGGCGGAGCTTGATGGCCTCGTACATGAGCGGCTGGGTGAAGTACGGTTCATCCCCCTCGTTGTGGCCGAACCTGCGGTAGCAGATGACCTCCACCACCACGTCCTTCTGGTACTGGTGGCGGTAGCTCAGGGCCAGCTGGACCGCGTGCACCACCGCCTCCGGGTCGTCCCCGTACACGTGGAAGATGGGCGCCTTGACCATCTTGGCGACGTCGGTGGCGTAGTGGGTGGAGCGGGCGTCGGAGGGGAGGGTGGTGAAGCCGATCTGGTTGTTGAGCACGATGTGCAGCGTGCCCCCCGTGCGGTAGCCTGCCAGCTGCGACAGGTTGAGGGTCTCCGGCACGATCCCCTGTCCCGAGAAGGCGGCGTCGCCGTGGATCAGCAGGGGGAGCACCCGCTGCTCGCTTCCCTCGCCCAGCCGGTCCTGGCGCGCGCGGCATTTCCCTTCCACCACCGGGTCGATCGCCTCCAGGTGGCTGGGGTTGGCGGTGAGCGTGAGGTGCAGCGACCGGTTGTCCGCAAGCTGCAGGTCGGCCGAGTACCCCTTGTGGTACTTGACATCCCCTTCGCCGACCACCCCGTACTCGGCGTTGTCCGCGAACTCCGCAAACATGCTCTCGTAGGGCATCCCGAAGATGTTGACCAGCACGTTCAGGCGCCCGCGGTGCGGCATGCCGAACACGACGTCGGTGACCCCCAGCGAGGCGGCCTCGCCGAGCGCGGCGTCCAGAAGCGGGATCAGCACGTCGCCCCCTTCCAGCGAGAAGCGGGTCTGGCCGGGGAACTTCTTCTGCAGGGCGCGCTCGAAAAGGGCCGCCTCCTTGAGCTTCCTGAGGATGGCCAGCCGCTGCTCCCTGCTGAAGTCTCCCCGGTTGCTGGTCGGCTCCATCCGGTCGATCAGCCACTGGCGCTCGTCGGGGTCCTGGATGTGCATGAACTCCACCCCGGTCGAGCCGCAGTAGGTGCTCCTCAGCACCTGCACGATCTCCTTCAGGGTGGCGGTCTGCTTCATGAACCGGCGGGTGTGGAAGGTCTTGTCGAGATCGGAGCTGTCCAGGCCGAAGGCCGGCAGCGCGAGGAGCGGATGCTCCAGGAGACAGGGCGACAGGGGGTCGGTGCAGGCCAGCAGGTGGCCGATGTCGCGGTAGCGGTAGATGAGGGACTGGACCGCCGAGTGCTTGAGCGCCTCCTCGGTAGAGAGGGGGACACCGGCCGCGCTTGGGGCGCCCGCCAGCTCGAAGCCGGTGAAGAAGGCGCGCCACTCGTCGGAAAGCTCATGAGGATTACTCTTCCAGATCCGGTACTGATTCTCGATCCAGAGAGGACTTAGATTATCTGCCATGCCCATCGTCTGCTCCTCTCATGAATTTTTCTCATTCATGAACATCTGGGTAGTGTAGCAGAGGAGCGGTGCCTTTCAAGCCTCGTGCTTGCGTGCGTAGCGCCAGACGAAGACTTTTTCCATGGTGATCATCCCGCCGTCGATCATCTCCCTGACCCTGGGGAGCACCGCCTCGATCCGCTCGCGGTCGTCGACCATCTCGACCACCACCGGCAGGTCCGAAGAAAGCCGCAGGAGCCGGTCGCTGTGGTACATGCTGTGCGGCCCGAAGCCGGCGATGCCGCGCAGGACGGTGGCGCCTGCCAGGCCTTCCTTGCGGAACATCTCGACCAGCGCTTCGTAGAGGGGGATGTGCTGGAACTTGTCGCTCTCACCGATGAAGATCCTCAGCAGAACCTGCTCGCCCGCGATTTCATCAACCATGCCGGACTCCGTAACCTCTCCTGACTGGAGAAAAGTGGTTTTGTAGATAACGAGGTTAGAGGGCCATCGTGCTGCTGGCGTCCCGTTCTGCTATTTGAAGTTCCATCCCAGGTTCAGCCCCATTACATTGGAGGTGGATTCGGGTTGGAAGTAGGCCTGGGAGCCGACCGCCTTGACGGGCGACTGCGACCAGCGGAAGCCTTCGTAGGTGAAGGCGACCTTCAGGTGACGGTAGCGGACGCCGGCCTCTCCAAAACCGCTCCACTGGGCGCCGGGATGGAAGGTCGTGGTGCCGATTCCGGAAAAGTCGACGCTGTTGCCGGTGTAGAAGGGATACTTGGCGCCCCCCTCGGCGAAGAGCGACCAGTCGGAGCTCGCCTGGTAGTTACCCCGGGCGCCCAGCCGGCAGTAGAAGGTGTCCCAGGTTTCGGTGTAGCCGGAGACGCGCAGACCGGTGGAGGTAGTGGAATCCTGCAGGGTCCTGGTCCACCAGCGGTAACCGAGGCCTGCGAACGGCTCCAGGTTGAGAAAGCGTGGGGGCAACCGGTAGCCCAGGTCAGCCTCGCCCCTGGTGCCGAGGTAGGCAACGTCGGTGGTTACCGGGACCGCGTTCGGCGCCTGGGTCTGGCCGTCGTAGTTCACGATGCCGCCGAAAAGCTCTCCCTTGGCGGCGATGGTCATGGCGAAATCGGTGATTACCCCCACCTTGACGCCTCCGGAGTACAGCGGGCCGTCCTCGTCGAGGAGCCGTTTGCCGCCGTAGTACTCCTCCCAGCTGAAGTGCTGGACGGTAAGGAAGGGGGTCACCTGGTCCAAAGAGGCGGCGGAGGCTCCCCCGGCGCAGCAGACGACAGTAAGAAGCGCCATGATCGATGATTTCAGGTGCCCAGGTTGTCTCATTACGGCCCCGTCTCTTCTTTTTTCTTACGCGGAGCGCGTTTCTTCTTGGGGGCCTCCGGGGCAGGCTGCGCCGGTGCCTCTGCGGCCGCCGCCGGGGCCTGCTCGTTTCCGCCTTGCGGCGCCGTTGCCTGTTCTGCCGCCGGCTTGGCCTTGCTCCTTGGCTGGCGCTTGGGCTTTGCCTTCGCCTCGACCGGCGCGGTTTCTGCCGTGGCAGCCGCGGGCTCACCGGCCACCGGTCCCTGCTTGACCTGGGCCGGAGCCTCGGCTGCCGGCGCTACCTCGGCGGCTGTGGCGGGAGCCGCCTTGGCCTTGGCCCCCCTGGCTGCCTTTGCCGGGGTAGCGGCTTTGGCGGGAGCGGCTGTGGCGGCTGTGGCGGGGGCGGCTGTGGCGGGGGCGGCTTTGGCGGGCGCCTTGCGGCGAGCCTTGCCCGCGGTTGTCTCGCCGGCGAGCGGTACCGGTTCACTCACGGCGGTTACTTCCACCGCTTCGGCGACGGGGAACGCCCTGCCGGCCTCGATGGTCTGGTCCGCGCCGGCCGTGCCGACTGCCGCACCCTCCGCGGCCGGTTTCTTCCCTCTGCCACGTTTGGGGCGGGGAGCTTCCACCGCTTCCACGATCTTTGCGGGTGCCGCGGCTGCCAACTGCTCGACCTCGGCGACGGCCGGTTCGGCCGCCTCCTTTTTGCGCGCGGGCCGCCGGCTCTTGGCCGTTTTGCCGGCAGCGGGCGCCGGTTCTGCCTCCCCGGTAACCGGCACCGCCTCGACGGTCGCCGCCTGGGGGGCTTCGGTTACCACGGTGGCTTGCTCCGGCATGGCGGCAGCCGCGGCGGGAACCGCTTCCTGAACCAGCGCGCCCGGCTGCTCAACGGTGCCGGCAGCCCCTTCCTGGGCCGCTGCCTCATGCCCCTTGCCGCGCCGTCTCTTGCGCCGGCGCTTCTTCTTCACTTCCTCGCCAGGCTGCTCGCCGGCCTGCTCCGCAGCGGCCATGCCTGCCTCCGGTGCCGCCTCTTGAGCGGCTTCCGGGGGGAGCAGTCCGGAGGCTGCGGCCGGCAGGTCGATGGCTACCTCCGCCGGATGGGCGGCAGCCGCCTCGGCAGCGCCCCCCTTGCCCCGCCGCCTCTTGCGCCGGCGTTTCTTCTTCTGCTCTTCGTGCTCTCCCTCGGCGAGCACCACCCGTTCGGCGCCCCCCGGCTCCACCACCAGGGCAACCGGCACCGTCTCCGCCGTGAACGGCTCGGCGCTGGCCATGGCCTGCTCCTGCACGAGGGCCTCGGGCGCGGCCGGGGCTGCTTCCGGTGCCGGTGCCGTCTCGTGAACTGCTTCCGCAGCGGCGGCAGCCTCTTCGGCGTGCCCCTTTCCTTTCTTCTTCCTCTTCTTGCGCCCTTCGGCGGCAGCGGCCTCCTGGGGGGCCCCCTCCTCCTTGGACGGCCGGGCGGCGCCTTTCTCCTGGGGGATCTCCTCCGGGTGCAGCTTCTCGCGCTTGACCAGTTCCAGTTCCATCTGGTTCAGGAGGTAGGACGGCTTCCCTTTCACCGTCACCTCGATATCGTAGTCGCTCTCGATCCTGCTCAGCTCCTGTCTCTTCCGGTTCAGCAGGTAGTAGGCGACCTCCAGGGGCAGGCTTCCCAGCACCTCGGCGACTGTCCCCTTGGCAGCGGCGGCGTGCACCTTGCGCAGGAAGGAGAGGGCCATCGCCTCCACCGACTTGACTTTGCCGCGCCCGTCGCAGTGGGGGCATTCGAGGGTGCTCGCCTGGTGCAGCGTCTGGCGGATGCGCTGCCGGGACATCTCCAGAAGTCCGAATTCGGAGATGCGGGAGACGTTCACCCGCGCCTTGTCCGCCTTGAGGGCGCTCTTGAGTGCTTTCTCCACCTCGATGTTGTGCTTGCGCTCCCGCATGTCGATGAAGTCGATCACGATGAGGCCACCCAGGTCGCGCAGCCTCAGCTGCCTGGCGGCCTCCTCGGCTGCCTCGAGGTTGGTCTTGAAGGCGGTGTCCTCCACCCCCTTCTCGCCCGTCGATTTGCCGGAGTTGACATCGATGGAGACCAGGGCCTCGGTGGGTTCGATGAAGATGGAGCCGCCGGATTTGAGGGGAACCTTCTTCTCGTAGATCAGGTCGATCTGCTCCTCCAGCTGGTAGCGGGAGAAGATCGGGCGCTTCTCCTGGTGCATCTTGACCAGTTTCTCGAACTGGGGGTCGATCTCCTTGAGCGCTTCGCGCACGTCCTTGAAGACGTCCTTGCTGTCGACCAGCACCTCGTCGATGTCGGCTGAGAAATAGTCGCGGATGGTCCTGATGATAAGGGCCGATTCCTGGTAGATGAGTCCCGCCCCCTTGCCGGCGGTCCCCTGCGCCTTGACCCCTTCGTAGAGTGAGATCAGCGAATCGAGGTCCTTCTGCAGTTCGTCGCGGGTCCTGCCCATCGCCTCGGTCCTGATGATGTAGCCGTACCCGTTGGGGATGTTCATCTCAGAGATGATCTCTTTGAGTTTCTTGCGCTCGGACTCGCTTTCCACTTTTCTGGAGATACCGGCCGAGTCGCTCCCCGGCATCAGCACCATGTAGCGGCCCGGCAGCGAGATGTAGGAGGTCAGCGCCGAACCCTTGTTGTCGCGCTCGCCTTTCTCGACCTGCACCAGCAACTCCTGGCCCCTGCGCAGTATCTCCTGGATGCGGGGGCGCCGGTGCCTCTGCTCCTCGGGGATGTCGTCGCGCCACTTGTAGTTCTCGGGATGGATCTCCCCCATCTGCAGAAAGCCGAGTTTCTTGAGCCCCACGTCCACGAAGGCCGCCTGCAGCCCGGGCTCCACCCGGACCACCACCCCCCGGTAGATGTTGCCTCGGGTCTGTTCGCTGCCGGCGATCTCCACGTCCAGGTCCACCAGACGTCCATCCTCAACGATCGCTACCCGGGCCTCCTCGGCGTGCAGCGCATTGATAAGCATCTTTCTAGCCATAAATATTCGATATCCTTTCGTTTTGGCAGCGTGGCGCCGGAAGTGAATCACATCCCGGCGCGCTTCGCTCCTCATTTAGTCCCGACCCCGAAGCGGGGTCGTTTAATCTTCTGTATATGCATACCCACAAAACGGGGTGGCAGATTAATGAAAACCGGGTGATTATAGCACGGTTTGTGCCCATCGCACATAAAAAAGCGCAGGGACTGTGCGGCATTGCGGCCACCGGCGGCCGCTGCCGCTATCATTAAAGCCGTCGCCAGCCGTTTGGGATGAATACCCCGGGCAGCCAATAGCATTCAATTCCGGTACATTAGCGGACCGCTGACGCCTTGGCCTGCAGAGCCGTCTCGAATGAGTTTCTCCTGGGAATAAACGCTGTCGGCGGCCGGACAACTGCAAGTGTCACCACATCTACTTCTACCTCGCGCACCGGACTTACTCTCTCGAGAAGGCATACAGGGCAGGCGTCTGTTTCAGAGTACTCGCAAATGCTGTCAGATAAAATTTTGCTGTCAAAAAGATTTATGATATTTTGCCCCAACTTCAGTGAGGCGCAAGGGACGAAGCGATTAGTGGAGGGCCTTTGCCAGAGTAAGGGCGCTGGTTGACTGGAAAGAAGCAAGGGTGAAGGAACCTGCCACTGTGTCGGCGCAGACCAGATAGCAAGAGAATGAACAGATGACTGTACGCGGAGAGAGTGTTTGAGAGACTTTCAGAATGTAGGGACGTTAGCGCACGTAATCCAGCTGTCGGTCGCGCCGGTATTCCTGCTGACCGCAGTCGGCACCATGTTGGGCGTGATGATCAACCGGCTGGCGCGCATCATCGACCGGGCACGCCACTACGAGGCAAAGCTGGAGACGGCCCCGGTGGAGGCAACGCCCAAACTGCACAATTCACTGGCCACCTTGTCGCGCCGTGCCGACCTCATCGGCCGCGCGATTTTCCTGTGCACCTCGACGGCTGTCCTCGTCTGTACCGTGATAGCCCTGCTGTTTTTGGGCGAATACCTGCGCTACGACATGTCGCAGCCGGTCGCCATCCTGTTCATCCTGGCCATGCTCCTGCTGGTGATCGGCCTGATCAACTTTCTCAGGGAGGTCTTCGTCGCCAAGGCGAGCCTGCAGATCGGCCCGTATCAATGACTGGAGCACATAACCTCCCCCCTTTGCGAAGGGGGGGCGGGGGGGATTTGCTCTTCAGAGTGAAGAATCATCCATGTCCCATCCATCCCCCGGTCAAAGGTCTCGTGATGTTGACACCTGGAATGGCTGGTTGCCTAACATCTTCGAGTTAAAAAAGACGACCTAGCACGCCGCCAAGAGGGGCACTTGCTTTCCTATGAACAATTCCCGATACTGAACCGGGAGCCTGAAGGAGTTCTTGCCTATGTCGCCATCATTTCGTCCCCGCGGTCCCAAGGCGGTGAAACCGAAAAGTGCCGAAGAGGCAGATGAAATCATCCGGAAGCTACGGGGTGAGCAGACCAGGCCGGAAAACTACCGGGAGCGCTCACTGAAGATTCACGGCTGGATCTGCGCCAAGTGCGGCAGGGAATTCGAACTGTCCAACCTGCACCTTTTAACGGTGCACCACAAGGACGGCAATCACAACTACAATCCCCCCGACGGCAGCAACTGGGAAAACCTTTGCATCTACTGCCACGACGACGAGCACAGCCGCAGCATCCTGGCCGACTACCTTGCGGGCAAAGACGAAAAGCGGTGAGAGCCAACGCTATTTGAACTACC